>JBBRZK010000034.1:0-39712 GCA_038236775.1 Gemmatimonadales bacterium
GAGGTTGCGCAGGTCCGACTTCATCGCGGCGATGTACGCCTTCGACTTGGTGTTGGCGAACTTCGGGATCGCGATCGCGGCCAGGATGCCGATGATGACGACGACGATCAGGAGCTCGATGAGCGTGAAGCCACGACGGGTACGATTCATCATAGGATGCTTCTCCGGAGGGGGTGGAGAGGAAGCGGCAGGTCGAGAAGTCGCCAGGTAGGATGTGCCGACGGGCACCCCCAAGGCAACCTGTAGACCAGCTGGTTGCCTGTTCCCAACCCTTTTCGTGACAACGCTTTGAGTTTTCAACACGACGGTCCGCGCGCGCCGTGCTCATGCGAGTTGCGACGGATCGCGCATTCTGCCAGCGTGCCGGCGCAGCGCCGGCACGCTGGTCAGATGGCGCTGCGAACCACGATATCGTGGGTAATCGTCAGCCGGAGGGGGCTGCCCTCGGCCAGGCACGCGTCGCTGGCCCGTGAGCGGTTCGCCACGACCGCACCACCGGCCGCGCCGGCCGCCGCGCCGATCACCGTCGCCTTCGTGCTGTGCCCGAAGATCCGGCCCAGCACCGCGCCAGCCACCGCGCCGCCAATCACCTTGTTGCGGTCGTTTCCCGACGACGACGCGACCTTGTCCATCGAGGCCAGCACGGCCACGTCACCCGTCACCGGCTGCGGCTGTCCATTCACGTCGATCGAGCGCACGCGAAAGGTGATGCGGCTCGCCTCGATGGGGTCCGACCGGTCCACGGAGGCCACCTCGAGCACCACCGTCGCACCGGCGGGAATCGACGCCCCATTCGAGCCGGAAATGCCACTCGAGACGGTGGCTGTGTACTTGTCGCCCGGCAGCAGGTTGGCCGTGCACACCTTCGCATTGGTGTTCATCCCGACGCGCGAACCGGAACCGATGATCCCCTGTGCCGGTCCGGGCGTGGGCGCCGGCGCCGGCGCCGGCGATTGGTCCACCGGCTGCGGCGGACTGGGTCTTGGCGACCGCGCCACCGGGGCGGGCGGTTGGTCGCGGCGTGGGCTGGGCCTCGGCGTCGGCGCGTTGGCGCGCGGCGGCGTGGGGTTGCGCACGCGAGCGGCCGGCGCACGGCTCGCCGCGGCACTGCCGCCGATGGGTGCGTCGTTGAACACCGACGGGCCAGCCGCGCCGGCACGCTGCGCCATCGCCAGGTCCTGGGCAAGCGCAGAATCAGTGGGCGCGGGGGCTTTTTCGCGACAGCCGGCCGCCAGCACGGACGCAGCGAGCAGCGCGGGGAGGAGGCGGGACTTGAACATTGGAGGGCTCGTGGAAGCGGACGGTTCTGATACCCTGGGTCGCCACCTTGGTTCGACGGCCACCTATACCAGCGCGAGCTCGGTCTGCGGAATTTCCGGCTCGATCTTCTGCCGCACGCGGACTGCGATCTCCTCGATGGCCAGGGGGTCCGCCACCAGATCGTACCCCCGCACGTCGAGGCTGAGCACCGGACAGGCGCGGAAGCCGGCAATCCAGCGCTCGTAGCGGGCATGCAGGGCTGCCCAGTAGGCCTCGCTGGTGTCCTTCTCCTTTGGCCGGCCGCGGGTTCGGATGCGCTCGAGGATGGTGTCCAGCGGCGCGTGGAGGTACACGAGCAGGCGGGGCGGCCGGGCGGCCGGTGAATGCAGCAGCTCGACGTACAGGCGGCGGTACAGCTCCCACTCGACGGCGGACATGAAGCCTTCCTCGAAGTGCCCCCGCGCGAAGATCTCGGCGTCCTCGTACCAGGTGCGGTCGAGGATCCAGCTGCCACCCGTGCCGCGCATGCGCCGCATGCTCTCGAACCGGGTGGCGAGGAAGTGGAGCTGCAGGTGGAGCGCGTGGGATCGCATGGCGTCCTCGCCGCCGGAGTAGAACTGCTCCAGCCACGGGTTGTCGTCGTCCACGCTCTCGAGCGCGTGCTGCAGCCCGAAGCGCGCCGCGAGGGCGCGGGTCAGCGTGCTCTTTCCGGAGCCGACCATCCCGGCAATGCCGATCAACATCGGTCAAACCTAGCCACCAGCGGGCGGCGCGGCACCAGCGCTCCGCCCGCCCCGCGGCTCATCCTGTCAGGCGAACTCCTTGAGGACCACGCCGGAAAGCGTCGTCGCCATCCAGAGCACCGCGCTCAGGATGGCGACCGTCCGCATGCGCGCCCACAACGCCAGGTCGTCGCCACCCGCTGCCAGCCGCTTCTCCACGCGGGTCATGACGAATCCATTCACGAGCAGCAGGCCCACGAGGGCCATCTTGACCCAGAAGTAGATCGAGGGCAGGAACGTCTCGACGTCGGAGAAGAACATGCCGATGCCGCTGATGAATGAGAGAGCGAGGCCGCTCACCACCAGTGCGTGGGTCCCGGCGATCTCCTGAAGCTGCCGGCTGCGCTCCATCGCACCCGCTCGCGAGACGCGGAGCGTGGTCCGGTCCGCCATGAACGCGGCGCCGCCGGCAAAAATGAGCGGCGCCACGTGCAGGAACGTGACACCGGCGGAGACGACCTTGGAGTGCGAGTAGAGCTTGGCCCAGGGGTCTGCCAGGGCCACCAGCGTGGCGGTGAGCCCTCCTCCTTCAACTGCAGCCACGATCATCGGGGGTGCTCCGGTTCAAGGATCAAAGTAGGGACATCGACGCCGGCGGAAGCCGGCAGCGCACAGCGCGCTGGAGCAAGGGATGCGCCGCGGAGGCCATTGCCGCCAGCCTCTTGTGAAATCATGTGCACCTGACATCACGAGCAGTTCAGGGAAAGCAGATCCTTCGCTGCGCTCAGGATGACACAAGGGGAGGGCTGCGCTCAGGATGACAAGGGGAGGGCTGCGCTCAGGATGACAAGGGGAGGGCTGCGCTCAGGATGACAAGGGGAGGGCTGCGCTCAGGATGACAAGAGGAGGGCTACGCTCAGGATGACAAGGTTCTTCGCTGCCTCCGGATGGGTGTCATCCTGAGCAGAGCGAAGGATCTGCTCGTCCATTTCGAGACCGCAATGCAGGGTATTCGTGAAGGGGGCGCGAGCATGCGAGTTTTTCCGCCGGTGGTGATAGGGGCACGTGGGAAGCATACCTTCATGCAGGTGCATCCACGTCCCGCAGCCGGCGCCAGTCCTTCCCTCTCCACGTCCCACATGCCCAACCCGGATTCGTGGATGTGACCGCCGGCGCGTGGACGCCGCTGTTCGAGGAGCTGTTGCAGGGCCTCGTGCATGCGATGAACAACCGCATCACCTCGCTCAGCGCCTTCGCGGAGCTGGCGGCGATGGATGGCGAGCAGATCGAGACGCCGCTGCTGCGGAACGAGGTTGCGCGCCTGCACGCGGCGAGTGCCCAGGTGGGACTTCTCGCCCACCGGAGTCCGGATGCGGAAGCGCTCGAGCTCGCGCCCCAGATCACGATCGCGCTGGACATCCATGCGCACCACCCGCGCATGCGGTCGGTGGCGTGCGCGCTCGAACAGGAGGGGAACCCGCTACCCGTACGCGTACCGCGGTGGGCCCTCCTCCGGCTGCTGCTCCTCCTGATCGATGCGGCAAAGCGTGCCGGCGACGAGGTTGGTGGCGAGGCCGTGCCGATCCAGCTGTCCGGGAACGATGTCGCGGTGCGCGTCGGGATCCGGACCCCCGGATCACCGGACACCGACGTCCTTGCCTTGGCGGCCACGTGCGGCGGTACCCTCACGGCCGCGGACGGGCGCTGGCTGCTCGAGCTTCCGTCGCTGCTGGAGGTCAGGCGCGCGGAGCGGCAGGCCCGCTGAACGTGAACACCGCTCGCTCCCTGCCGATGGTCAGGCCGATGCCTGCAGCGGCTGCATCAGGTCGCGCAGCGCCTCGAGCGCCTTCGAGCGCACCTGTGATACGCGGGACTCGCTGATCTCGAGGACCCGCGCGATTTCGCGCGCGGTCAGCTCCTCGAAGTAGTGGAGCGACAGGACCGTTCGCTGCTGCGGCTTGAGCCTGAGGATGGCCGCGCCGAGTGCGGTGACGCGCTCCTCGTGCTCGATGCGCTCGTCGGCGGAGGTGCCGGGAGCACGAAGGACGTCGAGCGGCGAGAGCGGGCTGTAGCCACCTGTATCGGCGCCCGTGTCGAGCGAGAGGTGCACCGTGCGCTCCACGTCGGCCTGCCAGCGCCACAGCGTCTCGATGTCGATACCGAGTTGCGCGGCGAGCTCACCATCGTGTGCGGGACGACCATGCGCGCGCATCAGGACCTCCCGTGCCTGTGCCATCTCGCGCGTCTTCCGGCGGATGGAGCGGGGCACGTGATCCTGCCGACGCAGCTCGTCGAGTATCGCGCCGCGAATCCGTGGCACCGCGTAGGTGCTGAACGCCAGGCCCCGCCGCGCATCGAAGGACTCCGCGGCCGCAATGAGGCCGAGGGTGCCGATGTTGACCAGCTCATCCAGGTCCACCTCGGTGGACATGCTGCGTCCAAGTTTCTTCGCGACGAAATGAACGAGGCTGAGATTGTCCTCGATCATGCCATCGCGAGCGGCCACGTCTCCCGCTGGGGAAGTGGTCCGGCGCAGTGATTTGTCCATGGCGTGCTCCGGCGACGGAGGGACTCCCGAAGGAGTCGGGAGGGGCAACAGGCTCGGTGAGATGGGGCCGAATGCAACGGCGACACCATCAAAATGCAGGACAGGGGCCATGTTGCCGAATGCAGGAAGGGCCCGGCCAGCACGGCCGCGGCTCTCGCAAGCAGCGATCTAAATTGTTGTGGAGTAGCAGCTTGGGCGGTTCTGCGCGGCAATGGGCTCACGCGGCAAGCGGCGTGCGATGCGACGCAGCTGCTAGGAGAAAACGTCCGCCCGGCAGGGACTGCCGGGCGCAATGCGCCGGCCGGAGTCCGACGGGCGCTGCTTACCCGATTGGCCGGTTCAACTTGCTGCGCAGGGTCCTGACGCTCATGCCGAGCAGTTCCGCGGCGCGCGTCCGGTTGCCTTCGGACACTTCGAGGGCCCGCGTGATCAGCACCTCCTCGGCCGACTCGAGGTTGAGCGACGTGAGCACCACCGCTCCCTCGGGGATGTCCGCGGCGTGACCGTGGACGGGGGCGGCAGCGATCGCATGAGGCGCCGCGCGCACGCCTCCGCGCGAGAGGCCGAACCGGACCCCGTCGAATGCGTGAACCTGCAGCACCGGATCGGCGGAGAGGATCACCGCGCGCTCCACCGCATGCTGGAGCTCACGGACGTTGCCGGGCCAGTCGTATTCCTGGAGTATCGCGAGCGCATCGGGCGCGATCCCGTGTATCGGCTTGTTCAGCTCCTCCGAGGTGCGTATCGCGAAGCGTTGCGCGAGGAGGGGAATGTCCGCGCGGCGGTCTCGAAGCGGCGGGATCGCGATGGGCAGCACGCTGAGGCGGAAGAACAGGTCCTGCCGGAAGTGTCCCTGTGCCGCGAACGCGGCGAGGTCGCGGTTGGTGGTGGCGACGATCCGGACGTCCACCTTGATGGGCTGCGAGCCGCCGACGCGCTCGAACTCCTGCTCCTGCAGCACGCGCAGCAGCTTCGACTGGAGGTCGAGCCGCATCTCGCTGATCTCGTCCAGCAGCAGCGTACCAAGGTGTGCGCGCTCGAACGCGCCCTCCACGCGGCGGATGGCGCCCGTGAATGCGCCCTTCTCGTGGCCGAAGAGCGCGCTTTCGATGAGGCCTTCCGGCAGCGCCGCGCAGTTCAGCTTGATGAACGGTTTGTCGCGGCGGTCGCTCGCGTCGTGGATGGCGCGCGCGAACAGTTCCTTGCCGGTGCCGGATTCACCCTCGAGCAGCACGGTCGCCCGCGTCGGCGCCGCGGTGAGGACGGTCTGCATGAGGCGGCGGATCTGCGGCGTCTCGCCGATGATCGCGCGCTCGCTGCGGAACTCCATGACCTCGCGGCGCAGCGCCCGGTTCTCGCTGCGAAGCCGCGCCACCTCGAGCGCCTGCGACACCGCGAGCTCGAGCTGCTCCGGGCTCACGGGCTTGGTGATGTAGTCGATGGCGCCGGCCTTGATCGATGCCACTGCGTGCTCGATGGTGCCGTACCCGGTGAGCATGATGAGCGGGATGGTGCTGCCTTCCTGGCGCAGCAGCTCCAGGAACTCGAGACCCGTGAGCCCCGGCATCCGGTAGTCGGAGATGATCAGGTCCACGTCGCCGGTGGCGAGCGCCTGGAGCGCCTCGGGCACGGTCTGCGCACCGATGGTGCGATGGCCGGCGCGCTCGAGCGTGTCCGCTAGGATCAACCCGATGGCCGGTTCGTCGTCCAGGTACAGAATCGTCGCCATGCGGAACCGGAAGGACGGTTGATACGTGCAACGGAGGCAGCACCGCAATATGCCCGGTGTCGCACTGGATCGAGCTGGCGAGGCCGGCAGGAGCCGGCTGCCTTCCGCGCAAACCGCGATCACGCTCAAGTCGCGATTGCCACGTGCCGATATTATGAGGCACGGAGAAATCTATGACCTCACCGCCGGGCGCCAACGGGCCTTGCGAGGCCCCGGAGCACATGCAAGAATCGATCGGCCGCAGACGGGATTCCCAGCGCACCCTCTCGACGGACGAGGTGGTGGAGCTGCGCCGCCGCTGCGACGAGGGCCTGTACGACAGCGTGGGTGCGG
The DNA here is from genome assembly GCA_038236775.1 of Gemmatimonadales bacterium. Taxonomy (GTDB): domain Bacteria; phylum Gemmatimonadota; class Gemmatimonadetes; order Gemmatimonadales; family Gemmatimonadaceae; genus AG11. The sequence goes on from JBBRZK010000034.1 coordinate 6,593, forward strand.
CGCGGCTTCTGGCGCGCCGGGTGCTGGCATCCGGCGACTTGTAAGCCCGGAAGAGGCAAGCCATCCCGCTGTACCGTGCACCGACGGCAGGGCGTACAACTTGCCGCTCCTCACGCGATGACGGCTTCCCATCAATCACGCACAGTCCCATCCACGATCGCCGTTTCCGGCGCGACGGGACTCATTGGCTCCGCTCTCGTGCAGCGACTGCGCGCGCAAGGCCACACCGTGCGGCGGCTCGTGCGCGGCCGGCGAGACCCGCAGGCGGGTGACATCGCGTGGGATCCGGCGCACGACCAGCTAAGTCCCGCTGCGCTCGAGGGGTGCGATGCCATCGTGCACCTGGCGGGCGCCCCGATTGCGCAGCGATGGACGGACGCGCACAAGCGCGCCATCCGTGAAAGCCGCACGCGAAGCACGAGCCTTCTGGCGCGCACCGTGGCCGCGATGACGACGAAGCCCCGCGTGGTGCTGAGCGGCTCCGCGATCGGCTACTACGGCAGCCGTGGCGACGAGCTACTCGACGAACGCAGCGCGCCCGGCAGCGACTTCCTCGCGGGCGTGGTGCAGGCATGGGAGTCCGCAGCACGGCCGATCGCGGACCTTGGGGTGCGGCTCGTCCTGCTCAGGACGGGCATCGTGCTGAGCGCGCACGGTGGCGCGCTCGCAAAGATGCTTCCCCTCTTTCGCCTCGGCATCGCCGGTCCGCTCGGCGGCGGGGCGCAGTGGATGAGCTGGATTTCGCTCGACGACCACGTGAGCGCCATGGAGCACGCCCTCGCCACCGATGCGATGCACGGCGCCGTGAATCTCGTGACGCCCAACCCCGTGACGAACGCGGAGTTCACCACGACGCTCGGCCGCGTGCTGCATCGGCCCGCGATCATTCCCGTGCCCGCTCTCGCGCTGGAACTGCTGTACGGCGAGATGGCCGACGCCACGATCCTCGCCGGCCAGCGCGTGCGGCCGCACGCGCTGTCGGCGAGCGCATTCCAGTGGGCGGAGCCCACGCTGGAAGGCGCGTTGCGTGCGGCACTGCACTAGCACTGAAGCCACGCAGGCTGGCGTGCGGCGGTAGCAAAGCAGATCCTTCCCTTCGGCTGCGCTCAGGGCAGGCGCTGCGCTCAGGATGACACTTGGGCCGCTGCGCTCAGGCGGTAGACAAGCAGATCCTTCGCTGCGCTCAGGATGACAAGGCGACGACTTCCTGTGTCCGCCGTAGCGCTCGTTCGCCCCCGGTGCCATGCTTGTGCGCAGGAAACAAACCGCGCCCACGCACCGTAGGGGTTGATTCAACGAGGGCGCGCCGAGTCGCGCCGGAGAAAGCAACCAATGGGTGCCATCATCACAGAAGGGGTGCTGTTCGTCGCGCTGATCGCGGCGGGGGGTGCCCTTCTTTATTGGGTGCTGATCGCGTTTACACCAGCGGGCGCCCGACTCCGTCAGACGCGTAACCGGAAGCGTATGGAGCGCATGGCGGCGCTGGTGTGTCCGATTCATGGCCTGCGCACCGAAGACCATCTGGTACGCCTCGCGAGCGGAGAGCGGGTGTGCCCCGACTGCTACAAGGAGACGCTCCATGGCTAGTCCCATCTCGGATCGCGTTGGCACCCTGCACTTCGAGCAGGACACGGACGCGCGCCAGAAGGTCCGGCGAATCGTGATCGGCGCGGTGACGCTGCTCGCCGTCCTCGTCCTGCTGCCGAACACGTTCACCTACGTGAACCCCGGCTACGTGGGCATCGTGATCCACCGCGGCGGCGGCGGCGTCGATCCGGTGCCGCTTGGCCCGGGCGTGCACGGCCGCGTACCGTTCCTCACCGGAATCGAGGAGTACCCCATCTTCCTCAAGACGATCATCCTGGCCCGCAGCTCGACCGAGGGGTCGGGGCTCAACGACGAGATCAACGTGAACAGCGTGGAGGGCCAGCCCCTCGCGCTCGACGTGTCGCTCTCGTTCCAGCTCGACCAGGCGCACACGCCGCAGCTCTATACGATGTTCCGTACCGACATCAACCAGATCACGCACGGCTACGTGAAGCAGACCATCCGCCAGGCGCTGCAGGAAGTGGTGGGCACCGAGCCGGTGGCGGACGTGATCGGGCCCAAGAAGGCGGAAGTGACGAACAAGGTGACGGCGCTCATCGCGAAGCACCTGCAGCCGCTCGGCTTCGACGTGAAGCAGTTCACGATCAACGAGCTGCGGGCGCCGTCGCAGGTAATGGAGGCGATCAACCAGAAGAACGTGATGCAGCAGCAGGCGCTCACGGCGCAGAACGAGCTGCAGAAGAACACGTTCAACGCGCAGGGCGACTCGATCAAGGCCGCGGGCCGCGCGAAGGCCATCACGGCAGAGGCGGAAGCGCAGGCACGCGCCAACACACTGCTGGCGCAGAGCATCACGCCCACGCTCGTGCAGTACCAGATCGCGAACAAGTGGGACGGCAAGCTGCCGACGGTCTCCGGCGGCGGCACGCCGCTGATCCAGCTGCCCGGAAAGCCGTGAGGTGAGGTGAGGTGAGATGAGGCGGGAAGGGCGGGCGATCCCCGGATCGCCCGCCCTTGTCGTCACCGTCGCGCGAGCACCTCGTACATCAGGCAGCACAAGGCGGCGATGCCCATTCCCGCCAACCATCCGCCCAGCACGTCCGTGGCCCAGTGCCAGCCGAGCGCCACGCGACTCACGCCGGTCGCGAGGCACAGCATGACGGCGATCCACAGCGCGACGGACGGTGGCAACAAATTCTCGTGTGCAAGGATCCACGCGCTCGTCGCCACCACGGCCGTCGCGTTGGTGGTGTGGCCGCTGGGAAAGGCGGCTTCCGTCTTGTCGCGTCGAAGCGCGACTTCGGGACGGGGCCGGTGGTACAGGAACTTCACCACGTGGTGCACGGTGATCCCGCCGAGTGAAGCCGCGGCCAGGGGGAGCACCGCGCGCCACGGATCGCCAGGTCGTCGCGCGAGGTACACAGCGAGCGCGGTCGCGCCACCGATGACCGGATGCACGAACTTCTCGCCGGTGAGCGTCGCCGCGCCGGCGACGTAGCGCCACCGGGCGCGGTGCGGATCCGCCCATCGCTCGACCGTGTCGTCCAGCACCTGCACGGCGCGCACACGCGTGGCAGCCGTCAGCGCCGCGAGTGCCGCTCCGGCGGCGAGCGCCGTCGGGACGAGGGGAAACGTCATCGGGACGAGTTCAGCGCGCCGTGCCAGGCAGCCAGCGCTGGACGAGGTCGAAGACCTGCTGGCGGCTGACGGGCTTGTCGAGGATTTCCGCGGCGCCGGTGAGTTCGGGACGCGATTCCACGCCGACGACGCTCACGATGATCACCGGCGTGTCGCGCAGGGCGGCGTCGGTCTGGAGGATGCGGAATACGTCGAAGCCGCTGATCTTCGGCAGCCGGAGGTCGAGAAAGATGAGGTCCGGCAGCAGCTCGCGCGCCTGCCGCAACGCCTCGATTCCCGAATCCGCAGTCGCCACGTCGCAGCCGGCCTCCTCGACGAGCTGGCCGAGCAGCAGCAGCGCGTCGGGATCGTCGTCCACGATGAGGACCAGCGGCTTGTTCCCGCCGCCACCGCCACCCGACGCAGGTGGCGGCGCCATGGCCGGGATGGCGCGCATCGAGTGCGGCGTGCTGCGCCGCGACGACCGCGGCGGCGCGCCGAGGTGGATCGACATCGTGGTGCCGGTACCCTCCTCGCTGTGCACCTCGAGGCGGTGGCCCATGAGGTCGCAGAGCGAGCGGGAGATCGCGAGGCCGAGCCCCGTGCCGCCGAACCGGCGCGCCGTCATCGACTCGGCCTGCTCGAACACGTTGAAGATGGCGTCGAGCCGGTCGCCGGGAATGCCGATGCCCGTGTCACGCACGTCGATGCGGGTTGGCGTGCCGGCGCCATCGTCGATGACGGCGACAGTGACCGAGCCGCGCTGCGTGAACTTGAGCGCGTTGCCGATGAGGTTGATGAGCACCTGCTTCATGCGCGCCGCATCGGCCTGGATGGGACGCAGCGCGTGCGGCATCTCCACGCGCAGCTGCACCGGGCGGTCGCGCGTCTGGCTCTCGAGCTCCTCGATGGTCTGGCGCACGAGGACGTCGAGCCCCACCGCGCCCATCTCAAGGGTCATGCGGCCCGCCTCGATCTTCGACAGGTCGAGGATGTCGTTGATGAGGCCGAGCAGGTGCAGCCCGTTGGTGGCAATGCGGTGGCTGTAGGAGAGCTGCTCCTCGGTCATCGTCTCCGGCCGGTTCTTCTGGAGCACGTTCGCGAAGCCGATGATCGAGTTGAGCGGCGTACGCAGCTCGTGACTCATGCGCGCGAGGAAGTCGCTCTTTGCGCGACTCGCCGCCTCCGCCGCGTCGCGCGCGACGATCAGCTCATACTCGGCCTGCTTGCGCGCGGTGATGTCGCGGAAGTTCACCACGGCGCCGGTGAGGCTTCCGTTGTCACGCACCGGCGACGCGACGTATTCCACCTGGATGTCGCTGCCGTCGCGCCGCCACATCACCTCGTCGCTCACCTCGCAGGGCACGCCTTCGGTTGCCGCACGGTGAATCGGGCACTCCGCGGCCGGATAGGGCGATCCGTCGGGGCGCGAGTGGTGCGTGAGCTCGTGCATCCGCTCGCCGATGAGCTCCTCGGCGTTGTAGCCGAGCATTTCCGAGCCGCGGCGGTTGACGAAGGTGATCGCGCCATTGGTGTCGAGGCCGAAGATCCCCTCGCCCGAGGCGTCGAGGAGTTGCCGGATGTTCGTCGCGAGGCGCTGGCGCTCCTCGCTGGCGGCGCGCTTGTCGGTGACATCGCGCAGCGTGCCCATCGTGCCGGCCACCTCGCGCTCGGCGGAGCGGACGAGGTGCGTGCTCACTTCCACCCACCGATAGCCGCCGTCGCGGTGGAAGTAGCGCACCTCCGCCAGCGTCGAATCCACGGCACCGCTCGCGAGCGGGCGCACGGCGTCGAGCAGGAGTGCGCGGTCGGAGGGATGGACGTACGAGAGGTAGTTCGTACCGAGGCTCGTCTCGACCGGATGTCCGGTGAGTGACGTCCACGCCTGGTTGAGGAACGTCCAACGGCCGTCCGCATCGGTGCGGAAGAAGACGTCCTGCAGCTGCTCGATGACGGAGCGGTACTTCTGCTCGCTCTCGGCGAGCGCCTCCACCGCCGCGCGGCGCTCGGTGATGTCGTGCACGAGCACCATGCGCGACGGCCGGCCAAGGAACTCGAGGGGGTAGGAGCTGATCTCCACGTGAAGGAGCCGGCCGCTCCTGGTCCGGTGAATGGCCTCGGCGCCGTGAGGCTCGCCCGCGTCCAGCGTGCGGATCTCGTCCAGGCGCGCCTGCTCGGACGGCGGCCGGATGTCCTGCAGCGTCATGCCGAGGAATTCCTCGCGTGACCAGCCGTAGTGCCGCACGGCCGCCTCGTTCACCTCGATGAAACGCAGTGTCACCTGGTCGTAGACCCAGGCGGGCTGAGGCGACAGCGCGAAGAGCGGACGATACAGCTCGTCGGCCGTGAGGGAACGCAGGTCGGGAGGCGGGATCTTTCGGTCCGTCGCTGGAGTGGCACTACTGCCTGCGACTATCTTGCAGGGGCGTTGCATCGCGCGCGAGTAGCCGTGCATGCGATTCCCATTCCAAGGTCCCAGCCATGCCTGTCGTCTCCTTCGAAACCCTGCCGGATTCCGCCCGTGTCTGGATCTTCGGGAGCGACCGACCGCTCGCCGAGGCGGGCACGAAGGCGCTGCTCGATGGTGTGGACCTTTACCTCGCGGACTGGAAGGCGCACGGTGCGCCGCTCACGGTGTCCCGCGAGTGGCGCAACGGCCGGTTTCTCGTCGTCGGCGTGGACCAGAGCACCGAGGGCGCGACGGGCTGCTCCATCGACGGGTTGTTCCGCGTGCTGCAGCAGCTCGAGCGCGAGGCCGGGTCCAGCCTGGTGGGCGGCGGCCGGGTGTTCTATTGCGACGACCGCGCCGCGGTGCAGTCTGCCACGCGCGCCCAGGTCGCGGCGCTCGCCGCAAGTGGCGCCATCACCAAGGACACCGTGGTGTTCGACACGAGCATCGTGGACCTCGGCACCTTCCGCGCGTGCTTCGAGCGGCGGGCGAAAGACTCCTGGGTGAACGAGCTGTTGCCGTAGTCCTGCGGAGCGGCGCACGCAGCGCGCGCGGGTGCCGTGCCGCGGCGGAGCTTCGTGCCGCGCCAATGGTCAGGCGAGCCACCGATCGAGGTGCTCGCGCACGAAGTCGTCGTCGGTGAGCGCGGGATAGGCGAGCGATACGCGCGTGATCTCCTCCGCCTGCCCGGGTGACAGCACGTCGCGGGGATCGAGACACCACGTGCCGGCGAGCAGCCCCTGACGCCGCAGCACTTCGTGGATACCGGGAATGCAGCCCGCGAAGGCGCGTCGCGCGTCGAAGATGGCGCCGTTCGCATCCGTGAGCGCGGCGGCATCGCGCAACCACTGCGGCGCGATCGCCGCGTCGCGGGCAGCGCGCACCCGCGCGAGCAGCTGCACGGCGCCGCGGGTCCACACGGCCCACTGGCCCAGCAGCCCGCCGACGATGCGACGCGATCGGTTCGCGTCGTGGCCGGCGGGAAATGGGGTGAGGAGGTCGGTGACGATGCTGTCGTCGTTGCCGGTGTAGAGCGCGACGTCGTCGCGGCCGGCGTCCGTCACGGCGCGGACGACGTCGAGGGTCCGGTAGCGATCGAAGGGCGCGATCTTGATGGCGCACACGCGGTCGATTGCGGCGAAGCGGCGCCAGAACTCGTAGCTCAGCACGCGGCCTCCGACCGCCGGTTGCAAGTAGAAGCCGAAGAGCGGCAGCACGTCGGCCACCGCCGCGCAGTGCGCGATCAGCTCGGACTCGCTCGCGTGAGGGAAGCCGCCGAGGCCGAGCAGCGCGACGTCGTACCCGAGCGTGGCGGCAAGCGCCGCTTCGCCCACCGCCTGGCGCGTGTCACCGACGACACCGGCGACCAGCGCGAACGGATCAGCATCTGGTGGGCGCATGGCGCGCACGGTGTCGGCCGCCAGCTCGAGCACGGGACGATACAGCCCGTGTGCGGGACTGCGGATGGCGAACTGCGTGGTGTGCACGCCCACGGCGATGCCGCCGGCGCCCGCGTCCACGTAGTAGCGCGTGAGCGCGCGCTGGTGGCGCTCGTCGAGCCGGCGCTCGGCAGTGAGCGCCAGCGGATGCGCTGGAATCACCTGCCCCGCGAGCAGGTGCGCACGCAGGGCACCGTCGCGGTCAGAACCGGCCATCGCGCCGCTCGAATCCCGTGGGCTTGCCGAGCAGCTGTCCCCCGTCGCGCACCCAGCCAGCGACCCAGTCCAGCAGCGTCTCGAGCGGAAGCAGTGCATCGCCCGTGAGCTCGTGCATCTGCGACGCGTTGCTCAGCAGGGCGTCGGGCGCTTCAGTGCCCGTGAACGTGGGAGTCCTGTGCAGTCGCTCGCCGATCGCGCGCGCCAGCGCCGGGACGCGAAGGATGTCCGGTCCTGCCACGTTGACGACGTAGGGCTCCGGTGCGGCGGCCCGCGCGAGCGCTGCAAGGGCCATCGCGTTCGCGTCGCCCTGCCAGATGACGTTGACGAAGCTCATCCCGAGGTCCACCGGCTCGTCGCGCAGCACCTTCGCCGCGATGTCGGTGAGCACGCCGTAGCGCAGGTCGTGCGCGTAGTTCAGGCGAACGATCGCGACCGGTGAGGCGTGACGCGCGGCGGCCGCGCTGAACAGCCGCTCGCGCGCGAGGCACGAGCTGGCGTATTCACCGATGGGTTGGAGCGGGTCGGACTCGCGGGCGCCGCCCGCGGCCGGCGGCGTGAGCGCGTAGACGTTGCCCGTGCTGAACACCACGGTACGCGAGCCCGCATACCGCTCGCCGACGAATGCCGGTACGGCAGCGTTCATGGCCCACGTGCTGGCGGGGCTCGCGGCCGTGCCGAACTTCTGGCCGGCCATGAACACGATGTTCGGCGCATCCGGCAGCGCGGCGATGGCGCGCGGATCGAGCAGGTCCGCGTGCACGATCTCGACGTCCTGGGATCGCAGCGCGTCCGCGCGCGACGGGTCGGACCAGCGCGAGACGGCGACCACGCGACGCGCGGGATTGGCGCGCTTCGCCATGCGCGCGAGGCTCGGACCCATCTTGCCGCCGGCGCCGAGGACGACGATGTCGCCGTCGATGCGCGAGAGCACGGTGGGCAGCGAGGGTGTCGGTCGCGACAGCCGTTCCTCGAGGTCCGCCTCGTTTCGTGGCGGCCGCGAGTCGTGCGACATCAGGCCCGCTGCGCCTCGCCGGCGAGTTCGCGCTGCAGCTCGCGCCGCGCCGCGTCGATCACGTCGCGCGTCTGGTCCCGCAGGGCGGCGACGTCGGTGGCGGTGAGTCCCGCCGTGGGGATGGGCGCCAGCACGCGGGCCTTCGCGCGCGCGCGCCGGAACGCGAAGCTGCCCTTCGCCATGCAGTCCCGCGTGCCGGCCACGGCGATGGGCAGGATGGGTGCGCCGGCCTCGATGGCGAGCTTGAACGCGCCGTCCTTGAAGGGCAGCAGCTCGTCCGTGGGCGAGCGCGTGCCCTCGGGGAAGATCATCACGCTCACGCGCTTGCCAAGCCGGTCGCGGCAGCCCCGCATGGCGCTCACGATGCTCTCGCGCTTGCCGCGCACGATGGGGATGTCGTTCGCCATGCGCATCATCCACCCCATGAAGGGAATGCGGAACATGGTGTCCTTCGACAGCCACTTCATCTCCCACGGGAAGTGGCTGATGAGGAAGATGTCGGCGTACGACTCGTGGTTCGATACGGCGACGTAGGGCAGGCGGGGATTCGCCGGCCCCTCACCCTCCGTCTCGAAGTGCCAGAGCGGGTTCATGGTGACCAGCGCGACGGCCAGCTGCCGGAAGGCGCGGCCCGCGTGGTAGCGGCCGCGGTCGAACGGCGCCGTCACGAGCCACACGGCGCCCACGTACAGCGTGCCGAAGATGACGATGGAAACGGTGGCGACCCACGCAATGCCGCTCAGGATACGCTGCATGCGGCCCGCTCGCGCGAAGTGTGCATCGATGAATGTGCGTCGAAGGAGGTTCAGGCCCGGATGTAGTCGGCGCGCCAGTTGGTCACGGCCTTCTTGACGGCGTCGGTGGTGGCGAGCTCACCCCGCAGGCACCGCTCCACCAGATCGGGCAGCTCGGCGTCGCCGGCGAAGCGGAGGCCGATGAGGTGCCGCAACTGGAGTTCGGGAATGCGCGCCCGGAGCTCCGGCGCGAGGCTCGTGGCGAGCCGCAAGCGCATCTCGAGCGCGATGAGCCGGTTCTGCACGATGAGCGTGGAGGCGCGCGTCGCGAGCAGACCTGCCACCAGGCCGAGGGACAGCACGATGAGCCAGAAGTTGAACTGCGACGGCTGCCGGATGGCGTGAGCGACCGAGAGGATCACGTTCGCGAGGAAGATGGGCAGCGCGAAGAAGTGGTACAGGGGAAACAGGCGCCGATGGTTGGCGTAGGTCTGGGCTGGCTGGGGCATGAGGGTGGGGTCAGGCGATGGCACGTTGCGCGTGACGCTTCACGCGGGCGAGCATGGCGTTCAGTCCCGTTTCCCGGCCGGCGAGGCCGATCCCGTCCATCATCTGGCGGACGAAGTCATCGGGGATGGCGAGGGTGGTTTCGGGCGGGTGGCCGTTCACGGCGGAGAGCAGAATGGCGAGGAAGGCGGCGATGGTCGGCGACTGCCGCGCATTCAGGTCGACGTAGAAGTAAAGATTGCCGTCGCGCATCTCGGGGAACAGGTCGACGCGCGTCTGGCACTCCGGAACGGTGAACTCGGCCCGGTCCAGCGCCTGGAACCGCTCTGGCAGGGGCTCGAGGTGTCTCGCGTAGTGCAGCAGCGCCTGCATCTTGTCTTCGCGCCCGAGGGCGCGGAACGTGCGCAGCACTCGCGCCACCGACGGCGGGAGCGGCACCTCGGCCGGTTCCGTCATGCGAGAGATAAAGCGCGCGGGAATCCATGCGTCAAGCGCGCGCCGCGCCGCCGGACGGTGCTCCACTTCATTTCACCAGAGTGACGACGACATGCCGACGAGAACCGCGACTGCACAGTGGACCGGTGGGCTCAAGGGAGGCTCGGGTTCGTTCAAGGGACAGACCGGGCTGGGCGGAAGCTACAGCTTCGGGTCGCGCTTCGAGCACGCGAGCGGCTCCAACCCGGAAGAACTGCTCGCCGCGGCCGAAGCCGCGTGCTTCAGCATGGCCCTGGGCGCGTCGCTCGAGAAGGACGGCTTCACGCCGACGAGCATCGACACGCAGGCAGCCTGCACGGTGGAAAAAGTGGGCGAGGCCTTCAAGATCACGACGATGAAGCTCGTCGTGAAGGCCGTGGTGCCGAAGATCGACGACGCGAAATTCCAGGCGATCGCGGCGGCCACGAAGGAAGGCTGTCCGGTGTCGTCAGCGCTGAAGGGCAACGTCCGCATCGACCTCACCGCGAGCGTGTCCGGCTGACGCCCGGCGCACGCTCGCGCGCGAACCGCGCAGCAACTCGACCTGGATGAAGATCCAGATCGTCAACGCCGGCACGGCGAGCCGATAGAGGACGGCCATGGGAGTGCGGAAGAACTCCCCGGGGATGAGCGTGGACATCAGCGGGGTGGTGACGAACGCCGTGGCGTAGAGCCACGTCTGCCAGCGTTCCTTCTCCGAGCTCGCGTACCAGAGCGTGGCTCCCACGAACGCGATGAGGTAGCTCGCGCGCTCTGCCTGGTGGTTGAAGAGCACCACGTAGAGCAGCACGGAACAGAGGTAGAGGAAGCGGAACCGCTCGTCGTTCCAGCGGTCGCGCCGCAGCGCCAGCGGCGCGAGCAGGGCCAGCGTGCCCACGAGCTGGATGGGCCAGTTGGGCAGCGCGATGCCCGTCCACTCGTGCAGGAGCTGCATCACGGAGAACCACCGCTGGCGTGCGTCCGACGCCTCGACGCCCTGCCACGAGTGGTACTGCGCGAGCAGCGTGGCGGGCGACGTCACGAGCAGCGGCAGCACCGCGAGGCCGACGCCCACGGCGGCGGCGCGGACCCCCGTGCGCATCGCACTCCTGCGCGGCAGCGCGAAGGTGAGCGCGGCCAGCGGAAAGATCTTCACGCAGGCGCCGAGCATGACGGCGGCGGCCGCACGCCAGGCGCTCGCCCGCTCGAGTGCGACGAACGTGAGGATGATGAGGCCGGCCACCAGCGCGTTGCTCTGCGCGTTCTGCATGCCGCGCAGCACCTCGAGCAACAGGCAGAGCAGGGCGAGGAGTCCCCGTCGTCCGGGCAGCGCCCGCTCGACGGCCACGAACAGCACGAGCGCGTTGGCGAGGCTCCAGAAGAACAGCGCGATGGGCGACGGAATCCAGGCCAGTGGCTCGAAGAGCAGCGCGAACGTGGGACTGTACTTGAACCGGTCGGAGTGCTCTTCCGGGTATTCCGCGTAGAGGTCCTGCCCGGTGAGCAGGTGGCGCGACGCGGTGCGGAAGATCTCGAAGTTGCCGGATGGGTGGCGGGCGCGCCGCACGACGCCCGCCGAGCTGGCACCCACGTGATGGCGCAACGCGCGGTTGACGTCGGGGTTCGTCGCGAGCGCCTTGCCGCCGGCATCGAGCGCGGCGATCGCGACGTACAACGCGAAGATGATTCGTCGGAAGCGCGGCTGCGGCGAGAAACGCAGCCACGCACGTACTCGGTGGGCGAGCATGTGCATCGGTGGCGGTCGCGCGCTCCGGCGGTGTCGCCGGAACGTCAGGCGCTATAGTACTCCGTGATGCACATCGTGACTACACGCTGGAGCTGACGGACCTGCATGGCGGGGTCGGCGATGGCGCGGACTTCCGGAAGGGCGCTCCACAGATCCTTGAGCACGATGAGCAAGTGCTCGGGCAGGATCGCCTTCTCACGCGCCTCGGCCGCGACCCGCACGAGCGCCGGCTGCAGCCCGGGAGCGGATCCGCTCGACACGTAAGTCGCGAGCGCGGCGCGCACGGCCTCGAGCGTGGTCTCCTCCAGTCGAGCCGACGGAGTCTGACTCGAGTCGTGGGCCATCATCATCAGCGCGCGCATCCGAGAAAGAAGAAAGGGAAGAGCCGGCCGACGTCGGGCGGTGCTTCGGCGACGAATGTTTACCTCCGCGCCTGCTGCGTCAAGGCCCGGCATGGGAACAGTCCGTTTGCCAGATGGTCCTCGTCTTGCTGGCCCTTCCCGGGCGTCCGGGGTTCCGCTCCATTTCACCGATCGGTCGACGAACGTGAGCGTGCATGCAATACTCATCTTCTCGTCCGACCCACTGGCTGCCGCGCTCCTTGGCGCGGCCGGCGAACTGGCAGGGTGCGTTCCCTACTACGCACGCGAGGATGAGGCGGCACGTGCCGCACTCCTCCGCGTCCGCCCCGCCGTCGTGCTCATCGATTGCGACCACGAGGAAGCATGTTCCGACGAATTCGTCGGGCCCGCGCTCATGACCGGCGCGAAGGTCGTACTGTTCCGATCCCGCAACACCCGGCGCGACATGCAGCCGTTCGCCGACCGGCTGTCGCTCCACGTGATGAACATGCCCAGCGACATCACCACGTTCGGCGCGTTGCTCCCCGATCTGCTCGGCAGTTAGCTCACCGAGCCACTGCAGAAGGGCGTCCCGCCGCCCGCCGCGTGAACGCGCGCTGCGCGTCGCACGCGTCGCAGTTGCCGCACACCCAGTCGTCCTCTACCGCCTCGCCGAAGTACTCGAGCAGGAACCTCGTCCGGCAGCGGGCGCTCTGGCAGTAGCTCACCATCGTACGCAGCTTCGCGCGGTCCTGCTCCCGCCGCGCCTCGTAGTCCGTGAGGTCGGCACTGAGGTCCACCGAGGTGAGCCGGCTCTGCAGCCGCTCCCAGCTGCCGCCCCGGTGCTCGCGCACCAGCCCGTGCCGCTTCAGCAGCGCGAGGACGATGCGGGCCTTCCGCCGCGCCACACCGGCGCGGTCCGCCAGGGTGTCGAGCTCCACGCGCTCGAGCAGGGGATACTGCTCCAGCAACAGCGCCACCTTCGCGGCCTCTTCCACGTCCGGATACTTGCCGCCCAGGAAGTACGACTGGACGCGCGAATCCTCCACGCGGTAGAGGATCGCGCATACCGCCGGTTCGCCGTCGCGCCCGGCGCGGCCGGCCTCCTGGTAGTACGCCTCAACCGAGCCGGGAAAGTGATAGTGCAGCACGAAGCGCAGGTCATGCTTGTCGATGCCCAGGCCGAATGCATTCGTTGCGATGATGGCGGTCACGTCTCCGCCCATGAAGGCATTCTGCGCGGCCTCGCGGTCCGCCGGGTTCATCCTGCCGTGGTACAGCCCGATGGAGTACCGGTCCTTGAGCAACTCGTGCAGCCGCTCTGCTTCCTTCACCGTGGCGGTGTAGATGATGCCGCTGCCGCGCGCCTCGGAAAGGAACCCTTCGATCACCGCCTCCTTGCTGGCCTGATTGACTGTCCGCCGGACCTCGAACCGGAGGTTCGGGCGCGCGAAGCCGGTGACGGTGATGTCGGGGTCCAGCATGCCGAGCTGCCGCGCGATGTCGGCGCGCACCTCGGCCGTCGCCGTGGCCGTGAGCGCGAGCACTGGCGGCTTGCCCAAGCGCGCGACCACGGATCCGAGGTTGAGGTAGTCGGGGCGGAAGTCGTGTCCCCACTGGCTCACGCAGTGCGCCTCGTCCACCACGAACAGGCTCACGGTGCGCGTGAGGAGGTGGTCGAAGAAATCGCGATCCTTGAAGCGCTCGGGAGTGAGATACAGGATCTCACCCTCGCCGTCATGCACTTGCCTGGCCGTCTCCCGCGCCTCGCGCGCCGAGAGGTGCGAGTGCATCGAGAGCGCGTCCACGCCGTGGGCGTGCAGCTTGTCCTGCTGGTCCTTCATCAGGGCGATGAGCGGACTCACCACCACCGTGAGGCCGGGCAGCAGCAGCGCCGGCAGCTGGTACACGATCGACTTGCCGCTGCCCGTCGGCATGACGACCAGTGCGTCGCGCCCACCGAGGACGGAGCGGATCGGCTCCCACTGGCCACGACGGAAGTCTGCATGCCCGAAGCGCTCGCGAAGCGTCGCGAGCGCTTGGATCCTGGACACATGTTTCGCCATGCGGGCGCAAAAAGCAGGAAGCGGGCCCGGGGTTCCTGACCTCGTGCCCGCTTCACCGAACCGGCAGGCTAGGCCACCTGCATCGGTTCAGTGCGATCGAGCACGCGGCCGAGCACGTTCATGAGGCCCCATGACTCGAGGCCGAAAACGGCGCCGGCAGCAATGCCCGCGCCCGCTGCGGCAAACAGCGGCGGCCAGTTCAACGTGAAGTAGACTCCCGCCGCGAGGAGCGCGGGCGCAACGCACAGCGCGGCGAGCAGTGTGAGCGTGATGATGGAGGTAAGCATCATCTGTCCGATCTGCTCGACACCCGCGCCACCCGTGGCGCCCAGCCGAACCCACGCCGGAAACAGCAGCGCCATGCCGTTGTGGATCGTGAAGTTGGCGAGGCTGAGTCCAGTGAGCAGCACGGGCGCCATGAGCAGGAGGCCAATCCGCACGTCCACCGGGACTGGCTGCTCCGGGATAAAGGAGAGCGCGAGCAGCGCGACGCTCACCATGAGGAGCTGCATCAATGCCGTGGGCAGCGCACTGCTGGCCACCTCGGCCAGCATGATCTCGCGGCCCTGCAGCGGCATGGTCTTCAGCATGGGCAGGCGCCGCAGCTCGGAGCGCAGGTCGTTGCGCATGGTCGAGGGGCCGAAGACCACGGTGACCCCCGAGACCACGAGACACACGGCCACCACGAGCATCTCGGCATTCGAAGACCGACCGGCGAAGACGAGGCACGCCGCCAGCGCCGCGGCCGGAAAGCCGAGCAGGCCGCGAAGCTGCCCGGTGCGGGTGAGCCAGAGGACGTTCTTCCAGAGGAGCGCGACCGCGGGTGCGCCGGTGGGCGCCAGGGGAAGCGTCCGACGAGCCGCCTTCACGTTGACCACGCCGCCGCTCGCGCCGCGCATGCGCAGGGCCTGTGCGCGGCGCGCGTACGCCGCCGACGCCTCCACGGCTGCCTCCTCGAATGCCGAGTCGCTCCGGAGTACCCACACGACGTGGAGGGCGAAGAGGATGAGCGCCGGAACCACGGCGGCCAGCCAAGCCGTTCCGCCCGGCGCGAACATCGGCGCCACGGCAACGCGGAAGGGATAGAGCACCCAGCGCAACGGCGGCGCGGCGAACTCGGCGACGACGACCTGGCCGATACCAAGCCCTTCTGCCGCGAGCAGGCGACCGCGCGCCATGATGAGCGCCGAGGCCACGATCGTGACGGCGGCGCCGAACACGGCGGCCGGCAGCCACCGGCGGCGCAGGCCGCGAACGCCATGCTCCGCCTGCGACGCGCGCAACAGCGCGACGCCGAGGCGATGCAGCGAGAACGTGGTGAGGAACAGCCACGACCCCACGAGGCGCGTGACGCCGGTGCCTTCACGGTGAAAGAGCACGAACCAGATCAGGCTCGTGGTGAGCACGCTGGCCTGCGCGCGTGCCAGCTTGTACACGATGAGCCCGCGTCGCGAGATGGGCGCCGTGAACAGCATGGAGACTTCCGCCTCGGAGAAGGCGAGCGCCGAGCGGTCCGCGCCGAACACCCAGACGGCGGCGACGTAGGCCATGATGAAAACCGGGAACAGTGCCCCGAAGGTGTCCGAGGCGAGCGGACTCGCTTGTCGCCCGTTGCGCGCGGACGGATTGAAGAACACGAGCCAGAAGTACCCGAGGCCGAGGAACAGCGCGATCAGGTAGCGTGGATTGCGAAGCTGTCGCAGCTGGGAGGTGAGCCGGTTGCGCGCCGAGCTGACGATCAGGAATGCAAGTGCGCGGATCACGCGGTCGTTGCCTGTTCGTCGGTACCGGTGAGGGCGAGGAACACGTCCTCGAGCGACCGACCGGCGAGGTGCGGATGTGCGCCCATGATGTCGGCCAGCGGTCCGTAAGCGACACAGGCGCCGTCACGGATGACGAACAGCTTGGTGCAGAGCTCCTCCACCAGCGTGAGCAGGTGCGAGCTGAGGATCACCGCCGCTCCCGCGCGCGCGCGCTGCGCGATCGTCGCACGCATCCGGCGCATGCCACCGGGATCGAGGCCGGTGAGCGGCTCGTCGAGGATGAGCACGGTGGGATCGTGCAGCAGGCCGCAGGCGATGGCGAGCTTCTGCTTCATTCCGCGCGACAGCTCGGTGGACAGCGCCTTCCGCTTGTCGGCGATCTCCAGCTCCTGCAGCAGGGGCCCGATGCGCGCCTCGGCGTCCGCGACGCCGTAGAGGCGCGCGACGAAGCGCAGGTGCTCCTCCACCGTGAGGTGGTCGAAGAGGTGCGGCTCGTCCGGAATGAACGCGAGTGCCTGCTTGGCGGGCACGGGGTCCCGCTGCACGTCGTGACCTGCAATCGCGACGGTGCCCTGCGAAGGCGCGATGATCCCTGCCAGGCACCGGAGGGTCGTCGTCTTGCCGGCCCCGTTCGGCCCCACGAGGCCAAGGACCTCGCCGGGTGCGACCTCGAAGCTGATGCGGTCAACGGCGGTGAAGGCGCCGTACTGTCTCGTGAGGCCTCGAACGCTGATCATGCCGTGGGTGTGGGGGTCCGTCGCGGGTGAGGCCGGCGCGCCGGCCACGCCGCAGGAGGCTACATCCCTGCCGCGCGCCGCGTTAGGGTTGCTTGGTGCCCGACGCCGTCAGCGTGTTCTCCTGCTTCGCGATCGTCGCCCCGGGCCTCGAACCGTTCGCCCTGGCGGAAGCCCGCGCGCTCGGCCTCGATGCCGCGGCGGAGGAGGGGGGCGTGGCGTGGACGGGCGACGTGCGCAGCCTCATGATAGCGAACGTGGGTCTTCGCATTGCGTCCCGCGTGGTGGTGCGTATCGGCAGCTTCGAGGCGCGCTCGTTCGCCGAGCTGGAGCGTCATGCACGCCGCCTGGAGTGGACGCGCGTGCTTCGCGCGGATGATGCCGTGCGATTCCGCGTGACCTGCCGGAAGTCGAAGCTCTACCACTCCGATGCCGTCGCGCAGCGGGTGGCCGACGCGGTGAAGCGCGCCATCCCCGGCATTCGCGCCGAGGGCGGGAGCGTGGACGACGAGGACGGCGAGGAGTTGCCGGAGGACGTGGCGCTCATCGTGGTCCGTGTGCTTCGCGACCGGTGCACGGTGAGCGCGGACAGTTCCGGCGCGCTGCTGCACCGTCGCGGCTACCGGCAGGCGACCGCGCGGGCGCCACTGCGCGAGACGATTGCGGCGGCGATGCTCGCGGCCGCGGAGTGGGATGGGCGCTCGCCGCTGGTGGACCCGCTGTGCGGGTCAGGCACGATTCCCATCGAGGCGGCCCTTCAGGCGCGGAGCGTGGCGCCCGGAGCGGCACGGCGGTTTGCGATGGAACGCTGGCCCGTGGTGCCCACGGGACTGGGTGGGCTGGTCCGCGCAGAGCTCAGGGCTCGTGAGAGACCACAGGCTGGCGTGACGCTGCGCGGGTCGGACCGCGACGCCGGCGCGATCGCGGCCGCGTCGTCCAATGCCGAACGCGCCGGCGTGTTGGGCGATGTCGCGCTCGAGGTGTGCGCGCTTTCGGCGATGACGCTGCCGGATGTCGCGCGCGGCTGGATCGTGACGAACCCACCGTACGGCGTTCGGGTTGGTGATGCCGATCGCGTGCGCGACCTGTGGGCCCAGCTTGGCAACGTGTTGCGGGAGCGGGCGTCGGGCTGGCGGCTCGCGTTGCTGTCGCCGGACGCGGCGCTGGACCGGCAGCTCCGGATTCCGATGCGGGCGGCGGCCTCGCTGAGCAATGGCGGGATTCCGGTGCGCATCATGGTGGGTGACGTGCCGTAAGATACAAATAGAAATTGATATGATCGAGATCGGTTTTTGCAGATCTGGTGATGCTGAGGTTCGCCGCGTGGGCCCGGAAGCCGACGCAAACATATGCACGAGGTCGGCACAGTTATGTAACGGCGTCCCCTCACATGAACGCATCGCCGCTGTCGTCACGCCGCGGTGCTGGAATCCCCGGTTACGCCACCGCTCGTCACGGTGGCCTTTCGCATCCCGTCTTTCCTCAGAGGAGCTGACCGTGAGCGTCGGCGAGACATCCGAAATGCCAGAGAAGGAAGCTGAATCCAACGCGCGCGGGAATGGTCGCGCGTCAGGGGCCGCGCGGAAGAAGCGCGGCCGGCCGCGCAGGGCGGTGCCGGTCGCGGCGGAAGCCGAGTTGGCGGAGGCCGAGTCGGCGCCGCGGCGACGGGCGACTGGCGGCAACGGCGGGGACAGTGGGGACGGAGGTGATGGCCGCAACCGCGACCGGAGCCTGCGCCGGCTGCTCGCCGGGTTGCGCTCACTCGACGCCGGCGACTTCAGCGCGCGCCTCGAGTCGAACGGTGACGCGCTCATGTCGGAGATCGCCGACATCTTCAACAGCGTCGCCACGAAGCAGGGGCGGCTCGCGGAGGAGCTGAACCGCGTCGCGCTCTCGGTGGGGCGCGAAGGCAAGATGCGCGATCGTGCGACGATCGGACCCGCGGGCGGGCTCTGGGCCGGCAGCGTGGACGCGCTCAATTCGCTCATCACCGATCTGGTGCAACCTACCAGTGAGGTGGCAAGGGTCATCAAGGCGGTGGCCGAGGGCGACCTGAGCCAGAAGGTGGAGCTGGAGATCGAGGGGAAGACGGTGCAGGGCGAGTTCTTCCGCATCGGCAGCACCGTGAACCGGATGGTGGACCAGCTCAACGCGTTCGCGAGCGAAGTGACGCGCGTGGCGCGCGAAGTGGGGACGGAAGGCCGGCTGGGCGGGCAGGCGAACGTGCAGGGAGTGAGCGGGACGTGGCGCGACCTGACGGACAGCGTGAACGGCATGGCCAGCAACCTGACCAACCAGGTGCGCAACATCGCCGACGTCACCACCGCGGTGGCCAAGGGCGACCTCTCCAAGAAGATCACGGCGGAAGCAAAGGGCGAGATTCTCGAGCTGAAGAACACCATCAACACGATGGTGGACCAGCTCTCTTCATTTGCGGACGAAGTGACGCGCGTGGCGCGCGAAGTGGGAACGGAGGGCGTGCTGGGCGGCCAGGCGAACGTGCCCGGCGTGGCCGGTACGTGGAAGGACCTCACCGACTCGGTGAACGGCATGGCGAGCAACCTGACCAACCAGGTGCGCAACATCGCCGACGTCACCACCGCCGTGGCGAAGGGCGACCTGGGCCGGAAGATCACGGCCGAGGCGAAGGGCGAGATGCTGGAGCTGAAGGACACGATCAACACGATGGTCGACCAGCTCTCGAGCTTCGCGGCCGAGGTCACGCGCGTGGCGCGCGAAGTGGGAACGGAAGGCATCCTGGGTGGCCAGGCCAACGTGTCCGGCGTGGCCGGCACGTGGAAGGACCTCACCGACTCGGTGAACTTCATGGCGTCGAACCTGACGTCGCAGGTGCGCAACATCGCCGACGTCACCACCGCGGTGGCGAAGGGCGACCTCTCGCGCAAGATCACGGCGGAAGCCAAGGGCGAGATCCTCGAGCTGAAGAACACCGTCAACACGATGGTGGACCAGCTCAACGCGTTCGCCGGCGAGGTGACGCGCGTGGCGCGCGAGGTGGGCACGGAAGGCATGCTCGGCGGGCAGGCCAACGTGCAGGGGGTGAGCGGCACGTGGAAGGACCTCACCGACTCGGTGAACTTCATGGCCGGCAACCTGACGAGTCAGGTGCGCAACATCGCACTCGTGACGACGGCGGTGGCCAACGGCGACCTCTCGCAGAAGATCACCGTGGAGGCGAAGGGGGAGGTGCTCGAGCTGAAGAACACCGTGAACACCATGGTGGACCAGCTCAACAGCTTCGCGGCGGAAGTGACGCGGGTGGCACGCGAAGTGGGGTCGGAAGGGCGGCTGGGTGGGCAGGCGAACGTGCCCGGCGTGGCCGGCACGTGGAAGGACCTCACCGACTCGGTGAACTTCATGGCCGGCAACTTGACGTCGCAGGTGCGCAACATCGCCGACGTCACGACCGCGGTGGCGCGAGGCGACCTGTCCAAGAAGATCACCGCCGAGGCCAAGGGCGAGATCCTGGAGCTCAAGACCATCATCAACACGATGGTGGAGCAGCTGAATGCCTTCGCGGCGGAAGTGACGCGCGTGGCACGTGAGGTGGGCACGGACGGGCGGCTGGGCGGCCAGGCGAACGTGGAAGGGGTGTCGGGTACGTGGCGCGACCTCACCGACTCGGTGAACTCGATGGCCTCGAACCTGACGGCGCAGGTGCGCAACATCGCCGACGTCACCACGGCGGTGGCGAAGGGCGACCTGTCGCGAAAGATCACGGCCGAGGCGAAGGGTGAGATCCTCGAGCTGAAGAACACCGTCAACACGATGGTGGACCAGCTCAACGGATTCGCCGCCGAAGTGACCCGAGTGGCGCGCGAGGTGGGAACCGAAGGCATCCTGGGCGGCCAGGCGAACGTGCCAGGCGTCGCCGGTACGTGGAAGGACCTCACCGACTCGGTGAACGGGATGGCGTCGAACCTCACCAACCAGGTGCGCAACATCGCCGACGTCACCACGGCGGTGGCGAAAGGTGACCTCTCGAAGAAGATCACGGCCGAAGCGAAGGGCGAGATCCTCGAGGTGAAATCCATCATCAACACGATGGTGGACCAGCTGCGCAGCTTCGCCGACGAAGTGACGCGCGTGGCGCGGGAGGTGGGCACCGAAGGACGACTGGGTGGGCAGGCCAATGTGCCCGGCGTGGCCGGCACGTGGAAGGACCTGACGGACAGCGTGAACTACATGGCGTCGAACCTGACGTCGCAGGTGCGCAACATTGCCGACGTGACCACCGCGGTGGCGCTCGGCGACCTGTCGCGGAAGATCACCGTCGACGCGCGCGGCGAGATCCTCGAGCTGAAGAACACCGTCAACACGATGGTGGAGCAGCTCAACGCATTTGCCAGTGAAGTGACGCGTGTCGCGAGTGAGGTAGGCTCGGAAGGAATCCTGGGCGGTCAGGCACGCGTGCCCGGTGCCGGCGGTGTGTGGCGGGACCTGACCGACAACGTGAACTTCATGGCGTCGAACCTCACGAGTCAGGTGCGCAACATCGCGCTCGTCACCACGGCGGTGGCCAACGGCGACCTGTCGCAGAAGATCACCGTCGAGGCGCGCGGCGAGATCCTCGAGCTGAAGAACACCGTCAACACGATGGTGGAAAAGCTCCGGGTGTTCGCCGACGAGGTGACGCGCGTCGCGAAGGAAGTGGGTACGGAGGGCAAGCTGGGTGGCCAGGCCGAGGTGCCCGGTGTGGCTGGCACGTGGAAGGCGCTCACGGACGCCGTGAACGCGATGGCCAACTCGCTCACGGCACAGGTGCGCAACATCGCCGATGTGGCGACGGCCGTGACGAAGGGCGACCTGACGCGGCAGATCACGGTGGAGGCGCAGGGCGAGCTCGACGAGTTGAAGTCGAACCTCAACCAGATGATCGCGAACCTGAAGGAAACGACGGAGCGCAACCAGGAGCAGGACTGGCTGAAGACGAACCTGGCGAAGTTCAGCCGGATGATGCAGGGCCAGAAAGACCTGGAGAGCGTGTCGCGCCTGATCATGAGCGAGCTGACACCCCTGGTGTCGGCGCATCACGGCGCCTTCTTCATCATGGACAACGAGGCGGGGACGCCCACGCTGCGGCTGATCGCCAGCTACGCGTACCGCGCCCGGAAGCACGTCGCGAACCGGTATGCGGTCGGGGAGGGGCTGGTGGGGCAGGCCGCGCTGGAGAAGCAGCCGATCCTGCTCCAGAACGTGCCCGACGACTACATCCAGATCACATCGGGCCTGGGTGAGGCGCCGCCGCGCAACATCATCGTCCTCCCCGTGCTGTTCGAGGGCGAGGTGAAGGCGGTGATCGAGCTCGCCAGCTTCCTGCCGTTCAGCCAGATCCACCAGACGTTCCTGGACCAGCTGAGCGAGTCCATCGGCGTCGTGCTCAACATGATCGGCGCGAGCATGCGCACCGAGGAGCTGCTGGAGCAGTCGCAGAAGCTGACGCAGGAACTGCAGTCGCAGTCGAAGGAGCTGCAGTCACAGCAGGACGAGCTGAAGCGCTCCAACTCGGAGCTGGAGGCGCAGGCCAAGACGCTGCGCCAGTCGGAGGAACTGCTCAAGGAGCAGCAGGAGGAGCTGCAGCAGGTCAACGAGGAGCTGGAGGAGAAGGCCTCGCTGCTGGCGGAGCAGAACCAGAAGGTGGAGCAGAAGAACCGCGAGGTCGAGGGTGCGCGCCTGGCCCTGGAGGAGAAGGCGGAGCAGCTGGCGCTGAGTTCGAAGTACAAGAGCGAATTCCTGGCGAACATGAGCCACGAGCTGCGCACACCGCTCAACTCGCTGCTCATCCTGGCGAAGCTGCTCAGCGACAACAAGGAGAAGAACCTCACTCCGAAGCAGGTGGAATTCTCGCAGACGATCTACACGTCGGGCACGGACCTGCTCAACCTCATCAACGACATCCTGGACCTGTCGAAGGTGGAGGCGGGCAAGATGGAGGTGAACACGACGGACGTGCCCATCGCGGACGTCGGCTCGTTCAGCAAGCGGACCTTCGACGTGGTGGCGCAGCAGAAGAACCTGTACTTCAAGGTGGACATCCACGCCGACGTGCCGTCGGCCATCTTCACCGACGGCCAGCGGCTGCAGCAGGTGCTGAAGAACCTGCTGTCGAACGCGTTCAAGTTCACGGAGACGGGCGGCGTCACGCTCACCGTCCGCAAGGCCGAGAAGGGCAAGCGGTTCGCGAGCCGGATCCTCGACCAGGCGAACGAAGTGATCGCGTTTGCCGTGAACGACACCGGCATCGGCATCGCGAAGGACAAGCAGCAACTGATCTTCGAGGCGTTCCAGCAGGCGGACGGCACCACCAGCCGGAAGTTCGGCGGCACGGGCCTCGGCCTCTCGATCAGCCGCGAGATCGCACGGCTCCTCGGCGGCGAGATCCGCGTGGAGAGCACACCGGGTGGCGGCAGCACGTTCACGCTGTTCCTGCCGTCGCGCTTCGTGGAGACCGAGCCGCCCAAGAGCGGGGAGGATTCGTCCTCGCGCCGCCGCGACCGCGGTGACTCGTGGGGCGTCAGCGACGGCGGTGGCGGCGGGCGTCGGCCGAGCGGCCCGAACCGCGCCGCGCCGCAGTATGCACGGCAGCGGAGCACCGCCGAGAGCGGCGGGTGGGAGCAGTCGGGTGGCGGCATGGCGGTGGTGCCAACGGCACCGGCGTCATTGGAGGTCGAGTATCCGCCGGTGCCGCGCGACGAGCTGCCGCGGCCGAAGGGCTTCGACGACGATCGCGAAAACATCGTGCCGGGCGACCGCGTGCTCCTCATCATCGAGAACGACCCGACCTTCTCGAAGGTGCTGCTCGAGATGGCGCGCGAGAAGGGCTTCCGTGGCCTGAACGCGCTGGACGGGGAGGCCGGCCTGAAGCTGGCGCACGCTTTCGGGCCCGATGCGATCACGCTCGACATCGACATGCCGGGAATGGATGGCTGGGCCGTGCTGGACCGGCTCAAGCACCATCCGGAGACGCGGCACATCCCGGTGCACATCATCACGGGCATCCGGGAGCGGCAGCAGGGACTCAAGTCGGGGGCGCTGGCCTATCTCGAGAAGCCGGTGACGAAGGAAGCGCTCGACGAATCGTTCGCGAAGATCTCGGACTTCATCGATACCTCCGTGAAGCGGTTGCTGGTGGTGGAGGACGACGAGACGCAGCGCGCGAGCATGATCGAGCTCATCCAGCACGAGGATGTCGAGATCACCGCGGTGGCGTCGGCGGAGGACGCGCTCCGCGAGCTCTCCGGCGGCCACTTCGACTGCATGGTGCTCGACCTCGGGCTCAAGGACATGAACGGGTTCGAGCTGCTGGAGACGGTGAAGGCGAACCCGGCGATGTGGGACCTGCCGATCATCATCTACACGGGCAAGGACCTTTCGCCGGCGGAGGACACGAAGCTCCGCAAGTTCGCCGAGACGATCATCGTGAAGGACGTGAAGTCGCCCGAGCGCCTGCTCGACGAGACCGCGCTGTTCCTGCACCGGGTGGAGGCGAAGCTGCCCGAGCAGAAGCGGCGCATGCTCGAGCGGCTGCATAACACGGACGCCGTGTTCACCGGCAAGCGGGTGCTGGTGGTGGACGACGACGTGCGCAACATCTTCTCGCTGACGAGCATGCTCGAGGATCACGGCATGCTGGTCTCGTTCGCCGAGAACGGGAAGGATGCCATCGGGCTGCTGAAGGAACGCCAGGACTTCGACCTGGTGCTGATGGACGTGATGATGCCGGAGATGGACGGCTACGAGACGACGCGCGCGATCCGCGACATCCCGGCGCTCAAGTCGCTGCCGATCATCGCGCTCACGGCCAAGGCGATGAAGGGCGACCGTGAGAAGTGCATCGCGGCGGGGTCGTCCGACTATATCACCAAGCCCGTGGACACCGAACAGCTGCTGAGCCTCATGCGCGTATGGCTGTACCGGTGAACCTGAGCGCGGAAGGGGACTCCCTCCCGGGACCTCCTTACGCATACGACACCGAGCTGGAGCATCTCGAGATCGAGCTGCTCCTGGAGGGGGTCTTCCGTCATTATGGGTTCGACTTCCGTTCGTATGCGTACGCGTCCATCCGCCGCCGCCTGTGGAAGCGGGTGGAGGGGGAGGAGTTGCACACGATCTCGGAACTACAGGCGCGCATCCTCCACAACACGGAGGCGATGGAGCGGTTGCTGCTGGACCTGTCGGTCAACGTCACGGCGATGTTCCGCGACCCGAGCTTCTATCGCGAGTTCCGCGAGAAGGTGGTGCCGCTGCTGCGCACCTATCCCTTCATCCGCATCTGGCACGCGGGCTGCTCGACCGGCGAGGAGGTGTACTCGATGGCGATCATGCTCGAGGAGGAGGGGCTGTACGACCGGGCGCGGCTGTACGCGACCGACATCAACGACGTGGTGCTGCAGCGCGCGAAGCAGGGGATCTTTCCCCTGGAGCGGATGCAGGAGTACACGGACAACTACATCAAGGCGGGCGGCACGCGCTCGTTCTCGGAGTACTACACGGCCAAGTATGACGGCGCGTTGTTCCAGCCGTCGCTCACCCGGAACGTGGTATTCTCGCAGCACAACCTCGTGACGGACCGTTCGTTCAGCGAGTTCCACGTGATCTTCTGCCGCAACGTCCTGATCTACTTCGACAAGGCGCTGCAGAACCGCGTGCACCGGCTGTTCTACGAGTCGCTGGTCATGTTCGGCGTGCTGGCGCTGGGCAGCAAGGAGTCGCTGAAGTTCTCGCAGTTCGAGCCGTGCTACGAGAAGCTGAGCACTGCGGAAAAGCTGTACCGGAAGACGACGTGATGGCGCAGCAGACCGGCGTGGGCTACGATCTGGTGGTGGTGGGGACCTCGTGGGGAGGGCTCGCGGCCCTTCGCACGCTGGTGACGGGGCTGCCGGCAACGTTCCAGATGGCGATCACGGTGGTGCAGCATCGGCACAAGGATTCGGACCACCTGCTGCGGACGCTGCTGCAGGAGTGCTCGGTGCTCGAGGTCTGCGAGGTGGAGGACAAGATGCCGCTGCGGCAGGGCCGCATCTACGTGGCGCCGCCCGACTATCATACGCTGGTCGAGCCGGGTCATTTTTCACTCAGCACGGAGGCGCCGGTGCGCTACAGTCGCCCGTCGATCGACGTCACCTTCCTGTCGGCGGCGGACAGCTACGGGCATCGCACCGTGGGGGTCGTGCTCACCGGCGCGAACGCGGACGGCAGCGAGGGGCTGAAGCGCATCTCCGACCGCGGTGGGCTGGCGATCGTGCAGAACCCGGAGTCCGCCGAGAGCAACCTGATGCCGGCGGCCGCCGTGCGCGCTGTGCCGCGGGCGCGTGTGATGGAGCTGGAGGAAATGACGAAGTTCATCGCGTCGCTGCCGGCGGGTGCGCCGGAGCGGGACGACCCATGAGTCCAGACACCGGTCCGGGTCGACCGACGCCGCCGAGGGTGCCCGCGGTGAGCGGGAGCAGTGCCGCCGTGCCGTCGAACCCCGTGAGCCCGCCCGTGCCGGGAGTGGATGACGTCCTGCCGCCGGTCGAGATCCTCATCGTGGACGACCGGCCCGAGAACCTGCTCGCCCTCGAGGCGATCCTGGAGCCGCTCGGGCAGATCGTCGTGCGCGCCGGCTCGGGTGACGAGGCGCTCCGCAAGCTGCTCTCGCACAACGTGGCGATGATCCTGCTCGACGTGCAGATGCCGGGCATCAACGGCTTCGAGACGGCGCGGCTGATCAAGTCGCGCGAGCGCACGCGCTACATCCCGATCATCTTCCTGACCGCGATCAGCAAGGACGAGGAGTACGTCTTCGAGGGCTACTCGGTGGGCGCCGTGGACTACATGGCCAAGCCGTTCCAGCCGGACGTCCTGCGCTCGAAGGTGAACGTCTTCGTCGACCTGTTCCAGAAGCAGCGGCAGCTGGCGGCGCAGCGCGAGCTGCTGGCGGAGAGCGAGCGGCGCGAGCTCGAGGTCCGGCACATGCGCGAGATCTACGAGTCGGAGGCGCGATTCTCGGAGATCGTCAGCTCGGCGATGGACGCCATCATCGCGTTCGACGACGACGGCGTGGTGACGCTGTTCAACGCAGCGGCGGAGCGGATGTTCGGCAGCCCGGCGACTGCGGCGCTCGCGCACGATGTGCGCGCACTCTTCCCGGAATCGATGGGGCAGGAGCTGCTCGACCGCATCTGCGCGAGCTCCGGCGCGGTGCACGACCCGCCGGCGCAATCGTCGGCCGGCGCAGCAGCCGACCAGGTGCGCTCGTTCATGGGCGTGCGCGCGTCGGGCGAGGAGTTCCCCGTGGAGGCGACCGCGAGCTGCCTCGACGTGCGCGGCAAGAAGACCTACACGCTCATCGTCCGCGACATCGCCGAGCGGAAGCGCGCCGAGCGGGAGCTGCAGGTGCAGGCCACGTCGCTGGCGCGCGCGATGTCGGAGCTCAAGGCGCTCAACGACGAGCTGGCGGAGCGGCAGGCGGAGCTGGAGCGTGCGATGGCGGCACGCAGCCGCTTCTACGCCTCCATGAGCCATGAGCTGCGCACGCCGATCAACGCCGTGATGGGCTACAGTACGCTGCTGCTCGAGAACATCTACGGGCCGCTCAACGAGAAGCAGGCACAAGGCATCACGCGCACGCACAAGGCGGCGAAGCACCTGCTCGAGCTGGTGAACGACGTCCTCGACCTCTCGAAGATCGAGGCGGGGAAGATCGACCTGCGCCTGCAGCCGGTGAGCTTTCCCTCGCTCATCGACGACCTGTTCGTCACCGTGCGGCCGCTGGCGGACCAGTACGGATCCTCGCTGGCGATCGAGCACGAGGGCGACTCGCTGAAGGTGATCAGCGATCCCCGGCGCGTGCGGCAGATCCTCCTCAACCTGCTGTCGAACGCGATCAAGTTCGGCGGCGCGAAGCCGATCCGCGTGCGCTCGATGCCGCGGCCTGACGGCGGCATCGTGGTCGAGGTGATCGACCAGGGCGAGGGCATCGCGCCGGCGGACCGCGAGAAGATCTTCGACGAGTTCGTGCAGCTCGGAAAGACGCAGCTCACCGAGGGCACTGGTCTCGGCCTGCCGATCTCACGGCGGCTCGCCGACATGCTGCATGGCGTGCTCGATATCGAGTCGGAGCCGGGGCACGGAAGCACCTTCCGGCTGACGTTGCCGTCCACCGCAGAAACGCCGTCACGCCGCTCGCAGGAGACAGCCGCGCCCACGGTGCCCACGCCCACACCAGCGCCCGCGTCTGCCTGATCGCCGCGTGTGACGCCGGTCACGCGCGACGCGCGTCCGCCCGCCGCGGGTTGACGCCACGCCCATCGCTGGCCACGTTCGCAGCGTCGCAGCGATGCAACTTCGTTCCGTCTTCGAGGTATATTCCGGGATGAGACTGCTGTGCGTGGGACGACATGAATACCTGAGCGAGCACCTGTGCCGCTTCTTCAGCGCGCCTGAGGTGCAGTGCGAGCCCGTGGTGGGCGTGCAGGCCGCGGTGCGCGGCGCGGCGGAGTTCGAGCCGCACCTTGTGGTGGCGGAGAGCGACCTGCTCACGCCCAGCGTGCTCGCGGCGTGGACAAGCGACGACGCGCTGCGCGACGTGCCCGTGATGGCGGTGAGCCTCACGCATCGTCCGGGGGAGTGCGTGACGCCGGACGGGACGGGAGTGAACGGCGTGATCTACCTGCCGGCGCTCGATCGGGCGAATACGCTGGCGCTGCTGGCTGGCGCCCGCCGTCCGCGCGGCGTTGACGCGCCGCGTCACGCCGACGTGTCCATCCCGCAGCCGGCCGCGGCCGCGCACTGAGCGATCCGCATGTGCGGTGCGGCATCGTGAGCCGGGCGAGGTGACGAACTTCGGACGCAGCAGCCAGGACCACGAGGCTGCGACGTCGCTGCGCACCGACCCGGTCGGGGGCGACCGGCTGCTCGACGCCCTCGCGCTCGGCGTGATGGTCCTCTCCCGCGACCTGCACGTCACCTACGCGAACGCGCGCTGGAACCGGTGGCTCGGCGCGCCGCTGCAGCCGGGCGAACGGCTGTCCGTGCTGCTCGCCGGCGAACCGGACCGCGTGGAGCGTGAGCTCGTGGCCGTGCTGGCGGACGGCGAACCACGCACGGTGCCGATGGCCGTGCACTGCGCGCAGGCCGACGGCGCGCTGCGCCTGATGTGCGCCGTGCAGCGCGCCGGCGACGGACTGGTCGTGGAAGCCCACCTCGAGAGCGACGACGACGTGCTGGCGATGAACGACTTCGCGCGCCGGCTCGCCGAGGTCACCGACATGGCTGAGGTGCTGCGGACCCTCTGCGACATTGCGACGCGACAGTGCGGCGCGAGCGGGGCGGCCGTGCTTCGCGTGCTGGACGGGCAGGGTGAGGTGGTCGCCGCCGCCGGGGACCTCGAGCCGGCACGCGGCCGCTGCTTCGACCTCGAGGGGTCGCTCCTCATGGAAGCGATCGACGAGCAGCGCGTGGTGAGCGAGCGGGACTACGGCCGCTCCGACCGTCCGCTGCTGCGCGTGGTGCCCGAGCTGGCACTCGGTCCGATGCTCGTGGCGCCGCTTCGCGCGCACGGGGAAACCCTTGGCGTCATCGCGATCGCGCGTGGCGTGGGCGGCCGCGCCTTCCGTACCCGCGAGATCGAGCGCCTTGGCGTGCTCGCGGATCATGCGGCGCTGGCGGTGCACAAGTCCCGCCTGTTGCTCCTGGCGCAGAGCGCCGACAAGGCGAAGGGGCGCTTCCTCG
Organism: Gemmatimonadales bacterium; assembly: GCA_038236775.1. GTDB lineage: Bacteria > Gemmatimonadota > Gemmatimonadetes > Gemmatimonadales > Gemmatimonadaceae > AG11. The sequence goes on from JBBRZK010000034.1 coordinate 35,957, forward strand.
CCACCATCAGCCACGAGCTGCGGACGCCGCTCACCGCGCTCGCCGGCTACAACGAATTGCTCATCGACCAGGTGATCGGGCCGGTGAGCGAATCGCAGCTCGACATCCTCGAGCGCATGCGGAGCGTGACGACGCACCTGTCCGCGATGATCGAGGAGATCCTCGCGTTCACGAACCTGGAGGAAGGGCGCGAGGTGGTGCGTCCCACGGACTTCCTCGCCGCGGACCTCGTGCGCGCGGCGGTGGCCGTCGTGCAGCCGCTCGCCGACCAGAAGCACCTCACGCTCCAGCTGTCGCTCCCGGGCATGTTCATCCGCATGAGCGGCGACATCGACAAGTCGCGGCAGATCATCGTGAACCTCCTGGGCAACGCCGTGAAGTTCACCGACAGCGGCAGCGTGGTCGTCACGCTCCGTCCGCAGGGCAACTCGGTGCGCATCGAGGTGAAGGACTCCGGCATCGGCATTCCGGAGGACGAACTGATGCGGCTGTTCCGCCCGTTCGCCCAGGTGGACAGCGGCCTCACGCGCCGGTACGGAGGCACGGGGCTGGGCCTGTACATCTCGCGGCGTCTCGCGACGCTGCTCGGCGGTCACATCGAGGTGTACAGCGAGCCCGGGCAGGGATCGACGTTCACCGTTGCGCTTCCACTCGTCTGGCACTCACCGGCGTGACCGCTGTTCGCGGACGGGGAGGGGCCGCTAAATTCCGGGCATGAGCACCTTTCCCCCGACGACGACAGTCTTCAACGACGGCTACATCGCCGAGATGTACGAGGCATACCGGCGCGATGCGTCGTCGGTGGACGAGTCCTGGCGGCAGTTCTTCCGGACGGCCGAGCGCATCGCCGCACCGGCGGGTGGCGCGCCGGCGGACGACCGCCTGCTGCGCAAGGCGGCAGCCGCGTCGTCACTGGCGGAGGCGATCCGCGAGTACGGCCACCTGGCCGTGCAGCTCGACCCATTGGGTAGCGCACCGCCGGGTGCGCCCGAGCTGACGCCGGAGTTCCACGGCATTCGCGAGGAAGACCTCGCCGACGTGCCGGCGTCTGCACTCGGCTATGGCGTGGGCACGGCGGCGGACGTGGTGCAGCGGCTTCGCGAGGTGTACTGCAGCGCCATCGGGCTCGAGTTCACGCACCTGGGCAGCGAGGAGGAGCGCGCCTGGTTCCGGCAGAGCATGGAGGAAGGCGCGATCACGCATCCGCTCACGGCGGACGAGAAGGTGGCCGTGCTGCAGCGGCTCACCGAGGTGGACGGCCTCGAGCGATTCCTCGAGCGCGCGTACAAGGGCTACAAGCGCTTCTCCATCGAGGGCAACGACATCCTCGTCCCGATGCTGGACGAGACGATCGCGCGCAGCGCGGGCAGCGGCGCGCGCGAGGTGGTGATGGCCATGGCGCACCGCGGCCGCATCAACGTGCTCGTGCACGTGATGGGGATGTCGTACGTCGAGATGTTCGGCGAGTTCGAGGGCCGGCAGGGTGACGCGAGCGCCTACAGCAGCACGGGCGACGTGAAGTACCATCTCGGCTTCACCAACGCGCGGCAGGTGGGCGAGCGCACCGTCTCCATCGAGCTGGTGCCCAACCCGAGCCACCTCGAGGTGGTGAACCCGATCATGTCGGGCATCGCGCGGGCGAAGCAGCGCGTGGAGGGTGGCCGCGACGAGCGCGTGGCGCTGCCGCTCTGCATCCACGGCGATGCGGCGTTCCCCGGTGAGGGCGTGGTGACCGAGACGTTCAACCTGTCGCGGCTGCGTGGATACCACGTGGGCGGCACGATGCACCTCATCGTGAACAACCAGGTGGGCTTCACCACGGACCCGATCGATGCGCGCTCCACGCGCTATGCGAGCGATCCGGCGAAGGGGTTCGAGGTGCCGGTGATGCACGTGAACGCGGACGACGCGGAGGCGTGCCTCATCGCCGTGCGCCTCGCGGTGGCGTACCGTGACAAGTTCGCGAAGGACGTCCTGATCGACGTGGTGGGCTACCGCCGCTGGGGCCACAACGAGACCGACGAACCCTTCTTCACGCAGCCGAAGCTGTACGAGACCATCCGCGCGCATCCCACGCCGCGCGAGGTGTGGGCGGCGCGACTGGTGCGCGAACGCGTCGTGACCGAGGCCGAGGTGAAGGCGATCGACACGGCGTTCGGCGACAAGCTCGCGGGGCTGCATCGCGAGATGAAGTCGGCGGTGCCGGACGAGTCGCACGCGCGGGGCACGAAGTCGCACCCCGTGGTGGAGGATGACGTCGAGCCGGTGACGGGCATGCCCACGGCGGACATCGAGGCGCTCAACGAGCAGTTGCTCACGTGGCCCGCGGAGTTCCACGGGCCGCCGAAGCTGATCAAGGTGATCGAGCGGCGGCGCGAGGCGCTCCACAAGCACCTCATCGACTGGGGGCACGCCGAGGTCCTCGCCTTCGGCTCGTTGCTGCAGGCGGGTGTGGGCGTACGGCTGAGCGGCCAGGACGCGGAGCGTGGCACGTTCGCGCACCGCAATGCGGTGCTGCACGACGTGGAGAAGGGCGGGACGTACACGCCGCTCGCGAGCCTGCCGGCCGCGAAGGCACCGTTCGAGATCTACAACAGTCCGCTCTCCGAGACGGCGGTGATGGGCTTCGAGTACGGCTTCAGCACGGCGACGGAGACGGACCTCGTGCTGTGGGAGGCGCAGTACGGCGATTTCGTGAACGTCGCGCAGCCGATCATCGACCAGTTCATCTCCGCGGACCGGGCGAAGTGGGGCCAGTGGAGCGGGCTGGTGCTGCTGCTGCCGCACGGCTACGAGGGGGGCGGCCCGGAGCACTCGAGCGCGCGCCTCGAGCGGTTCCTGCAGCTGTGCGCCGAGGGCAACATGTGCGTGGCCTATCCGAGCACGCCGGCGCAGTACTTCCACATCCTGCGTCGCCAGGCGCTGCGCGCCGAGCGCTGCCCGCTCGTGCTGATGCAGCCGAAGAGCCTCCTGCGCCTGCCGGCGGCGGCATCGAGCCTGGAGCAGCTCGCGACGGGCTCGTTCCAGCCGGTGATCGACGATGCGGGGGTGGAGTCGCGCGTGGCGGACGTGCGTCGCCTCGTGCTCTCGACGGCGAAGATGTACTACGACCTGCTCGAGGCGCGCGCCGCCGACAGCGCCGACGTCGCGCTGGTGCGGGTGGATGAATTGTATCCGTGGCCGGGCGCGGACGTGGCCGCCATCGTGGACCGCTATCCGAACCTCGAGGACGTGGTGTGGGCGCAGGAGGAGCCGAAGAACATGGGCGCGTGGAGCTTCGTCGCGCCGCAGCTTCGCGTGGCCACGGGCAACATGCTCACCATCCGCTACATCGGTCGTCCGGAACGGGCGAGCCCGGCGGAGGGTTACTCGGAGGCGCACAAGGTGGAGCAGAAGCGCATCGTCACCGAGGTGCTCACGCTCGCGCCCGTGAAGGAGAAGCGAAAGGTCGTCAAGGTGTGAGGACGGCTGACGGCTGACGGCTGACGGCTGACGGCTGACGGCTGACGGCTGACGATCTACGGTTTACGACTCAACGACTCAACGACTTACGACTACGACTTACGACTTACGACTACGACTTACGACTTACGACTACGACTTACCGGGCATGGCTTACGGTCACCCCCGGTGTCAGGATAGTTGTCGTACGACCGCAGTAGCTTAAGCGGTCACACGATCACAGTCCCTGGGGGTCAAAGGTGGGTAGTTCGGTGCCAGTCTATAGTGCGGGGTTCAAGAGCCGGATGCTGCGGC
>JBBRZK010000035.1:0-39679 GCA_038236775.1 Gemmatimonadales bacterium
AGCGTGCGGCGACGCGCTCCTTGTGTGGAATCGTGACGTTGCCCGCGGCCCGCTCGCGCGCGAGCGCAGCGAGCACGGCGTCGAGTGCATCGGGCGCCACGTCGAGCAGTTCGTAGCGGAGGTCGATCCGTGCGGCATGCAGCGCGGCCTGCTGGAACAATGGCGAGCGCGAGTGCGCGACCGGGTGCCCGAGCAGCACCAGCCGCGACGGCGGATCGATCACGGCGTGCCGGGCGTCTTCGTCGCGGTCAGGAGATCCAGGACGCGCCGCACTTCTGCTTCCAGCTCGTCGGCCGTGGCGCGGTAGGTATCGAGGTCGCCGCCCATGGGATCGCTGATCGCGCGTCCTCCCGCATTTGGATAGCCGGTGAGCAGGTAGCTCTTGCCGGCGCCGCCGAGCGCCTCGAGCCGCTCGAGGTGGTGCGGGCCCATCGCGAAGATGACGTCGCTGCCGTCCACCAGCGCACGCGAGATCCGCCGCGAGCGATGGCCGCTCAGGTCGACGCGTCGCTCGAGTCCCACCAGCAGCGCACCGTCGGACGCGGCCGCGCCATCCCATGAACTGGTACCCGCGGATGCCACGTCGATATCCACCAGCCCCCGCTCGATGGCGAACTTCCGCGCGATGGCCTCGGCCATCGGACTGCGGCAGGTGTTCCCGGTGCACACGAACAGGAGCTTCATGGCTCAGGCATCTCCGATGAGCAGCGGCGCCGTCTCGCGCAGCACGGCGGCCGGAATCGCGCCCGGCCGGATGACGCGGGGCGCCCGGCCAGTGCAGTCGACCACCGTGGACGGAGGCGACGGCTGGAGCGTGCCGCCGTCCAGCGCACGGAGCACGCCGCTGGCGAGCGCACCGCCCCACTGCTCCCGAATGTCGCGCGTGGAGGTGGCGGGGGGAACCCCGGGGCGGTTCGCGCTCGTGCTCGTGATGGCCTCGCCGTGCGCGCGGATGAGTCGCTGGAGGTTGCGGTGCGACGTCCACCGCACGCCGATTCCGCCCTCAGGTCCGCGCAGCGCGTCGGGGACGCGACGCTCGCCGCCCGGCAGCACCAGCGTCAGCGCGCCCGGCCAGTGGCGCACGGCGAGGTTGGTCGCGAAGCTCGGCAGGCGGAGGTCGAGCTTCGCGAGCATGTCGCTGCCGGCGATGAGCAGGAGGAAGGGCTTGCCCTTGGGCCGTCCCTTGAGCCGCACGAGCGCGTCCACCGAGTCGCGGTCGATGGCGCCCCCGAAGCCATACACGGTTTCGGTGGGATACGCGAGCACGCGCCGCAACTCCATCTGCTCGAGGGCGGGCCGGATGGCGGCGGCGACCTCGGCATCCGACCAGAATGGCACCGGCAGCGGCGACCCGTTCATTCGATTACGCCGTAGAGTGCGTCCACGCGAGCGAAGTCGCCCGCTTCAGTGACCTTGAGCGCGCGTTCGGCGCCGCGCACCACGCGCACCGGAATGCCGAGCCGCTCGCAGAGCGCCGCGTCGTCCGTGGCGGCGATGTGCTCCGCGCTCGCGCGGCGGTGCGCGTTCACGAGCAGCTGCCGCGGAAAGCCCTGCGGCGTCTGCGCGCGCCACAGCCCGTCCCGCGCGACGGTGCGCACGATCATGCCATGTTCATCCACGTTCTTCAGGGTGTCGGTGACCGGCAGCGCCGCGATGGTGCTCGTGCCGGCGCGCACGCCGGCCACCACCCGCTCGATCGTGGCGGCGTCCACGAGCGGGCGCGCCGCATCGTGCACGAGCACGATCTGCGCCTCGTCGGGGAGGTCGTCGAGTCCGTTGGCCACACTCTCGCTGCGCGTCCGTCCGCCCACCGACACCATCAGGCGGTCTACATCGCACTGGAAAAGCCAGGGCGGCGGGTCGCCCGCGTAGCGCTGCGGCAGCACGCACACGACCATCCCGACATCCGGGCGGTCCATGAAGGTCTGCACGCTGTGCAGGAGCATCGGCTTGCCGGCCACCCACCGAAACTGTTTCAGCTCCTCACCACCCACGCGCGAGCCGCTGCCGCCAGCGACGATGATGACGCCGACGTCGCGCGCGATACCGCCGGGTGGCGCCGTCACGCGAAGACCCGCTCGAACAGGTCACCCACGGTGCGCACGCCAATCGCACGCAGCCCCTTCGGCACGCGCGTCGGTACGGCACGCTCGGCGAGATACGCCGTCGTCATGCCCATGTTCGCCGCCTCGGCGAGGCGTCGTTCCGCCTGCGACACCGGGCGGATCTCGCCGCCCAGGCCCACCTCGCCCACGAACACCGCGTCCGTCGAGAGCGCGCGGTCGTACACGCTGGACGCGAGGGCGACGGCGACGGCGAGGTCACCCGCGGGTTCCTGGAGCCGCACGCCGCCGACCACGTTGAGGAAGACGTCGAGCTGGCCGAACGAGAGGCCCGCGCGCTTGTCGAGCACGGCGAGCAGCAGCGCGAGGCGTCGTCCGTCATAGCCCGTGGCGACGCGCTGCGGCGTGCCGAATCCGGCCTTCGCCGCGAGTGCCTGGATCTCGATGAGGATGGGGCGCGTGCCCTCGAGCAGCGCGGTGACGGCACTGCCCGATGCGTGCATGGAGCGGTCGCCGAGGAACAGCTCGGAGGGGTTGGCGACGGGGATGAGGCCGTCCTGCGCCATACGGAAGACCCCGATCTCGTCCACGCTGCCGAAGCGGTTCTTCGTGGCGCGCAGCACGCGGTGGTCCACGGAGTTCTCGCCCTCGAAGTAGAGCACGGTGTCGACGATGTGCTCCAGCGTCTTGGGGCCGGCGATGCCGCCGCCCTTCGTCACGTGCCCGACGACGAACACCGCGGTGCCGCTCTCCTTCGCGAAGCGCATGAGCCGCGCAGCGCATTCGCGCACCTGACCCACGTTGCCGGGTGCGCCTTCGAGGTCGCCGGTGAAGACCGTCTGGATGGAATCGACGATGAGCACCGCGGGTGATGCGGCGGTCGCGGTGGTGAGTACCGTTTCGAGGTTCGTCTCGCTGAGGAGGCTGACGTCGCCGGCGTCTTCCGCGAGGCGGTCTGCGCGCAGCTTGATCTGGAGGGCGCTCTCCTCGCCGGACGCGTAGAGCGTGGCGTGGCCGGCATTCTGGAGCCGTGCGGCCACCTGGAGCAGCAACGTCGACTTGCCGATGCCGGGCTCCCCGCCGATGAGGATCATCGATCCCGGGACGATGCCTCCGCCCAGCACGAAATCGAATTCATCGATGCCGGTCTTCCAGCGCCGCGACTCCGATCCGCTCACCTCGCGCAGCCGCGGCGTGAGGGCCACGCTCCCGCCCTCGGCCAGCGTGCGCGCCCCGCCCGCGCGACGGCTCGCGCCACCGGTGGGGGCCGCCCGGCTGGCCATCTCCTCGACGAGCGAATTCCACGCGCCGCACACGTCGCACCGACCGGCCCACTTGGGATGGTCGGCGCCGCACTCGGTGCAGCGATGGATGGACTTGGTCTTGGCGGACATGTCCAGAATTTAGCGAGCGGCGGGTCGTCCGGCGTTCCCGATTCGTGCGCGCCCGTGTTATCCTGCGCAACCGAAGTGTCATCCTGAGCGCAGCGAAGGATCTGCTTTCGCGCGGGAGCTCGAGCAGGTCCCTCGCTGCGCTCGGGATGACAGCCGTGAGGGGACCCGTGTGACTCCGAGCCGTCAGCCGTCAGCTGTGAGTCATGAGTCATGAGCCATGAGCAGTGAGCAGTGAGGCGTGAAATCAGCCCACCCGCCGCTCCTGCCCGCCGGGCCCGATCCGACCTGCCTCCGTACCGCCGCCCGTGGGCGACGGCGCGCGATGCGAGAAATTCTCGAAGCGCGTGTAGCTCTTCTGGAAGAAGAGGTTCACGAACCCGATGGGGCCATTGCGCTGCTTGCCGACGATGATCTCCGCCTTGCCCTCGAGCGAGTTGCCGTCCTTGTCGGCCACGCCCTCGTAGACCTCGGGACGGTAGATGAACATGATGAGGTCGGCGTCCTGCTCGATGGCGCCTGACTCGCGCAGGTCGGAGAGCTGCGGACGCTTGCTGTCGCCGGCGCGCTGCTCCGGTGCACGCGAGAGTTGCGACAGCGCGAGCACCGGTACCTTCAGCTCCTTGGCGAGCGCCTTGAGGCCGCGCGAGATCTGCGACACTTCCTGCTGACGGCTCTCGGAGTTGGCCGGTCCCTGCATGAGCTGCAGGTAGTCCACCACGATCATGTCGAGCCCCTGCTCCGCCTTCAACCGCCGGGACTTCGACCGCATCTCGAGCAGCGTGATGCCCGCCGTGTCGTCGATCCAGATCGGCGCATGCGTAAGAATGCCGGCGGCGCGTGCCAGCCTCGGAAAATCGTCGTCGCGTAACATGCCCTTGCGCAGCTTCTGCGCATCGATGCGCGCTTCCGACGTGAGCATGCGCTGCACGAGCGATTCCTTGCTCATCTCGAGCGAGAAGAACGCGACCTTCTTTTCCTTCTCGATGGCTGCGTGCTGCGCCATGTTCAGCACGAACGCGGTCTTTCCCATCGACGGACGCGCGGCGATGATGACGAGGTCCGAGGGCTGGAAGCCCGACGTCAAATCGTCGAGGTCGGCGAAGCCACTGGCCACGCCCGTGATCGCCTCGCCGCCGGCGTGAATGGCCTCGATGCGCTCCATCGTGGGCCAGAGCAGCTCCTTGATGCGCGAGAAGCCCTCACTGGTCCGCTGCTGGGCCACCTGGAAGATCTTCTGCTCCGCGAGGTCGAGCAGCTCGTCCGCGGTCTGGCCGCCGCTGAACGCCTCGCCGACGATCTCCGTGGAGACCTCGATGAGGCGGCGCAGCAGCGCCTTCTCCTTCACGATCTTCGCGTGATACTCGACGTTCGCTGCCGTGGGCACGGCGTCCACGAGGAAGCCGATGTAGTCCTTGCCCCCGGCGCTCTCGAGCTCGCCCTTGCGCGACAGCTCGTCGGCGAGGGTGAGTGGATCGACGACGCTGCCGCGCTCCGTGATCGACATCATCGCGCGGAACAGGCGACGGTGCCGCTCGGCATAGAACATGGAATCGTCCACGACCTCGACCGCACGCATCACGGCGTCCTGGTCGATGAGCATCGCGGCGATCACGGCCTGCTCGGCATCCTCGCTGTACGGCGGGCGCCGGTCCCGGTAGGGGTCACGCCCGTGGGGCGTCGGGGCGATCGAGTATTCGTCGGGCAAGCTGGACGTCTTCCCAGGTGGGGCGTTTCCATGCCGGGTTCCGGAGGAGCGCGGCGGGATGATAGGTCACGATGAGGGGCACGCCGTAGTACCGATGAATCTGGCCGCGGAGCTTGCCGATCGTCGTCTTCGTCTCGAGGAGAGTCTGCGCTGCAAAAGTGCCGAGTGCCAGGATGACCTTCGGGCGAACGAGCTCGATCTGCCGTACCAGGTACGGCGAGCACGCCACGACCTCCTCCGGCAGCGGATTCCTGTTACCGGGAGGACGATGCTTCAGGACGTTCGCAATAAAGACGTCGTCGCGTCCAAGGTTGATCGCGGCGAGGATCTTGGTGAGCAGCTGGCCGGCCTGTCCCACGAAGGGCACGCCCTGCTCGTCCTCGTTCGCGCCCGGGGCCTCGCCCACGATCATGAAGTCGGCGTCCGGGTTGCCCACGCCGGGCACGGGGTTCTTCGCCGTGGCGTAGAGCGCGCAGCGCGTGCAGTGCGCCACGGTGTCCGCCACATCGGTGAGCGTCGCGAGCTTGAAGGTGGGGTCGTCCAACGAGCGACCGCCCCCGCCCACCACCAGCCCGCCGGGCACCTGGTCCAGTGGCACCTCGGGCGCCGACGCAACGTCCCCGCCCGAACCTTGTCCAGCAGTCGGCCGGCTGCTCTCAGCTTCTGTCGCCGCCGTACGCACCGGCGGTTTGGGCGCCACGGCCCGCGCACGCTCGTCTGGAATCACCGGCGTGCCGATGGAGGGCCTCGCTTCCGGGGCGCCGCCCGCGGCGCGCACGGCGGCCCGCCAGTCGGTCGTCTCCGGCTCCTTCGTTCGCGGCTCCTTCGCCCGCGGCGCCGACGTCGCGGCGCCGAGCAGCTTGAGCGCCTCGTCCACGCTGAGCGAGTCGAGAACGAGTTCCGTCTCGCCCAGCTCGCGCCGCTGCTCGAGGTACCGGCGCAGCGAGTCCTTAGCGTCCATGCAGCAGGGTCTCCACCCGATCGAGGATCTCGTCAGCGACGTCGCGCTTGGTCAGCAGGGACAGCGCTTCCGGCTCGTCGACGCCGCGGCGGACCAGCGTGACGCGGTTGGTGTCCACGCCGAACCCGGCGCCCGGTTCGTTGGCCGCGTTCAGCACCACCATGTCCAGGTCCTTGCCCGCCAGCTTGCGCCGCGCGTTGGCGAGCAGGTCGTCCGTCTCCAGCGCGAAGCCGACGACCACGGCGCCGGCGCGCCGATGCTCTCGTGTGCTGAGCAGGATGTCCGGCGTCTCCACGAGGTCGAGCGTGCGCGCGCCGCCGGTCTTCTTCAGCTTGCCGGGCGCCACGTGCTCCGGCTGGTAGTCCGCGGGCGCGGCGCTCATGATCACCACGTCGGCGGCGCCGATGTGCGTGCGCACGGCGTCTCGCATCTCCGCCGTGGACTCGACGGAAACGTGCGCGACACCGACGGGTACGGGCACTGAAAGTGGACCGGCCACCAGCGTCACGTCCGCTCCACGCCGCCACGCCGCCGCGGCGATGGCGACGCCCATGCGGCCGCTGCTGTGATTGGAGAGAAAGCGGACGGGATCGAGCGCCTCGCGCGTGGGGCCCGCGGTGACGAGCACCTGCCGCCCCGCGAGCGCACCGTCGCGCTCGAGCACGCGGCCCACGTGCGCGATGATCGTCTCCGGCTCCGGCATGCGTCCGGGCCCGCTGCCTTCGCCGGCGGCCAGCAGGCCATCGTCGGGAGGCAGGATCGTGTAACCAAGCGTCGCAAGGTGCGCCACGTTCGCCTGTGTCTGCGCATGCGCCCACATCCGGTCGTTCATGGCCGGCACCACGAGCACGGGGCACTCGGCGGCGAGGACGCACGCGCTGAGCAGGTCGTTGGCCTGCCCGGTGGCCATGCGCGCGAGGAGGTCGGCGGTGGCCGGCGCGATGACGATGGCATCCGCGGCGCGCGCGAGCTTGATATGGTCCAGCGCGCGGCCCGCGTCGAACAGGCCGGTGTGGACGGCACGTCCGGTGAGCGCCTCGAACGTGACGGCGCCGATGAACTCCGTGGCGGCCGGCGTGAGCACCACGTCCACCTCGGCGCCCGCCTTCACCAGCAGGCGCGCCAGCCACGCGCTCTTGTAGCTCGCGATCCCGCCCGACACGCCGAGCAGCACGCGGCGACCCGCGAAGGGCCGGACTCCGTTGGAGGTCACGAGGGAGGTGGCGACGCGTGGAGGGAGAGCCGTGAACCGGTGGGCGCTGGTCGCGCCCGGTCACGGTTCACCGCCCGTCGTTCACCAGCAGTTATTCGGCCGAGCGACGACGGGGAATGACGCGGTAGTTGATGTCGCCGCGGGAGAGCTCCTCGAGCGAGCGCGTGGTGAGCTTCTTGTCGCGCGACGCCGACCCGCCCGGAAACTCGTTCAGGGCGCGGGCGTACTTCGCCGCGACGAGGACGCCGAGGTACTTGTTGGCCGCGTGCTGCGCGATCTCGACCGGTGTGAAGACTCGCATGGACTCGTTGATCAGGGTGTGGTGTTCTCTATTTCCAGCTCGAGGCGCTCGATGAGCTGCGCCACCTGCTGACGAAGGTTCTTGACCCGCTCGCGGCTCACCGTCTCCGCGTCGATGATGGACCCGACGCTGGCCACCGCACGCTCCAGGTCGTCGTTCACCACCACGTACTCGTACTCGCCCACCTGCTGCAGCTCCTGCAATGCCGACTGGAGCCGCGCCGCAAGCTGCGCCGGACTCTCCGTCTTCCGCGCCCGCAACCGGTCGAGCAGCACCTCGGCGGACGGGGGCAGGATGAAGATCGTGACCGACTGCGGAAACGCCCGCATGAACTGGATGGCGCCCTGCACGTCGATGTCCATCACGACGTGCTTACCCTCGGACATCACCCGCTCCACCTCGCGGCGCAGCGTTCCGTACAGGTTGCCGTGAACGACGGCGGATTCGGCGAACGCATCACGCTCCCGTTCGGCCAGAAACTCCGGACGGGATATGAAATAATAGTCGGTTCCCGCGATTTCGCCCGACCGGGGGGTTCGGGTGGTGCAGGAAACGGAATACCCCAGGTCCGGCCGGCGGGCGAGGAGCAGCTTGGCGATGGTGGTCTTTCCGCCGCCGGAGGGCGCGCTCAGGATGACCGGGAAGCTCATGTAGGAGGTCATTCGAGGTTCTCCACCTGCTCCCGGATGCGCTCCAGCTCCTCCTTCACGAGAAGGACGTCGGAGACGATGGCGGCGTCGTTGCCCTTGCTGCCCGTGGTGTTCGCTTCGCGCAGCATCTCCTGGAGCAGGAAGCCGAGCCGCTTCCCGACCCCGTCCGGCTGCGCGGACTGCAGGGCGGCGCGGAAGGCGTCGATGTGCGCCCGGAAGCGCGACAGCTCTTCCTGCACGTCGAGACGGTCCGCGAGGAGCGCGATCTCCTGCGCCAGGCGGGTCTCGTCCACGGCGAGGCCGTCCGTCAGCTCACGCACCGCATTGCGGAGCCGGTCGCGCTGCTCGGTCACGCGCTCGGGCGCCCGTACGGCGACGCGCGCGAGCGCTCGCTCGATGAGTGAGAGCCGCTCGTCCAGGTAGGTGACGAGGCGCGCGCCCTCGGTGGCGCGCATGTCGAGCAGCGCCGCGACAGCCCGCTCCACGATGGCCACCAGCTGCGCGGCAGCCTCCGCGGTCAGCTCCTCGCGAGCGGCGCCTGCCAGGAAGACGTCCGGCAGCCGCAGCACGGCGGCGACGTCGAGCGTATCGGCCAGCGCGTACCGCTCCTGGAGCCCCCGGAGCTGGGCCACGTACGCGGCAAACCGGCTTTCGTCGATCGGAAGGGTTACCGAGCTTTCGGCGTCCTCGCGCTCGAACCGGGCGGAAAGGGTGACGTGTCCTCGCGTGACGCCGCGCCGCATGGCGTCCCGCACCTCGCCCTCCCACCGCGCCAGGGCGCCCGGCAGCTTGATGGAGGGGCTGAAGAACCGGTGGTTCACGGACCGGATCTCCACGCTCACGCGCGCGTCGCCCACTTCGCCGTCGGCCGCGCCGAACCCCGTCATGCTCCGTATCATATCAAGTGGGCTAAGCTACTGTGTTTCAACGACATTTGTCAATTCCAGAAGTCCCAGCGCACGCCGTAGAACTGCGTCTGCCTCGGCATCGGGAAGCCGGGAATCTGCTGATAACGCTCCTGCAGCAGGTTCCGGAACTGATAGGACACCACCGCCGTCTGGACGCGGATCTCGAGCTTGAACGTGATGGCGCGGTATCCGGGCGCGATGCGCGCGGAGTCGGGCGCCACCGGAAAGACGGCGCTGGAGCGGTATTCGTGGGCGAGTGAGGCGAGGAGCCCGAAATTGCCTCCCGGAAACTTGTCCAGGAGGTTGGTCTGGATGTACAGCTCCCCGCGCGTCTGGTATCGCGGACGGTAGGCGCCGGCGGTGTCGTCCCACGCCACGGCCCACGCGTCGGCGTTGATCGCCCGCCAGAGGCGGCCGCGCGCCGCGATCATCTTGCCCGTGACGGCCCCCTCGGGCCGCACGCCTGGTGCGCTGGCGTATTCCGTCCCGATCTCCCCGGGCGGAATGAGGGTCGTGGCGCCACGGCGGAGCAGTCCCGCGCTCAACCAGAGGTCCCGCAACCGGATCCCTGCCTCGGCGCGCAGGTTGGTGCTGGCTGCCAGCTGGTAGCGCGTTGCCTGCGAGGTGTCCGGCGTGACGAACGGTCCGAGCCCGTCGATCGTGAATGCTCCGGACTCACCGTAAACCGTGCCGTTGCGGGGCTCGTCGAACAGGCGGTCGAAGGTGCCGGACCCGGTCCGCGACCCGCTCGCCACCAAGGCGATCCGGTCGAAGAATGACAGGCGCGCCGCGGCTTCCTTCCGGGACGGCGCGAGGTAGCTCTTCCCCTCGGCGTACAGCGACACGGCGAGCGGGCCCGTAACCGTGTTCGCGCGGCCCGACAGCACGTGCGATGTGCGATGGCCGCCGAATCGGAATCGCTCCGCGCCGCTGAGGTGCAGCACCCCGCGGTTGATGCCGCCGGTGAGCAGGTACTGACTCTCGTACGCGACCGAGTCCCCGATCGTCGACGTCGAATCCGTCGTGCCGAAGCTGAGGGAGGTGGACGAGCGTGACGAACCCGTGTACGCCTGCGCCGATGCCACGAACTGCATCCAGCGGCCAGCCTCGGGGTCGCCGTTGCCGAGCCGCAGGTACGCGGTGGTGCGGTTCGTCTCGATGCCCGCCACCGTGTCCTGCGTCTCGGCCGACGTCCCGACGCCGGACCATGGCGCGCGGTTGCGATGCGTGCGCAGGAAGGTGCCGTCCGTGCTCCATGGCCCGTGCGTGATGCCCGCGCGCAGCATCACGTTCAGGACGTCGGAGCTCGGGAGCCGCGAGTTGGGCTGCGTCGTGTACTGCTCGGCCGAGACCTGAAGCGCCTCGCCGTGGGCATATCGGCGTCCGAACCAGGCGCGGTACAGGTTGGAGTTCTGGTCGCCCGTCGCGATGTCCGCGCGTGTGTACGGCACCGTGCGGGCAACCCGCCAGCTACGCGCGTAGACGCGGACTTCCTCTGCGCCGCGTTCGATGCGGATTTCCTCGAGGGCATTGAGCGGGAGGTCGTTCGCCGCGGTCACGCCGCGCGCGCGCAGATCCATCGGGTCGAGCTCGAGGCCGTCGAGAAAGATGCGCACGCCGTGCAGGTTGCCCTGCGAAGCGATGAGCGCAGGTGCGGCGAGAAAGCCGGTCGTGAACGCCGTGAGGCCGGGCACGCGGCCGAGCAGGTCGACGAGCGTGAGGGCGCCGGTGGCGAACATCGCGGTGCGGTCGTAGACGCGCGGTGCGCCGATGTCGAGCACGGGCGGGCCCTCGGCGCGGGGAAGCGGCGCCTTGATCGTGTCCTTCTTCACCACGGGTGGCAGCGGAACCAGGCTCTTGTTGATCGAGTCGTTCCGGATCATCGAGTCGGCCTTCGGCGGCACCGGCACCTTGATGGTGTCGGAACCAGCGGGCGGCAGGTTGCGGCGACCACCGGCCGTATCCACGCGCGTGCGGGCGGTGTCGCGCTTCGTGCCGATCGTATCACGGCGCACCGGCACCTGCGCGCCGGCGGCATCAGGTAAAACGGCCCCGGCAACTGCGCCGAGGCCGATGAGCACGAGCCACGTCAACCGGCGCAGGTTCACCCGGCGCGCCCTCGCACGAACTCGACGAAGGTGCCAACGGGGACGCCGGTGGGACCGCGCGGGACGGTGCCGAGGTCGGACTCCGTGTATGCGGTGCCCGCGATGTCGAGGTGCACCCAGGGATACTCGCCAGCGAACTCCGCGAGGAACAACGCGGCGCTGATGGTGCCCGCGGGCCGGCCGCCCGAATTGCGGATGTCGGCGACGTCCGACTTGATGAGGTCCTTGTAGTCGTCCCACATGGGTAGCTGCCACCCCGGCTCCCCGCTCCGTGTTCCCGCGCCCAGCACTTCCTGCACGAGGGCGTCGTTGTTCCCCAGCACGCCGGTGGCCGTGTGGCCCAGCGCGATGACGCAGGCACCCGTGAGGGTCGCGGCATCGATGACGGCGGCGGGCTTGAAGCGGCGTGCGTACGACAGCACGTCAGCGAGGACGAGGCGACCCTCGGCATCCGTGTTGATGATCTCGATGAACTTGCCCGACATGCTCTTCACGACGTCACCCGGCTTGAAGGCGGTGCCGGAGGGCATGTTGGTGGTGGAGCCCACGAGACCGACGACGTTCACCGGAAGCTTCAGGCGAGCGATGGCGTCCATCGCGCCGAGCACGCCGGCCGCGCCACACATGTCGAACTTCATCCACTCCATGCCCTGCGCGGGCTTGATGGAGATGCCGCCGGAGTCGAAGCAGAGCCCCTTGCCCACGAGCGCCACAGGCGCGGCACCCGCTGCACCACCGGAGTACTCGAGGACGATGAGCTTGGGATCCTCGGGCGCGCCCTGCGCGACGCACAGCAGGCTGCCCATGCCGAGCGCTTCCATCTCGGTACGGCCCAGCACGGTGAGCTTCATGCCGTGGCGCGATGCGATGTCCTTCGCCGTGCCGGCGAGGAAGTCCGGCGTGCAGAGGTTGCCGGGCATCATGCCGAGCGTGCGGGCGAGCGAATGTCCCTCGGCGATGGCGGTGCCGGAGGCGATGCCTTGCGCGATGGCGGCCGCGTTGGCCCCGTGGATGCGCGCGCTGGCGAGCGGTGCGCGACGTTCGTCTTCGGGTGGCGCGGACTTTGTGTCCGTGTAGTCCCACGCGCCGGCGGAGAGGCCGAGTGCGAGGGCTTCCGTCTCGCGGGCGTCGAGCGCACCGGCGTAGATCGACAGCGAGCCGGAACCCATCTTCCCCGCCTGCCGGGCAGCGATGGCGCCCGCGCGGCGCAGCGCGCCCGTGCGGTCGGTGGCCTTCCCCATGCCGACGAGCAGCACCCGCGCTGGGCCGGTCGCGCCGCCGGCGAAGTGCAGTGTCTCGTCGCGGCCGCCACGAAAGTCGCGGCGCTCGAGGCTGCGCTGGAGTACGCCGTTGAGCGTACCGTCGAGCGCGGTGAGGGTGGAGTCCAGCGTGCTGCCGCTGGGAAGGGCGACGACCAACAGTGGAGCGTCGAGCGCGCCGAGTTCAGCGGGCCCCGCGAAGAGCAAGAGCGACATGGTGCGGATTGGGGGGTCGATGTCGGAGTGGCGTTCCGGGGGGAAGCCGCTCCGTTGAAGAACTTGCCGTCGTCCGACGACGACTTGCTCACTGTTGCCGCGCCACGCGTCTGGCGCGCACGTTCACTCAACTGCGCTGCGTTGCCGAATATTAGCGTGGATCGTTCGCGCACATGGCGAACGGATGTCTACGCAGCCCGCGAAAGCTACGCGCATCAACAGTTGCGAGCAAGCGAAACAACCGCGTGCGGTCGGGGCACAGTGGCGCGAGAGCAGATTCCTTGTGCCGGCGGACCGAAGAAGCAGATCCTTCGCTGCGCGCAGGATGACAGGGATCCTTCGCTGCGCGCAGGATGACCAGGGATCCTTCGCTGCGCGCAGGATGACAGGGATCCTTCGCTGCGCGCAGGATGACAGGGATCATCGCTCCGGCCACTTTACAGCCGTACCTTCACGCCGGCTGCCACGGTCCAACTCTTCCGGATGCTGGCGTCGGCGAGGGCTTCGTGGTCGTATCCTACTGACCACGTGCCCAGGAGGTCGCGACGCAGGTCGAGCGACCCGTGCACATCGCCGGAGAAGGAATTGGTGCGGGCGACCTGGTCCGCGATGAGGAGATCGCTGGGGGTGCTGCCGTAGCCGAGCCTCGCGCCGACGAAGTGGTCCCCATCGGCGAAGTAGCGGCGGGCCGTGACGCTGGCGGACGTGGAATTGCCGCTCGTGGTCGAGCGGAAGAACGGGCGCAGCGACACCCAGTAGTTGCCGGAGTACTTCGCCACCGTGCCGGTCCACAACGTCACCGGCGCGCCGCTGAAGCGGAGCTGCCGGAGCCCGAAGGAACTCTCCCATGCATCCGGCAGCTCGGCGTAGAGCTCTGCCCCGCCCCGCCACTGCGGGAAGACGCTGGCGGCGCTGTAGCCGAGATTGAAGTAGGCGTACCACGCGCGGCCGAACCGAGGATAGGCATCCGCCTCGTATTGCAGACCGGAGCGGGCAAAGCGTCGCGCGTAATTCACGCGGCCGACGACGGCGCCGCTCTCGCTCTTGCCGGTGAGCGAGAGCGAGGCGAGGTGCCAGGGGTCGATGCTGGCGCCGTCGAAGGCGGTGATGCTGTAGTCGGCGCCGAGCCATGCGCGGCGCAGTGTGTCTCGCGCGGGGCTGTCGGCCTGTTGAGCGCGAGCCGGCTCGGCGAGGACAAGCGTCGCGAGCGCGGCGACGACCAGGCTCCGCAAAGCGGCTCGAACGGCGTGCAGGCGCATGGACGGGGATGAGCGTGGCGAGTGCGCCTGAAACGGCGGCATCGTGAGTCGCGCGCATCCTTCGGTCGGGCGGGAGCGCGCTGGTGCGGCTTCCGCGACGAACAGACGACGACCCGAACGACGGTGCAATCTACTGGGGATCGCGCGCCGCAACGAGTGTCGCCGGTGCGATCAGAGCGCTATCCAGGTACTCGCCCTGTCGCGCTACACTATCCGTGGTTGTGCCTTGCGGGTGATCCGCCAGCGATCTCCGTCGCGCTGAACCAGCAGGTAGAGCGTCCCGCCGCACATCCCACCGCACCCGTACTCCACCAGGACGAGCGCCGAGCGCCCATCCGGACTCAGTCCCACGCGTGAAACCTCGATGCGACCGGGGGTGCCTGGAAACTCGTCAAAGAATGCAGCCCAGTACTTCGCTGGATTTCGAATCGCGCGCATCCGTTGGCGGACCTCCGCGCTCATCGACACGACGGGACGCCGGAGCGGCAGCGGCCCCATGGCCCGTCCGTGGCCGCGCACGCTCTCGAAGTCCGCCTGAAGGCCGGCGGGCAGCGTGCCGAGCATCCGCAAGGCGCTCTGATAGTCCTCATCCACGAAGTGGCTCCCACCGATCACAGTGGAGTCACCCACGACCACCTGTCGCGTGGTGTCGCGAACGAAGAGACTATCGATGACCACGGCCTGGACGAGCCGTTCGACGTCGACGCGCGTTGTGTCCGCGCCATTCGTCGCGGCGAAGAGGAGCGAAATCACGACTCTCAGCATGCCACGTACGCTCCGCGTGTCTGCGGTTCGAAGCGACGGCGGCGCCGCGCGCTGCGCCTGCCAGCCGGAACACCGTCCGCGCATCACTGCGTGGCAGAAAAGCCAATACCCGGGACGAGACTCGAACTCGTATAGCACTCTCGTGCTGGGGGATTTTGAGTCCCCTGCGTCTACCGATTCCGCCACCCGGGCAAGTGCTGCGGCTCCCTCATCTTACGTCATCGACGAGCAACTTTCAAAGCGGTTCGGAGAGATTCTGCAGGGAATTGGCAAGGCCACGGACGCCTCAAGTACCTCCATCGGCGCCCTTCTGGCCCACATGGCGATGGTTGAGCGGGCGTACCATCGGCTCACATTTGAGGAGCGGGCACCGTCAGCGGAGGAGGAGCGTGGATGGGGTGGTTGGTACGAGCCTCTTGCCGGATTTGGCAAGAGGAGCCTCGGCGACACCGGCGAGGAGAGCCACCATAAGTGCGGTACGCTACCGACGACACGCCCCGCACGCGAGGCTACCGCCGCCTGCGCCATGGCGCCAGCCGGACCGCTACTGCGTTTTTTCCCGGAAGGGCGAAGTATATGTCTGGTTCTGTCTGCAAACGCCGTATGTCTGATTGGCGCGGCGATCTGCGCCCCGAACCACCCCTCCTCAGACCCGGACGCCATCCAATGCACCGGAGATCCTTCCTCCCCATGGCCGGCGCGGTCTTCGCGGCCCTGTCCCTCGCCGCCTGCGCCGACGTCCCGTCCTCCGCGCCGTCGCTCACCGCTCCGGATGTCGTCGCCCTCACGTCGTCCGCGAGCGGCAATTCCGCCGCCGACGTCGCCATCGTGCGGCAGCTCGCGGCGGGCCGCGGTGTCACCGCCCTGCCCGCCCGGCCGTTCGTCCGGCGGCAGCTCGTGCACCTCGGTCAGGCGCTCACGTTCGACCCGATCCTCAGCGGCAACAAGGACATCTCCTGCGGCACCTGCCACTTCCCGGCCTTCGGCACGGGCGACGGAAAGAGCCTCTCGATCGGTCAGGGCGGCGCGAATGTAGGACCCAAGCGCTCGCACCCGCTGGGCACGTTCATCCCGCGCAACGCGCCGCCGCTGTTCAACCTCGCGGCCATGAAGCACCTGTTCTGGGACGGACGCATCGAACAGAACGGCGCGACGCTCACCACTCCGGCGGGAAATCAGATCACCTCCGCGATGCGCGGCACGTTCGAGTTCGGCCCCATCTCCGCCATCGGGATGTTTCCCGTGACCAACCGTGCCGAGATGCGCGCCGGCAGCGGCAACGACCTGGCAGCGCTGCCCGACTCCAACATGCAGGGCATCTGGACGGCGCTCATGAAGCGGCTCGGTGCCATTCCCGAGTACCGCGCCATGTTCGAGAACGCCTATCCGGGCACGAAGTTCGACGACATGACGTTCGCGCACGCCTCGAACGCCATCGGCGGCTTCATCGTGGACAGCTATTCACTTGCCAACGCGCCGTGGGACCGCTTCCTTGCCGGCCACGACGATGCGCTCTCGCCCAGGCAGCTCGAGGGCGCGAAGACGTTCCTCACGCTCAAGTGCTCCATCTGCCACACGGGTGCGACGCTGAGCGACGACCAGTTCCACAACGTGGCGCTCGCGCAGATCGGACCTGGCGAAGGCAACGGCACGGGGTTCAACGACGACTTCGGCCGCATGAACGTGACGGGCAACCCGGCCGACATCTACAAGTTCCGCACGACGCCCCTGCGCAACGTGGAGTTCACCGCGCCGTACGGGCACGACGGATCGGTGCGCTCGCTGCGGAGCTTCGTCGAGCACTACAGCGAGTCCGATCTCAAGCTCATCGCGTTCAACCCGTTCGAGCTGGAGCCCGGCCTGCGCGGCACGCTGCTCAACAACCAGGCGACGATCATCGCGCAGCGCGACCCGATCATCATGGGCGTGGTGCTCACGGACGATCTCGTGGGCAAACTGATGGACTACATGACGGCGCTCAGCGATCCCGCCGTCCGCGACCTGGGCAAAACGGTGCCGACACATCTGCCAAGCCGGTTGCCAGTGCAGCGGCCCATGTAGCGCATCGCTACGTGCGCTTTGCCAGCGCTGCACGCGCCTCGCGCGCGAGCAGCGGCTGGCTGCGCTCCTTCCGCAGCACCTCGTAGGACGCCTGCACCAGCGAGTCCGCACGCGCTGCCTGTCCGGAGGCGGCGAGACACAGTCCGAGCGCCAGCTTCGCCTCGGCCGTGCGCCAGTGGCTGTCACCATACTCCTTCCGGGCCACGGCGACGGCGCGCTCGAGCATCAGGCGCGCCGTCGCCGTCTCGCCGCGCGCGGTGAGGATACGACCCAGCCCGATCTCGGTGTTGATGTACAGGATGGGCCGTTTCACGGAATCGGTGCGCAGCTTCGCCGTGCGAAGGAGCGTTTCCGCCTCGGACGACTGCCCGCTCTCGCGCAGCGACTTCGCGAGGTTGATGCTCACCGTCATGTAGCTCGGGTGCTTCTCGCCGAGCAGGCGGCCGTACATGGCGAGGGACTCCCGGAAGTAGCGCACCGCCCCGACGGCATCACCCCGGCTCGCGCGGACGACGCCCAGGTTGTTGAGATTCAGCGCGATGGCGTTGTGGTCTCCGTGGAACATGGAGCGGTTGATGTCGAGCGCCTGCGCATACAGCCGCTCCGCCTCGTCGAACTCGCCCTTCATGCGCAGGATGGACGCGAGGTTGTCGAGGCTGGCGGCCACGTAGCCGTGGCGCTCGCCGAACGTGCGTCGGTCGTACGCGAGCGCGGCGCGCACGAGTTGCTCGGCCTCGTCCAACGCGCCCTTCTCGCGCGCGAGCAGGATTCCGAGGTTGTTCATGTTGAGCGTCACGCTCGGATGCGCATCCCCGAGCGACTTGCGCTTGGCCGCCAGCGCCCGGCGGTAGAGCGCGATGGCTTCGTCCGTCTGCCCGCCCTGGAGCTGCTTGAGCTGCGCGAGGTTGTGCACGACGGCGGCGGTCGTGGGATGATCCTCGCCGAGCCGCCGCGCGTCGATGGCGAGCGCGGAGCGGTACAGCGACTCGGCCGCTACATAGTTGCCCTTCGACCAGTACGCGAGGCCGAGCTGATCCATGCTCTTCGCCACCGCGAGGTCGCCGTCGCCGAGGACGGAGCGGCGGACGTCGAGCGCCTCGCGCAGAGTCAGGATCGCGGCGTCGTAGTCGTTGCGCTCCTGAAGCAATTCACCGAGATGGTCGAGCGAGAGCGCGGTGGCGGTGTCGCGGTTGCCGAGGATGGTGCGGCGCTGCGCGAGTGCGTCGCGGAGGAGCGGCTCCGCCCTGTCCAGCTGCTCCTGCTGGACGAGCACGACGCCGAGCTGGTCTTCCGCCTGCGCGGCCTCGATGCTCGCGCGGCCGTGGAGCGCGCGCTGCTGGTCGAGCGAGCGCTGGAGCGTTGGTGCGGCTCGGTCGAAGAGGCCGAGGCTGCCGTACACTTGGCCGATGACGCTGCGCAGCTCCGCCTGCACGTCGGGCTGGCCGGCGAGCACGGAGTCGATGCGTCCGGCGCCGCGGTCGAGGATGGCACGCGCCGTCGTCTCGCCGAGCTTCGGATCCGGCGGCGCGAAGGGGTCGGCGACGTCGAAGACGTTGACGAGGTACTGCTCGACCGCCATGGCCTTGTGCGTTTCACGTTCGGCGCGGCTGCGCAGTGCGCGCTCCCGGAGCCCGGCGGCGGCAATGAGTGCGACGACCGCGGCGGCCGCGGCGAGACTTCTCGTGTGGCGCCGAACGAACTTGCGGACGCGATACGCGCATGAGCCGGCCGCCGCGATCACCGGTAGGCCGTCGCGGAAGCGCTGGACGTCCTCGGCGAACGCGGTGGCGGAGGCGTAGCGGTGGGCGGGGTCCTTCGCGAGCCCCTTCAGGATGATGGCGTCCAGCTCGCGTCGTGAAACGCGCCCCAGCGCCGCGAGCGGCGAGACCGCGGTACTCGCGCTGCCCGAGGTGACGATAGACGATGGCGGCGGCGGATCCTGCTGGAGCACCGCGTTCTCGAGCTGCCGCAGGCTGGTGCTCGCCGTGCCGAACGGCAGTCTGCCGCTCACGAGCTGGTAGAGCACCACTGCGAGCTGGTACACGTCGGTGAGCGTCGTGACCGGCTCGCCGCGGATCTGTTCGGGGGCGGCGTATTCCGGCGTCATCCAGTGCTGGCCGGCGCGCGTCTGCAGCTCGGCGCTCACGCGCGCCGGGTCGAGCAGCTTCGCGATGCCGAAGTCGAGCAGCTTCACGATCCCGTCCGCGCCGACGAGGATGTTGGTCGGCTTGAGGTCGCGGTGGACGATCAGGTTGTTGTGCGCGTGCTGCGTGGCCTGCGCCACGGTCTGGAACAGCGCGAGGCGATGATCGACGTCGAGCGACCGTTCGGCGCACCACGCGTCGATCGGCATGCCGTCCACGAATTCGAGGACGAGGTACGGAAGCGCATCGTCTGTGACGCCGCCGTCGATGAGTCGCGCGATGCCGGGATGGTTGAGCGTCGCGAGGATCTGGCGTTCGGCGCGGAAGCGGTGCTGGTCGACGTCGGAATCGAGGTTGCTGCGCAGGAGCTTCACCGCCACGCGCTGCTCGAACGCGCCGTCCGCCCGTTCGCCGAGGTACACGCGGGACATGCCGCCCGCGCCGATCTCGTGGAGGAGACGGTACGCGCCGATGCGCTGGCCGTCGTGCCTCCGTTCGCCCCGCTCGGCGATGAACGCGGCCGCGATGGTGGACGGCGGCTTCGCGAGGAACAACTCCGCGCGCTGCTCGTGCTGAAGCAGTGCTTCCACCTCACGGCGTAGCGCGTCGTCGCCGGTGCAGTGTTCGGACAGGACCCGAGGTCGATCCTCGGGCTGAGACGCGAGCACCGCGTCGAGCACGCCCTCCACCTGACGCCAACGCTCCGCGTCCGTCATGAATCCGTCGTGCCGAGCTCGCGCAGCAGGAACATGCGCGCCTTGAGCCAGTCGCGGCCTACCGTGCGGACCGAGAGGCCGAGCATCGCCGCGACTTCGTCCTCCGGGACGCCGGCGAAGAAGCGCAGCTCGACGATCTTTCGCAGGCGTGTGTCGACCGCGTCGAGCTTGTCGAGCGCGGCGTCGAGCGCGAGGATCTCGTCGAGGTCGACGCCAATCACGGCGCTGGCTTCGCTGAGCGAGACGTGCGCCTGGTCGCCGCCACGCTTGTCGGCCTGGCGGCGGCGCGCGAAGTCGACGAGTACCTGCCGCATGGCGTTGGAGGCGGCGCCGAAGAAGTGGGCGCGTCCCTCCCATGCGTCGTCGCGGTTTCGGTTCAGCTTGAGCCAGGCTTCGTGGACGAGCTCCGTGGTGCAGATGCTGATGGATCCGTCGGCGGCGCGTCGGTGGCGGCGGGCGAGGCGTTTGAGCTCGTCGTAGACCCTGGGAAAGAGGTCGTACGTTGCCTCGGCCGTAAGCGCAGGATCCGGAGTGGTCACGCCGTTGAATTACGGGTTCCGAGTCAGGAGCGCAAGCGGACATGCGCTCCGCAGGTAGCTGATGCGTTGGCGCCCGGCTTGAAGGGACACCCACGTATCCAGGGGCCCGGCAGCGCCATCGCGCTGCGCCGATTCAGTCTGCGCGGGCGGCCGGCTCGCTGCCAGGTGGCACGATGAGCACGGTGCGCCGGCCGTCTCGCACGAGGTCGGCGCTGACGCTGCCCATCAGCCACAGGTCCACGCCGCTGTGCCGGTCGCTGCCCGCGGCGATGAGGTCGATCCCCATGCCTTCGGCGTAGTCGAGCATCACGTCGGCGACGGTGCAGGACAGTTCGTGATGGAGCTGGACGCGGTCCACCGTGATGCGTGGGAAGCGACACCACGCCTTCGGGCACCGCCAGCACGGGGCACTCGGACGCGCGGAGCACGTTCAATACTGTTTCATCATGCACGGCGCGGTCGAAGCGTCCGTGCCGCCGGAGCCCGAGCACGACGAGCGCAGCGCCGAGATGTCTTGCCTCCCGTGTGATCGCGCGGTCGGGAGGGTCGAGCAGGATGCGCACGGGCCACTCGCAGCGTTCGCCGGTCAGGGCCGCGATCCGTTCGCGCACCTCGCGCACCTGGCCGTCATGGATTGCCGTGCTGGTGGCGGCGTCAGCCAAGGCCAGCATCGCACCCAGTGGCGCGGGGAGCGCGACCGGTCGCGTGTCCATCGCACTCACGACGTGGACGCGCGCCTGGTGTCGTGCAGCGAGCGCGTGCGCCACGCGCGTCGCGGCCTGCGCCGCGGGCGAATCATCCGTCGCGAGGAGCACCACGCGCCCGGCGAGCGCCAGCGGCGACGGCGACAGTCCGCTCGTGTCCGGCGATGCCGGTCTCGCGTCGTCGCGTTCGGTGTGGGCCGTCATCGATCGCCTCCGTTTGGTTCGCGCTGCGTGGCGCGTGAAGCTCGCAGCGCTGGTGCATCGACGCCGTCACGACGCCCTGTGCATCGAGGGCGAGCACGGCAGCGCGCTGCTGACCTTCCTCAGCGCCCGGCCGTGAGATCCGGATCGATGACGAGGCCCGCGTCGCGAGCGAGCTGGATGTATTCGCTCCGATGCGCGATCCCGAGCTTCGCGGTGATACGCTGCTTGTAGGTATCCACCGTCTTCGCCGTGATGCCGAGCCGCCGGCCGATTTCCGGGCCATTGAATCCCGCCGACGTCAGCTCGAGCACGGTGTGCTCCCGCCGGCTGAGGCGCGAGAGGTGCCCAAGCGCGTCCGAGACGTGCGCCGGCTCCGCGGGCAACAAAGCCGCCAGCTCCCGCGCGACGCCGGGCCGCACGTAGACGTCGCCGGCCGCGACGACGCGGATGGCCTCTGCCAGCTCGCGGTCTGCGACGCTCTTGGACAGGTAGCCGCGTGCTCCGTCCGACAGGCAGGGGACGAGCCGCTCGCGCTCGTCGTGCATGCTCAGGACGAGCACGCGCACCTCCGGCGAGAACTGCCGCAGTGCGCGCGTCGTCGATGCCCCGTCACCGTTGGGCATCTCGAGGTCCATGACGATCACGTCCGGATGAAGGCGCCGAGCGAGAATGAGCGCTTCGTCCCCGCCGGCTGCCTCGCCGACCACGCAGATGTCGGGGAGCCCGTGGAGTACCGCCTTCAGGCCGTCGCGCATGATGGTGTGGTCGTCCACGAGCATCACGCGGATCGGCTCCTCGGCGACGCGCGCGCCTCGGCGCGCATAGGGCCGTTCCGCCAGCGCCTTGCCCACCTCGGCCAACGTGCCATGCGGACTGGGTTCCAGGGGTCCACCGTGCGATTCGACAGATGTCATGCGTGCACCTCGTGGAGCCTCGTACCACGCCTTGTTCCATCAAGGATATGTCGCCCGCGAGGCGTGGCAGTCAGAAAAACCAGCCGTGTGCCGTCCCCATTGTTCCCGACAGCGCGCACCGGCACGCGGTGAGTCGGGAAGACCCCGACAGTCACGGCGCGGACCAGCGGTGATCTTTGACGCATGCACGCCGTCGAGGCTCTCGTCCCCGCCGCGGAACAGCCGCCACGGCCGCTGCTCACCTGGCACGCGCTCGAGCCGGCGGACGTGCTGCGCACGCTGGCGAGCACGGAAGCAGGGCTGGATGGTGCCGAGGTGGCCGACCGTCTCGCGCGCTGGGGGGCCAACCGCCTCGCGCCGATACCAGTCGATTCGCGTGCGCGCATGCTCGCGCGCCAGTTCGCGAGCGTCGTCGTCGTGCTGCTCCTGGTGGCGGCGCTGCTCGCCCTCGTCATGGGCGAGACGGCGAACGCCGCGGTGATCGGCGCGGTGCTGGCGCTCGATGTCGCGCTCGGCTTCAGCACGGAGCTGCGCGCGCGTCGCGCCATCGCGGCACTCATGGGATTGCAGGCACCGCGCGCCACGGTACTCCGCAGCGGGCGGCGCCTCGAGGTCGATGCCGCGGGCGTCGTACCGGGCGACGTCCTCATCCTCGAGGCGGGCATGACGGTGGCCGCGGACGCGCGGCTCCTGCACACCACGGAGCTGCGCACGTCGGAGGCTGCGCTCACGGGCGAGTCTGCGCCCATCGACAAACGCGCGGCTCCGCCGGCTTGGGAGGGTGCGCCCCTTGCCGAACGGTCCACGATGGTCTACGCGGGCACGTCGCTCGCCGACGGCGTCGGTCGCGCGGTCGTGGTCGAGACGGGTGCGCGCACAGAGCTTGGCCGCATCGGTGAACTCACCACGAGCGTGACGGCGGAACGGACGGCACTCGAGCAGCGCCTCGACGTCCTCGGCCGCACCCTTGCGGGTGTCGCGGTCGCAATCGCGGCACTGGTCGGCGCCGTCGCGTGGTGGCATGGTGCGGCGCCGTCGGCCGTCGCCACCCTGTTCATCGCGGTCGCCGTCGCTGCGATTCCCGAGGGACTGCCGGCGGTGGTGACCATCGCGATGGCCATGGGCGCACAGCGCATGGCGCGACGCCATGCAATCGTGCGGCGGCTGCCCGCCATCGAGAGCCTGGGCGCCGTCACGGTGGTGTGCACCGACAAGACCGGCACGCTCACGCTCGGCGAGATGACGGTGACCGCGATCTGGGCGGCAGGGCGCGAGTATGCCGTGTCTGGAGTTGGCTACGCCGCCGTCGGGGACGTGCGACACGCGGGCAGCATCTGCAAAGCGACCGGGGATGGCGCGCTTGCCGGCCTGCTCACGGCAGGCGTGCTCGCGAACCGCGCCGAGTTGCACGGCACCGGCACGCAGCGCTCCATCGCGGGCGATCCCACGGAGGCCGCGCTGCTGGTTGCCGCAGCCAAGGCGGGTGTCTCGCGCGCCGCGCTCCTCGCTGATATGCCGGAGCTTGCGGAGCTTCCCTTCTCGAGCGACCGCATGCTGATGGCGACCGTGAATCGCGTGGGCGGCAGCTCCTCGCATCGCGTGCGCGCGTTCGTGAAGGGCGCTCCCCACCGCGTGCTGGCGCGCTGCGCACTGGACGCCGGGGAGCGCCAGCGATTGCTGACGGTGAACGCGGCGCTCGCGGACCGCGGGCTACGCGTGCTGGCCCTCGCGCAACTCGACCTCGTGGAAGGGCCGCTGCCGCGGAGCGTGCACGAACTCGACGACGCGCTGCGCGGCCTCACGCTGCTTGGTTTCGTGGGCATGAGCGATCCGCCCGCACCCCAGGTCGCCGAGACGATCCACAGGCTGGAGCAGGCAGGCATCAGGACCGTCATGCTGACCGGCGATCAGCGTGGCACGGCGACCGCCGTGGGTCGCGCATTGGGCGTCGTGTCCGATACGCGCGTCGTGCTCGACGGCGAGAGCATCGATGCGGCGTCCGATGCGGAGTTGCGCGCACGCCTCGGGCACGCGGGCGCCATCAGCCGCGTGAGCCCGGCAGGCAAGCTGCGCGTCGTCCGCGCGCTGCGCGCCGACGGCCAGGTCGTCGCCATGCTCGGCGACGGGGTGAACGACGCGCCGGCGCTCCGGCAGGCGGACGTGGGCGTCGCGATGGGGCGGCGCGGCACCGACGTCGCGCGTGAGGCGGCTGGCGTGGTGCTGGAGGACGACCGCTTCGAGACGATCGCGGTAGCGGTCGAGGAAGGACGCCGCATCTTCGACAACATCCGGCGGGTCGTGCTCTACCTGTTGGCCGGCAACCTCGCGGAGCTCATCGTGATTCTCGGCGGTGAGCTGGCCGGTGTACGCCTGCTGACGCCGCTCCAGATCCTCTGGGTCAACCTGGTCACGGACAGCATTCCCGCGTTGGCGCTCTCGGTCGAGCTGGCGGCGCCGGCCATCATGCGTCGCCCGCCGCGCCGGACCGGCGAGCCGCTGCTTCCCGGCAGGTTCGCGCGACGGGCTGGCATCCACGCCCTGATCATCGCGACCGCCACGCTGGCAGCGTACGCAATCGGCGCCGGAACATTCGCCGTGGCACCCGAGGCGGTCGCGGATCCCGCGCGGGGCCGCGCGTGCGCCTTCATGACGCTCGCGCTGTCGCAGCTGTTCCTCGTGTGGGTCGTCCGTGCGCGACGTTCCGCGGCCGGGCGGGTGCACCCGTGGTTCACGCGCCTCGTGCGCGACCGCACGACGATGGCGGTGCTCGCGACCAGCGCCCTGCAGGCCGGACTGGTCGTGGTGCCCGCCGTGGCAGGATCGCTGGGTTTGCTCCACATGGGCTGGTGGGGGCTCGCGGTCGCGACGAGCCTGGCGGCCGCGACGTTCGTCGTCATGTCGCGCCTGCCGGAGGTGGACGACCGTCGTTCCTGACTTGCCGCGTGCCGACGTCAGCGACGCCACGATGCCGGCGCGAAAACCGGCGCAACCGTGTCATCCACCGGCGGCTGGCGCCGCGGGGACGTTCCGTGCACGTATTCCGACTGGTACAGCCGCAACAGTTCCACGCCATACGCGAGCGCCAGGGGTCCGAGCAGGAGGCCGAGGAGGCCGAAGATCCTCACACCCGCAAACGCCCCGACGAGCGTCAGCATCGGGTGCAGTCCGGACACTCGGCGATAGACGAACGGTCGCACCACGTTGTCGATGTTCGACGCGAAGATGACCCCGATGAGTCCCAGGGTGATCGCGGCACCGATGCGTGCTTCCGCCACGAGCAGGACGGTTGCGGGCGCCCAGACGATCGCGCTGCCGAGGATCGGCAGGATCGAGACGCCGGCGGTCACGGCGCCCCAGGTGAGTGGGTTCGGCAGGTCAACCAGCCAGAAGGCCACACCCACGATGGCGCCCTGGGATGCGGCGGCCGCGGCGATGCCCAGCAGCGTGGCCTGGGTCAGGGAGGAGAAGCGCTCCCGCAGCATGTCGGCGCCCTCACCGGAAAACGGGATGAGCGGCCTCACCTGCAGCCAGAGCGCGGCGCCGCCGACGAGCAGGTAGTAGAGTCCTACCAGCGACAACACGAGGTTGAGCAGCGCCCGCGTCGCGCTTCCGGCAATGCTCATCACGTGTTGCGATCCCCAGATCACCGCGCTCTCCCCCGCCTTCGCGAGTTGTGCGCCCACGTCGAGGTGCCCGACCTGCACTGACGCCACGCGATTGAAGGCGTCGCTCTCCGCGATGCGCTGCAGGGCGCCTGGCGCCTGCGGCACCATCACGATCAGCAGCCATGCGGCCGGCGCCACGAGCAGCAGCGCGGCGGCGAGCGTGATCAGCAGCGCCGCCCGCTTCGTCCCCCAATGTGCCAGCCGACGGTGACACGGACTCGCAATGCTCGCCAGCACGCCCGCACCCAGCAGGCCGGCGAGGAAGGGCACGCACGCCCACAGGATCGCCGCGGCCAGCAGCGCGATGACGACGCGCGCCCGGCGGGCGTCATGCGCATCCGGCTCACGCGTCGCCGCCCTGCGGCCGTCCGTCGAAGAGCGCGGCGGTGTCGTGGACTCCACGCTCGCTGGCGGCTCGGCAGATGGCATCGTACTCTCTCGGGTGCACCGCACGATCGCACGCCCGACGAGTCGCGGCAGTCAGGCGTCGCCGGACAGGAACACCGCCGGTGCGCGGTAGCAGGCACTCACCCTCGCCGCGAACACTTGCGGTGACGGGCACCTGCAACGTCGTTCTGCGGGCTACGTCCCCATCCGCTGCTGCCTTCGCCGAGCCATCTCGAGCCGCTCGTCGACACCTGCCGTCGAAGACTCGCCGGCGTGCGCGGCCAGCATTTCCTGGAGTGTGAGCAAAACCTGTCGGTCAATCGGGTGCAGGCTTCCCACCGGATTGGCATGCACCAGGTGAGAGAGTGCGGCATGAAGTACCACCGCCGCGTCGCTGGTCACTTCAAGGCGCACCATCTCAGGGCGCTGATCGACGGCCATGTCACCCTTCATTTCGGGAGGGAAGGCCACGATACAGGTTGCCTTCTCGCGCGACAAGTCGGCGCTCCTCAGCGCCGCATTGCAAACGGATAGTTGAAGACGTAATCCCCCGATCCGATCTCCACCGTGACGGCAGAGCCGTCCTGCACCGCGGACGTCACGCCGAGACTTCTGGCCACAGGGCCCGAGGCCTCCATCACCTGTGACAGCGTCGCGCCCGGCAGGCGAACCGTCGCGTGCGTATTCGGCGGCACGCGGACCTCGAGGCGCAGCCGTCCGCCGTCGATCGACCACGACGACATCGCCGGCCCGTACGGCGTCAGCAACTCGGCGCGCGCCGACGTCAGCGTGCCGCCCGGTTGCGGATGAATCACCACGTGCCGATAACCCGGCGCGGCTTCATCCAGATCGAGGCCGGCGACCACGCGCACCATCCAGTCGCCGATGGCGCCATAGGCGTAGTGGTTGAACGAGTTCATGCTCGTTTCCTGGAAGGTGCTGTCCGGCTTCTCGCCGTCCCAGCGCTCCCAGATGGTCGTCGCGCCCTGCGTGATGGGATACAGCCACGACGGATACTTCTTGTTGAGCAGGAGCTGGTACGCCTCGGCGAGGTGGTCGGTCTCGCTTAGCGAGTTCGTGAGATATGGGGTGCCGATGAAGCCCGTGGTGAGGTGCCCCATCTGCCGCACGTTGGCGGCGAGCCTGTTGCCCGCGTCGGCGCGGCCGGACTCCGGGAGCAGGTGGAATTGCAGGGCGAGCGCATACGCGGTCTGCGTGTTGGAACTCATGCGTCCCGATGCTGTCACATACTCGCGGTTCCACGCCGCCTTGATCCGCTCGAACAGATCGCGATAGGTGCGCGCGTCGTCGGTGTTGCCGAGGACCGCGGCCGACCGCGCGACGAGGTCGGCGGAGTGGGCGAAGAACGCCGTCGCGATGAGGTCCTTGTCCGTGGTGGCGCCGGGGTAGTCCGCGCGCACGGTGGAATACGCGAGCCAGTCGCCGTAGTGCCAGCCCGTGTTCCAGAGCAGCGCGTCGCCCGCGACCTTGTGCTGGTAGTCGACGTACCGTCGCATGCTCGGGTATTGCCGCCCGAGGAGCCTGGTGTCCCCGTAAGCAAGGTACATCGTCCACGGAATGATCACGCCCGCGTCACCCCAGCCCGCCGAGCTGGTGGCATCGGGCTCGCCGCGCGTGAGGACGTCGGGGATGACATCGGGGAACGAGCCGAGCTTCCGCTGGTCAACGATGGCGTCTCCGAGCCAGCTGGTGAAGAACCCGGCGACGTCGTAGTTGAAGGCGGCGGTGCGCGAGAAGACCTGCGCGTCGCCCGTCCAGCCGAGGCGCTCGTCGCGTTGCGGGCAGTCGGTGGGCACGCCGACAAAGTTGCCCTTCTGGCCCCACACGATGTTGTGGTACAGCTGGTTGAGCATCGGATCGGACGACGCGAACTGTCCGGTGCGCGGCATGTCCGAGTGCACGACGACGCCGGTGAGCGCCGCGGGCGTGACCGTGCCCGGGTAGCCCGTCACCTTCACGTAGCGGAATCCGTGAAAGGTGAAGTGTGGCTCGAACGTCTCGTCCGCGCCGCCCTTCAGCGTGTACGTGTCTTCCTGCTTGGCGGTGCGCAGGTTCTCCGTATAGAAGTTGCCCGCCTTGTCGAGCACCTCGGCGTGATCGAGTCGCACCGACGTGCCGGCCGGCCCCCGCACGCGGAGGCGTGTCCAGCCGACCATGTTCTGTCCCATGTCGACGACGGTTTCGCCGGCGGGTGTGTGGAGCACCTTGATCGGCACGATCTCCTCGATGCGGCGGATGGGCGGGCCAGCGGGCGAGATGAGGATGTCCTTCGAGTGCGCGACGAGCCGCACGGGCTTCCAGTCCGTGGCCGCGTAACCCGGCTCGCTCCATCCGCGCTTCTCGAGGCGCGCATCGTACGTCTCGCCGTTGTAGATGTCCGACGTGCGAATCGGTCCGGTCGATGCCTTCCAGTCGTCGGCCGTCGCGATGACCTGCTCGCGACCGTCCGTGTACCGCACCACGACCTGCGCGAGCAGCGCGACCGACTTGCCATACGTGTTGCGGCGCGTTTCCCACGCGAGCCGTCCGCGATACCAGCCGTCGCCGAGTGTCACGCCGATCGCGTTCTGTCCGCGGCGCAGGAGGCCGGTGACGTCGTAGGTCTGGTACTGCAGGCGGCTGTCGTAGCTCGTCCAGCCCGGCGCGAGCACCTGGTCGCCGACGCGCCGTCCGTTGATCTGCATCTCGTACAAGCCGAGCGCGGTCACGTAGGCGCGAGCGGAGGCGATGGTGCCGCCGAGGGTGAAGTCGGTGCGCAACAGCGGGCTGGGGTTGGACCGGGTGGTGTCTTCGTCGAGCGCGGGCGAGATCCACTTCGCCTTCCACTGCGCGGCGCCCATCAGCCCGGTTTCCCAGAACGCGGGTGTGCTCCAGTCGGTCGCGCGGCCCTGGTCATCCCACGTGCGCACCTGCCAGTAGTACCGCTGCGCCGGCTGCAGTGAAGGGCCGGCGTAGGCCACGTTCAGTGCCGCATTCGACGCCACCTTCCGGGTGGCCCACACGGGCGCCTTGCCGAGCGCGCTCGGCGAGGTGGCGACGCGGATCTCGTACGCCGTCTGCATCGTGCCGCGGCGGTCGGAGTGCAGGTTCCAACTCAGCCGCGGCGCGGGCTCGTCGATGCCGATGGGGTTCAAAGTCCACTCCGTCCGCAGCCGCTCGACGTGAAACGCCTGCGCGCCGGACGTCGCGGGAAGCAGGGCGAGGGCGGCGAGCGACGAGAGGCCGCGACGACGGGCGGTGCGTGCGGTGGGCATCGGGTGCATCCTCGGGAGGCGGTCGGCGGGGAGAAGCTATCGAGCGCCCACCCTGGCGCCAAGCTGGTGCGTGACCAAAGCAGATCCTTCGCTGCGCTCAGGATGACAAGACGGTGTGCCCAGGATGACAGAGCGGGGTGGTATCGCAGAGCGCCGCGCCGGGTCTTCTTATCCCGATTCCGACCCCAGGCAGGCAACAATGCGAAGCATCACGACGCAGCAGTCGACTACCAGAGCGGTCTCGCGTACGAGGGCGCGCGCCGGCACGTCATCGCGGCCGGCACCATTCCCATTGTCATGCTCGTGAAGAACCACACGGTGCTTCCGCTCCTCGCGGTCGCGCAGAGCACCTCGGCCATGAACTGGAACGACGTACATCTCCGCGTATTCAGCACGGACGACGCGGAGTCCAGCGGTACGTTCACGCTTCCCGGCGGCGCAGTGTATCTGCTTCGCGTGAGCGGCATGCGCCTCGTGGGTGACCCGCTCGCCGGCCGCGTGCGGTGGCGCGTCAGCAGGTAGTCAGGGTTTGCCGGGCTGCTCCACGGGCAGGGCGCGCGTGTCGCCAGGTGGGCCGACCCCACCACAGCATGCGGTTTACGAGTTCGGCCACGGGTTTCGGCACGCGAAGTCCTACTGCGGCGGGATCGCCTGGCCAGCTGTCGAATCGGGATGCGCGCGCGCGAACTCCTGCAGGCGGCGGCGCACCTGGTCCTGCAACGCGGTGAACTTCGCACGCTGTAGCGGCGTCATGAACGTGGCGAACTCCTGCTGCTCCTCGGCCTGGAGGTCCAGGCGGCGCTGCTGCAAGGCGTGGAGCCGGTCCATCGACGCTGCGATCGCCGGCTGGTTCGCGCCCGAGTCGGCGAGGATCTGCGTGCGCATGGCCACGCGCTGCGCCCTCTCTTCCTGTGCGAGCTGCCGGCGCTGCTGGTCGAACCGACTGCTCGTCTGCTCGAGCTGCACCATCTGCTCGTCGCTGAACCCCACGCGCTGCTTCGCGACACGCCAGAGGCTGCGACGCACCTGCTGCTGGAGCTGCTGCACGCGCGCCGGCTGGCCCGCCGCTGGCTGCCTTTCCTGCTGCTTTTCCTGCTGCTGGCGCTGCCGCTCGAGGCGCCGGGCGGCCCGCGCTGCCGCCACCGGGTTGCGCAATCCGCCCTGCGCCGCGGCAGGAACAGCCGCGAGCGGCAATCCCAACGCGACGAGCAGCAGCGCGCGCACTCCAGCCTTGCGGACGGTGTTCACGGCGCCGCTCCGCCGGGCGCACCCGGGGCAATGGGAGCGAGCGGCACGTTGTCCACCTCCACCGACGGCACCGCGTCGAGCGACTCGATGTCCTTCAGCAGCGTGGCCAGTTCGCGGTCGTTCAGGTCGTTGATGGCGTCGCCACCCATGGCGAGCTCACGCTCCCCTGTCACGGCGCTCGCGACACGTCGAACGGGAGCGGGGGTTGATGTCGTGCTGGACACCGGCGCCGGCACGACCGGCGCGGTCACGGCGACGACCGCGGAATCGGGCTCCACCTGCGGTGCAGGCCGCGGCGGGGCCGGCACGATCACGGCCGGCACGGACCCAACCACCACCGTCGGCGCCGGAGCATCGTGACGATTGAGCAGGGCCACCGCGGATCCGCCTGCCACGAGTAGCGCGATGGCGGCCGCGGTGCGCCATGCAGTCCACGAGCGGCGCGCCGGCGCCTGGTACGCGGGCAGCGCGGCGACGATCGCACGCACGTCCACGCGCGGCGTGCCGCCGACCACGCCCCGCAGGTCGCGCAGCAGCGCCACCTCGGCACGACAGTCGTCGCACGAGGCGAGGTGCGCCTCCACCGTCGCACGCGTCCCGGCATCGAGACGCCCGTGCACGAAGGCGGGCAGCAGATCACGAACGTCGGCGTCCGGACAATCAGTCATCGAGAAACTCCTTGATGGCGCGCATCGCGTTGTGATAGTGCACGCGCGCGGCTCCTTCGGTCGTACCCGCCACGTCGGCGACTTCCCTGTACGACAATCCTTCGTTCACCCGCAGCAGGAACACCTCGCGCTGCGTCTTCGTCAACCGATCCACCGCTGCCTTCAGCCGCGCCCGCGTCTCCTCGGCCACAACGCCGTGCAACGCATCGAACTCCGTGACGGCATCGGCATCCTGCACCTCCACCTGCTCTCCTCTTCGCCGCTCCGACCGCCGCAGATCGAGCAGCAGGCGCCGCGCGATGGTGAAGAGCCAGGTGCGCAGGGAGGCGTCGCCCCGGAAGCTGTCGAGCGAACCGAATGCCCGGACGAACGTGTCCTGCACGACATCCTGCACGTCTCCCCGTGCGCCAACACTCGCCACGAACCGCGCGACCGCGCCGGCGTGCCGGTCGACGAGCTGCGTCGCGGCGCGCTGGTCCCCGTCCTTCCATCGTGCGATGAGGTCGAGGTCGGTCTGGTCACTGGCATCCTCGGCGTCGTCTGTCATGCAGTCCGGCAAGTAGGACGTACGGTACAGCGCTACGTTAAGGCGAATCGCAGCGCCGTCGCCCGGAACAACATACAGCCCGCAGACTTCCACTGCCTCGTCCGCCATGTCCGAGTCCCGCCCGCCCGTGCTCCGGATCGCCCACCGAGGGATGCCGCACCTTTCCCGCGAAAACACGCTCGACAGCTTCGCGCGCGCCCTCGAGGCTGGCGCCGACGGGATCGAGCTCGACGTCCACGCGACCGCGGACGGAATCGTGGTGGTCCACCACGACCCGACACTGGCCGACGGCACCCCGATCGCCGACGTGAGCCGAGCGCAGCTTTCGGCGGCTGGCGGCGAAGGGGGACTGGTTCCTGATCTCGCCGAGGTGTTCCGGCTCGTGCGCGGGCGGGCCGAGCTGTTCGTCGAGATCAAGGAAGATGGCATCGAGGGGCTCGTGGCGGAGTTGCTCCTCGCCTACGATGGACCGAGCGCGATCCACAGCTTCCACCTCGCGACGATCGCGCGCCTGGCGCGAAGCGGAACGCCCATCCGACTCGGCGTGCTCTATGAGGAGGAGCCGGTGGACGCGGTCGCCCTGCTCGAGGCACACGGCGCGCTCGATCTGTGGCCACACCATCCCCTCGTGACGGCGTTGCTCGTGGAGCGCGTGCACGCCATGGGGGGACGCGTGATTCCCTGGACGGTGAACGATGCGGGGGAGGCCGCGCGATTGGTCGGATACGGCGTGGACGGCCTCTGCAGCGACGACGTACGCTTGCTGGCCTGATGACCGGACTGGTCCCGTGGGCGAACCGCCCGTACTTTCACCGCGCAGTACAGGACCGCCAACCCACCCGCCAAGGACCGCCCGCCCGATGCGTCACTCCGCCCTCGTGCTCGGTGCAGGATTCGCCGCGCTCGCCGCAGCGCCGTTCATGTGCACCGTATCGGCGCAGGCCGACACGACCCGCCCCGCGATGCTCGGCGGCCTGTCGCTGCCAAACGCCAATCCGTTCCCGAGCACCTACCAGCCGTTCCCCTCGCGCCCGACGGTGATCCGCAACGTCACCATCCTCACGGCCGCTGGTCCCACGATCCACAACGGGAGCGTGCTGCTGCGCGACGGCCGGATTGCCGAGGTGGGCACATCGGTCACGGCGCCAGCCGACGCGGTGGTCATCGACGGCGCCGGCAAGTACCTCACCCCCGGCATCATCGACACGCACTCGCACATCGGCGGCGGCGGCGTGCCGTCGGACAACGGCGCACAGCTGAACGACGTCAACGAGGCGACGAACCCGGTCACGGCGAACGTGTGGGTGGAGCACTCCGTGTGGCCGCAGGATCCGCAGTTCCCGCGCACGCTCGCCGGCGGCGTCACCACGCTGCAGGTGCTGCCCGGCTCCGCCAACCTCATCGGCGGTCGGAGCGTGGTGCTCAAGGTCGTGCCGTCGCGCAGTGCGCAGGGAATGAAGTTCCCCGGCGCGAAGTACGGGCTGAAGATGGCGTGCGGCGAGAACCCGAAGCGCGTGTACGCGTCGCGCGGGCCGTCCACACGCATGGGCAACGTGGCCGGTTATCGCGCCGCATGGATCCAGGCTGAGGCGTACCGGCGGAAGTGGGACAAGTGGAATGCGAAGCACGAGGGTGATCCTCCCACGCGCGACCTGGGGCTCGAGACGCTGGCCGAGGTGCTGCGCGGCAACATCCTCGTGCACAACCACTGCTACCGTGCCGACGAGATGATGCAGATGATCGACGTGGCGAAGGAGTTCGGGTACAGCATCCGATCGTTCCACCACGGGGTGGAAGCCTACAAGATCGCCGACATCCTTGCGAAGGACGACATCGGCGCGTCGGTGTGGGCGGACTGGGGCGCGTTCAAGCTCGAGGCGGCGGATGCCATTCGCGGCAACATGGCGCTGCTGAACCGCGCCGGCGTCCGTACCATCATGCACTCCGATGACGCGTCGGGCGAGCAGCGGCTCAACCAGGAAGCCGCAAAGGCGATGGCCGAAGGCAACCGGATCGGCGTGCCGGTCACGGAAGACGACGCGATCAAGTGGATGACGATCAATCCCGCGTGGGCGCTCGGGCTCGACGACCGCATCGGCTCGATCCAGGCGGGCAAGAACGCCGACGTCGTGCTGTGGTCCGGCGATCCGTTCAGCGTGTACAGCCGCGCGGAGAAGGTGTGGATCGACGGGGCGATGCTGTACGACCGGCTGGACCCGTCGTCGCAATGGCGCACGGACTTCGAGCTGGGCTTCGTGCCAGCCAACCGCGGAGGTGTCCGGTGATCCGCCGACAGCTTCTCGCCGCCGCGGTGCTCGCGGCCTCCATCGCCGCGACTACGCACGCGCAGACCGTGGCCATCACCGGCGGAAAGATCTACCCGGTGAGCGGCCCGGTCATCGAGCGCGGCACCGTGTTGATGCGCGATGGCCGCATCGTCGCCGTGGGCGCGGACGTCGCCATACCGGCCGACGCGCAGCGCATCGACGCCACCGGCAAGGTCGTCACGCCGGGCATCGTCAATGCCGCCACCCAGCTTGGCCTCGTGGAGATCGGCGCGGTGGGCGCCACGCGCGACGCGTCTGCGCGCGGCCATGACGGCGTCGCCGCGGCGTTCATGCCGTGGGAGGGACTGAATCCGTCGTCCGTGCTGCTGGGCCCCGCGCGAGATGCCGGCATCACGAGCGCGGTGATCTACCCGCAGGGCGGGCTGATCTCGGGACAGGCAGGGGTCATCCACCTCGTGCCGGGCAGCGCGGCGGACCTGGTGCTGCGCGCACCGGTGGCCATGGTGGCCACCATCGGTCAGTACAACAACATGCCGCGCGCGGAAATTGTCATGCGCCTGCGGGAGATCCTCGGCGACGCCCGCGTCTATCGCACGCATCGCGCGGACTTCGAGCGGGCACAGTCGCGTCCATTCGCGGCGAGCCGGCTCGACCTCGAGGCGCTGCTGCCGGTGCTCGACGGCAAGCTGCCCATGATCATCAACGCGGACAAGGCGAGTGACATCGAGGCTGCGATGCGCTTGGCGAAGGAGTTCGGTTTCCACCTGATCATCGGCGGCGGCGCCGAGGCGTGGGAAGTGGCCGACAAGCTCGCTGCGGCGAAGGTGCCGGTACTCACGGGGGCGATGAACAACATCCCGGACAACTTCGCGTCGCTCGGACAGCGGCAGGAGAACGCGGGGCTGCTGGCGAAGGCCGGCGTGGCGGTCGCGCTCGTCGGCAACGCGGGCGGTGGCGACGAGGAAGCGTTCAACGTGCGCAACGTGCGCTACGAGGCGGGCAATGCGGTGGCGTACGGCATGGAGTGGAACGCCGCGCTGCGCGCGATCACGCTCACGCCGGCAGAACTGTTCGGCGTGGCGGATCGTGTCGGGTCGCTGTCGGCCGGCAAGGTGGCCGACGTGGTGGTGTGGAGCGGCGACCCGTTCGAGTTCGCGACGCAGCCGGAGCGCGTGTACGTGCGCGGCGTGCAGGTCACGACGCCCTCTCGACAGGACCTCCTGGAGCAGCGCTACAAGCGCCTGCCGCCGAACTACCGCGCGCCGTAGCTACGGCGTCGGCGCGCGGGTGGCCAGGGCTGCGATCTCTGCCTCGAGGCGCCCGACTTCCGTTTCCGCGGAGGCAAGCATCGCGGCGAGGAGGGTGTAGCGCTCGGGGTCGAGCTCGCCGCCGGCCACGCGCGCGCGATAGACGGCGAATCCGAGCGATGCGGCCGCCGCTTCCGCGCGCTGCTTGGCGCGGTGGGACTCGAGCCGCAGCTTGCCTTCGTCCAGCGCGCCCTGGGCGGCCTGTCCAGCCCTGTCGAGCTCGTGCTTGAGTGTGTTCCAGATTGCCATGTTGTCCTCCGGGGTTGATCGTCCGTACGCGCGCGGACGCGCGTGGGTTCCGGCGCCTGCAGATGCAAGAAGCGCCCTCCGTGGGAGAGGGCGCTCGTCACTGCTCGTACCGGCCGCCGCGTTACGCCGCGGACGTTACGGTACGGGCTTCTGCGGGGTACACGCTGACCTTCTGGCGGGTCTTGCTCTTGTGCTCGAACTTCACCACGCCATCGATGAGCGAGTAGATGGTGTAGTCGGTGCCGAGGCCGACGTTCTTGCCCGGGTGCCACACGGTGCCGCACTGGCGCAGGATGATGTTGCCGGCGATGACCTTCTCGCCGCCGAACTTCTTGATCCCGCGGTACTTCGGGTTGCTGTCGCGGCCGTTCCGGGACGAGCCGACGCCTTTCTTGTGAGCCATGGTCTCCTCGCGTCAGCCGAGTGTGATGTCGTTGATCTGGACTTCAGTGAAGCCCTGCCGATGTCCCTGCTTTTTCGCGTAGTTCTTCCGGCGCTTCATCTTGAAGACGATGATCTTGTCGCCGAGGCCGTGCTTGAGGATCTCGCCGGTGACCTTTGCGCCCGAGAGGAGCGGGATGCCGGTCTTGACGTTCTTGCCGTCGCTGCCGAGCAGGACGTCGTTGAACTCGATCGACCCGCCGGCCTCGCCAACGACCGAAGGAATGCGATATTTCTTGCCGGCTTCGACACGGAACTGCTTGCCGCCGGTGCGAATGATTGCGTAGGACATGAATGAGGCTCGTGAACGTGTGACGTAGAGCCTAAGAAGTTAAGCGGAGCGGGGTTAGCTGTCAACGGCTCCCGTGCCGGCACAGGGTGGCTCCCCACGTGACCGCGCGCGCGCGCAGCGAGTTGGGCTGTGACACCCCCTCACTGAGACCCGATGCACCCTCGCCGTTCGCTGCTGCCGCTCCTGCTCGCGCTCGCCAGTACCCTGGCGGGCGCATCGTGCCGGGCAGCCACGATCGTGGTCTCGCCCGACGGAGCCATCGCAGTCACGACAACGGCCGACGGACTCGCCGTGGTGAACCATTCCGCGCAGCCGATCTACCTGATGGTGATCGAGCGGGAGACGAATACGCTTGCCGATTGGATTCCCTGCAGGGGCGGACCGTACTGCATTTCGCAGGCGCCCGGCGCCTCGCGGCTGGTTCCATGGAGCACGGTATTGGGTTACGCGCCGAACCGGATGGAATACGCGGTGTACTGGTGGTCGTCGGCCGTGCTGCCGGACGGTTCCCTTCAGCCCGGCCCCATCGGAACGCTGTGGTTGACCCGATGACCAGGCCGCATCGTCTACATCTCGTCGACGGCTCCGAAGCCGGCCGCACTCCGCCCACGCAGGACGCGGAATCGGGACCGCGCAGCGTGTTGGTGCACGCCGCACGCAGCGGCGACGTCCGCGCC
The DNA here is from genome assembly GCA_038236775.1 of Gemmatimonadales bacterium. GTDB lineage: Bacteria > Gemmatimonadota > Gemmatimonadetes > Gemmatimonadales > Gemmatimonadaceae > AG11. The sequence continues at coordinate 37,129 of JBBRZK010000035.1, forward strand.
TTCGCGGCGCTGGTGGATGCCCACTATGCCCGGTGCCTGCGCTTCGCGCTGCACATGCTCTCCAGTCGGAGGGACGCGGAGGAGGCCGTGCAAGACACGTTCGTGCGCGTCTACAAGGCACTGCCCCGGTACGAGGACCGCGAGGCCTTCGAGCCGTGGCTGTTTCGCATCCTCGCCAATCGCTGCCGCACGGCGGGCTCGCGCGCACGTCGCCACGCGGAGGTGGTCGAATACGGCGACGTCCCCGAACGTGCCGGCGCCGCCGGGCACGACGAGGCGATCGCGTGGCGGGAGGAGATCGGCCTCGCGCTCGCGGCCCTTCCGGGTGAACAGCGGGAGGCGTTCCTCATGCGACACGTGGAGGACCTGAGCTACGAGGACATGGCCCTCGCGACTGGCGCCGGCGTCTCGGCGCTCAAGATGCGTGTCAAGCGGGCCTGCGACTTCCTGCGCAAACGACTGACCGAGGTGGACCGTGGTTGATGACGACGACGTGCTGCTGGAGCGCGTGCTCGCATCGCTCCGTCCCCTGCCCGCCGTGGATGACGCGGCGAAGGCGCGGCTGCTCGTGGCGGTCGCGGCGGAGCGTGAGCGCGATCGGGAACGCGCGTCACGGCCTGCCCGTCCGCGGTGGGTGGTGGGCGCCGCTGGTATCGCGGCCGCCGCGGCCATCGTTGCCGCGGTCACGCTCGGGCTCATGCGGCGCGAGCACGCGCCGTCGCGCGAAGTTGCCGCGTCCACCGCGCCCACGAGCGTGGGCGTGTCCACGTCGCTTTCGGCGGGCAAGGCAGCGTCCTCGCATAGCGCGGCGGATGGCGCGCCTGCTGCCACCGCCGCACCGATAGCCGCACGACTCGCCACCGCCGATGCAGCGGACGCCGCGACCGCCCCGCGCCCCGTGGAACTCGTGCTGCGTGCGCCGGCGGCGTCGTCAGTACGCGTGGTGGGCGACTTCAACGGCTGGGACAAGTCGCGCGCCCCCATGACGCGCGACGCAGCGAGCGGCCTGTGGAGCACGACACTGTCGCTGCGTCCTGGCCGGCACGTGTATGCCTTCGTGGTGGACGACACGCTCTGGATGCGCGACCCGCGCGCTCCAGCCGCGAAGGACGAGGACTTCGGGCGGCCGGGATCGGTGCTGCTGGTGGGGCGGCCATGACGATGCCATTGTTGGGCATGTCGCGCATCGTCCGGATCCTGCTGCTCGGCGTTGCCTTCGCCATTGCCGGCGCAACGGGTCTCGGCGCGCAGCAGGTGGCCTACGCGGCCGTCGTGGACGGTGAGCTCGACAGTGCCACGCAACTCGCAGTGACGCGCGCGATCGCGCGGGCGCACGAGCGCGGCATCCCGGTCGAACCACTTGTGGCCAAGGTGCGCGAGGGACGGCTCAAGCGCGCCCCCGGCTCGCGCATCCAGTCGGCGGTGGAGCGGCTGTCTGACCGCCTCGCAGCGGCGCGCGCGGCACTGGGCGCGGAGTCGTCGGTGGACGAAGTGATCGCGGGTGCGGACGCCATCGCGGCGGGCGCCGACGCGGCGTCGCTGCGCGCCCTCCGCGCCGCGAGCGCGCGGCCCATCGCCGCACCCATCGGCACGCTGGCCCAGCTGCTCGCCAGCGGCGTGGACCAGCGAAAGGCGGTGGACATGATCGTCGCGCTCCTGCGCCGCAACGCCGCGCCCGCACAGGTTCTCGCGCTCGGCAACCTGGTGGAGTCGGACGTCGCGTCGGGACTGCGCCCCGATGAATCGGCGGCGTTCCGGCTGCGCGGCATCGAGGGTTCGCTCTCCAATGAGGGCGACCTGAAAGCGGCCGCCGCGCCAAGCGTACCGTTGTCGTCTCCGGGCGGCGTGTCCGCACCGAAGCGGCGACCTTAGTTAGTGGGGGCTCGCGCCCACCACGTCCTCGGCGGCCTGCTCGTCATCCTGGTGATGAGCAGGCCGCTCGGCGCACAGCACCCTGTTGTCGTGGAGGCGGGCGTTGTCGCCGCGCGGTTCCCGGACGAGAATGCGACTGCGGTGGGACCGCTGCTGCGGCTGTCCATTACCGGTGTGCGCGGGCGGCTCTTTGGCGCGGCGGAAGGGGTCGCGCTCGGCGCCGTTGGCGCGGCAACAGGCTACGCGAGTACATCTGGTGGCGTGCGGTCGAGCATCGGGCGGGGCTGGAGTACAGAGCTCGCGGGCGAACTGGCGGCCGTCGCAGGCAGCAACGACGCTGGCTCTGCGCAGACGGGCATCGCCGGCGCGCGCGCGCTGTGGTCGTTGGGCGTCGCTGGCTCATGGCTGCGCGCGAGCGGCCACGCGTCGCACCGCACGGAAACCGGCTTGTCTGGCGGCGGTGTGGACGCCGGAGCGTGGTGGGGGTCGTCGCGCCTGCGGCTCACGGGAGCGCTGCGGCAGGAGTGGACGCGCGCCGAGCTGTTCACGGGGCGCTTCCGTAACGGCTTCGCCGGCACCGTGCCGGTGCGCTTCGCGGAGGCAGCGACGTCGTTGCGCGCGGAGGGCGACTACGCATCGCTCGACGTGGCCGCCGGCGTGCGGCGGGACGTCGACGCGG
>JBBRZK010000036.1:0-38238 GCA_038236775.1 Gemmatimonadales bacterium
GACGGCTATGAGCAGGACCAGACGACCAACCAGCTGGGCACCTTCTTCTTCAACTCGCTCTCGGACCTGCAGGCGAACCAGCCGGCGTACTACTCGCGGCAGCTCTCGCCCCGCGTGCAGAGTGCCAGCGAGATGGTCGGCGCGGTTTCCCTCGGCGATTCGTACAAGGTGAATCCGGACCTCCAGCTGCAGTACGGCCTGCGTATCGACGGCAACCGCTTCTCCGAAGCACCGGCGTTCAACGCAGACGTGCAGCGCCTCTACGGCGCGCGCAACGACGTGGTGCCGAACCGGATCTACCTGAGCCCGCGCATCGGCTTCTCGAAGACGGTGGGTGAGGCGCCGCAGATCGCGGCGTTCGACGGAGCGGTTCGTGGTCCGCGAGCCGTGATCCGTGGCGGCGTCGGCGTGTTCCAGAACACGCCGCAGGCCTCGATGATCGGCACCTCCATCGACAACACCGGCCTGCCCGGCGCCGTGCAGCAGCTCAACTGCGTGGGAACGGCCGCACCCATTCCGCAGTGGGACCAGTACCTCGCGCATCCCGAGACCATCCCGTCGCAGTGCACGGACGGTTCGCTCGGGAGCGTCTTCGCGAGCAATGCACCGAGTGTCACGTTGTTCTCCCCGGAGTACAGGGACCGGACGAGCGTGCGCGCCAACCTCCAGTGGAACGGGCCGATCCTCAACAACCGGTTCAGCATGACGGTCGAGGGCACGTACGGCGTGAACTACCACCAGAGCAGCTTCGTCGACCTCAACTTCTCGCCGACCGTCCGCTTCAACCTCGCGAACGAGGGGGGGCGCCCGGTGTTCGTCAACAACTCGAGCATCGTGCCCGCCACCGGCGCCATCGCCTCGCGCGATGCCCGAGTGAGCCAGCTGTTCTCGCGCGTCAGCGAGCTGCGGTCCGACCTCGAGAGCACGAGCCGCCAGCTGCGTGTGTCGATCTTCCCCACCAGCTTCAGCCAGAACCTCACCTGGTCCGCCTCGTACGTGCTCGGCGACAACAGGGAGCAGGTGCGCGGCTTCAGCAGCACGGTGGGCAATCCGCTCGACGTCGAGTGGACGCGCAGCGCCTTCGACTCGCGCCACCAGATCACGTACAGCATCGGCTACAACTTCTTCGACGCGGTGCGCGTGAACTGGTTCGGCCGCTTCGCCAGCGGCAGCACGTTCACACCGGGCATTTCCGGCGACGTCAACGGCGACGGCTACGCCAACGACCGCGCGTTCGTCTTCAATCCGTCCGCCACTGCCGATCCCGCCGTGGCCGCCGGCATCAGCGACCTGCTCGCGAACGGCTCCGGCCCGGCGAAGGAGTGCCTCGCGACGCAGCGCGGGCTGCTGGCCGCCCGCAACAGCTGCCAGGGTCCGTGGACGTCCACCGCCAACCTCAGCATCTCGTTCAACCCGATGAAAGTGCGCATGCCGCAGCGCACCACGCTGAGCTTCTCGGTGAGCAACCCGCTCGGCGCGGTGGACCTCATCGCGCACGGCGAGAACCGGCTGCACGGCTGGGGGCAGTTCGCCCTCAGCGACCCGACGCTGCTTTATGTTCGCGGCTTCGATCCCATCAACAAAGCCTACAAGTACGAAGTGAATCCGCGGTTCGGCAGCACGAACCCGCAGTTCCAGACCTTCCGCGCACCCGTGACGCTCACGATGCAGTTGCGCGTGGACGTGGGTCCGTCGCGCGAGCGCCAGCAGCTCACGCAGGCGCTCGATCGTGGGCGCACGCGCGAAGGACAGAAGGTGCCCGAGGGCCTGCTCAAGGCAATCTATGGCACCGGCGGCGTGCTCAACCCCATGGCGCAGATTCTCCGTCAGGCAGACACGCTCGACCTCACCGGCCCGCAGGCGGACAGCATCGCGAGCATGAACCGGACGTACACCATCCGGCTCGACAGCATCTGGAGTCCCGTGGCCAAGCGCCTCGCCACGCTGCCGGACCGGTATGACCAGGGCGCGGCGTACCAACTCTACAAGTCGGCGCGCGAGTCCAGTGTGGACCTCCTCATCGCCCTCGCGCCGAAGATCAACGCGCTGCTCACTGACGAGCAGAAGCGGAAGCTGCCGTCCCTTGTCGCCAGCCATCTCGACGGCCGCTACCTCGCGGGTATCAGGAGCGGTACGGCCGGCAACACCGGAGGCGGCGTGTTCATGGGCGGCTTCATGGGCGGCTTCGGTGGCGGCGGCGGGGGTGGCACGCGCATCGAGATTCACGGGCCGTGACGCGTTGACCTGTCGGCCTTTTTCGCGCGCATCGCCGTTGCCACTGGCGTTCGCAACACTTCCTGCAGTCGATGATTCCCACCGGAGCCTGGAATGACCACGACGATATTCCGCAGCGCGCAGCGCGCGCTTGCCCTGTCCCTTGCCCTGTCCGTTGCCGTGACCGCGGTGGCCGCCGCGCAGGCGCCCAGCGCTGGCGCGTCGACGAAGGTGGCGCTCCGGCAGCTCCCAGCGGCGAGTGCCACGACCACCGACTCCATCGGTTCCGTCGCCGCGGTGCGGCAGCTTCCCAACGGCAACGTGCTGGTCAACGACCAGGCGCGCCGCCGCGTGGTGCTGTTCGATCCCACGATGAAGATGATCGGATTCGTGGCCGACTCGACGAGCAGCACCAACAACGCCTATGGCGTCCGTCCAGGTGGACTCATCGCCTATCGCGGCGACTCCACGCTGTTCATCGAACCGGCCGGCCTCTCGATGCTCGTGATCGATCCGGCGGGAAAGATCGTCCGCACCATGGCTGCACCGCGGGCGAACGACGTCAACTTCCTCCTCGGCGGGCCGCTCGGGAATCCCGGCTTCGATGCGAAGGGGCGGCTGATCTACCGCACGATCGACTTCGGCTTCCGTCGCGCCAGGCCGCAACCCGGGCAGCCGTTCGTGCCGCCCACGCCACCGGACAGCTCGGCGCTCGTGCGCTTCGACCTGGGCACGCGCAAGCTCGACACGGTCGGCTTCTACAAGATCCCGAAGAGCAACGTGCAGATGACGCAGGACGGCAATGGCAACATGCGCGTGTCGGTCACCATCAATCCGCTGCCGGTCGTGGACGATTGGGCGGTAATGAGCGACGGCACCGTGGCGTTCGTGCGTGGCCAGGACTATCACGTCGACTTCATCGATGCGAGCGGTGCGCGTACGGCGGCGGAGAAGATTCCGTACGATTGGCAGCGCCTCACCGACGACGACAAGTCCCGCTTCCTCGACTCGGCCAGGGTGGCGATCGAGAAGCAGCGCGCGGCAGCCGCCGCGAGTGGTGATCCCGCCGCGGCGATGCGCGCCGGTGCCGAGGCGATGTTGGGCGGCGGCGGAGGCACGCCGATCATGATGACGATGACGCGCGAGGCGCCGCAGCGGGGTGGTCCGCCGGGCGGCGATGCGCACAGCACCACGCACGTGGAGATCGGTGGCGGCGGGGCCGGCATGCAGATTCCGCCGGTGAACATGGTGCCGGCGTCCGACCTGCCCGACTACAAGCCCGTGTTCGGTCCGGGGTCCATCCGCGCGGACATGGACGACCGGCTCTGGGTGCGCACCATTCCCACGAAGCCCACGCCGGGTGGCGCGATCTACGACGTGATCGATCGCAGCGGCAAGCTGGTGGATCGCGTGCAGGTGCCGGCCGGGACGACGATCGCCGGTTTCGGTGCGGGTGGCGTCGTTTACCTGGGCATGCGGGACGCGCAGGGACTTCACTTGCAGCGGATCGTCGCGAAGTAGACGCTCGCGGGCGCGCGGGCGACGATGCAGGACGGGCGCGACACCAAGGGTGTCGCGCCGTTCTGCCGTTGGGTTGCAGGGTTCAGCCCTTGCTGCCGTTTCCTCGCTTGGGAAGGTCGTCGACGTCGTCTTCCCGCGGCGAGAACGTGTATCCCGCGTCGCGCGAGAAGCGGATGGCGACCTTGGCGCTCGCCGCGAGCTTCTTCCGCACGTAGCTCACGTACACCTGCACGAGCGTGCGGCGGTTGCTCGACTCCTTCTCGCCCCAGACGAAGTCGGCGAGGGTATCCACGCCGACCGGCTTGGGTGCGTGCCAGAAGAGGCAGTCGATCACGCCGTACTCGTGCGGCGTGAGCGCCACCTCGCGACCGGCGCACCAGACGCGGCGTGCCTCGCGGTCGAACACGATGTCGCCCACGGCGATGCGCGCGCCGGCGTTGACGATGCGGGCGCGGCGCGTGGCTGCCTGGAGGCGGGCGACGAGCGAGGGCGACGAGGTGGTGATGGCGTCGTCCGCCCCGGCGTGCAGGAGGCAGATGGTGCGAGCCTCGTCGCGGACGCCGAGGTACACGACGTGGACCGAGGGCTGTCGGCGGCGGAGGAGGCGGATGTAGTGCTGGGCGTCCTGCTCGCCGCGGTCGTCGACGATGACGATGTCCGGCGCGAGCTCGCTGTGCAGCTGGAGGAGGTCGTCGACGGAGTTGTGGACGTCGACGCGGGTCGCCTCATCGGTGATGAGCGATACGACCATTTCAATCACCGCCGGGGTGTTCGAGACGAGCGCAACCGTTGCCGTCGCGGCGCGAATGCGTTGCATGCGAGCGAGGCGGGGGTGGGGAGGGGGCTAGCCGAGCCGGACCTGCGACGCAAAGTCTATGCGTCCTGGTCGACGCACGCAATCTAATGTTTCCATCTGTTTCCGTTACTCGGCCGCCTTGAGGGGCTGGAAGCGTGGTTAAGCATTAATTCCCAAGATTTTCTAAGCCAAAATATTGGACTTGTCGTCCAATCATCGAACCCACGACGTGGACGGCGAACGGCTCGAGCAGGCAGCGCTCCAATTTCAGCTCGTCCGAGTCCCGGCCCTCGCCAGTTGGTACGCGTCCTTGCCCGAATGCGACGCGTGACGGCGAGAGTGCGTGCATGATGACGAGGCGCGGCGCACGATCTTAGTCGAAATTTTGTGGATTACGGGGACGGCGGGCGATCGCGCGAAGTTATCCTGCGACCGCATGCGCGATGCGCCTGCAGGCTGGCACACGCCGCTCCTCAGCAGAGATGCATGACCTGAAAGTCCTCGCGTCCTGGCTCGATTCCAACGAGCCATCATACGAGATGCTCACCCCGTCGTCGCTGCCGGACCCGTGCTTCGTGCTCGACGGACGCGAGCAGGTGTCATTCAGCACGAACAACTACCTCGCCCTTGCGAACAGCCCGCGCGTGAAGGCGCGCGCGCGAGGCGCTCGACCGTTACGGCGTGGGCAATTGTGAATCGCGACTCCTGGGCGGCAACCTCGAGCTGTACGAGCAACTCGAGACGAAGCTCGCGGCGCTCAAGGGCAAGGAATCGGCGCTGATCTTCGCCACCGGATACCTCACGAACCTTGGCGTGCTCACCGCGCTCGTGCGCACCGGACACCTCGCCCGCGCCTACGGATACCGGTCGCCCGTGCGGTGGACGCACGAGTACTTCTCCGACGAGTACAACCACATCAGCATCCGGGAGGGTATCCGCGCCTCGGGCGCGCCCTCGCGGTCGTACCGGCACGTGGACATGAACGACCTGGAGCGGAAGATCGCCGCCTCCACGGCGGACATCCGGATCATCGTTACTGACGGCGTATTCAGCCAGCACGGCGACATCGCGCCGCTGCCGGACTTGCTCGATCTCGCCGAACGGTACGATGCCTTCGTGTACGTCGACGACGCGCATGGCACGGGCGTGCTCGGCCCGGAGGGACGCGGCACGGCCGAGCATTTCGGCGTCTCGAACCCGCGGCTCATCCACATGGGCACGTTGAGCAAGGCGTATGGCAGCATCGGCGGCTTCGTGGCCACGGACAACTACGTCACGCGCATCCTCCGCCTGGGCTGCCCGGCATTCGGGTTCACGTCCACCCTTCCGCCCGACCAGGCGGCCGCACTGCTGGAGGCGATCGACATGGTGGCCGACGAGCCGGACCGCCGCTGCCGCCTGTGGGAGAACCAGTCCTACTTCGTCTCGCGCATGCGCGATGCGGGGTTCTCGCTTCCCGCGACGGCCACGCCGATCGTTCCGCTACCTGTGGGCGACGAAGCAGAGTGTGCACGCCTCGCGGCAGGACTTCGCGTCGCGGGCATTCACGTGGACGCCATCACGTTCCCGGCGATGCCGCTCGGGCAGGCCCGCCTGCGCTTCATCATGAACGCGCGTCACACGACCGCACAGATCGACCAGGCACTGGACACGCTGGTCATGCTGATCGCGACGCGCTGAGTAGCGTGCCTGTGCTCGACGGAGGTCAGCGGCATTCGCCGCAGACCCCCGTCGTCGCGTGATGCGTCGCCGCCAACCGCATGCGAAGGCCCTACGGCGTCACCTTGCCGAAGTAGACTTCGAGATTGGTCGGCAGTGCGCCGTGAGTCTTTCCCGGTCCGGTCCACGTCATGCCGACCGCCGAGGGCATGGAAACGATGCCATCATAGTCGCCGATGAACGGGCGCACTCCCGAGCCGCTTGGCACGCCGTACTGCGACGGATCCCAGCTCGTCTTCGTCACGCGCTGGACCGTCCACGTCACGCCGCCGTCGGCGCTGCCGTAGTACGCGACGTCGAGCAGGGCGTTGCCGCTGTAGCTGCGATCATTCGCCATCATGTCGATGCGCCCGCTGCCGGGCTCCACGCTCATCTCGACGTTGATGCGGTCGCCCGAGCCCGGCGCGACCACCTGCGGCGCCGACCACCGCGTGAGGTCGGACACCGTGGCGTAGGTGAGGAACACCTGTGCCTTGCCTTCGACGATGTCCGTGTAGGCCACGTAGAGGCGATGCGACGTCGGGTCGAACGCCGGCACGGGATACGATCCGGGGCCGCGGAACTGTCCACCGGAGATGTTGAAGCAGTACGGCGGATAGAGACAGACAGGATTCTGGAACATGCCGACGCGGATCGGTGCGCCCCACGTCGCGCCACGATCCTTCGAGACGCTCACGAAAATCGCCGTGCCCTTGCCGCCGAGTATCGAGTTGTCGAACGTGAGGTAGGCGTAGCCCGTGGTCGGGTCGGTCACGACGCGCGCGTCCTGGTCGCTGTGCACGGAGCCGCTCGTCACCTTCACCGGCGCGCCGAAGGATGCGCCGTCGTTGCGCGAGGTGGACACATAGATGGGTGAGTGTCCCGAGCTCCCGGATGATATCTCAGCAGCCTTCCCCACGCGCGATCGACGCTGGTAATGCATGATCCGGAATGCCGCACCCCACTGTCCTCCCGACGCCCTCCTTCGCGCGGCGTCGTCAGGCGATTTGCGAGGTCGTCCCATGGTTCGCTCGATCCGCTGGTCGCGGCCACAAGGCCGGGCGTGCGTTGCGAATAAGCAGATCCTTCGCTGCGCTCAGGATGACAGGCAAGCGGCTGCGCTCAGGATCCCCGCTCCCCTACTGTGCGCGCTCCTCCGAGACGACGACCTGGTCGGGCGTTGCGTGCAGGCGGAAGGACGGCGCCTTCGTGCCGGGCGCGAGGATGGCGGAGGGTGCAGCGGTCGTCGATGGCATGTCGGACATATCCTCGGTGGCGGCGGGCGGCGGCGCCCGCGTATTCACACTGGTCAACGATACGTCACGGGCAAAGCCGCGCAGACGTCGTTTCGTTCCACGGCGCGCGAGCGCCCGAGGGCAGCTGCCTGCCTCGGAATATCCTCGCACCCAGCGTCGAGCCGGTTCGCTCCGGTCACGGGCCTGACGCGCCGCCGGCGCAGGCGCAGAAGTGCCCCACGTTCCAGTTGCCTGCGTTTCGGCTGCCTTCGCGTGATCCGTCCGGGCAATTTACGGCGCTCTGGTTCGCATGGTCGCGAGCACGGCGTTTGCCCTTTAGCGGGAACTCAGCCCAGATTCCCCCTCCGCTGAATCTTTCCCTCCCGTCCCCCCGTCCGCCGTGCCAGACCCGATGGATCCGTACAGGACTGGTGGGATGCTGCGGGTACGCACCGGCACTTCCGGAGAGCGTGCCGCCGCGCTCGACGAGCCGCGTCAGTTGCGGGGTGTCCTGCGTTATGCCGTGGCGGTTGGCTTCTTCGCGTTGGCGCTCGCCGGGTCCCTGCTGCTGGGCGACGTGCTGGAGAACGTGCGCTTCATGCTGTTCTGGCCGGCCGTCCTGGTGACGGCGGTGCTCGCGGGACTGGGGCCTGCGGTCCTCGCGTCAGTGCTGTCCGTGCTGGCGGTGGATCTCCTCCTCACGGCGCCGCGGTGGTCGCTCGTGGCGGGACGAGCGGACGACGTCATTCCGCTGGGCATCTTCTTCTTCACATCGATGCTCGTGAGCACCGTCGCGGACCGCCGCCGCAAGGCGGAGTCGCGGCTCCGCCTCGCTGCCCGTGACAATGAGGCGCTCGTCGACCAGCTGGAGTCGCAGGCCATCGAGCTCGAGGTGCAGCTCGAGGAGTCCAACACGCTGTCCGAGGAGCTGGCCCAGAGCATGGCGGTGGCCGAGGCGGGCGAAGCGTACCTGGGCGGGATCCTCGAGAGCATCAGCGAGCCGTTCGTGGTGCAGGACGCCGAGTGGCGCTTTCGCTTCATCAATTCGGCGGCCGCCGAGGTGCTCGAGGGTAGCGCGCACATCGCGCGGGCGGACATCGTCGGGAAGGTCGTGTGGGATCTCTACCCCGGGCTCGTGGGCACCCCCATCGAGACGGAGATGAAGCGCGCTGCCCGCGAACGGGTCACGGTGGAGTTCGAGTCGTTCGCCGCCGAGCAGGGCACGTGGTCGGAACTGCGGTGTTACCCGCTCCCCGACGGTGGCCTCGCCACGCTGTGGAAGGACGTGACCGTCCGCAAGAAGGCCGAAGAGGCAGCGCACTACCTCGATTGCGCGAACGAGCTGCTCGCCGCGCCGCTCGACGCCGCGACGCGCCTCCAGCGGCTGGCCGACCTCGTCGTGCCGCAACTCGCCGACTGGTGCGGCATCGACCTGGTGAACGACAAGGGGCAGCTCGAACAGCTGGCGGTGGCCCATGTGGACCCGGCGAAGATCGCTTGGGCGCGCGAAGTGACCCTGCGGTATCCGCGCCGCGCCGACGCCCCCAGTGGGGCGCCGGCGGTGGCGCGCACGGGCGTGCCGGAGCTGTACAGCGAGATCACCGACGAGATGATCGTCGCGAGCGTCGTGGACGAGGACCACCTCCGTATCACGCGCGAGCTCGGACTTCGGTCTGCGATGGTGGTGCCGCTCGTGGCGCGTGGGCAGACCATCGGCGCACTCACGCTCGTTTCCGCCGAGTCGCGCCGCCGCTACACGCCGGAGGACCTCGCGCTGGCCGGCGAGCTGGCGCGTCGTGCTGCCATCGCCATCGACAACGCGCGACAATTCGACGCCGCGCGCAATGCGCGGCACGAGGCGGAGACGGCGAATCGCGCGAAGGCGGAGTTCCTGGCGGCCATGAGCCACGAGTTGCGCACGCCGCTCAATGCGATCGCGGGCTACACCGAGCTCATTGCGATCGGCGTGCGCGGCCCCGTCACGGACGCGCAGCGGTCGGACCTCGAGCGCGTGCAGCGGGCGCAGCGCCACCTCCAGGGACTCATCACGAGCGTGCTGAACTTCGCGCGCGTGGAGGCGGGGCACGTCGAATACCAGCTGCGCGCCATTCCGGTGGCCTCGCTGCTGGAGGAGCTGGAGGGATTCATGGAACCACAGCTCCGCTCGGGCGAACTCACGTTCCATTGCCACGCGATGGACGATCCCTCGGTGGCTGTGTCTGCCGACCGCGACAAGGCGCGACAGATCCTGCTCAACCTCCTCGCGAACAGCGTGAAGTTCACGCCGGCCGGCGGTCACATCGACGTGAGCTGCGAGGTCCGCGACAAGGAGGTGCTCATCCGCGTCGCCGACACGGGCATCGGGATTCCGGCGGACCGACGCGACGCGGTGTTCGAGCCGTTCGTGCAGGTGCATCGTTCGCTCATCGAGCCCACCGGCGGCGTCGGCCTCGGCCTCGCGATCAGCCGCGACCTCGCGCGTGGCATGGGGGGCGACATCACCGTGCAGAGCGCCGTGGGCAAGGGCAGCACCTTCACGCTCTGCCTTCCGCTCGCCAACGCGCCGGCTGAGCACCGCAGTCCGGAGACCTGACGTCGGGTCCGTCGGTGCCAGCGGTGGCCGGAATGGTGCGCGGATTGCAGCCTCGCTCGGAACTCATCGCACAACCTCTTGCTGGAGTCGACCCTCATGACCGGTCACCTCGCCAGCGCGGACATCGGCTCGCCGGCGCCCGACTTCGCGCTCGACGCCGCCGACGGCCGCCAAGTCACGACTGCTGACCTTCGCGGCCGACCTGCCGTCCTCGCGTTCTCGCCACAGGCGTGGGATCCCGCGCGCCCGCACCACGTCGCCCATGTCAACGCATTGGTGGCTCGCGCGCCCGGCGTCGAAGGCGGCATCCCCGTGTTCGCCGACCTCGACGCGAGTGGCAGCGTCGCCGAGTTGTTCGGAGTGTGCGGCGAGCAGGCGATCATCGTGCTCGACGGACGAGGGATCATTCGATGGCGGCATGTGGGCGCCATCAAGCCAACAGGCACGTCGGACCTCGTCGATGTCCTGGTCGCGATAGGGCCGGACCCCGAGTCGCCCGTCTCCCTGCTGTCCAAGCCCGGAGCGCGCGGGAATGCAGGGCTGCCTGACGCCGCCGGATTGTCCGACGCCGACGATGCGCGCGCAGCGGACACGCCTGCACGGTCACTGAATCTCACGGCCACCCGTCGCGAGTTCGTCGCGACCACGCTCGCGGCCGCGATCCTCGCCGCAGTCACCCCCGCGCTCGCAAAGGCCGAGTCCGCCGCTGCCCGCGTCGTCTCGAAGGAACCAGCGCCGGCCGCGCCGATGCCGGTCACGTTGAACGTCAACGGCCACGACGTCGTGCTCACCATCGAGCCTCGCGTCACTCTGCTCGATGCGCTCCGCGAATACGCTGGGCTCACCGGCACCAAGAAGGGGTGCGATCACGGCCAGTGCGGCGCGTGCACCGTGCACATCGATGGACGACGCGAACTGAGCTGCCTCACCTTCGCCGCCATGCACCAGGGCGCGAAGATCACCACCGTCGAAGGCCTGTCCACCGGCATCAGGCTGCACGCCATGCAGGAAGCCTTCATCAAGCACGACGGCTTCCAGTGCGGTTACTGCACGCCCGGCCAGCTCATGTCGGCCACTGCGCTCCTCGCCGAGCCGTGCGGCGCCGCTGACGCCGACGTCCGCGAATGCATGAGCGGCAACATCTGTCGCTGCGGCGCGTACCCGGGCATCATCGCCGCCATCCAGGAAGTGCGTTCCACCGCGAGAGGCTGAGGATGAAACCCTTCGACTACGCACGCGCCACGTCCGTCGCCGACGCCGCGGCCAGCGTGACGGCCGATGCCGGCGCGCAGTTCATCGCCGGCGGGACCACGCTCGTGGACCTCATGAAGCTCGAGGTGATGCAGCCGAACCGCCTTGTGGACATCAACGGCCTCGCCGCGACTGATCCAACGCTCACGCAGGTCACCATGCTTCCCGCCGGTGGCATCCGCATTGGCGCGCTGGTCCGCAACAGCGACCTCGCGTGGAACACCACCATCAAGCAGCGCTTCCCGGTGCTCGCCGAGGCGCTGCTGTCCGGCGCGTCCGGCCAGATCCGCAACATGGCCACGGTGGGCGGCAACCTCATGCAGCGCACGCGCTGCTACTACTTCCGCGACACCGCCATGCCCTGCAACAAGCGCGAGCCGGGCTCGGGCTGCTCGGCCATCGGCGGCCACACGCGCATCCACGCCGTGCTCGGCACGAGCCGCAGCTGTATCGCCACGAGCCCGGGCGACATGCCGGTGGCGATGGCGGCGCTCGACGCCATCGTGCGCGTACGATCCGCCAGCGGGGAACGCACCATCCCGCTCGTGAACTTTCATGTGACGCCCGGCGCGCACCCCGAGCGCGAGACCGTGCTGCGGCACGGCGAGATGATCACCGCTGTCGACATCCCGCCGCTCGCCTTCGGGCAGCGCTCGCATTATCGCAAGGTGCGCGACCGAGCGTCGTACGCCTTCGCGCTCGCCTCGGCGGCCGTCGCGCTCGATATCGCCGGTGGACGCGTGCACGACGTGCGCATCGCGCTCGGCGGCGTGGGCACCAAACCCTGGCGCTCGCTCGCGGCGGAACGCGCGCTGCGCGGAAAGCCGGCCACTGCCGCCGCGTTCCGCGCCGCCGCCGAGGTGGCGCTCGCGGGCGCGGTGTCGCATGGCGAGAACGCATTCAAGATCGAGCTCGCGATGCGCACGCTGGTGCGCGCGCTGGGCACCGTTGCCGCGATGGCCTAGAGGAGACGCCCGATGCCGAATCACGAGCAGGACCAGATCGATATCGTCAGGGGTGTTGCGCAGGGCTCGATTGGTGCGCCCATGGACCGGGTGGATGGCCGCCTCAAGGTCACCGGCGCCGCGAAGTATTCGGCCGAGATGCCCGCGGACCGGATGGCGTATGCCGTCATCGTCCAGAGCACGGTCGCCAATGGCACCATCACCCGCCTTGACACTGCCGCCGCGCGCTCCGTGCCAGGGGTCATTGAAATCCTCACGCACGAGAACGCACCGAAGCTGCCGCCGCAGAAGGCCGGCCCGCCGGCCAGCCGTATCCTCGCGCTTCTCCAGGACAACGTCGTCCGCTACAACGGTCAGCCTATCGCGCTCGTCGTCGCCGACACCTTCGAGCATGCGACGGACGCCGCGCATCGCGTGACGGCGACGTACGCGTCCACGAAGCCGGTGACGGTGATGAAGAGCGTTGCCGGCACTGCGTATCCGCCGGCGGGCGGCTTTGGCCGCAAGCCCGACTCGAAGAAGGGCGACGTGGACGCCGGGCTTCGCCAGGCCGCGGTGAAGGTCGAGCACACGTACACCACGCCCATCGAGAACCACAATCCGATGGAGCCGCACGCCACGATCGCGGTGCCCGATGGTGACAAGCTCACCGTCTACGATGCCACGCAGTACGTGGTGGGCGACCGTGACACGATCGCGAAGACCCTTGGGCTACCGCCCGAGAACGTGCGGCTCATCTGCTACTTCACGGGCGGCGGCTTCGGCTGCAAGGGGACGGTGTGGTCGCACGTCCCTCTCGCCGCGATGGCCGCCCGCGCGCTACAGCGCCCGGTGAAGCTCGTGCTCACGCGGCGGCAGATGTACGGGCCGGTGGGAGCGCGTCCGCAGACGGAGCAGCAGATCGCCCTCGGCGCACTGAAGGACGGCACGCTCACGGCGGTGCGTCACGATGTGCTGTCGCACACGTCGCGGTTCGAGGACTTCAGCGAGCCGAGCGCGATGGTGACGCGCATGCTCTACGAGTCGCCGAACATCGAGACGAAGCACCGGCTGGTGAAGCTCGACCTCGGCACGCCCACGTACCAGCGGGCTCCTGGCGAGGCCACCGGTACCTTCGCGCTCGAGAGCGCGATGGACGAGCTGGCCGTGGCGCTGCACATGGATCCGCTTGCGCTGCGCCTGAAGAACTACGCGGAGAAGGATCCCGACTCCGGGCACCCATTCTCGAGCAAGTCGCTGCGCGAGTGCTATCGCATCGCGAGCGAACGGTTCGGCTGGTCGAAGCGCAACATGACCCCTGGCGCGATGCGCGAGGGCAACGCCCTCATTGGCCACGGCATGGCCACCGCCACGTATCCCACCAACCGCAGCAAGGCGTCGGCGATTGCGACGGCCACACTCGACGCCAACAACATGGTGCATGTGCTCGTGCAGAGCGCGTCGCAGGACATCGGCACCGGCACGTACACCGTGATGACGCAGATCGCCGCGGATGCTTTGGGCCTGCCCACAAGCGACGTGCGTTTCGAGCTGGGCGACTCGCGGATGCCGCCGAGTCCCGTCTCCGGCGGATCGATGACGGCGGCGTCCACTGGTTCGGCGGTCCACGCGGCCTGCACGGAGTTGCGCAGCCGCGCCATGGCGCTGCGACAGCCAAACGAGACACTCGTGAACACGCTCTCGCGGCAGCCGGGCCGCCAGCTCTCGGTGACCGTGGACTCGGCGCCCGGCAGCGAACGGCAGAACTATTCCATGCACAGCTTCGGCGCGGTGTTCGCCGAGGTGCGCGTGGATCGCGACCTCGGCGAGATCCGCGTGCCGCGCATCGTGTCCGCGTATGGGGCTGGAAGGATCCTCAACGCGAAGACGGCGCGGAGCCAGTTCATCGGCGGCGTCGTGTGGGGTGTGGGGATGGCCCTCGAAGAAGAGACCCTCGTGGACCGGAAGTCGGGCCGGTACGTCAACTCCGACCTGGCCGAGTACCACGTGCCGGTGAACGCGGACATCGGTACGCTCGACGTGAGCTTCGTGGATGAGGTGGACACCATCGTCAACCCCATCGGTGTGAAGGGCATCGGCGAGATCGGTATCACGGGCGTCGCGGCTGCGATCGCGAATGCGGTGTACAACGCCACGGGCGTGCGCGTGCGCGACTTGCCCATCACGCTCGACAAGGTGATGGGCCCGTCGCGCGGCGTGGCCTGACGCGCGCTGGCGATGCGATGCTGTCGTCCTGAGCGCAGCGAAGGACCTGCTTTTCGCACGCGTCGGAGCGACATCGTCGCGGAGTTGCTCGACTGGCCGGCGAACTGGGAGGAGCTCTCCGTCGTGGAGTATGGGGTGCTTCTGCTCGACGCCGAGCCTCCGCGGCGGCGGAAGGCACAGGGACCGCGGCGGCGACGCGAGGACCAGTAGATTCATTGCGATGCTCGTGCTGGTTGGTCGTGAGGCGGGACCACCAGCACTGCCTCGCACCGACGCGCACGTGTCACGCCGTTCCACGAGCATTTCCCACACATCCCGCCAGGCCGATGCAAGACGACATACCTTTTGCGCCACCGGTCGGAATCGCGCCCTGCGGCGGCGTGCACGGCCAGTGGTCGACAAGTCCCTTCGGTGGTGAGCGCACGTGATGGAGCGCGAGACAGACCGCCGTCACGAGCTGCGCGCCGCCCCGAAGCCGGTCGGCATCCGCGCATTCTGGAAGAGTCTCGGCCCCGGCATCGTCACCGGCGCCGCCGACGACGATCCGTCCGGCATCGCGACCTATTCCGTTGCGGGCGCGCGCTACGGCACCACGCTGATCTGGATGGCACTGTTCACGTGGCCCCTCATGATGGCCGTCCAGTCGATGTGTGCCCGCATCGGCATGGTCACGGGCCAGGGCATCGCCGGGGCGTTGCGAAACAAGTTTCCGCGCCCGGTGCTGGTCGTGGCCGCCGGCGCGCTCTTCATCGCGAACACCATCAACGTCGGCGCGGACCTTACTGGTATGGCCGACGCCGCCGAGCTGCTCACCGGCGTGAACTCCCACGTCTGGGTCGTGATACTCGGCGTGGGCATCGCGGCGGCCACCATCCGTCTCCGCTATGCCGTCATCGCGAGTACGCTCAAGTGGCTCGCGCTCGTGCTGCTGGCCTACGTCATCACGGCCTTCTACCTCGGTCCGTCGTGGTCCGCTGTCGCGCGGGACACCGTCGTGCCCCACATCCCGAAGCTCGGTGGCGCGTGGGCCACGGTCGTCGCGATCCTCGGCACCACGATCTCGCCCTACCTCTTCTTCTGGCAGGCCTCGCAGGAGGTGGAAGAGGAGAAGGGGCTGGGCCGCCGCCGCATCGCGGACCGCATCGGCGCGCAGCCCGACGAGATCCGGACGCGCAAGATCGACATTGCCATCGGCAGCTTCTTCTCGAACGCGGCGATGTTCTTCATCATCCTCGCGACGGCGCTCACGCTGCACCGCGCGGGCATGACGCATCTCGAGACGTCGCGCCAGGTGGCCGAGGCGCTGAAGCCGCTCGCGGGACGGTTCGCGGCGCTGCTCTACACGGTTGGGCTGCTCGGCACGGGTGCACTGGCCATCCCGACCCTCGCCGGAGCGGGCGCGTACGCCTTCGCCGAGATCTTCGGATGGCGCCAGGGAATGGACGAGCCCCCCAACCGCGCGCCTGGTTTCTACGCCACCTTCATCGTGTCGGTGGCGCTCGGCATCGGGATGGATTTCGCCGGCGTGAACGCGGTAGCCGCGCTGTACTGGACCGCGGTGATCAACGGCATCCTCGCCCCGTTCCTGCTCGTCGGCATCCTCATCGCCGCGTCGGACCGGGCGCTGATGCACGGGCAGCCCAGCTCCCTTCTCGGCCGGAGCGTGGTTGGCCTCACGACGATCATCATGTTCGCCGCGGCAATCGGGATGTTCGTCTTCTAGCCGCGGCGCATCGCGCCGTCCTGTGCCGAAGATGTTGTCGCGCTCGCTGCCGCCGGCGTCGGCGCGGCCGAGGGGAGGACGAAGATGCAGCCGACGGAGTCGCGGGCAAGGGCGCCGGATACCGCTATACTTCCCTGCACTTCGAGAAGGGGGCGCGCCCGCGATGCAGAACGATGGCGATTACAGACGGGGTGCGTTCGACCACGCCGTCACCGGCATGGCCATTCTCAGCACGCCGGGACGCTTCCTCGAGGCCAATCGCGCGGCACTGGGGCTACTCGGCTACTCCGCGAACGAGCTCGCCGGCACCGCCCTCGAGGCGATGCTGGAGCCGGAGGACCTCGCGACGCATGGCGACCTGCTTCGTCGCGTGATGACGGGCGACGTCGAGCGGTGCCGGCTGGACCTGCGCCTCCGCCACCATCGCGGGCACATGGTGTGGGTCGTGCTGGAGGCCGCCGTCGTCCCGGACGCCGCCGGCGCGCCGGACTATCTCGTCGTGCAGCTGCACCACGTGAGCGAGCGCAAGAACGACGAGCTGGCGGCGCGGGCGTCGGATGCGCGCTACGAGCACAGCATCGCGAGCGCTCCCGGGATGGTGTACCAGCTCGCGTACCATGCCGATGGCACGCGGGCTTTCACGGTGGTGAGCGAGGGCTCCCGTGCGCTGCTCGGACTGCCACCGGAAACGATCCTGAACGATCCGAACGCGATGTTCGGGCTCGTCCATCCCGAGGATCGCGCGGATTTCCACGAGTCGGGCGCGGCGGCGCGCGCGGCATTCGAGCCATGGAGCTGGGAAGGACGCGTCGTGCTCCATACCGGACAGGTGAAACGCATCCAGGCGGCCTCGCGACTGGAACGGCAGCCGGACGGCAGCGTGCTGTGGCACGGGGTGGTCATGGATGTGACTGAACGCCGCCAGACGGCCGCGCGCCTGGAAGAAAGCGAGCAGCGCTACCGCTCGCTGTTCGACCAGCACCCCGACGCCGTGTACTGGCTCGACACCTCGGGCAAGTTCCTCAGCGCGAATACCACCTGCGCGGTGACGACCGGCTATGGGCTGGACGAGCTCGTCGGTGGGTCGTTCATCCCGCTCATCCTGCCGGAGTTCCTCGAGGCGACCGCGGTGCACTTCGATGCTGCCGTGGCGGGGGTCGCGCAGCGCTATGAAGTCGTCATCTGCCACAAAGACGGCCGCCACGTGCCCCTCGACGTGACGAACGTTCCTGTGGTAGTGGGCGGGCAGGTGATCGGCGTGCTCGGCATCGCGCGGGACCTCACCGGGCAGCGCGCACTTGAGGAGCAGCTCCGCCACTCGCAGAAGATGGATGCGATCGGCCAGCTCGCCGGTGGCGTCGCCCACGACTTCAACAACATCCTCGCGGCGATCACCGGGTTCGCGCAGTTGCTGGAGTCGGACATCGAGCCCGACGACCCGCGCTCGAGCGACGTGCAGGAAATCCTGAAGGGCGCACGCAGGGCGGCGACGCTCACGCGACACCTGCTGGCCTTCAGCCGTCGCCAGGTGCTGCATCCCGAGCCGCTCGACCTCGGACGCGTGGTGGGCGACACGATGGCGATGCTGCGTCCCCTCATGGGCGGCATGCTCACGCTCGCCGCACCGGCCCCCCCGTGCATCGTACCGGTGCTCGCGGACCGCACGCAACTCGAGCAGGTCCTGATGAACCTCGCGCTCAATGCGCGCGACGCGATGCCGGACGGCGGCACGCTCACCATCGAGGTGGGCGTGCTACGGGAACCGGGAGCGGAACCGCTCGCGACACTCACCGTGCGCGACACCGGCGCGGGCATGACACCCGACGTGGCCGCGCGGGCGTTCGAGCCGTTCTTCACCACGAAGCTGCGCGGCGAAGGAACCGGACTCGGCCTCGCCACGGTCCACGGCATCGTGCGGCAGTCCGGGGGCAGCCTCACGCTCGACACGCAGCCGGGCGTCGGGTCCACGTTCACGGTGCGGCTGCCGCTCGCCGACGTCCGTCCATCCTGGCCGGACGCGGACGACGAGCCCGTGTCCCCGCCTCGCGCCGCCACGGTGCTCGTCGTCGATGACGAGGAGAGCCTGCGCAGCATGATGCGGCGCGTGCTGGAGAGGGCAGGCTACCGCGTCCTCACCGCAGCTGATGGCGTCGCCGCGCTCGACCTCCTCAGCATCCACGCACACGCGATCGACGTGCTCATCTCCGATATCGCGATGCCGGAACTGGGCGGCATCGAGCTCGCTGCGCGCGCCACCGAACGCCTGCCAGGCATGCCGGTGATCCTGATGTCCGGGTACGCGCCCGAGGAGATGGTACCAGGCGTCGAGACAGGCAACGTCGCCGCATTCCTGCACAAGCCGTTCATGGCAGCAGCGCTGCTGGATGTCCTCGAGCGCGTCGTGCGCGGCGCGGCGCCGCGCGCACCAGCGGGATGACTTGCGGCCCCATCGCCCGGGCTGCAACATCACGTGTAACGTCCAGACGAGGCCCGGAATGGCAGTTCGCACCGATGTCAGCACGCCCCACCATTACCACAAGGTGGTGGATTGCCAGTACGCCTGTCCGGCACACACCAACGTGCCCGAGTACCTGCGGCTGATTGCCCAGGGGCGCTATACGGAGTCCTACCTGCTCAATCGCGAGTCGAACGTCTTCCCGGGCATCCTCGGGCGCACGTGCGACCGGCCGTGCGAGCCCGCATGCCGCCGCGCACGCGTGGACGGGAAGCCGGTGGCCATCTGTCGGCTGAAGCGCGTGGCGGCCGACCTGCGCGACGACATCACGCCGTACCTCCCCACGGCGCCCGCGCTGCGCAACGGCAAGCGCATCGCGCTCGTGGGCGCCGGTCCCGCGTCGCTCACCGTCGCCAACGATCTCCTGCCCCTCGGTTACGAGGTCGCCATCTACGAGAAGCACTCGCGCCCCGGTGGGCTGATGCGCTTCAACATCCCGGCGTTCCGCCTGCCCGAACACGTGCTCGACGAGGAGACGGGCTACATCGTGGACATGGGTGCCGAGATGCACTACGACACGCGGGTGGCGAGCCTGAAGGCGCTGCTCGCGGACGGCGGGTTCGACGCAGTGTTCGTCGGCAGCGGCGCGCCGAAGGGCAAGGAGCTCGACATCCCCGGCCGCTGGGACGAGGGCGCGAAGGAACACATCCACATCGGCATCGAGTGGCTCGGCTCCGTGCACTTCGGGCACATCGAGACGATCGCGCCGCGCGTGCTCATCATCGGCGCGGGCAATACGGCCATGGACTGCTGCCGCACGTCACGCCGACTCGGAGGTACGGACACGAAGGTCGTCGCGCGACGCGCGCGTCCGTACTTCAAGGCGTCGCCGTGGGAGCTCGAGGACGCGGGCGAAGAGGGCATCGTCATCGTCGAGAACCACGCGCCGAAGCGGTTCGTCGTGGAGAATGGACGGCTCGTCGGGATGGAGTTCGACCGCCTCGCGTGGACGGACGAAGGTGACCGGCAGAAGAGCACCGTGATCGAGTCGGTGATCCTGCCATGCGACGAGGTCATCCTCGCCATCGGCCAGGACAACGCCTTCCCGTGGATCGAGCGCGACATCGGCATCGAGTTCGACAAGTGGCAGATGCCGGTAATCGACAAGGCGACGTTCGAGTCCACGCGAACCGGCGTGTTCTTCGGCGGGGATTCGGCGTGGGGCCCGCAGAACATCATCTGGGCGGTGGAGCACGGCCACCAGGCGGCCATCTCCATCCACCTGCACTGCGAGGGACGCGACGTCCGCGACAGGCCTGCGCAAGGCATGCACCTCGAGAGCACCAAGATGGGCCTGCAGTCGTGGGCCTACTCGAACGACTTCAATCCATCCCCGCGCTCGAAGATGCTGCATGCCGAGCTGGTCGAGCGGTTCTCGGCCATCGGCGTGGAGGTGGAGCTGGGGTTCACGCCGGAGCAGACGGCCACGGAAGTGGAGCGGTGCCTGAACTGCGACGTCGAGACGCACTTCGAGCGCACGCTGTGCATCGAGTGCGACGCGTGCGTGGACGTGTGCCCGGTGAGCTGCCTGACCATCACGCACGACGCCGCGAGCGAGGGCGACCTGCGCACGATGCTCTCGGCACCCGCGCAGAATTTGACGCAGGACATCTACGTCTCCGACGTGCTGCCCCAGACGAAGCGCGTGATGGTGAAGGACGAGGACATCTGCCTCCACTGCGGGCTGTGCGCGGAGCGGTGCCCCACCGCCGCGTGGGACATGCGAAAATTCGAGCTGGTGCTCCCGTACGCATCGGCGCCCGTCGCGGTGACGGCATGAGTGGCATCAATGATTTCGCGTTCAAGATGGCCACCGTGAATGGCACGGGGTCGGCCAGCGCGAACAGCATCCTCATGCAGGCCATCTTCCGCATGGGCATTCCCGTTACGGGCAAGAATCTCTTCCCGTCGAACATCCAGGGACTGCCCACCTTCTACGAGATCCGGGTGAGCGGCGAGGGCCGCACGGCGCGGCCGGCGGAAGTGGATCTCGTCGTCGCACTGAATCCGTCCACCTACGCGAAGGACGTCGCGACGGTGCGGCCGGGTGGCTACCTCCTCTACGACTCGTCGTGGCCGCTCGAGCCCGAGCTCGTGCGCGAGGGCATCACGATCCTCGGCATCCCGTTCGGGAAGATGTGCGTGGAGACTTTCGAGGGCGACCGCAATCGCACCCTCCTCCGCAACATCGTGTACGCCGGCGCGCTGGCGGCGCTGCTGAAGATCGACATGGAGATCATCGGCCAGATGCTGGTGGAGAAGTTCTCGAAGAAGAAGGCGCTGCTCGACTCGAACAACACGGCCATCCGCCTCGGCTACGACTACGCCATGGCGCACTACGCGTGTCCGCTGCCGTTCCACCTCGAGCCGATGGATGAGACCAGCGATTTCATCATCATCGACGGCAATGCGGCCGCAGCCCTCGGCGCCGTGTACGCCGGCGCCACGGTGGGGGCGTGGTATCCCATCACGCCGTCCACGTCGCTGATGGAGGCGTTCAGCGCGTTCTGCCGGAAGTTCCGCACGGAGAAGGAAAGCGGCCTCGCGAAGTACTGTATCATCCAGGCGGAGGACGAGCTGTCCGCCGCCGGCATCGCGATCGGCGCGGGCTGGGCAGGAGCGCGCGCGTTCACCAACACGTCGGGGCCCGGCATCTCGCTCATGCAGGAGTTCATCGGCCTGGCGTACTACACCGAGATTCCGGCGGTCTTCTACGACGTGCAGCGCACGGGTCCGTCCACCGGCATGCCCACGCGCACGCAGCAGGCGGACCTCTTCTCGCTCGCCTACGCATCGCACGGCGACACGAAGCACATCGTGCTCTTCCCCTGCAATCCGGAAGAGTGCTTCTACATGAGCGTCGAGGCGTTCGACCTCGCCGACCGGTTCCAGACGCCGGTGTTCGTCGCGAGCGACCTGGACATCGGCATGAACGACTGGATGTGCCGCCGCCTGCAGTGGGACGACAGCCACCGCTGGGATCGCGGCAAGTGCCTTTCCGCAAACGAGCTCGAGTCGATCAGGAAGTTCTCGCGGTACCTCGATGCCGAGGGCGACGGTGTCGCGGCGCGGTCGCTGCCTGGGGTGCATGGAAACGGTGCGTACTTCCTGCGCGGGTCCGGTCACGACAAGTATGGCACGTATACCGAGGACGCCGAGGCCTATCTGGAAGTCGTGGACCGCATCGCGCGGAAGATCCGCAATGCGGCGACCGCCGTACCGGCGCCCGAGGTCCACCGGATCCCTGGCGCCACCGTGGGGATCGTGTCGCTGGGTGGCTGTCACGCCGCGGTGCTCGAGGCGGTGGACCAGTTGGCGGCCGAAGGGGTGAATGCCGACTACATGCGCATTCGCGCCTTTCCGTTCGACGCGCCCGTGCGCGAGTTTCTCGACGCCCACGCGATCACCTTCGTGGTGGAGCAGAACCGCGATGCCCAGTTGCGCGCGATGCTCGCGATCGAAACCGGCAAGCCGCGCGATGAGATGATTCCCGTGCTCGACTACGGTGGCATGCCGCTCACGGCGCGCGTCGTCGTATCCGCCGTGCGGCAACACGTGCCGCGCGCTTCCCGAGTGACCCGATAGCATGGCCTCGATCGCCAAACCACCCGTCCGCCATCCCGGACTGAAGCGGAACGCCCTCGGCTTCACCGTGCGCGACTATGAAGGCGCGATGTCCACGCTGTGCGCGGGATGCGGGCACGACTCCGTCACGGCCGCGCTCATCCAGGCGTGCTTCGAGCTCGACCTGCCGCCGCACCGCGCCGCGAAGATGAGCGGCATCGGCTGCTCGTCCAAGACCACCGCGTACTTCATGCGCCAGTCGCACGGGTTCAACTCCGTGCACGGCCGCATGCCCAGCGTAACCTCCGGCGCGAACGCCGCCAACCGCGACCTCACGTACATCGGCATCTCGGGCGACGGCGACTCCCTCTCGATCGGACTCGGCCAGCTCTGCCACGCCATCCGCCGCAACGTCCGCATGCTCTACGTGCTGGACAACAACGGCGTCTACGGCCTCACCAAGGGTCAGTTCTCCGCCTCGGCCGACATCGGCTCCACGTCGAAGAAGAGGGAGGCGAACGTCCAGCCGCCCATCGACCCCGTGCTGCTCGCCCTCACACTCGGCGCCACTTTCGTGGCCCGCAGCTTCTCCGGCGACAAGTCGCAGCTCGTCCCCATCCTCAAGGCCGGCCTGTCGCACAACGGGCTCGCCCTCGTGGACATCATCTCGCCGTGTGTCACGTTCAACGATCACGACGGGTCCACCAAGAGCTACAAGTTCACGCGCGAGCACGAAGTGGAGATCTCGGCGGCCGATTTCGTGCCGTTACGCCACGAGATCACGGCACCCGACACGAACGAGGCGATCTCGACGGTGACGATGCACGACGGATCCGTGGTGCGGTTCAGGAAGACGCACGACGGATACAATCCGGGCGACCGTGCCGCGGCATATGCCCACGTGCGTGCCTGCCACGATCGGAACGAAGTGGCCACGGGATTGCTTTTCCTCGATGAGGGTGGCTCCGACATGCACGCGGTGGCGAAGACGGTGCTCACGCCGCTGGTGGACCTGACGTACGAGCAACTGTGTCCGGGCAATGCGGCGCTTCAGGCGCTGATGGAAAAGTATCGGTGAGGTGATGATGAGCTGGTGCAGGAACGTGTTCTCCGTGGCATTACTCACGTCGGCCGCGTGCGCGTCGAGCGTGGATCCTGGCGGTACGCTGTCGGGCCCCATTCAACTGCGCATCCCCGACCTTCCGCGCGACCTCACCGCGAGCGAGCAGCAGGCGGTGACGGCGACGAACGCCTTCTCGTTCCGGCTGTTCCGCAAGGCGAGCGCCGCACAGGGCGACACCAGCATGATGATCTCGCCGCTCGGCGCCGCGCTGGCCCTCGGCCTCGCGATGGACGGCGCGCAGGGCGCGACCTTCGACCAGATGCGCAGCACCCTTTCGCTCGACGGCGCGGCGGGTGCCGATCCGGTGTCAGGCACGCGGTCGCTCGCCACGCTGCTGAGCAGCCTCGATCCCATCGGCAGCTTCAGCATTGGCAGCGCGCTGTGGTATCGCGGTGACTTTCCGTTGAATCCCTCGTTCGCGGCGAGGGGGGCCGGCACGCGGGTCGGCGCGCTCGACTTCGCCAGCCCGGCATCCGTGCAGACCATCAACACGTGGGCGAGCGATGCATCCATCGGGCGCATCCCGAGCATCGTGGACCACATCGACTCGAGTCAGTCCCTGCTGCTCACGAACACGAGCTATTTCCGGGGCAACTGGAATGCGCGCTTCGACCCCGCGGACACCCACACCGACGTATTCTATGGGGCGGCCGGCCCGCAGGCGGCGAGCTACATGTACCGCCGTGGACTCATGCACTACTACGCCTCGCACGACCTCGAGGGCGTGGACCTGCCATTCGGTAGCGGCGCGTTCTCGATGATGATCGTGCTGCCGCGCAGCTCACTGACCATCGACGCGATGACGACGATGCTCGAGGCGGGCGCGTGGACTGACCTCGTGGGCAAGGTGCGGGACGTCGGCATGAACCTGTTCCTGCCGCGCTTCCGCATCGTCTATGATCGCACCCTGAACGCGGATCTTCAGGGCTTGGGCATGCGTGACGCCTTCGTCGCCGACGGCGCCGATTTCACGCGCATGTCGCCGCGCGGTCGCGAGCTCTCGCTCGGCGTCGTGAAGCAGAAGACCCTCATCGACGTCAACGAGGACGGCACCATCGCCTCGGCCGGAGGGACGGTGGTGGGATCCACGTCCGGCTTCGTGCCCCTCGTAATGCGTGCCGAGCGTCCGTTCCTCTTCGTGATCCGCGAGCGGGCGTCGGGGACGATCGTCTTCATCGGCAAGGTGATGGGCGTCTAGCCGAGATCCGATCCGGTCCGGTGATCATGCCGTAGCCGGAGCCCTCGACTGCGATGGTGAAGCGCAGCCGGTCCACGAAAGACGCCAGGTCTGAAGCGCGCTCCCTAAGGTTTTCGATTGCGGCCTCGCCGCCACCCTCTGCCAGGAGGAGTGCAGGTGGCGTGTGCTCCAACGAAGGTCCTTCGGAACTGCCAGTAACCACAGAGGCCGCGGAAGCACGCAGAGGAAAACCACCCGCAGGAGCGTCGATGGGTTGCAGTCCTCCGCGTCCCCTGCGGTAACAAGTCTTTCGCGCTTGTCGCATCAGGCTCGCCGACCGGGCGGTGGCATCGCCAATCGTTGCCAGAAGGTCCGCTGTTTTAGACAGTCCAGTCCGACGAGTCCATTCCGAATCATGATGAGCTGCTCGCCAAAGCTCAACGGCGCCACCACAGGTACTTCAGAATTGCCAATAACCACAGAGGACGCAGAGGACTGCACGCGAACTGTCCCGCAGTCCTCTGTGATCCTCTGTGTCCTCTGGGGTTCCTCGCTTTTCATGAAGTCGTCGTCATGCCATTTCGAGTTGCTTCCGGCGATGGATGTCGACACGAAAAGCTTGCGGCATTAGCGGCGAGAGCAATCACCGCGGAGGACGCAGAGGCACGCAGAGGAAGACCACGCGCAAGGGAGTCGATGGGGTGAAGTCCTCCGCGTCCCTCCGTGTCCTCTGCGATAACAAGCCTTTCGCGCTTGTCGCGCTCACGGATGGCCCTCCGCGTCCCCTGCGGTAACAAGCCCTTCGAACTTGCCGCGCTCAGGGACGGCCCTTCGCCGTCCTCCCGCCGCCGTGACTCTGGTTCCCCTCGTTTCCACTCGGCCGGCTCTGCGCGCGCTCGGGCTGGCGCGCAGGCGCCGCGGGCGAGGCTTGGGCCGGTGGATTCGGGCGCGGTGTCGCCGTCCGTCCGGTGGGTGGCGGCATGGGAGAACCGCTTGCCCCTGACGTATAGCCCTTGCCCTTCTCTGAACGTCCGCGCGGCTCCGCCACGCCAGGATTGGCGTGGAGGACGATCGTGGGTGGACGCGTATAGCCAGTCACGGTTCGTCCGCCGTAGTTGTCGCCGTAGCCGTAGCCCCATCCGCGCTCGTCGCCGTAACGGCCGTATCCGTACGGCGCGTAGCCGTACGGCGCATAGCCCACGATGCCGCGGTCGAACCGGCGTCCGAACGGCCAGTAGCCGAAGCCCCACGGGTCATAGCCGTTGTACACGGTGATGTACAACCGCTGCGTCGTGCCCTGGTCGCCGTAATAGTCCGTCCCGCGCGCGTAGCAGCCATAGAGGCCACAGTCGCGCTGCGCATACCGGCTCATGGCCACGTCCTGCCGGTCGTTCGAGAACACGGTCCGGTTGGTTACCGAGATCATCGCGTCCGTGACGCTCGGCGGAACGCCAGCATCCGCCAGCTCGGTGAGCGTGCGCGCATCGATCGCGTAGCGCTGTCCGTTCTCGCGGGTCCAGGCCTCGAGCGTCGCTGCATCGAGCAGGTGCGATGCCTCGATGATGGCACCTGTGCCGACCGGCGCGCCCGCCGCGCCACGTGCGACCATCGTCGCCACGCGCCGCTCGCTCATCGCCTGCGCGAGCTCGGCGGGGACGGTGGCGGGAAGCCCGATGTCGTGATAGTGCGCCACGCGTACCATGGGACTCGTACCGGCCGACGTGCTGCGCGCGTCGATCCACTCGCCGTCGCCGGTGATCGCGAGCACGGCCGACATGCGGTTCGGCACGCCGTCACAGGTGACCGCGGACTGGAGGAACACGCGGCGTCCGTCGGCCGACCAGCGCGCGCTTTCAGAGCCCGTGCAGTTATTGGAGTCGATGATGTGCGGTCGCCCGCTCGCGTCGATCCGATCGCGCGAGAGCACGGTGCCGTCGGCGATGGCGGTGACGTCGACGACGTTGGCATCCGCCGTGGGCACCACGCAGACGATGTGCGCGGTGGGGGCGACGGACGACATGTTGTCGGATGGGGACGCTGACCAGCAGCCGAGCCACGCGTTCCAGTGCGGGCCGCCGGATACAGGTTGCTGCGCGGCGGCGGAGGGTGGGGCGGCGAGCGTTACTGCCGCCGCCAGCAGCGCGACGATCGTCGCGCGACGACTGAAAGTGCTCATGGACGTGCCTCGGAGCCCGAGTGGGGCTGCCCGGTGAAAGGCCAAGTATACAATGTGTCCCGCTGTAACAGTATACAATTGGGCGCGCGGATCGTCGAGAGATCCATCACGTGCCGACTATCGCCCGCGTGGTCAGGACATCGTCACGACGTGAGGACGGCCGCCAGACTCTGCAATACCCCGTGAAGGTCCGGAATGTCCCGCAGCACGGGCAGCAGGGGATCCGTACCGAGCTGCTCCATCCGTGCCAGCGCCGTCCGGATGGTGAATGCCTTCGGGTCGAGCGAGTCGTTCACCTCCTCCCACAACAGCGGCATCGACACGGTGGCGCCGGGCAGCGGACGCACGCTGAACGGCGAGACGATCGTCTGGCCCGTGCGGTTCTGGAGGTAGTCGATATAGACCTTGTCGCCCCGCCGGGTCACGTGCCGCGTGATCGTGGCGATGTCGCCGAGCTCCTGGAGCACCACGCGGGCGAGCAGTTCGCCGAGCGTGCGCGATTGCGCGTAGGTGCACAGCCGCGCGAGCGGCAGCAGGATGTGCAGTCCTGTCTTGCCCGTGGTCTTCACGTAGCTCGGGTAGCCGATCGACTCACACAGCTTCCGCAGCACGAGCGCCGTGCGGACGACGTCCGAGAACGGCGCCTCCTTGGGATCGAGATCGATGACGCACCAGTCGGGAAGCTCCAGCGACCCCGCGCGGCTCGCCCAGATGTGCAGCGGAATGGAGCCGAGGTTCGCTACGTAGAGCAGGGAATCCACGTCGTCGCAGACGAAATAGTTGATCTCGCGCTGCGTGTCCTCGCTCCAGATCGGCACGGTGCGGATCCACGATGGCGCAAACTCCGGCGCGTCTTTCTGATAGAAGGACTTGCCATCGATGCCGTCGGGAAAGCGCGTGAGCACCATCGGCCGCTCGCGCAGGTAGGGCAGCATCGCCGGCGCGATGGCCCGGTAGTACTCCACGAGGTCGCCCTTGGTGTAGCCGTCGGCGGGCCAGTAGACCTTCTTCAGGTTGGAGAACGGAACGGTGCGCGGCGTGTCAGCGGCAGCCTCTTCGCGCACGACGCTCTCTCCGCCACGCGCGGGCTTCGTCGTCGCGGTCGGCGCCTCGGCGACATCGCTCGTCTCATCCGCCTCATCATCTACCTCACCGGTGGGTTGCACCGCCGCCGCCCATCCCTGACGATCGCAGTCGCGCGGATCCTTGTCCGGCCGCATCCGGATGAACGCCGGATGGCGCAGCAGTCCGTCCGGCGTCCATTCGCGAAATCGCACCTCGCACACATACCGCGGCGCGACCCACGTGGTGGTCTTCGTCTCCGGGATCGCGGCCGTCGCGAGCGGCGGTGCACCCGGCAACGTCACCGGCCCCTCGCACGGCGCGCTGTCGCGCACGATGGGTGCGAGCAACGCGTGCACCTCGCGCAGCTTCGCCTCGTCGAAGCCCGTTCCCGCTCGGCCGGCGTAGACCAGCCGCCCATCCACCATGTCGGCAAGCTGGAGCGCGCCGATGTGGCTGCGGCTGCGTCGCGGCGTCGTGAATCCCACGATGACGAAATCGTCCGTGCGATCGGTCTTGAGCTTGAGCCATTTGTCGCTGCGTCCAGCGCGATACGGCGAGTCCGCCTTCTTGGCGATGATGCCCTCGAGGCCGAGCGCGGCGACCTGCTCCAGGAACCGCACGCCTTCGCGCGCGATGTGGTCGAGCGTGCGCACGATGCCGAGCTTCGGAAAGGCGTCGAGGAGCAGGGCTTTTCGCTCCAGCAGGGGCAGCGGCCGGAGGTCGAATTCCTCGAACGCGATGAAGTCGAAGGTGAAGAACGTGGCCGCGAGCTCGACGGCCGCGTGCCGGATCTCGATGGCCGACGACAACCGCCCGCGCCGCTGGAGCCGCGAGAAGCTCGGCTTCCCCTCGGGGTCGAGGACGACCACCTCGCCGTCGATGATGAAGTCGTCGAGCGGGAGTGCCTGCAGCGCGCGAACAACCTCGGGAAACACCGCCGTGTAGTCGTTGCCGTTGCGCGTCAGGAGCAAGACTTCACCGCGCGACTTGCTCGCCAGCAGCCGGTAGCCGTCGAGCTTGAGCTCGAACACCCAGCCGTCGCGCGTGAAGGCCTCGTCAGCCGGCTCCGCGAGCATCGCGCCCACGCTGCGAGGATCCACACGCCCGCGCGCGGCATCGGTCTTCTCGAGCGCCGCGCGCAGCGTTGCCGCCGGCGACCGTCCCTCCTTCACTTCCTCCACCGTGAGCCCCGACAGCACCGACGTCTCCGGGAACTCGTCACCCGGCTGCCGCACGAACGCGTCGCGCTCCTTGATGAGCAGCCAGTCCTTCTCGCTCTTCTTGATCTTCACGAGCGTCCACTTGCCGTGCAGCTTGATGCCGCGCAACTCGAAGAGGAGCTTGCCCTTCACGAGCCCTTCCCGCCAATCCTCGAGCGGTACCCACTCGCCGCGGTCCCACACGATCATGCCGCCGGCGCCATAGTTGCCGGCGGGAATGATGCCCTCGAAGTCGGCGTACTCGAGCGGGTGATCCTCCACGTGCACCGCGAGGCGCTTGTCGCTCATGTCGTACGACGGCCCCTTCGGCACCGCCCACGACTTGAGCACGCCGTCCATCTCGAGGCGCAGGTCGTAGTGCAGCTGGCGCGCGGCGTGCTTCTGGACGACGAACAGGTGGCCGCTGTCGCCTACCACCGACCCCATCGGCTCCGGGGTATCGGCAGCGGACCGCTTGGCGCGGTACCGGCTCAGGTTGTCGTCTGCCTCTCCATCGTCCACGGCGTCACTCCCGGAGTGCGGATTCTTCGACGGAACGGCGCGACCACAGAGTCACGGTGCCGCCGCGGACCGAATTGTTATCCAGCCGCAACGACGCTCGCCCGAGTTGCAGTTTCCCCCGAGCGGATGCAATCTAGATTCGAGCACCAACCACTCAACCGCAGAGTCCCATGCCCGCCCGCTCCATCGGCAACGCCACCATCTCGTTCGGCCTCGTCTCGGTCCCCGTGAACCTCTACACCTCCGCGGAATCGAAGGCGAGCGTGTCGTTCAACATGCTGCACAAGAAATGCGGCGGCCGGCTGAAGCAGCAGTATATCTGCCCGAAGGACAACAACGAGGTCGTCGAACGGACGGACACCGTCAAGGGCTACGAGTTCGCAAAGGACCAGTACGTCGTCCTCTCCACCGACGACCTGAAGGCCATCGAGGAGAAGGCGACGGGCATGATCGACGTCATCGAGTTCGTCCCCCTGGCCAAGGTGGACCGCGAGTACGTCGAGAAGGTCTACTACCTCGGCCCCGACAAGGGTGCCGACCGCGCCTACCGCCTGCTCGCTGCCGCACTCCTCGATACCGGCAAGGCGGCCCTCGGCCAGTACGCGGCACGGGGGCAGCAGCACCTCGTGCTCCTGCGTCCCCTCAACGGCGTGCTCGTGATGGAGCAGCTCCACTACGCTGATGAAGTGCGACCCACCACCGAGGTGACGGTTCCCCCCGGCGACGTGAAGCCGATGGAGCTGACGCTCGCCAAGCAGCTCATCGAGCAGACCACCAACGAGAACTTCGAACCGGAGAAGTACAAGGACACCGTGCGCGAGCGCGTGATGGAGACCATCCAGCGGAAGGTGGATGGCCAGGACATCACCACCGACATCGCGCCGGACACCGGCAGCAAGATCATCGACCTCATGGACGCCCTCAAGGCGAGTCTCGCCGCCACCGCGCAGTCCGGCGCCGAGTCGGAGAAGCCGGGGAAGAAGGGGAGGAAGGCGTCGTGAGGCTGCTCGCCGGTACGAGCGGCTACGCGTTCAAGGAGTGGAAGGGCTCGTTCTATCCCGGCGACTGCAAGGACGACGCGATGCTCGGCCTCTATGCCGATCGCTTTCCCGCCGTGGAGATCAACAACACGTTCTACCGGCTGCCCAGGGAGCAGGTGCTGCTCGACTGGGCCGCACAGGTGCCCGAGCCGTTCACGTTCGCGATCAAGGCGAGCCAGCGCATCACGCACTACGCCCGCCTCAAGCCGGAGTCGCTCAGCGCCATGGAGTTCCTCATGAAGAACACCGCGTCGCTCGGCAGCCGGCTCGGCCCCATCCTCTTCCAGCTGCCGCCGAACCTCAAGAAGGACTTCGACCGGTTGCGCGTCTTCCTCGATACACTGCCGCTCGACCGCCGCTTCACCATCGAGTTCCGCCACGAGAGCTGGTTCGGCGAGGACGTGTTCGACGTTCTCCGCGAACGCGACATCGCGATGTGCATCACCGAGCAAGCGGAGTTCGCGTCGCCGGTTGTGGCCACGGCGTCGTGGGGCTACGCGCGGCTGCACAAGCTCGACTATGACGAGACGTCGCTCGCGGCATGGGCGAAGCAGATCGCGGCGCAATCATGGAGCGATGCCTACGTCTTCTTCAAGCACGACGAAGGCGCGGGCTCGGGTCCACCAGCCGTGGGCGCGTTCACGCAGGCGTTCGGCTCGTGAACGGCGCATGACTTCAATCGTGCGCGCATGATCGTCCACCTCGTCGACGGCACGTACGAGCTGTTCCGGCACTTCTACGGCCTGCGCCGCTTCAACAAGGGCGACGACCCGCAGTACGGCGCCGTGATCGGCGTGCTCAACACCGTGCTCCAGATGCTGGAGCAGGGCGCCACGCACGTCGCGGTGGCCACCGACCACGTGATCGAGTCGTTCCGCAACGACCTCTGGGCCGACTACAAGACCGGCGAGGGAATGGATCGCGTCCTCGTCGCGCAGTTCCACCCGCTCGAGGATGCGCTCGCCGCGATGGGCGTTGTCGTGTGGCCCATGGTGGAGCTCGAGGCGGACGACGGCCTCGCATCGGGCGCGCACCTCGCCGCCGCGCTGGACGTCGTGGACAAGGTGTGCATCTGGACCCCCGACAAGGACCTCGCGCAGTGCGTGCGCGGCGACCGCGTGGTGCAGATGGACCGCCGGTCGCAGAAGATCCGCAACGCCGACGGCGTGCTCGAGAAGTTCGGCGTCGCGCCGGAACGCATCCCCGACTATCTCGCACTCGTCGGCGACAGCGCCGATGGCTACCCGGGCATTCCCGGCATCGGCGCCGTCACAGCGGCGCGACTCGTCAACCGCTACGGCGCGCTCGAGGCGTTTCCCGCCGACGTCCTCGGCGACAACCAGCCGTTGGCGCTCCTGTTCAAGGACCTGGCGACGCTGCGCACCGATGCGCCCCTCTTCAGCGACGTGGA
Organism: Gemmatimonadales bacterium; assembly: GCA_038236775.1. Lineage (GTDB taxonomy): Bacteria > Gemmatimonadota > Gemmatimonadetes > Gemmatimonadales > Gemmatimonadaceae > AG11. The sequence goes on from JBBRZK010000036.1 coordinate 31,994, forward strand.
CGAGCTGCGCTGGACGGGCGCCACGCCGGCGTTCGCCGAGTGCGCCAGGATGCTTGGTGACGAACGCCTGGTCGCGCGGAGCGAACGCGCGCTCGCGCAGATGGCGTTGTAGCGCATAGTCAGCCGGCGCCGCCGTCGATCTTCGGCGAAGCAGCGCCTTTACGTGCTCGTCCGGCGCGCACGTGGATGGCCGCTCCTTTGTCATCCTGAGCGCAGCGAAGGATCTGCTTGTCGCCTTTGTCATCCTGAGCGCAGCGAAGGATCTGCTTGTCGGCCTTTGTCATCCTGAGCGCAGCGAAGGATCTGCTTGTCGCAAGGTGGTTCCGTCCGGACGGCAGAGCGAAAAGCAGGTCCTTCGCTCCGCTCAGGACGACAACGTCGCGCACTCAGGACGACATTCTGTCACGCAGCTACTTCGGCCAGCCGGCCTGCGGCAGCGCCGGCGTGATGTGCAGCGCGTTCTGGAAATACACCTTCACCCATCGAGCGGCCACCGATGAGCAGCGGGCGCGGATCGCCAAGCTCCTCGCGAACACGCGCGACGACTGCAGCGGTGGTGTCCTTGAGCTTCGGCATGGCGTCGGGGCGACTCGACTTCCGCTCGCGATAGAGGAAGTTGTAGCGCACCATGCCAAAGCCGCGCGCGCACATGGCCGCGGCGGTGGCCAGCATGCCTCGGTCCAACATGCTTCCACCCGCGCCGTGTGCGCAGACGAACGTGGCGATGTCCGTGCCCGCGGTCGCAGGCTCGTAACACGCCGTCGTCACGTCGTACCCGACGGAAACCTTCCACTCCCGTGCACTCATGGACACTCCGTAGGATCAGTCAGTTGGTGAATGACGCGAAATTCCGGCAAGGGTGCGTGCGCTGCGCGCGCGAGCGCGGTCATGCGGCTTCGGGATCATGCGGCGGCGATGGCAGCAGCCCCATCTCGTCGAGGAACCGGTGTCCGCCGGTGGGCTTGCCGCCACGCGTCGCCACGCGGGTCATCACGAGGCGATCCTGCGTGCGCGTCATGCCGACGTACAGCAGGCGGCGCGCTTCGTCGATCTCGTCCTGCGTCGGGGCGCGCGAAGGAGTCCCGCCGGGCAGCTGGTCGTCCTCTGCGCCCACGACGTACACGCGCGAGTATTCGAGCCCCTTCGTCGAATGGAGCGTCAACAGGTTGACGCGCATCCGCTCCGGCTCCAATCCCTCGAGCCTCGACAGCACCGCGCGTTCGAGGAATGTTGCGAGCTGGTCCTCGAGCGAGCCATCCGGCAGGTGCGCGATGAGCCCGCGCAGGCGGGTCATCGCCGCCGGATAGCGCTCGTCGGCACTCTTGTCCGCCCGGATGCGGAGCATCAGCTCGATGCCGCCAAGCAGCGCAATCACCTCGTCCGCATTGGGAATGGTGACGTCGCTCCCCGTCTCCCGCTCGTAGTAGTCGAGCGCCCCGCTATACCCGCCGAGCGAGATGACACGCGTGATCTTGCGCAGCAGCAGTGCCTCTTCGCCCAGCGTATCCTCGTTGCTCAGCGCGAGCGCGATGCCGAGCTGGCCGAGGAGGTTTGCCAGCGCCGTCTTGCGGGCGCGGCAGAGCTTCATCTCCTCCAGTGCGAGCAGGACCTTCGCGAGCGCGCGCGTGTCGTCGAGCGCGCGGTGCGACTGGCCGGTATCGATGCCGAAACGCTTGGCGAGGTTGCCGAGTTTGTTGCTCGTGCTGATCAACTCGCGCGAGAGCGGCAATGTGTCGTACATCGTAAGGTCGAACTTCTCGCCGATTTCCTTCGCCATGCGACTGATGATGCGGAAGTCGAAGTCGTAACCGTTGTGCGCCACGATCACGTCGGAGCCGCAGAAGGCACGGAACGCAGGCCAGGCATCCTCGAAGAACGGCGCGTCCGCGAGCTCCGCGTTGGCGATGCCGTGCACCGCCTCCGCGCCCACCGTGAGTTGGACGCGTGGTTTCACCAGTCGGTGAAAGTCGTCCACCAGCACGCCGTTTCGCACGCGAACCGCGGCGATTTCCACGATCTCCGCCGTGGCGGTATCGCGGTCCGTCGTCTCGAGATCGAACGCCGTGAAGCTCGTGAACGTCGACGTCATTCCGTTCATCTCCACGAGCTGCGCCGCCTTGAACACGCCGAGGGCAATGCCGAGTGAGGGAACCTCATTCGGATCGATGCACTCCGCGCCCGCTGGAGGAATACCCCGTTCGGCGAGCACGCTGATGTCGGTGAGCATCGCCTTGAGCGGGACGTCGATGCCCCGCATCGGCGGAATCCACACCGTCGCACGCGCGTCGCGCGCCGCGCGCAGTCGCTCGGCCAGGCGCACGACGTTCGGATAGCTGGCGGGATCGCTCAGTTCGTCGTGACGGTCGTCGAGCATTGAGCGCAGTTTCCCCACCCGTCGGGACAACAGCTCGGAAATGAGGGCGGGAAGCGTCGTATGCTGCCTGCCGATCGCTTCCAGGTTCTTCCATTCGGTGAGTGCGCGACGAATGTGCCGTGCGGTGCTGTCCTTCCGCGGAAGCCCGTTCGCCTTCTGGCGCAGCAGCACGCGCAACTCCTGCTGGCTCCGCTCCGACTCGGCGCGCGCTTCGAGATACAGTGCCTTCGGCAGGAGCGCCTTCAGGAAATCATCGCGATAGACGACGTCATCCGGATGCGCGATCACGCGCGCCGCAGCGAGCACGTAGGCAACGACGGGATCATCGGAGAGGGCGCGACCCTGCGCGAGCTTGCAGGGAATGCCGGCATTCAGGAATGCCGTTTCGAGTCGCTCGCCGATGGAATGCTTGCGATAGAGGAGCGCGACGTCGCCCCACCGGAAGCCGCTCGCGTCGTGGTCGCGCCGGATGTCCTCGACCATCCACGCGGCTTCGTCGTCGTCGGTCTCGAACGACAGCGTGCGGATGGGGAATGACGACTTGCGATCAGCGCGTGGAATGATGCGATCGGCGAAGATGGGCGTGTTGGCCAGCATCAGCTTCCGCGCGAGGGCGAAGACGTCGTCCGGACAGCGGCGGTTTTCTTCCAGGTGCACGACAGCCGCGATCTCGAAGTCCTTGACGAACTCCTTGAACACCTTCGGGTCCGCGCCGGCCCACGAGTAGATGGACTGCTCGTCGTCGCCCACGGCGAACACGTGCCGATGCGTCTTCGCGAGCGCCTTCACCACGCGATACTGCACGGGGTTCAGGTCCTGGAATTCGTCGACCAGCACTACGTCCCACCGCGAGCGAATATCGTCCGCGGCCGCGCTGCCACTCTCGAGCAGCTCGGCCGCCTTGATCACGAGCGTATCGAAGTCCACGAGCTTCCGGTCTGCGAGATACCGCTCGTACGCATTGAACAGGATGAGGTCGTCGTGCTGGAGCGGGGTGTCGCGGAAACGGTACGCGGAGAAGCGCGTGAGGAGCCCGCGATGCCATTTCCGTGGACCCTCGATGCGACGCAGCACGTCGAGTTGGTAGGCCTCGTCCGCGATCCCGAAGCCTGATTCCAGGAGCACGGCCGTGCCCAGCTCGCGCAGCAACTCCGCGCAGAATGCGTGGATGGTTCCGCGCTTGATTCGCTCGGCGGCCGAGCCCAGGCGACCCTCCAGGCGATGGCTGATCTCGCCGGCCGCCTTGTTCGTGAAGGTGAAGGCGCAGATGCGGGCGGGGTCGACGCCGTGGTGCTCGATGAGGAACCGGATGCGCTCGATGAGGCAGAACGTCTTTCCGGCTCCCGGCCCTGCGAGGACGAGCAGCGCGCCCGGTGCGGCTTCGATGGCACGCCGCTGTGAGGGCGACGGCTCGGCCAGGGGTGGAGCGAATGCCATTGCGACGGTGGCCATGTCCTGGAAGGGCAGAGGAGAGAATATGGCCCGCGTGTATCGCAATTGCGACGCCGCCGCGGCGCGGGTCGTACCATTCACCGCTGACGGTTGACGGCTGACGGCTCGCCGCGGGTAGCAAAATTCGGGAGCAAGTGCGCTGGATCGTGCCGCCTGAACGTGACGCTGCCGGTGAAACGCTGGACATGCGCCTCAAGGCAGGACACCGGTCGGATTCGCGCCTTCACCGGCCGCGCCAGTCGAATATCGGGCCGCGACGGTTGGCTGAGATGACGTACAAATGACGCGGTGTTACATCCTCCTTCATCACGCGACCAGGCCGGCCACATCCCATGACGCGATGCGCACCAGGCCACCGAGATGACACATGCCATCCTGGCATTGGCACCTCCGCGGTTTGCGACCAATCCTGCATCCACTATAACCGACCCAAGAATGCGGTCTCGCCTCGTACTCGCGTACAGTCTCTACTCAGTGTCAGTCCTCGGCGTCCTCTTCGCCAACCGCCAACTATCAGGGCAGACCGGAGCACGACAGGATCGCGACCGTTGCACCGTGGTCGCGAGCGCCCCTTTGATGCTCCACACAAGGGACGGGCGGCCGGCATACGTGGAGGCGCCCACCGGCTACGGGAGCGCGCGTGAATTTACGGTGCTTGGCGCGCCGTCATGGGAATGGTACGCAAAGGAGAGCCTCGTCCCGTCGCTTCCGACAGACGCCGAGGATTCGCTCAAGTATGCGCGGACGATTGCACGCGAAGTACAGAGATTTGGGTTTCGCGTCGATTCCATGGGCGCCGTCACTGCCCTTCACAGTGATACAAGTGAGCGCGAAATCCACCGGCCAATGTTGGTGCGCCTGTCCGGCCGATCGAGCGCGGTGCTTTGGGTCGAAAGGAGGGGTGATCCATCGTCGTCGTCCGTGACGTTGTGGTACTCGCGAGAGGACCAGAAGTATTCAGGCGCGCGCCACATCTGGTCTGGGTCCCAATTGCACTGGGACGGATCTCAAGCCACCTACAACTCCGGCCACGACGTTGCGCTGTTTGCGGTGCCGTTTTTCGAGACAGGGCGGGGTGGAGGCCTGTTGTTCATCCGCCTGGACAAGGATGGCGTTCGGATACGGGAAGTGCCACGCAACGGCTTGCCGGACCATGCCTCGGTGGTGTCCCTCGACGACGCGGGGAAGCGCTGGCTGGTGGTATACTCTGCCAGCGATACAAGAAGCGCAGTGTCGAATGGCTCCCACCTCTACAGCGGTTCGTTTTCGTGGGAGACAGGGCTGGCCGAGGAGAAGCGCATCCAGTGGTCAGGACTGGAACACGCTTCGCACCCGCTATTGTCGCGGATCGGTGCGTCTCGGGAGTTGCGCCTCGCATGGACGCTCAGCGTCAGGGCCTCTCCCGCTGCGGACTCGCTCGTCGGCTGGGTGTCGCGCGATGCAGGTGCGTCATGGCTCGCCGTCGGAGAGATAGCACTGCCAGGGCAGGTCTCATTGCTCACGGCTGCCCATGCAGGTGAGGTGCCGGTGTACGCCGCATTTCTTTCGGGGCGCCCGGACACTTCGCTTTTCGTCATTGCGCAGTTTTCCACCGAGCTCCGACAGGTCGCGCTGCCGGCAGCCGTAGCTGCGAGCGCTCCGCAATGGATTCAGCTTGGGCAACGAGCCCTGCTATTGTGGGGCGTCACTCGCAAGGATGCGCAGGGCAGTAGCGTCCCTGCCACAGAGATGGCGCGATTCACCTTGCGTTGCTGGCGGTGAGCCACATCTGCTGCTGCAATGGGCGTCCGCCCCCCGAGCATTAGGCCGCGTTAGAAGTTCCTGCCGCACCGCGCGCAGCTGTTGGCAAGGTGCGACGACGCGCCTTGCACAGCCCTGGAGCGACGTGCGGGAGGTTCCTTCACTTCGATGATCATGCCCAATACCCAACGGAGCTCAGTAGTCGCCATCGCCATCCTGGGTTTAGTCGCCGGTTGCACTGAAACGCTTGCAACGGCGCCGACATCAACAAGCACGTCGGCGCCAGCGTCCAGCAATCCCGTATATGTGGAAAGTGGCCCGCACGTGTACACTGACGACGCCGGAAACCTGTGGTGGGACGGTCTCCCCCCAGAGGGAGACGAAGGGCCAGCAGTGCTGTTCGGGGCGTTCTCTCGCGCGCATGCGCCAATGGACATAGGTGACGGCGGCTCTGTGTTTGGCGCGTTCTCAGTGTCCGAGGCTGATGAGTGGAGCGGAGAACTCGGGTGTGTCCGAAAGTCAGTTGATATTCAGGCGGTGACCTCGAGAAGTTGTCTCACGCTGCGGCAGTGAGGGACGGCGTGAGGTTCGTCGCCAACGCGCGCTCCAGCAAGGGCAGGTGCGCGTGGCCCTTGACCCGCCGGAACTGCGCCTCCACGGCGAGCAGCGCCGCCGCACA
>JBBRZK010000037.1:0-38183 GCA_038236775.1 Gemmatimonadales bacterium
GGCGGCGGGTCCGGGTGGCTGACACCCCGGTATCATGTGATGGCAAGAGTGTGGGAACAGGAGACAACGGCACATCCTCGATCGCCCTCGTACACTAAACTATGGGAGGATCGGTGTCTCACTCATATTGGCAGAGAGGGGTGTCGGACTCCACCGTCTATTTCGGCACCGGAGATCATGCGGTCATGGCGCTCGACAAGCTCACGGGCGCCGTGCGTTGGAGAACACGGACCGGCGAGACGGCGGGAGCGAGCCCCGGCCGAAACGTGCTCGTCGTCGGCACGATGGTGATAGTCCCCGACTTGAGTGTGTACGCCTTCGACCGCGCCAAGGGCACGCGCCTCTGGCAGTTTGCGCCCGCGTCGGGCGACACGCCCGGCCGCTACGCCATCTCGACCGATGGGACACGCATCTTTCTCGGTTCCGCCGCTGGCATTGCCTACGCGCTCGACGCCGCGACGGGGAAGGCGCTCTGGATCAACCCGATCGCCTTCGATGGGAACAGCGTGGTCTCGTATCCCATTGCGGATCGCGGCCTCGTCTACCTGACGCTGCGACATTTCACGAATCCCTCGACAGGGGGAGTTGTCGCACTGGACGGCGCAACGGGCGCCGTGGTCTGGGAAAGAGACTTTGTCGCAACGGGGCCCGGCCGCGGCGCGGGAAGTTACGGACGGGTTGGAATCTGGCACGATCTCGTCATCTCGGCGGCGGAGGACGGGACCGTTTACGCGCTCAACCGAACTGACGGCACGATCGCCTGGGTCTCGCCGCGTCCGACGCAGGAGGGCGGCTACGACGACCAGCGCCCGATTGTCGTGGTAGGGGACGTGGTAATTGTCGGATCGGACCTGACGTTCCTTACCGGCCTTGATGCCGCTACCGGTACGCAACGCTGGACTGCTGGGTTCAAGAGCTCCGTCGACTACGAGCTGGGCGCGGACGCGCAAAGCGTATTCGTGGTAGACGTGAACCTCAGCCTGACGAAGGTGGATGCGGCCACTGGCTCGACGGTATGGAAGTCCTCCCAGGGCGCCGGCGACTATCTGCCCTTCCCCGTGTCCGATGGAGAACGTGTGTACGTCGGGGGCTTCAAGAAGCTGTACGCGTTGAAGCAGTAAGCCCCCCGTGAGACTTCGCGGCACGGTTACGGATCCAACGGCAATACCGGGTCATGCTTCCACAATGGCTCTACGCGGTCGCTGCTTCCCTGCTCTGCATCGCGCATGTGGCACGTGTCTCGGGCGACGCAGACGCTACACGCGACCGGTGCTACCGAAGCCGCCCGCGCGCTCCGTGGTCCGCTGCACCGCGCTTTCTGTGAGGACGAGCGGGACGTACCGCGCGAACACGGCCTGCGCGATGCGCTCGCCGTGCGCGATACGTCGGTCCACGGGTGCATCGTTGCGCACGATCACCATCCATTCCTCTGCGTAATCGGCGTCGACGGTGCCGGGGGCATTCGGGACGGTAAGCGCATGCTTGAATGCCTGGCCGCTGCGCGGCCGGACCTGTGCCTCGACACCCTCCGGAAGACGCGTCCGGAAGCCGAGCGGAATCAACGCCATCTCGCGGGGCCGGAGGACGATCATCCACTCATCGCCCTGCTCGGTCGCGGCCACGTCGCGCTGTTCGTGCCCATCCGACAACCGCACCGTCCGGCGGCGGAGATAGGCACGCAGGTCGTAACCGGCGGACCCCGCGGTGGCGCGAGATGGGAGCACGACATCATCGTGGAGACGCTCGACGAGGGCCTCGAGATCCGGGACGAGCGGGGCGGCGGGCTCTTCGAGCATGCGGTGGCGATTCCGGGCGAAGGGGAACACACAACTTAACTCCGCACAGGATGATGAGCTTCACTGCGTAACCTTTGTCCTCCAGCAGCGTATACTGAGTGCCGCCGGTGCGCATGCCCGGCGATCCTTCGCCCTCCAGGAGTCTGAACCCATATGACCGTTCGCATCGCGCGCCTTTCCGCCGCGCTTCTGCTCGCCACGCCGCTTGCTGCGGTGCCACTGGTGGCGCAGGGGGTGGAGTATGCCCCGGGCACGATGAAGTTCCGCGTCTCGACGACGACCAGCGGAAGCCAGACGACACCCGCTGGGACCAACAACTTCGACATCGGCGTCGAACAGCGCATCACGGTCAACCTGATGCGGCACGCCAAGGACACCGTGATGGCCACGCTGACGCTCGACTCCATCGCGATCAAGTCGGACGGACCGGCCCCCGACTTCAGCAAGCTCACCGGCGCAAAGTTCGTGGCCCTCGTTTCCCCGACGGGTCGGTTCTACTCGGTGAAGCCCCCTGAAGGGCTCGATCCCACCATGGGACAGGTCACGGAGAGCATGGGCAAGTTCCTTCCGGCCTTCCGCGGCAACCTGGCGCAGGGCCGGACCTGGTCCGATACCCTCAGCGGCAACGTGAACCAGATGGGCGTGGACATGGCGCGCACCAGCATCTCGTCGTTCAAGGTGGATGGAGACACGACCATCGGCGGCGAGAAGGCCATCCGCATCCAGCGTACGACTTCGGCGAAGGGCGCAGGGGTCGGCACACTGCAGGGCACCCCGGTGTCCATGGAGATGACCGGCACCAGCACCGGCGCCTTCTTCATCACGCCGAAGGGGGCCTACATGGGCGGCATGTCGCAGGACAACGCGAACATCAAGCTCCTGGTGGTCCAGCAGAACATGGAGATCACGATCAAGCAGAACGGCGTGACGAGGACAGAGCCGATCCGCTAGCAGCAACGATCTTCCGAAATGAAGGAGGGGGCGCGGTCATCGACCACGCCCCCTCCGTCTTGACCTGCCCGAACGTCGTCAGTCCGTGCCCGCGAGCCAGTGGCTGATCCGGCTGGTCAGCAGCGAGGCACGCGGAATATCGTGCGTGCGATCGGTGGTCGCTGCCGGCACCGCGCTCGAGATGGAGCTGCCCGGCATGGGCGGCGGCATGGTATCGCGCAGGGCCGCCCACAGCGGGATGGCGACGCACTCACGGAACGGCAGCCCCGAACAGGTTTCCCGCGCGCTCGTCTCGACGCGACGCTGCACCTTGGTGGGATACGCCCGGCAATCCGGCGTATTGGAGCCGGTGACGCAGCCGTTGTAGTTGAGCAGCGCGACGCGGGTGACGTCACCGGCGTCGAGCGTATCGGCCGTCCGCTTCGCGAAGTGCTTCAGGATGTAGACGCCGTACCGAACGTTGGTCTCGTCATCGCGGAGGTTCTTCCCCAGGATCGGACCGAGGTTCGGCATCCAGATGCGCGGCATGATCTGCATGAGCCCCAGCGCGCCGACATTGGAACGGGCGCGCGACTTGAACGCGTCGTTCTCGGTCAGCATCACACCCAGGACGAGCGCCGGGGGAATGCGCCGGTGGTATGCCTCACGGACAGCCACCCGGGCAATGGAGTCCGCGCGGTCACCGTCGATCCGGCCCGTCGCGCGCAGGTCGCTCGCGAACGCATCCACATCCCGCTGGAACTGGGGATGCTGCATGGCCAGCGGCTCGGGAAGGCTCAGCCAAGGTGCGCGGATGGACGCGGAGTCCAGGTACGCCGCCGCCAGAACGCGACCCGCGACGGGCGCCTGCCCGAGGAACACGGGGCGCACCTGCGTGGCGGTGAACAGCACCGTGCCAGCGGCGACAACGGCCACGGCCAGCTGGCGTACGATCGGGACGATACGAATATGAGCCTCCGGTCTGGCGGAACGATCGGGCCGAGGCGGGTGCGTTCCGGGGAGGAAGCACCAAGGGGCTGATCCCGAACGGTAACCCGGGGCAGCCACCCCGACAAGCTCAGCTGTAACATTTGTTGCAGGGGCCCTCTGGCAGGGGGACGCCGCGGCGCGGCACTGTTCTTCCTCTTGAAGCCGGGATTCCGGACCCTACCACGAACGACGTGACCGACGCACCAACTCCGATACCGGCCGAAGGCGCCTGGACCGGCGATGCCGCCGACCTGCCCAACTGGAACGCCATGCCGCGCCGCAACCGGCGCCGGCGGCGGCGCGGGGCATACCCCATCTGGCTCAAGTACCTCGCGTGGTGCGTGGGACTCGCAGCCCTGGTGACGACCGCGCAGATCGCTGTGCACACGGTCCGCTCGGACCCGCGCGATGCACGCGCGTTCGCTGAGCGTGAGCTCAGGCTCAGCGTGCTGCATGCGAACGAACGGGTGATCGCGGAGGTGAACGTCTGGCAGCGACCCGCCATCGACTATTTCCGGCCAACCCGTGGCGTGCTCGTCCTCACGGATGCCGCGGGCGACTCCGCGGATCCAATCGGCGGGCGGCTCATTTACCTCGGCCTCCAGCCGCGCGACCCACTCAGCCCGCCGGACGCCCCGCCGACATTCGACGAACGCGACTGGCGGGTCGACACGGCGGTCGCGGTGACCTCGACGCGCACGCTGCTGTTCCTGGCGCGTGGCATCCGGATCGCCACGCCGCGCGAACACCTCACGGTCGGCATCCCCTCGCCGGCGGGGGCGGATGCGGACGCACTGCTTCGCGAGGTGAACAAGAAGTACAGCCTGATCCGCGCCGTCGGCTGGCAGCGACGCGAGGCGCGACGGGCCCGCGATCGTGCGAAGGTGTTGGCGGTGGCGTTCGGCCGCCGCGAATGGTTCCACACCGTGCGGCGCGGCGAGGCACTGTCATCGATCGCACGGATGTTCAACACGACGCCGGAACAGATCCGTGCGCTGAACAACATCACCGGCGATCGCATCCGGCTGGGCGAGAAGCTCAAGGTGAAGGGACGCACGGCGAAGCCGATGCCGACACCGGAGGGCGTGACGCCCGAGTACGCGCCGTAGGACGGGGGTCCGCTGGCCGACCGTTACTGGACGGTCAGCCTTGCCACGGCGTCGAGCACCACACGCAGGACGAAGGCGGTGCCCGACGTCGCGAGTGCCGCGATGCGGATGTCGGTGACGCTACCGGAGACGGCGACGCCCGGCGCGAGGGAGCGGTTCAACTGGGCGTCGAGTTGACCACGCAGTGAGTCCAGCTGTGCACCGATGTCGAGATGGCCGTGCCCGGTGGCCTGGTCGAGTGCACGCTTGATCCGGTACGAGCCGAGCGTCGCCTTGAACCGGCTCATGGCGTTGTCGCTGGCCAGCGTGTAGCGGAGGTCGGTGACCAGCAGCGTGCGGGTCGCGATGTCATACTCCACGCGGCCGAGCAGATACAGGTCTCCGCGCACGGTGCCGTGCACGGCGACCTTCACGACGGCCGTATCGGCAACGCCCCATATCTTCACGTCGTCGATGACGAGGTCGGTGCCCGCCACCTCGCCCTTGAGCAGCTGCGTCACCCTGGCGCTCAGGTCGTCGAAGGGCAACGCGATGTCGACCGGAACGTGAATCCCTGAAGCGCCCACCGGTGCGAGGCCGAGCGCCGGGAGCGGATGATATTCAACGACAGGGCGCGCGCCGACGGTAGCGTGCGGACGCGCCGTGATCACGAGCGCCGTCGTCAGCGCGTCTCCGCGGCCGAGCGGACGCGCCAGGGCAATGCCCTGCGGCGTCATGCTGAGCCAGACGGTGCTGGAGGAATCGAGCGCCTGTGGCTGTGACAGCGTACGCCACAGCGAGTCCGCCGACGCGCGCAGATCCGCGAGTGCGGGCAGTGCGCTGTCAAGCTGCTGACGCAGCACCTCCAACTGGCCGTCGATGATGTGCCGCATGAGCGGCGTCGCGTCCAGCTTGAGCACGGTGACCTGGCATGGATCGAGCAGCCGCGCGCCCAGCGAGGTATTGCGCGAACCGAGCCGCCAGTCGTTGCGCCAGTACAACGCGGTGGCCGCACGCAACTCGGCTCTCTTCATCGGCTCCGGTGCGTAGCCGCAGCTCGCGAGCCCGCCAATGGCCGGGAGCGCGACGCGTCCACGGTACTGCAGTCGCGCGAGCAGGTCGACGCGGTCGCCCGTCATGTGCAGCTCGAGCGAATCGCGCCGATAGACGTACTGATGGCACACGGCACCGCCGAGCGCGACACACTGCGCCTGCGTGAGCGAGTCGGCCTGCGGAAACTTCGCGGCAAGTGCGGTGCGCACCTTGGCCAGCGAGATCGAGATGGGCAGCACGATGACGGCGGGTTCCACGGGGGGCAGTGTGGCGCCCTGGCCGGGCTGGAATGCGGGCGCGGGCACGTCGAACCGGCCGCCGCATGCCGTGAGCACAGCGACGACAGCCGCACGGAGTGCGTTGCGTACCCTCACGACGGCGCGACCACCGTGCCGCGGCACTCCCCGAATCCGATGCGCCGATGCCCGGCACGCTCGCACCATCCACGCATGATCACCTCGTCGCCGTCCTCGAGGAACCGTCGGACTTCGCCCGTCGGCAGCGTGAGCGGCTCGCTGCCGCGCCACGTGCGCTCGAGCAGGCACCCGCGCGACTCCTTCGTGGCGCCACTCACCGTCCCACTGGCAAGCAGATCGCCCGACTGGAGGTTGCAGCCATTGCTGGCGTGGTGCGTCACGAGCTGCGCCAGGGTCCAGTACATGTCGGTGAAGCTGCCGAGGCTCGCGCGCATTGGCGCGACGCGCTCGGCACGCATGCGCGCCGACGACAACAGGACCTCCAGCGTGATGGCGATGCCGCCGTGCGACTGGTTGTCGGCGTCGGCGAGGTACGGAAGCGGCGCAGGATCGCCTTCGGCCCGCTCGAACGCCGGCGTGCGGAATGGCGCGAGCGCGTCGAGCGTGATGATCCACGGCGAGACGGACGTGGCGAAGTTCTTCGCGAGAAAGGGTCCGAGCGGCTGGTATTCCCAAGCCTGCATGTCACGGGCAGACCAGTCGTTGACGAGGCACAGTCCGGCCACGTGCCCTTCCGCCTCGCCGATGGCGATGGGCCGGCCGAGTGCGTTGCCGCTGGCGATGAACGCCCCGACCTCGAGCTCGTAGTCGAGGCGACGCGACGGTCCGAACGTCGGCGCGACGGCGCCTTCGTCCTTCACCTGGCCGTTCGGGCGCTGCACCGCCGTGCCGGTCGGCACGATGGAGGATGCGCGGCCGTGGTAGCCGATGGGCACCCACTTGTAGTTGGGCAACAGTGCATTGTCGGGCCGGAACATGCTGCCCACGTTCGTCGCGTGGTGGAGCGACGCATAGAAGTCGGTGTAATTCCCAACGCGCGCCGGCAGCAGCAGCTCTGCATCATCGCGGGGCACGAGCAGCGCGTGCCGCAGTGCCTGCGCGCGGCGTCCAACGTCCGTGTCCGCGCGCAACAGGGCGCTCACGCTCGAGCGCAGGAGTCGCAGCGCGCCACGTCCACCCGCGAGCAGCGCGTTGAGTGTGCCGGCGTCGCGGCACTCGTGCACGAGATCCCCGAGCGCGTCGTCGAGCAGCCCCTGCTCCGCCGCCGCGACGAGGTTCAGGATCTGGTCACCGATGGCCACGCCGGGTCGCGGCGACTGCTCCGGCGACCGGAAGATGCCGAGGGGCAGGTTCTGGGGCGGAAAGTCCGTGTCCGGCGCCTGTGCGGACTCCACCCAGGACACGAGGTCCGCGCGGTGCGTATGATCGAGGGCCGACGAGGTCACAACAATCCCAGGTGATGAAGGTCATCGATCGGCTCGCGGAACGAGCACGAGCCGAACGCGATGGCAGAGGACACGCGCGCCGACACCACGTCGTCGTAGAGGACTCGTTCGCCGCGCCAGGCCACGGATGCATCCGCGAGCGCGAGCGCGAGGGGATCCTGCTCGTCGAGCAAAGCTGCGATCCGATTCACGTCGAGCCCCTTTCGCGCGAAGACGGCGGCGACGAACACGTTGAGGAAGCCGAACATGACGCCCGACGGCGCGCCATCGGCGTACGTGAGCCGGTAGCGTCCGCGAAGGGGGTGATGCAGGCCCGCCGTCGCCTTGAACGGGACGTCCAGCTCCGCGCACCGCACGAGGAAGCGCGCCACTTCCGCCGGCGACGGAAAGGCGTCGGCCGTGACGCCGCCGGCGCGGAGCTTCGCGCGCGCGCCGGCGTGCGCGAGGGCCGTCACGAGATCGCGCGGATCCCCGGCGACCGGAATCTCGCCGTACACCGTGAGCGCCGCACCCAGTGCCGCCACGCTTCGCTCGATCGCAGCGACATCCGGCGTGCGGACCTCGACGGCATCCACACGAAGCCGTCCCGCGTCATTCACGCGGCGAATCGCCTCCGCGTCGCGCTGCGCGTCCTCGCCGACGAGCGCGCTCACGCGTGGAGCCGTCTCGCTTGATGTCGTCAGTGCGGCCGACAGTTCGTCGAGGCGCGCAACGGGAACGACGAGACGGCCGAGTGCCCAGCCGTCCGTCGAGCGCCGGTAGTGCTCGTAGTTGCGCGCGACGTCGGGCATCGGCAGCGCGGCGGGCGGGAACAACCCCGCGTAGTCGATCAGCTCCGTGAGGAGGGCGCGTACCGTGGCCGGCCCCATGTGATCAGGGCGTCGTCTTGGCAGCCAGGATGGAACCCCGGCACCTGGCGGCACCGCAGCGGCACGCGTAGAACGCCTCGTCCTCCGCGGTGTGCTCGTCCGTGCGCTCGTACTGATAATCGTACAACAACTCCTCGCCCGCCTTGATGTTGCGCCGCGCCTCGATGTAGATGCGCTTGCGGTCGTCGATCGCCTCGCAGTTCCCGTCGCACGAATGGTTCAGGAAGCGGGCAGCGTTGCCATTCGCATTCCCATCGATGACGACCGTGTCGTCCACCGTGAAAAGGAACGTGTGGTGGCGGCCCATCTGCCCGTCGTCGTACCGCTTGTCGGCGGTGCGCCAGGAGATGCGCTGGCCGGTGTACTCGATGATGCGCGTGCCTTTGCGGATAGCGCGCGCGGCGAACCCGCCCGTGCCCTGGATCCTGGACGTGCGCAGCTCGATGTAGGGATTCGGCTCCTCCTTCCACGGATAGCGGGCGAGGATACCGCGCTTGGCGGTGGAGCGGCTGGTGCCTGCCTTTCGTTTGGCGGCCTTGCGGACGGATGACTTCGCGGACTTCGTGCTCGGCTTGCGTGGTGCGGGCTTCTTCTTGATGGCCATCAGGTGAGTCCGGGTCGCGTCTTGAGGTAGGCATCCGCAGCATGGCGCAGGGCCAGCAGCGACGATGCTTCGAGTTCGTATTCCATCTGCATGCTGGCCAGGTTGTCCTTGTGGCGACGCGTGGAGACCGTGCGGCCCATGGCGTCGCAGCCGGCGTGGCGCCGCGCGTATTCGCGGCTCGCATGCCACAGCGCGTTCGCCTTGTGCCACCACGGCTCGTCCCGATCGGGATGCACGTGTGCCGCCGCTACGGTGTATGCCTCCGACAGCTCGGCGAGCGAGCCATCGCACATGGCACACAGCGCATCGAGGTGCTTGTGCTCGAGCTCCGGCTCGTCGTTGGCGGACATGCGGGCCGAGCGGTCGTGCTGGCGGCAGCACTCGAGGGCCGCGCGATACAGTGCGTCGGCGCGTGCGCGCACGAGGAGCATCGGATCCTGCGGCGGAGCGGCGGGGGGACGGGTGGCGTTGGGCATGATGGTCCATGCAATTGGGCATCTGCCGGGCGGTCGCCCGGCCGACATGAAAGATGCCCGTGCACGCGCCCTTCTCCAAGTGCCTCCCTCAGAGGTAGCCCATCGGGTGAGACCCTCGCACCATCGCGACGGGATGGAAAGACGTCGAACCCGAGATCACATGAGCTTCTGTCCGCGTCCTCGCGCCGCGATGGGCCAGCTCGCTTCGAGCACGTCGTTCCGCACGCCGTACACGATGTCGGCCAGGTGGACCGCGATGCACACATGATTCGGGATCACGCGCACACGCTCCCCCACTTCCGGACGCCAGTCGGACCGCGACAGGTCGAGCACGCCGTGCTCCTCCGACATCCGCTCCACGACGACGTCCGGATGCTCCAGCAGCTGGCCGAATCCCTCTCCGGCCGCGCCGCGCACCGGCTCGCGGCCGAGGGACTTGGTGCCCGCGTCGATGACGGCCTGTCCCGGTACCGCTGTGGACACCACGGTCGCGAGCACCGTGAGCGCGCAGTCGTCCCACGCGCACGCGCCGATGGACGCGGTGGTGCGGTCGTTGTACACGTACGTGCCGGGCCGGAACTCCGTGATCTCCTCGATCTCGTGCGTGCGCCAGAGTGTCGGCGTGGAGCCGCCGCTCACGACGCGCGCCGGCACGCCAGCCGACGCGAACCGGGCCAGCGCGTCGACCAGGGCAATGCGCATTACGTCGAGCTTCGCGTCCTGCTCGTCACCGGGCTCGCGCACGTGGCCCGGGTAGAATGCAATGCCGGAGAATTCCAGGGACGGCTCGTCGCGAACGCGCCGCGCCAGCGCAATGGCCGCATCCACGGCCGGCACGCCGACGCGATGCATGCCGAGGTCGAGCTCGACGTAGACGCTCACGGGTCGACGCGCCTCGGTGGCCGCGCGGGCGATCTCCGCCACCGCCTCCGGCGAATCGAGCGCCACGGTGACACGCACCGCACTCGGCAGCGCCGCGAGGCGTGCCGCCCGCAGCGCGCCCACTGGTGGATACGCGACGAGGATGTCGTTCGACACGGACGACATCACCTCGGCCTCGAACGGCGTCGCGCACGTGAGTCCCGCCGCACCGAGCGCGATCTGCCGCGCGGCCACACGCGGCGACTTGTGCGTCTTCACATGCGGGCGCAGGACGAGCCAATGGCGCGCGGCATAGGCCGCGGCACGCGCGAGGTTGCGCTCCATGCGGTCGAGATCGACGAGGAGCGCGGGTGTTTCGAGGCGGGCGATGTCGTGAGTCACGCCCAAAGTTCCCGGTGCGCGCGTCGCTCGGCAAGGCGGACATCGCGCCGGCGATCGGCCGAAAGCAGATCCTTCGCTGCGCTCAGGATGACAGGGGCGCTCAGGATGACAGGGGCGCTCAGGATGACAGGGGCGCTCAGGATGACAGGGGCGCTCAGGAGGCCGCGTCGAACACGCGCTGAATGATGGACTGTGCCTCGGCCTGGATGCGGCGCAGGTGGTCGGCGTCGATGAAGCTTTCCGCGTACAGCTTGTACACGTGCTCCGTGCCGGATGGCCGCGCGGCAAACCAGCCGTTCGCCGCCTCGACCTTGAGGCCGCCGATCGACGCGCCGTTGCCCGGCGCCGTGGTGACCTTGTTCTCGATCCGCTCGCCGGCGAGCATCGTCTCCGGCACGTCGCTCGGTGCGAGCTTCGAGAGTCTCGCCTTCTGCTCCGGCGAGGCGGGCGCGTCGATGCGTGCATAGACCGGCGCGCCCAGTGTCGTCGTCAACTCGGCGTACTGTTCGCCCGGATCGCGCCCGGTCACCGCGGTCATCTCCGCGGCGAGCAGTCCCAGCACGAGTCCGTCCTTGTCCGTGGTCCACACGCTACCGTCGCGTCGCAGGAGCGTGGCGCCTGCGCTCTCCTCGCCGACGAAGCCGAGCGACCCGTCCATCAGGCCGTCGACGAACCACTTGAAGCCGACTGGCACTTCGAGGAGCGGACGGCCGATGCGCGCCGCCACGCGATTGATCATGCTGCTGCTGACGATCGTCTTGCCGATGCCGGCCTGCGCGTTCCATCCGGGACGATGCGCGAACAGGTACGCAATCGCGACGGAGAGATAGTGGTTCGGGTTGAGCAGACCGGCGCTGCGCGTCACGATGCCGTGCCGATCGTGGTCCGTGTCGCAGCCCCACGCGACGTCGAAATTGTCGCGCTGCCCGATGAGGCGCTGCATGGCGTACGGCGAGGAGCAATCCATCCGGATGCGTCCGTCCCAGTCCAGGGTCATGAACCGGAACGTGGGATCGACATCGGTGCTGATGACGGTGATGGGCAGCCTGTATCGGTCCGCGATCTCTCCCCAGTACGCGACCCCCGCTCCGCCCAGCGGATCGGCGCCCATGGAGATGCCCGCGCCACGGATTGCATCCAGGTCGATCACGGTCGGCAGCTCGGCGACGTAGGCGTCGAGGTAGTCGTAGCGGTGCGTGGTCGCGGCGCGACGCGCGCGACCGAGCGGAATGCGCACCACCTCGCGGAGCCCCTCGGCGAGGAGGACGTTGGCGCGATCCTGGATCCATCCCGTGACGCTCGTATCCGCAGGCCCGCCGTTGGGCGGGTTGTACTTGAAGCCGCCGTCTTCTGGCGGATTGTGCGACGGCGTGATGACAATGCCATCCGCGCGCCCGGTCATGCGACCGCGGTTGTACATGAGGATGGCCAGCGACACGGCGGGGGTCGGTGCGTAGCCGTCCCGCGAATCGATCATGGTCTCGACCCCGTTCGCCGCGAGCACCTCGAGCGCGCTGCCGAACGCCGGCACCGAGAGCGCGTGCGTGTCGATCCCGATGAACAGCGGACCGTCGGTTCCCTGCGCCGCGCGGAATTCGCAGATGGCCTGCGTGATGGCGAGGATGTGCCACTCGTTGAACGCACAGTCCAGCGACGACCCGCGGTGGCCGGAGGTACCGAAGCTCACGCGTTGCTCGCGCACGCTCGGATCGGGCCGCTCGGCATAGTAGGCACTGACCAGCCGCGGAATGTTCGCGAGGTCCGATGGCAGGGGAAGCTGGCCGGCGCGCGGATTGACGTTCATGGCAGATGTTGGTGTGGGTCATCGGAACGTGCGCGGTGCTGCCGCAAGGTGCAGGCTAGTGTCGACGGTGCGCGGGCATCACGCGCCGTTCAGCGAGCGCGAGCACGCCGTCCACCAGCAACGCGAGCGCCGCAGCCGGGAGCGCACCAGAGAGCACCATGCGCGAATCCGCGAGGGCGAGGCCCGCGACGATCGGCTCGCCGAGGCCGCCTGCGCCGATGAAGGCGGCGAGGGTCGCGGTGCCCACGGTGATGACGGCCGCCGTGCGAATGCCTGCCATGATCGGTGCGGCCGCGAGCGGCAGGCGCACCATGAGCAGGCGCTGGCGCGCAGTCATGCCGAGGGCCTCGGCGGCCTCCACGGCGTCGGGATCGGCGTCGCGCACGCCGCTGTAGGTGCCGCGCACGATGGGAAACAGCGCATACAGCCACAACGCGACCAGCGCCGGCGCGACTCCGACCCCGAGCACCGGGATCATGAACGCGAGGAGCGCGATGCTGGGCACGGTCTGGATCACGCCGAGGGCCCGGATGATGGGCTCCGCGAGCGGGCGCCGGCGCTCGAGCGCGAGGCCGAGCGGCACGGCAACGAGAATCGCCGCGAACAGGGACGCTGCGACGAGGGCGAGGTGTCGCATCGTCAGGGCCGCGAGCGTGCGGCGCTCGCCCCATGCGTACGCGAGCAGCGACGGTCGCGACGCGGTCGCAGATGCGACGTCACTTCCGCGTGAGCCGGTCGGCATGAGGCCGAGCGCACGGAGCGCATCCGCGGCGACGGTCGCTACCGGCACGCCGTCTACTTCAATGCGTCGATTCAGCGCGCGCATGGTCACCTCGTCGAGACGGCCGCTGAGCAGGCCGAGCACACCGAGTACGTCGGGGCGCGTGCGCGCAATGGCCGGTGCAACGACTGCTGCTGCCTCGTACGGCGGAAAGAAGTGCCGGTCGTCCACGAGCGTCACGAGGTCGTATCGCGCGAGCATGCCATCCGTGGAGTAGCCGTCGACGACGTCCACGGCGCCGCTGGCGAGTGCCTGATATTTCACCGCGGGGGCGAGCGGCCGCACGGCGCGCGGCACGAGCCCATAGACGCGACGCAGTCCAGCGAGGCCGTCCGGCCGGCCGATGAAGTCGGCCGTGAAGCCGGCGGTGAGATGCGCGCTTTCGCGGGCGAGGTCGGACAACGTGCGGAGATGCAGCCGCGCTGCCGTCTGGCGCGTGACGGCGATGGCGTAGGTGTTCTGGAACCCCAGCGGTGGCAGCCAGTGGACGCCAAACCGCTCGGCCGAATGACGCGAGACCTGGTCGAAGACGCGCCGTGGATCGGCGGCGAGTGAATCGGTGAGCGTATCGTGCAGGACGGCGACGAGTCCCGTACCCGTGTACTCCGGATAGACGTCGATCGCGTCGCGCCGCAGCGCACCGAAGGCCAGTTCGGTGGCCCCGAGTCCCGGTCGCCGATCCACGGCGATGCCGCGCGACTCGAGCAGCTGGGCGAACATCTCGCACAGCAGGTACGACTCGCCGAACGGCTTGGATGCGACGACGATGGGGCGCGTCGATCGCATTCCCGCCGGCTGGGCGTGGAGCGTGGCGCGCGGCGCGAACAGGGCGACGGCCAGCAACGCGGCGCGACGGAGCGACATCATCATCGCGGCGCGAGCGCCGCAGCGGCGGCGGCGGCGCGACTCACGAGCATCGCGACATAGTCCGTTGTCGGCCGCTGCTGCAGGTCGGCCAGCGTCCCGCGCTGTTCCACCTGCCCGGCGCGCAGCACGACAATCTCGTCGGCGAGCCGTGCCGCCTCGGCGAGGTCGTGCGTGACGAGCAACGTGGTGACGCCGAGCGACGTGCGCAGCGCGGCGAAAGCACCCTGCACCTCGGCACGGGTGATGGCATCGAGCGCGCCGAAGGGTTCGTCGAGCAGGATGACGCGGGGCCGCGCGGCGAGGGCTCTCGCGAGGGCCACGCGTTGCCGCTGGCCGCCCGACAACTCGTGCGGGAAGCGATGGCCAAACGTCGCGGCCGGCAGCCCCACGAGCTCGAGCGCCGCCACCGCCGCGTCATCCGGCGAAGGCTCGCCGAGCAGCATGGGCACGAGGGCGACGTTGCGCAGCACGCGCCAGTGCGGGAGCAGGCCGCCGTGCTGCGGCACGTAGCCGACGCGACGTCGCAGCAGCTCGGCGCGATCGGCACGCACGTCAACGCCCGCGAAGGTGATCACGCCCTCGTCCGGCGTGACCATGCGGTTGAAGCACCGCAGCATGGTCGTCTTGCCGGAGCCGCTCTCACCCACGAGGGCGACCGTGGTGCCCGCGGCCACCTCGAGGGAGACGTTACGCAGCGCGACGTGGTCCGCGTAGCGGCACGTCACCCCGCGCGCGGCCAGTGCGGCGGGCGCGTGCGCCGTGGAGGTGCGTGGTGCGATCATGGCGACAACGTACGGGCGGCGGTACGATCGGCAATGGCGCGCCCGGGCGCGCCGCTCAGCCGCGCTCGCGTTCGCGCGACAAGCCGGCCTTCTCGCCGCGCACGGCCGCTTCGATGGGTTGTGCCGGTCCTGCGCCGAGGGCGCGCCCGCTGTCCGACATGACGCGGGTCACGAACCGCTGGCCTTCCCCGATGCGCTCGACCTCGATGGCGATGGAATCCACGGAGTGATCGAGGCGATCGAGCCGGTCGGCGAGCTCCTTCGGAAAGGCGAGAACAGCGGCAGAGCTGCGCTTCCAGATGCGTCGCGCGAACGCGATGGAGAGCGGCAGGAAGACGACGACGATGAACATGCCGCCGAGGACGAAGGCTTCGGGGGGTGGTCCCTCGCGCTCGGTGCGCGGGGGCTCGACGACTGCTCCAGGTACGGACGCCGCCTTCGCCACGGACTGGTCGGCGGTTGCGAGCTGCTTGTCCACGTCGGAGATACGCTTGTCGAGCTCGGCGACCCGCACCTCGAGGCCCGCGCGGATGGACTTGTCGGTAGTGGGATCCGCGAGCTGCCGGGCGAGGTCGCGGTGCTTCTCGTCGAGATTCTCGAGCTGGTTCGCGAGCTCCTTGCGCTGCTCGTTGAACGCCCGGTAGACGGCCTGCGGGGCGTCGACGCCGCTTCGAATGATCACCTGGCCAGGCGCGGGGGGCTGCGGAGGCGCCGGATCGTCGGTAACAGCTTGCATCGAGGTCGGGGGGGAGCGGGGTCAGCACGAATATGCGCCGGGCGGTGCGTCTTGCAAACTACGGGGTCGGTGAAGGTTGCGTTTCACCCATGACGAGGAGAAGCAGATCCTTCCCTTCGTCGCTTTCGCTCCTCGAGGGCAGGCTGCTGCGCTCGGGATGACAACCCAGGCAGATCCTTCCCTTCGTCGCTTTCGCTCCTCGAGGGCAGGCTGCTGCGCTCAGGATGACAACCCGAGCAGATCCTTCCCTTCGTCGCTTTCGCTCCTCGAGGGCAGGCTGCTGCGCTCGGGATGACAACCCGAGCAGATCCTTCGCTTCGCTCAGGATGACAACCCAGGCAGATCCTTCGCTGTGCTCAGGATGACAACCCAGGCAGATCCTTCGCTGCGCTCAGGATGACAGGGCTGCGCTCAGGATGACACGGGGGCTAGAACGACGCCCGCAGGCCCGCCGTTACCGTACGACCGGGGCGGATGGTCACGTTGTCCGGCTCGCCGAGCTGGCCGCCGAGGAGGTTCTCGCCGAGGACGAGCAGCGAGACGCCGCGATTGAGGTCGCGCGACGCCGTGAGTCGCAGATGCGTCTGCCCATCGTACCGTTGCCAGTACGTCCGCAGCCGCGCGCCGGTCGGCTCGCGCAGCGGATTGGCGTTGTTCGAGAGGTACCAGTTGGCGAGGCTCACGCGATCATAGTTGATCCAGTCGGTGGCCCGCGTGGCGCCGAGTGTCGTGAACCACGAGCCGCCAAAGTACGTCACGTTCACGCTGCCGGTGCGTGCCGGCACGGCAAGCATCCGGTCGCCGGGGCGAAGGTCGCCGAGGTAACCGACAGCGAGCGTGCGCACGCGGCTGTCCACCGCGCTGAGCGCGCTCGCGACGGTGAACGGCCCACGCGTCGCGCTGCCCTGGAGCTCCCAACCCGTGTTCGTGATCTCGCCGACGTTCTGGAGCTGGTAGCGCACGCGGCGCTCGGGCATGCCATTGTGGATCAGCGTATCGATGGCGACCGAGACGTTCTGGATCAGCCCCGTGACCCGCTGGTCGAAGCGCGTGAGCTGCAGCGAGAATGCTCGGCCGACGTAGAGCTCCACGCCGCCCTCGTAGCCGGCCTGCACCTCGGGATCCAGCGCGGGGAGGACACTTCCCATGCCGCCGCTACCGGGATTGTTCGAGTATCCCAGGTTGTTCGCGTAGCCGGACGCGGCGCTCCGCGCGGGCGTCTGCGGCGGGCGAATTCCCTTGCCGTACGCGGCGCGCCACTTGAGCTGAGCTTGCCCGACGTCGCGCACGACGGCCACTCCCAGCATGGGGAGGAGCGGATAGCGATTACTTCCCGAGAAAGCGTCGTTGCGCTCGACGCGGAGGCCGCCGGTCAGGAAGAGGGCATCGTCCCACGAGGTGCTGACTTGCGATAGCAACCCCGTGTTGTGATTCCACGTCTCGGCCAACCGGTCCACCGCGGTGAAGTACCGCTGTCCCGCCGGTCCGGGCACCTGCGACGTGACGGTCGTCGCCTGCCGCAGCACCGACTGTTCGATGCCCATGGTGAACGTGCCCTGCATGCCGCCGTCACCGCCGAGGCGCGCGACACTGTTCGCGCGAATCGTGATGCGGTCGCCGTTGCCGCGCGACGCGCGGAGCGCGGAGTCGAGCGGCGTCGGCACGGGGTTCGTCGCGTCCGCGACGTTCTGGAGGGAGTAGCCGTCGATGCCGGCCAGCAGCATGTGGCTCCAGCGTCCCTCCGTGGCCATCGTGGCGCTGGTGGCGAGCGTGTACTGGCGGACCGACTGCGTCGGGCTGGTCGTCGCGGACACGGATGTCGCCGCGCGATCGGTGTCGGCGGCCGTGGCCGTGGGCACCGGGATGAGCGGGTTGCGTCCCGTGCCGGCGCTCTTGTCGAACACGCGGGCGGACATGGTGAGGGTCTGTCGCGCGAGCACGAGCCGACCGTCACCGGTGAGGGCAAGCTGCCGACTGTCCGATGAAGGGAAGAGCGCCCCCGTCTGGCCGAACGTGGCCGCGAGGCCGGCGGAGCGCACGTTCGAGCCCGCGCGCACGGTGAGCCGCTGCTCGTGCGTGGGAACGAGGCCCGGCGCATATGCGCTTGCCGCGGCTCCCTCCACGCTGCGAACCTGAACGAGCGGCCCGGCGAGCGCGCCGCCGTCGTGCCGCGTGAGCACGTTGATGACGCCGCTGATGGCATCAGAGCCGTACAGCGCCGACCCCTGTGGACCGCGGATCACCTCGATGCGCTCGACGACGTCGGCATCGAGCTGGGTGAGCAGCAGCGGGTTCGCCACCTCGACGCCGTCGATGTAGATCTTCGGCGCACTGGAGCCAAACGAGCTTGCGCCGCGGATGCCGCCGTACTGCGACACGAGTGCCGACGGCGACGGCGTCCACGACCACACGCCTGGCACGGAGGCGTCGAGCATCTCGGCCAGCGACCCGAACGAATCGCGGCGCAACTGCTCACCGTCGATCACCTCCATGCCGATGACGAGCGGGCGCCTCGGCGCCGGCAGGGCGCTGCCCGTCACCACCACGCGCTCCAGCACGCTCACCGAGTGCGACACCGGGTCGGCCGAGGTGACGGAGACCGCACCGGGCGACAGGACGACGCGGCCGGCGACGACGAGCACCTGCACGCCCGTGTTGCGGAGCAGCGCGGCGAGTACGGCGCCCAGCGGCTGCCGGTCCGCGGCCACGCAGACCCGCTTGTCCACGGGAAGGACGTCGACGGAGTACGCCAGCTGCACGTCGGAGACGGCGGCAAGGCGATCGAGCGCCTCGCGCAGGGAGACGTCACGCGCGGTGAGCCTGACGCGCTCGTCGAGCGGCGCCTGCCAGCCCTCGCGCGGGACCGGAACGACGGCGTCGTCGCAGGCACGCTGCGCGCGCACCGCGAGGGGATGGAAGAGCAGGAGCAGGGCGACGCCGCCGCACGCGCGGCGGAGGGACAGGGCGTTCCGCATCAGATATCCGCAACGATACCTGGCGCGCCGTCCCCTCGCCATCACCGCGCCGGAGGAGCCGCCGGCGGCGAGACGATGTGAAGCACGCCGCCCTCCTCGCGCAGTCCACCACCGAGTGCGGCCGCGACCGTGCGACCGACATCACGCGCGGCGTCGCCGCGGGTGAACGTGGTGCTGAGCCGACGGCCGGCGAGCGCCGAATCCACCCGCAGCTCGATGCCGTACCAGCGGCGGAGGTCCGCGGTCACCTGCGCAACGGACGCATCGCGGAACACCAGGCGACCCGCCGTCCACGCCAGGTCATCGCGGGTGGCGCCGGCGTGCTCGACGCGCACCACACCACTCGGGGCGATGGTGCCCCGGTCGCCAGCGGCGAGAAGTGAGGCAGCCGAGCCCGGCGCGCCGCGCACCGAGACGGATCCCTCGCTCACCACGATGCGCGCCCCATCGGCTTCGTCGCTGTGCACGGAGAACACGGTGCCCACGTCGCGGAAGCTCGCGAGCTTCGTATGCACGGTGAAGGGATGCGCCGCGTCATGCACGACGGCGAACCGCGCCTCGCCCACGAGGGTCAGCTCGCGAGTGAGGGAGCCGAAATCCCGCGCGAGGTCGAGCACGCTGCCGGGCCCGAGCAACACACGCGTCCCGTCGGGAAGCTGCAACGAATCCATCACGCCGATGGCGGTGGCGTAGTGCGTCGGGGTGCCGGCGGCCAGCCCGCCGGAGCGCGGCGACAGCGCGGTGCGCCAGATGAGTCCAGCGCCCACCACGACCAGCACCGCCGCGGCCGCCGCAAGGCGCGCGTCGCGCCAGCGGGAGCGATAGGCATCGAGCGATACCACTGTGCCGCGACGCGGCAGCGCCTCGTCCCGTGCCGCGCCGCGCCGCGCGCGAACGGCGGTGAGCGCCGACTCCACTTCCGCGTGCGCGGGAGGTTCGGGGTCGGGCGCGCGCACCACGGCGTCGAGCGCATGCAGCAGCGCAGCCTGCGCAGGATCCGACTCCAGCCGACGCTCGAGCTCCCTGCTCTCCTCGGGCGTGCACTCGCCGGCGATGAATCGCGCGAGTGTATCCCAATCGGGGCTTGCCGGGTTGCCTGGCATGGGGGACTGGTCGCTCATGCTACTGGGACACCGATGTCAGGGAATACCCCATGCACGTACCACATGCCGCCGCCACGCACACGCGACATCCACTGCCGCGCGTTACATTGACCTCCGAGCCGGCATCGCTGACCAACGATACAGCCTACGTGGACGAACCGGAACTCCTAGCCCGCCTGCGTGAGGGCGACGACGATGCCTACGCGACGATCTTCCGGGAGCACTATCCTGGGCTCGTCGTGAGCGCCACGCGCCTGCTCGGCGAACGGGCGCTGGCCGAGGAGATCGCGCAGGACGTGATGCTGGAGCTGTGGCGCCGGCGCGCGACCCTCTCGCTCACCGGGCCGGTGCGCGCCTACCTGCACTCCGCCACGCGCAACCGCGCACTGAACCGGATCCGCCAGGCCCGCACGGCACAGCGCGGTGAAGTGTATGTGCGCGGACCGTCCGAGTCGCCCCCGGCGGACGCGCAGGCCGTGACGAGCGAGCTCGAGCTGGCCGTGGCGCGTGCGATGGCGAGCCTGTCGGAGCCGCAGCGCGAGGTGTTCGAGATGAACCGGACGCGCGGCCTGACGTACAACGAGATCGCCGAGCTGCTCGGCATCTCGGTGAAGAGCGTGGAGGCGCGCATGGGCCGCGCACTGCGCCAGTTGCGCGAGGAACTCGCTCCCTGGCTGCCGGACGGCGGCGGCTGGTGACACCGGATTCGGTTCGCATTGGTGACACACGAGGACGGCCGTACCCCCTGTGTCAGAATGGGATGAGCGAGAAGGAGAGCCCGTCGGCGCTTCGCGTGAACGTCGCCCGAACTTCGTGTCGGAGGAGCTTGCGGTTGGCGTAGTTGTCCGGGTGGTCGTGACTGTAGTTCACGGCCTTCTGTCCGGCGAACACGCCGAGGAAGATCCCCATGGCGATGTCGCTCGCCCAGTGCTCGTCGAGGTACATCCGGGCGAGCGCGGGCATGGCCGCCCCGACGAAGAGCACGGGGGAGACGATCTCGCGGTGCGGCGTCTGTCGCCGGCGCATCTCGGTGGTGAGCGCGGACGCCACCGCGAAGCTCGCCATCGCGTGCATGGACGGATACGACCGATAATTGAAGCTCGAGAATCCCTTGAGGAACTGGAACTCGTAGGGATCGCCGTTGCGCTTCTCGCCGGAGTCATCCACGACATAGGGGCGGCCCCGTCCGAGCGCACCCCGCACCACCTGGATGAACATCGCCGTGGAGGCGACTGCCTCGGTCGTATGAAGCGCGACGTCCGCCGTGCCGTCGTCGTGGCCCAGCCGCGCGATGCCCCACACGGTGCCGCCCGTGATCATGAGCACCGTCTCCGTGACGAGGCTCGCGCGGTTGGCGGCACTGGTGATGCCGGGATGCCGCACCTGGAAGAGCGAATCGTACAGGTGGTGCGCGATGCGCTTGTCGAACGTCGTGAGCGCCGCCGAGCCGAGCGTCGCGACGCCTATCAACGCCAGGTCGCGGTGCGTCAGGAGCACGCCCGACGGCGCGTCCTGCGGCGCCTGGGCGTGCGCCGCTTGCGGCACGGACCCCACGGACACGATCGCCGCGAGCACCATCCGTCGTGCAGTGCGCACGGCGCTCGCCTGCCGTGAGCGCCGGACCATGTTGTGAATCACGTCGTTTCCTCGATGGGGTTCGAGTGCTCGCAACGGCGCCCCGTGGAATTGTACAAGGCCGCCGACACCGCGGCGATGCACACGCCAACGCTCCATCCGCCAAGGATGTCGGTGGCCCAGTGCGCATCCAGGTAGAGCCGGCTCACACCAACGAGCAGCGGGACGACGATCGCCACGACCACGGCCAGGCCGCCGCGCAGCAGTCCTTCGCGCCAGAACACGTAGGCGAGCGTGCAGCAGATCGCCGCGGAGGTCGTGGCGTGTGCGGATGGAAAGGCGTAAGTCCCCTCGATGACGTTGCCGGCGTTCGACGGCCGCACGCGGGCGAAGAGTCCCTTGAGGCCCAGGTAGGCCACCACCGCGGCAACCGGAGCGAAGAGTACCGTCGCGGCCACGATCCTTCTTCCGCGCAGCCAGAGGAACGCCGAGGCGAGGACCGCATAGACGATCATCGGCGTCACCGACCCGATGGTGGTGATCGACACGAAGAGCCCCCGCGCGGCCGGCGCGCGATGGGTGAGGATCCAGCCTCGCACGCCGGCGTCGAAAGCGGATGTCTCGTGGTACAGCACGTCCTCGCCGATGGCAGCGAACACCGCGAAAGCCAGCACGCCCACGAGGACGACGCCGCCCCACCGACGCAGCCAGTGGTCGCGGGCAACGGGCGTGGCTGCTGTCTTGCGACGTGACCCCTGCGTGGAGCCTCCAATTCCTGCCATGGCCCGACCCGAATGCATGTTTCGGGCGCAGTTCCTCGCGCCAGCAGCGGGGCCACGCGGCCTGCCCTGGCGACAGCTACGAGTCGGCCGTCGCAGTGGCCCCGTCCTCGCCGCCTGCATGGCCCTCGCGTGCCAGCGAGAGACGCCATCCACCCTGCCCGCGGCACCCGACGTCGGCGCCCCTGCCCCAGCGGCGGCCGAGGCGTCGCGGTTCAGCGTGCCGCTGGAGTATGACTTCAGCGCGGTGCTGGGCCTCGTCGAGCAGGTGGTCCCCACGCGCCTGGGCTCCATGGACAGCGTGCACCAGATGGGGGACAACGACCGCCGACACTATGCATTCCAGGCCACGCGCGGCACATTCACCGCGTTCGCCGACGGCAACCTCATGCACCTGCGCGCGACGATCGCCTACGAGGCGCGCGGCTTCTTCAAGCCGGTGATCGGTCCGACGCTCAGCGCAGGCTGCGGCGACGGGAAGGACAAGCCGCGCATCGTCGTGGAGCTCGCGACGCCGCTCACGCTCACGAGCCACTGGCACCTCGTGTCGAAAGCGCGGATCGTCCGCGTCGAACCGGCGAGCAAGGACGCACGCGACCACTGCGACGTGAGCATCCTGCACAAGGACGTCACCGAACAGGTGGTGAGCGCGGCGCGCGCGGCGCTCGTCGAGCACCTGCCGGACATCGACCGCAAGGTGGGCGAGATCGACCTGACAGATCGCGTGACGGAATGGTGGGCGCTCCTCGCGCGGCCCATCCAGCTCGCCGACGATGTGTGGCTCACGCTCGGCCCCGAGCGCCTGAGCCTCGGCACAGTGCGCGGGCGCAGCCGGGTGCTCACCGTGCCGGTGAGCCTCGACGCGCATCCGCAGATCGTGAACGGACGCGCCGAGCCCGTCGTGGCGCCGGTGGCGCTGCCGCCGCTCGCGCACGACGCCGTGTCCGGCGGCTACCACATCGTGATGGACGGCGTCGTGGACTACGGCACCGCGTCGCGGGAGCTGAGTGCCGCGCTCGGGGCGAAGGAGTTTGCGGCGTCGGGCCACAGGGTGCGGTTGTCCGGCGTTACCATCCTGCCGCAGCCGAAGGGCCGGCTCGCGTTGACGGCGTCGTTCACCGGGGATGCGACGGGAACGCTCGTGCTCGTGGGCACGCCGCGCATCGATCGCGCGCACGACATGATCACCGTGCCCGACCTCGACTTCGATCTGCAGTCGAGCAGCCGGCTGCTGCAGACCTACTCGTGGCTCAAGTCGGACGGGATGCGCGCCGACCTGCGCTCGCGCGCACACTTCGCGGTGACGCCGGTACTCGCGCGCGGGCGGGCGTTGCTGCTCGCGGGACTCAACCGGAAGGTCGGCGACGCGATGACGCTTTCGGCGACCGTGGATTCCCTCGCGGTGCGCGGCCTGTTCGTCACCCGCGACGGACTCATCGTGCGCGCGGAGGCGATCGGCCAGGCGCGCGTCTCGGTGCGCCAGCGCTGAGGGTCAGGCCGGCGAACTCCCGTCCCGGATTCCGGGCGTCGCCGATGCCGGCCATCAGGCGCAGCAGGCTCTCCTGGGTGGCCTGCTCGCGCTCGACTTCGCCAACGAGCCGGCCGTCGCGGAGCACGAGAATACGCTCCGAAAGGCGCAACACCTCGGGCAGTTCGCTGGAGATGAGGAGGATCGCCGTGCCCTGGGCCGCCAGCTCGGCGATGAGCGAGTGAATCTCCGCCTTGGCCCCGACGTCCACGCCGCGCGTGGGCTCATCGAGTATGAGCACGCACGGCTTCGCCGCGAGCCACTTCGCGAGGACAACCTTCTGCTGGTTGCCGCCAGAGAGTCCCGCCACCACGGCATCGAGTCCCGGTGTGCGGACACGCAACTTCTGGAACAGCGTGTCGGTCTGGCTGCGCTCGACCCGGCGGCGGATCCACCGGAAGCGCGACAGGTGCTCCAACGTCGGGAGTGATGTGTTGTGCATCGCGCTCTCGGAGAGCACGAGGCCCTGGCGCTTGCGGTCTTCCGGCACGAAGCCGATGCCGAGGCGGATGGCCTGCTGCGGACCGTCGATGCGGACTTGCGCGCCGCGAAAATACACGGTACCGGCGCGCAATGGATCGAGCCCGAACAGCGCACACGCCACTTCCGACCGCCCCGCACCCATGAGCCCAGCGAGGCCGACTATCTCGCCGGCATGCAGGGTGAGGGAGACGTCCTCGAAACGGCCGGGCACCGTGATGCCCTCGGCGCGCAGCACCTCGGCGCCGTGCGCGAGCGACCTCGGCTCCGGGATGTAGTCCGCGAGCGACCGGCCGATCATCATCTCCACGAGCTGGCCCTCCGTGATCCCGGCAGTGGGCCGCGTGGCGACGTGCGCACCGTCGCGCAGCACGCTCACCGCATCGCAGAGCGCGAAGATCTCCGGCATGCGGTGCGAGACGTAGATGCAGGTCACGCCCTGTGCCTTCAGCCGGCCGATGAGCGCGTACAATCGCTCCGCCTCGACCTGACTGAGGCTGCTCGTCGGCTCGTCGAAGACGATGATGCGCGCGCCGCCGCCGACCGCCGCGGCGATCTGCACCATCTGCCGGTTGCCGATGGAGAGCTCGCCCAGCCGGCCGCGCACGTCGAGCGTCGTGCCGGTCTCGGCGAGCAGTGCATTCGCGCGCCGCGCCATCTCGTCGTAGTCGACCAGCCCGCGCCGCGTGGGAATGTCGCCGAGGCAGAGGTTCTCGGCGACGGACATGTTCTCGCAGAACGCGAGCTCCTGGTGGACCATCGCGATGCCTTCAGCGATTGCGGCGTGCGGCGTGTCGAGATGGACGGGCTTGCCGAAGACGTGGAGCGTGCCGTCGTCCGGCGACTGGAGGCCGGCGAGGATCTTCCCCAGCGTACTCTTGCCTGCGCCGTTCTCCCCACACAGCGCGTGGCACGAGCCCGCAGCGATCTCCAGCGACACGCCGCTCAGGGCCTGCACGCCGGGAAACCGCTTGCTGACGTTCTCGAATCGAACGGCGGGCTCGCTCATCGCAATGAACTACTGCTTGAGCGCGAGGTAGGCGGGATTCACCGTCGTGAAGCCCCAGTCGCGCAACTGCCGCGCCCACGTGCCGAGGTTGCCCTTCGTCACGCGGACGAGCTCCATCGGCATGATCGGGTTCGGCGGATCCTTCTTGTCGTGCACCTTCGCGACGATGGTGCGGACACCGACGTCGCCCCAGAGGTACACCGGCTGCGCGAGCAGCACGGGTACGATGCCCTTCTCGACGTACGCGAGCTCGTCGGGGAGGGCGTCCACCGACACCGTCTTCATCTTCGCCATGCCGGCATCGGTGAGCAGCGACTGCGAGAAGAGCGGCCAGCCGCCGATCATCGCCCAGCCCTGGATGTCGGGGTACGCGTTGTTCACGCGGATGACTTCGGCCGCGGCATCCTGCGCGGTCTCGATGTGGTTGAACACGCCGACGATGGAGATGCCGGGGTACTTCTTCGCCTCGTCCTTCACGCCCTGCACGCGCATCTGGAGGTTCGGCGCATTCTGGTTGCCGGCGAGAATGGCGACCTTGCCCTTCCCGTTCATGAGCGGCGCGAGCTCGGCCATCACGCTGACGCCGGTCTTGTGGTCGTCCACGCCATAGAACGCGAAGCGCTTCGACTGCGGCGCATCGGAGTCGAACATCATCACCGGCACGCCGCGATCGACGGCGTCGTTGATGGCGCCCGTCACCTTGCCCGCGTCGGAGGCGGAGAGGAGCACCGCGCTCGCGCCGTCGTTCACCGCCTGGCGGATACGCTGCGCCTGCACCTCGCCGTCTTCCTGTGGCGGCGTGAGCCACTCGACCTCGATCGGGATGCCCATCTTTGCGGAGAGCTCCTTCGCGGCCGCGTCCGCGCCGGTGCGCGCGGCGAGAAAGACCGAGTTCGTGGAGCTCTTCGCGATCATGGCGATGACGATCTTGTTCCCAGCGCCGTCGGCCGTCGCCTTCTTGCCGGTATCCGACGCCGACTTGTCTGCCGAACTGCTGCAGGCCAGCAGTCCCGCCGCGATCGTGGCCAGCGTCGCAACGCGCCACGCAACTCTCTTCATCATTCCGGTCTCCGCGAGGTAATGGTCAGGCCTTCACGCGGGCACCCTCGGCCGCCCGACCCAGGCGGCGCGCGGTGACGCGGGTGCTCCACTGGTCGATCACGACGGCGATGATGATGGCGCAGCCGACGACGATCCACTCGTAGTTCTGGTCGAAATGCAATGTGCGGATCGACTGGCGGATCAGCACGATGAGCAGCGCGCCGAGCATGGCCCCGATCGCGCTGCCCTTTCCGCCGATGAGGCTCGCGCCGCCGACGACCGCCGACGCGATGACGTACAGCTCGTAGCCCTGCGCGTCACCCGACGAGGCGGAGCCGTAGAAACTTGCGCCGAGGTAGGCCGCGAGCCCCGCGGTGAGCCCCGAGATCGCGAAGACGCCAACCTGTATGCGCGCGAGGGACAGTCCGGCAAAGCGGCTCGCCTCGACGTTGCCGCCGAAGGCGAAGATGTGGCGACCCATCACGGTGCGCGTGAGATAGATCGCGCCGACGATGGTGAGCACGATCATCGACAGCATCGGCACGGGGTACAGGCCGCCCGCCATGCCGAGCGATGCCTTCGCGACGTGCGTGAGCGACGTCGGCACGAGGATGCTCTCCGCCTTCGTCGTGACGAAGGCGATGCCGCGCAACACCCACATCGTGCCAAGGGTGATGATGAACGGGTGCACGCGCAGGACCACCACGAGCGCGCCGTTGAGCAGCCCGCAGAGGAGGCCGATGCCGGCGCAGATTGCCAGCGCCACCCAGGCGGTGGCGCCGTCGCCCATCGGGCCCATCGAGCGGAGGGTCATCGCCATGGTCACGCCGGCGAGCGCATAGATCGATCCGACGGAGAGGTCGATGCCGCCGGAGATGATCACCATCGTTGCGCCGATGGCCATCATCGCGAAGAAGCTCGCGTCCGTGGCCGTCTGGATGAGCGTGTTCGCGTTCCAGAAGTTGTTCACGACCGCGCCGGTGATGCGATCGACGTGCGATCCGGCGAGCACCGTGAGCGCGACCGTCACCAGCGCGAGCACGATCACGAGGCCGGTTTCCTGCGAGCCGGCAAGGCGGCGGGCGATCGGGTGCATGGCTCAGATCCAGCCGACGAGGCTGCATCCGGAATGATCGACGGAATACGTCTGCATCTATACGTCAGTGGGAAGGATGTACACGCAGTGAGGTGCAGCAGCCGATGCCCGCTGACCGGCCGACGGGAGTATGCCACGCGGCGACCTGTTCAGCGAGCCGCGTCCGGGGCATCGTCGTGAATCGAAGCTCGGTGTCGTCCTGAATCGAAGCTCCGTGTCATCCTGAGCGAAGCTCCGTGTCATCCTGAGCGAAGCTCCGTGTCATCCTGAGCGAAGCTCCGTGTCATCCGGAGCGAAGCGAAGGATCTGCTCCTGGCCGGCCGAAAAGCAGATCCTTCGCTTCGCTCAGGATGACAAACCTACGTTGATGGACTGCGGCGGAACGCGAGGACTCGTGGCGTTCTGCGCGAGTGCGAAACAGGTGAAGGCCGGTCAGGTTGTCAGCGCGGCCGGTCGAAGTGGCCACATGCGCCAGTGATGGGCTGCGCGCTGCGGACAATCTGTCACGGCGCGCGCGTG
Source organism: Gemmatimonadales bacterium (assembly GCA_038236775.1). Taxonomy (GTDB): domain Bacteria; phylum Gemmatimonadota; class Gemmatimonadetes; order Gemmatimonadales; family Gemmatimonadaceae; genus AG11. Next base: position 27,847 of record JBBRZK010000037.1, read on the forward strand.
GCACCGTGCTTGCCTTAGGAGCACCTGCCAATCACTCCGGTGGAGCGCCTTCGCGCACTCCTCAGAGCGGCCATACAGGGTCGGTACCTTCGGGTACCGACCCTGTTGTCGTCTGCGGGCGGCGACGCCGGCGCTCACGGCGCCACGGTCTGGATCTCCACGCGCGAGGCCTGCGTGGGCGTGCGCCAGATGCGGTGCGTCTGCGCCTTGAAGTCCCCCGCCTTCGCAAGGAAGATGTTCGGCACCCAGGTCTGCGGGTTCCGGTCGATGATGGGGAACCACGTGCTCTGGACCTGCACCATGATCTTGTGCCCCTTCTGGAACCGGTAGCTCTGCGTGTGCAGGTCGATCGAGAACGGCGTCACGGCGTTCGGCACCAGCGGCACCGGCTTCTCGAACGACTTCCAGAATCGGCCGCGGAAGACGTCGTTCGCGATCATGAACTCATAGCCACCGAGCTTGAAGTCGGCCGGATAGTTCTCGGGGTAGACGTCGATCAGCTTCACCACCCAGTCGGCGTCACGGCCGGTGGTGCTCGCGAACAGCTTCGCCGTGATCTCCCCGGCGACGACGACGTCTTCCGTCAGCGGCTCCGTCTCCCAGCTCAGCATGTCGGGGCGATCCTGTACGAACCGCTGGTCTTCCAGCAGCCACGTGTACCAGCCCGACCCTTTCGGATAGTAGGTGGGCTCGATGGGGCGCGGGCGGTACGGGACGGGTTTCGCGGGGTCGCTCACGTAGCTGTCGAAAAGCAGATCCCGCGCTGCGCTCGGGATGACAAGGGGAGCGGCACGGATGACAGTGGGCGGATCGAACGAGAGCTTGCCGCCGGCGTGGAAATACAGCGACCGCGTCACCGCGCGCTTTGGCGGCCACGAGTCGAACGTGCGCCACGTGTTGCTGCCCGACTCGAACACCGTGGCCTCGGGCTGTGCGAGCGCGCCCCGGTCCTTCAGGTAGTACGCGAAGAACGGCGCCTGGATCTTCCGGCGATAGTACTCGCCCGTCGGCGAGCCGAAGTCGATCTTGCCGAGCTTCTGCCCCGGTCCGCCGGACCACCCGCCGTGCCGCCACGGACCGACGACGAGGAAGTTCCGGTTCGCCGCATCATGCTTCTCGAGCTCGCGGTAGATCGTGACCGGCCCGTAGAAGTCCTCCTGGTCCCACCAGCCGGCGACGTTGAGCGTCGGCACCGTGACACGGGTGAGGTACGGCTTCATCGCCTGCCGCTGCCAGAAGCCGTCGTAGTTCGGGTGCTCGGTGAAGTCCGTCCACGTGGGCAGCTTCTTTCCCTTGAGCACGTCCTTCTGGATATTCGAGAGCGGCCCGACGTTCAGGTACCACTCGTAGGTGTCGTAGCGCCCGAAGTCGAAGTCGGAGTTCTCCTTCGTGGCCTCGGTGAGGTACGCGTACTCGAAGCCGTAGCTCAGGCGGAACGCGCCGTTGTGGTGGAAGTCGTCGCCGAGGAACATGTCGGCGGGCGAGGCCTGTGGGCTGACGGCGCGGAGCGCGGAATGCCCGCCGAGCATTCCCATGGCGGCGGTCCATCCGTCATAGCTGACACCGAGCATGCCGACGCGCCCGTTGTTCTTCGGGACATTCTTCAGCAGCCAGTCGATCGAGTCGTACGTGTCGGTGCCTTCGTCGATCGCCTGCGAGGGAGAATCCACCGGGCGCGGCGGGCGCTGCATCACGAACGTGCCTTCGCTCTTGTAGCGGCCGCGAATGTCCTGGAAGACGAAGATGTAGCCCTCCTCCGCGAGGTCCGAGTATCCGCCGGTGAGCCGTCCGGCCGACCCGCCTACTCCATACGGTGTGCGCTCGAAGAGGAACGGGAGAGCCTCGGTCGCACCGGCCGGAGAAAAGATCTCGACGTGGAGCCTGACGCCATCGCGCATCGGGATGTCGGCCGACGTGTGCTCGTAGGTCTGCGGATCGTACCTGGCGACGTTCTGCTGTGCGGCAGCGGGAAGTGCGCAGTACAGCGCGAGGATGGCGAAGCGGAGTCGCATGGCAGTCATGGGCGCGGGTGGGCAGCCAAGGTAGCTCACGGGGACGGCGTGTGGCGTGGCCTGAGCGGCGCAGGTGACCGGGGACCGGCCACCATTGTGCCTGACGGTGCGGCAGAGGCTAGCTCGCGTCGTCCACGCGCTCCGGGCGCAGCAGCCCGGAGCGCCGCACGTCGCGGAACCGCGTCTCCTTCCCGTACTCCGCGCACACCATCTGGCCCGAGGCGGCCTTCGCGTAGCGCAGGCACACCGACACCTGTTCGGTCAGGTGCAGCACAGTGGTGTACGTCGCCTTGCGCACCGGGTCGGTGCGATCAAAGGTGAACGTCAGCTCGGGCCCGCAGGCGTACACGATGCGCAGGGAGTTGGACCGATCCTGCTCGTACCGGCACGGTCCGGGCTGCGCATCGATGTCCACCGTGTCCTGCGTCACGGTGAAGGTGCCGGCGATGCGGACGTCCGCCGCGACCTGCTCCTCGAACCGATAGGTGCCGAGCAGTTCCGGCCGGATGCCCTTCGGGGGCGTGTTTGCCGCACAGGCTGAGACGAGCAGCAGGCCGGCGGCGAGCGCGTTGCGCATGCAGGTGGGGTGCATGGGGGACCGGTGAATTGTATACCGGCGCTGGACTTCCCGAGTATACGCCTGCGTCACTGCGCCGGGCCAGCCCGGCTATCCGCGCGCATCGAAGACACCTCCGTGCTGGACGCTCGTGCGACCCGACCGCAGATTGTCACGGTGCGCGTCCGCCTCGCGGCCGCGACTCCCTCCCGCGGGCAGGTCATCCATGAAGGTCACCCTCAAGGTCAACGGGCAGCCGAGGACAGTCGACGTCCCCGGCGACATGCCGCTCCTCTGGACGCTGCGCGACACGCTCGGCCTCAAAGGCACCAAGTTCGGCTGCGGGCTGTCGCAGTGCGGCGCGTGCACGGTGCACATCGGCGGGGCGGCGATGCGCTCGTGCATGACTCCCATCGCGTCCTGCCAGGGCGCCGACGTCACCACCATCGAGGGGCTGTCCGCAGACGGGACGCATGCGCTCCAGCGTGCGTGGGAGGAGCTGGACGTGCCACAGTGCGGCTACTGCCAGGCGGGACAGATCATGTCGGCGGCATCGCTGCTCGCGAAGAACCCGCATCCGACGGATGCGGAGATCGATGACGCGATGAACGAGAACCTCTGCCGGTGCGCCACGTACCTCCGCATCCGCAAGGCGATTCACCGGGCGGCGGAGCTGCGGGGGCAGCAGGCCACGCAGGCCGGCGCGCCGAAGCGGCTGCAGGAGCACGCGCCATGAGCCCGCGCCCGATCGCCTCACTCCCCGTCACGCGCCGCGACTTCCTCCGCGTCTCGGCCATCGCGGGTGGCGGGCTCCTGCTATCGAGCTACCTCGATCCGCTCGGCGCCGCGGGCTCGCTGTCGCATCGCGCCGCCGATGGCCCGACGCTCAACGCCTTCATTCGCATCACCCCCGACGGCATCATCACGATCGTGGCGAAGAATCCGGAGATCGGCCAGGGCGTGAAGACGATGCTGCCGATGCTGATCGCCGAGGAGCTCGACGCCGACTGGACGAAGGTGCGCATCGAGCAGGGCGACCTCGACCCGAAGAGTTATCAGGGACAGGTGGCGGGCGGCAGCACGGCGACGCCGTCCAACTGGCTGCCGATGCGGCGCGTGGGTGCAGCAGGCCGTGCGATGATCGTTGCGGCGGCCGCCGCGACGTGGGGTGTGCCGGCCGCCGAGTGCGAGACGGAGCGCGGCGTGGTGCACCATCGCGCGAGCGGCCGTTCGGCGACGTACGGCGAGCTGGCGACGAAGGCGGCTACGATGGAGGCGCCCGATGTCGCCACCGTTGCACTCAAGGATCCGCGGCAGTTCCGCATCATCGGGCAGGGCGTGCGCGGGGTGGACACCCACGCGATCATTACCGGCGTGCCGATGTACGGCATCGACGTCTCGGTGCCCGGCATGCTGTACGCGACGTTCGTGAAGTGCCCGGTGTTTGGCGGGAAGGTGGCAAGCGCGAACGTGGACGCGATTGCCGCGCAGCCCGGCGTACGCAAGGCGTTCGTGGTCGAGGGCGGCGCGGCGCTCGGCGGGCTGCTGTCCGGCGTCGCGATCGTGGCGGACAGCTGGTGGCAGGCGCGGAGTGCGCGCAACAAGCTGAAGGTGACGTGGGACGAGGGCGAGACGGCAGACCAGGGCAGCGCGCAGTTTGCCGCGCAGGCCGCGGCGCTCGCATCGCAGCCTCCGCACAAGACGCTGCGTGCCGATGGCGACGTGGCGGGCGCGCTCGCCGGTGCCGCGAAGCGCGTGAATGCCGCGTACTTCTATCCGTTCATCGCGCACGCGTCGCTCGAGCCGCAGAACTGCACGGCGCACCTGCATCCGGACGGCCTGATGGAGATCTGGGCGCCGTCGCAGGCGCCGGCGGGGGGTCGCGCGCTCGTCGCGCAGACCCTGGGCCTGCGCGAGAACGACATCGCCATCCACATCACGCGCTCCGGTGGTGGATTCGGACGTCGGCTCGCCAACGACTACATGGTCGAAGCGGCGTGGATCGCGAAGGTGGTTGGTGCGCCGGTGAAGCTGCTGTGGACGCGCGAGGATGACATCCAGCATGATTTCTACCGCCCCGCGGGATTCCACAACTTTTCCGCGGGGCTGGATGCGGCAGGCCGAGTCGTCGCATGGCGCAATCACTTCGTCACGTTCGGCGACGAGAAGAACGTCGCCGCGGGCGCCGGCATCGGCGCGACGGAGTTTCCGCAGCACTTCGTGCCGAACTTCACGCTCGACGTCTCGATCATTCCGCTCGGCGTGCCGACCGGCTACCTCCGTGCGCCGGGCAGCAACGGCATCGCGTTCGCCACGCAGTCGTTCATCGACGAGCTGGCGGTGGCGGCGGGCAAGGACCCGCTGCAGTTCCGGCTCGACCTGCTCGCCGCGGCACCGGTGGAAGCAGCGGGCAGTGGCGCGCCGCCCTATGACGCCGCCCGCGCGCGCGGCGTGCTCGAGCTCGTGCGGGAGAAGTCCGGCTGGGGCAAGTCGTCGCTTCCGCGCGGCACGGGCATGGGCGTCGCCTTCCACTTCAGCCACCGCGGGTACTTCGCCGAGGTGGTGAAGGCGAGTGTGAGCCACGAGGGCAAGGTGAAGGTCGAGCAGGTGTGGGTGGCCGGCGACATCGGCAGCGAGATCATCAATCCGCTCAATGCCGAGAACCAGGTGCAGGGCTCCGTGCAGGACGGCTTGGCGCAGGCGCTTGGTCAGGAGATCACGATCGAGAAGGGCCGTGCTGTGCAGAGCAACTTCGACGACTTCCCCCTGCTCCGCTTCGCCGATTCGGTGCCGGTGGAGGTGCACTTCCTGAAGAGTGCCGTTCCACCGACGGGGCTTGGTGAGCCCGCGCTGCCACCGGCGCCGCCCGCCCTGTGCAACGCGATCTTTGCCGCGACGGGGAAGCGAGTGCGGTCGCTGCCCCTCTCGAACCAGGACCTGCGCTGGAGCTGACGGCTGACGGCTGACGGTTGCACTTTGTCTGCGAGCCACAAACCATGAACGATCAGCGATAAGCCGTCCGCCGTCCGCCACCCTGAATCACATCGACCCCATGCGTCGTTACTTCGTCCTTGCTGGATCCCTTCTCACCATCCTGTTCGTCGTGCCGGCGTTCAGCGCGCGGGCGCAGGGAATCGGCACCTCACCCACCGACCTCTCGCTCGCGCGACCGGGCCGCGATCCCAACCAGCCGATCGACGAGGAGTACACGCGGAAGATCAAGGAGTACACGACCGAGCCGTTCTTCCTCTCGCCGCTCGTGGACTACCTCCCCGCCTCGAAGACGGTGCCGACGCCCAAGGCCATCCTCGGCGACATCGCCGGCGCAAAGGGCAACCTGCCCTACTCGAAGGAGGTCTACGCCTACATGCGGCTCCTCGAGAAGTCGAGCCCGCGGGTGAAGGTGTTCTCCATCGGACGCACGGAGGAGGGCCGCGAGATGATCGCGGTCGCCGTCGCGTCCGAGGCGTTGATCGCGAAGATGGAGGACAACCGCGCGCAGCTCGCGAAGCTGGCGGATCCGCGCACCATCAACATGAATGACGCCGAGGCGGCGCGGATCGTCGCGAGCGTGGCGCCGGTGTACTACATCACGGGCACCATTCACTCGCCCGAAGCGGGCGCGCCGACCGCCCTCATGGAGCTCGCGTACCGGCTCGCGGTGGACGACAGCCCGTACATCCGCAACATCCGCGAGAACATGATCACGCTCATCACGCCCATCGTCGAGGTGGACGGGCGCGACCGGATGGTGGACATCTACCGCTGGCACGTCGCGCACCCGGGCGACGCGCAGCCGAACCTGCTCTACTGGGGCCACTACGTCGGGCACGACAACAACCGCGACGCCATGGGCCTCACGCTCAAGCTGTCGCAGAACGTCCTCAACGCGTACCTCGGCAACCAGGCGCAGGTGCTGCACGACCTGCACGAGTCGGTGGCGTACCTCTACGACAACACCATCGGCGACGGGCCGTTCAACGCGTGGATCGATCCGCTGCTCACGAACGAGTGGCAGATGCTCGGCTGGAACAACGTGCAGGAGATGACACGCATGGGGATGCCCGGCGTGTTCGCGCACGGCGACTTCGACACGTGGTCGCCGGGCTACCTGATGTTCCTCGCGGCGATGCACAACGGTATCAGCCGCCTGTACGAGACCTTCGGCAACGGAGGCACCGCGGAGACGATGGAGCGGACGCTGCCGCCGAGCGAGACGCAACGGACGTGGTACAAGCAGAATCCGCCGCTGCCGCGCGTGCAGTGGTCGCTCCGCAACAACAACAACTACGAGCAGACTGGCCTGCTGGTCTCGCTCAACTACTTCGCCAATAATCGTCGGCTCTTCCTCCAGAATTTCTACGAGAAGAGCAAGCGCTCCGTGCTGAAGGCGCACACCGAAGGCCCGGCGGCGTACGTCCTCACGGCGAATGACCCCCGCCCAGGTGCCCAGGCCGAACTGCTCCGCGTGCTCCAGAAGCAGCACGTCGAGATCTCGCGCGCGACGGCGCCGTTCAGCGTGACGGTGCCTGCCCCGCCACGCACCGGACGCGACGGACGGAACGCACAGGATTCGGCCACGGCGAGCCCGAAGGCCGTCACGGAGATGGAGACGCGCCAGTTCCCGGCCGGAACATACGTCGTCCGCATGGACCAGCCGTACTCGCGCGCGGCGGACGCGTTGCTCGACAAGCAGTACTGGGCGCCGAACGATCCGCAGAAGACCCCCTACGACGACACGGGCTGGTCGTTCCCCGAAGGCTTTGCCGTGCAGGCGCTGCGTGTCACCGACGCGAAGGTGCTCGACACGCCGATGGAGCGCGTCACGGGCGACGTGAAGGCGCCCGGCGGTGTGACAGGTACGGGCACCGTGTTCGCCATACGGCACAACGCGGACAACGCGCTCGCCACCCTGCGGTACAAGCTGCGCACCGCGGACATCCAGGCGGTGGAGGACAGCTTCAGCACGGCGGGCCAGAAGTTTCCGCGCGGCTCGTTCGTGATTCGAGGCGTGAGCCAATCGGACCTCGACCGCACGACGCGCGACCTCGGGCTGGCGGCGTACGCGATCGGTGCGGCGCCGTCGGTGAAGATGCACCCGGTGCGAGCGGCGCGGATCGCCCTCATGCACACATGGCTCGGCGCACAGACCGAGGGTTGGTGGCGCTACGCATTCGACGCGCTGGAGATTCCGTACGACTACATCAGCGTGCAGGACATCGCGAAGACGCCGGACCTCAACGCAAAGTGGGACGTCATCCTGTTTCCGCCCGCGGGCGGCAACGGCCAGGCCATCATCGACGGGATGCCCAAGTGGCGCAACCCGATGCCGTGGAAGAACACGCCGGAGACGCCGAACATCGGCACGTTGGCGCAGACCGACGACATGCGCCAGGGGCTCGGCTGGAACGGGCTCTCGACCCTTCAGGCCTTCATCGCGAAGGGCGGCGTGCTCGTCACCTCCGACAACACGTCGGAGTTCGCGGCGACGTACGGGCTCACGAATGGCGTCGCGGTGAACCAGGCGTCGAAAAGCAAGGTGGTGGGCAGCTTCCTCCGCACCTCGATCGTGGACAACACGAGCCCGATCGTGTACGGCATTCCCGACAACCTCGCCATGTACAGCGACAATGGGCAGAGTCTTGGCGTCAGCGCCTCGCGCGGTGGGGGCCGCGGGCGCCGCGCAGGCGGCGGCGCGGCGGAGCGCGGCACGGGCCGCGGCCTCGCGGAGGACGGCGACATCGTGCAGGGTCGTCCGGCGCTGGATTCGAGCAACACGCTCATTCCGGTGGATACGGTGCAACCCTGGCAGTACGCGCCGGTGACGTCGGAGCAACTGCGGAGCCCGCTCTACATCATCCCGCCTGACCAGCGGCCCCGCGTGGCCGTGCGCTTCGGCGACGCGAAAGGACTGCTCGCGTCGGGCCTTCTCGAGGGCGGCGCCGACATCGCGCAGTGGCCGATCGTGGTGGACGTTCCCGTGCAGAAGGGACACGTCGTGATGTTCGCGAACAACCCGGTGTGGCGTGGCGAGACGATCGGCAGCTACTTCCTGGTGTTCAACACGATCCTCAACTGGGACAGCCTCAACGCCGGCCGGAAGCTGGACGCGCACTGACGGAGGCGCGCGAGCGGCCGATCAGCCGCTCGCGAAGGTGTCGCAGGCCCGCGGGTCGCCGGTGTCGAAGCCCTTCCGGAACCAGCTCGTGCGCTGCGCGCTGGAACCGTGCGTGAACGTGTCCGTGTTCACGTGCCCGGTGGCCTGCTGCTGGATGCGATCGTCGCCCACGGCGGCCGCCGCCGTGAGGCCTTCCTGGAGGTCGCCGGACTGGAGGATGCCGCGGTCCTGCGCCGACTTGCCCCACACCCCGGCGAAGCAGTCGGCCTGCAGCTCCATCTTCACCGACAGCGTGTTCTGCGCGGACGGATCGCGCTGCGTGGCCCGCCGCACCTGCGCATCGGTGCCGAGGATGTGCTGCACGTGGTGCCCCATCTCGTGCGCGATCACGTACGCCTGCGCGAAGTCACCCGCGGCGGCGAACTTCGTCTTCAGCTCGTCGTAGAACGCGAGGTCGATGTAGACCTTCTCGTCGAGCGGGCAGTAGAACGGGCCCATCGCGGTCTGGCCGGTGCCGCACCCGGTCTGCGTCGCAACGCGGAACAGGTGCAGCTTCGCGTCGTGATACTGCGCGCCGTACTTCGGCAGCAGCTTCGCCCACGTCTGCTGCGCGTCATCCAGGACGAACGAGACGAAGCGCACCTCCGGCTCCTCACGCGCCGAGTCCGCCGCGGAGATGGGGCCGTTGGACTGCGTCGTGGTCGTCGCCGTGCCGCCGATGTCGTTGAAGAAGTTATGACCGAAGACGAGGCTCAGGATGAGCACCACCGCGGTGCCGCCGATACCCAGACCAGCACGCCCGCCGAATCCGCCCGAGCCCCGGCCGTCCTCGAGGTTGGAGCTCCGTCCGTTGTTTTTCCACAGCATCGGTGCCTTGCGGTCAGGTGTGGGGCGCCGAAAAGCAAGAAGTTGGCCGCGAACGTCAACGAATGGTCGGGTGACGCCCGGACGCGCCGCGCACGAGATTGGGGAGCCGTTCACACTCGCGAATCCACACCGGAGCACTGCCACGATGAAGCGCACACTGGGAGCCGTCGCCTCGGCCATCGTCCTCGCCCTGCACGCGGCCGGCGCGCAGGACGCCGCGCTCGCCCGCATCCGCGACGAAGGCATGAACCACTCCCACGTCGAGGAGCTGTTCAATCACCTCACGAACGTGATCGGACCGCGACTCACCGGCAGCCCCGCGTTCCGCCAGGCGATCGACTGGTCGGCCGCCACGCTGCGCGGCTACGGGCTCGCCGACGTGCACACGGAAGCATGGCCGTACGGGCGCGGCTGGACGCTGGAGAAGTTCACGCTCGAGATGACCGCGCCGCGGTACTTTCCGCTCATCGCCTTTCCCGAGGCATGGACGCCGTCGACGAGCGGCGACGTGGTGCAGCGCCCCGTGTACATCGGCGACTTCGCGAACGCCGACTCGGTGAAGGCGCACGCGGCAGAGATTCGCGGCGCCATCGTGCTGGCCACGAAGCCGCAGGACGCATTCATCACGAAGGACCGGTTGCAGCCCACGGAGCATGACCAGCCCGTGCCCATCGGCGCGCCGCGCCCGAACATCGCCGGCGGTCCGCTCACTCGCGCGACGCTGATGACCACGCTCCACGACCTCGGCGCCGCCGTGGTGCTCCGCCCCAGCGAGGGGACGGAC
>JBBRZK010000038.1:0-36569 GCA_038236775.1 Gemmatimonadales bacterium
CGTCGTGCGCGACCGGACCAGCTGCTCCAATCGGCGGCGGTCCCCACGATGCAACGCGATCGTTCGAATGGGCAGTGGCATGGACCACAAGATAATACCGTCCACCATATTATGCACGCTATTTGTGCGACACTACACTAGTTGGCATTGGAGCACGATGCCAGCCCGAACCCGGAGATCGACCGGGCGGGCTCCCATCCGCTCGTGTAGATGAACAGCCGCGACGTGGGCTCGACGCCATCTGGCCGTCGCTCGGGCATCGTCAGCAGCGCACCGCCGCGGTTGCCCACCTCCCAAACGTCCACGAGGTCAGTCTGCTCGAGCGTGGGACCGGCGCACGTGGACTGCACCGGCGCGCCGAACAGCTTCGTGATGTGCTGCCGCATCCGCGCCGCCACATCGGGACGCATCACGAGCTCGACGCCCTCGACCACGGCTTCCTCGAATGCGTGTTCCCCCGCCGCGGGCGGCGGCCACACTACTACCGCCACGACACGCGGCTGCTCGGAGTCTCCGGCCGTGTAGAGGTTGGGCGAGTCGCCGGGATGCCGCACCCCGAGCGAGGGCATCACGCTGCGCGCGGCGGACAGGGGCTGGCCGAGTCGCAGTCTCGGAGCGAGCTCCGCAAGGAGCGTCTCGACCCGGCGGCCGTGTCCTTCCATGTGGCATGCGCTGAATGAAACGACCAGCAGGAGCGCTCCAGTGGCGACGCGCGCCGCGACGAACGCCGTGCCCTGAACGCTGCCGTGGGCGATTGCCGTGCCGATCCGCATGTGCTGGCCTCCCGTGACGTGGCGCCTTCACGTCGGATTGACGTCGAGCGCCACGCATTAAGAGGCAGGTCGTCGCGTGCCGGGGCAATAGCACACCCACGGGCAACAGTGTCCTCTATGTGCAAGCTCCCGAAAGGCCATTACCACAGACGACACAGAGGTACGCAGTAGACTGCGCGAGCAAAACTGGACACGGCGGGAAGCAGATCCTTCGCTTCGATCAGGATGACAAAATCCCGCTGCTTCCTCTGTGTCCCTCTGTTGCCTTTGTCGTAACATCCCGCTGCTTCCTCTGTGGCCCTCTGTGTCCTCTGTGGTAACATCCCGCTGTTTCCTCTGCATAGCTCGGTGTCGTCTGTGGTTGTACTCCCGAAAGGCCATTACCAAAGCGGAAGTAGAGGGCCACGGCGGAAGGCGCTGGTTCACTTGCGGTTGCATTCCGTTTTCGGCGTGACAAGATGCGCTCCGCTCTCCTTTGTCATTTGTCCTCGTGGCGTGCAATCGCGAGCCCTCGATCACTTGTTTACCAGCGCTCCCGACGGCCCCACTGCCGTCGCGAACGTGGCACTCGCAGAAAGTTCCCACTTCGCTCAGATCGGGGACTTTTCCCGACACCGAGGCGCGGAACCGTACATTTAGCTTATTGTTTCATGCTGGCGCAGGTCGTTGGGCAACCGAAGGAGTCCCACCATGTCGCGCATTGCCCGCATCCAGTCCTCGCTCCTGTACCTGAGTATCGTCGGGAGCCTCGCGTGCACCACGGAAACCGTGGTCTACCGCGACGGCACCAACTTCGCCGCCCCGCCCGCGAGCGCGGCCAGTTTCATCGGCTACTACGACGCCGCGAACAAGAAGACCGTTTGCGGCTCCTGTCATGTGGACTACCAGACGCGGTGGCAGCAGACCGCTCACGCCAGCGCGTGGACCGATCTTCAGGCCAGTGGCGGGTCCCAGGGCTACTGCGAAGCCTGCCACAGCGTCAACGACCGCGGCAACGCGGTCGTGGATACCGCCGTGGGGTTCCGCTCCAGCAAGGACGCGCGCTATCACGACGTCCAGTGCGAAAGCTGCCACGGCCCAGGCCTCACGCACGCCAGCAGCCCGACGGCCACCAACCGGCCCCTCGCTTCGATTCGGGCAGACACCAACGCCACGAACGGCTGCGGCGAATGCCACACGGGCGTACACAGCCCCTTCGTGGACGAGTGGAAGCTGTCCAACGCGAAGGGCCTCTCGCATTCCATCGTGCAGCCCGGCACGGTAGGAAACTCGGATCCCACATGCGTGGGCTGCCATACGGCACAGGGCGCGCTCGCGCAGTCCGACCCGAATGGCAACTACCTGGAGAAGGTGCCGACGAACGCCATCACCACGGCGAATGCCCTGCCGCTGGTGTGCGCCACCTGTCACGACCCGCACGGCTCGGCCAACGAGGCCCAGCTGCGCTTCTCGCTCAGCGCCGCGAACATCGATGACAACCTGTGCGCCAAGTGCCACCAGCGGCGCGCCGATCCGTCACAGGTGACGACGCGCAACTCCGTGCATTCCCCTGAAGGCCCCACGCTGTTCGGTCTTGCGGGCTGGTTCCCGCCCGGCATGAGCACGAGCGACTCGATCATCGGCTCGCACGGCACGCCGTCGCGGAACCCGAAGCTCTGCGCCACCTGTCACGTTGCCCGCTTCGCGGCGACCGACAAGGCAACGGGCAAGTTCGCCTTCCAGGCCACGGGCCACCGCTTCATCGCCGCGCCCTGCGTGGATGCCAACGGAGTTCCCACGGTCGGCCAGTTGTGCACGCTGGCCGCCAAGACCTTCCGCTCCTGCGCGTCGAGCACCTGCCACGCCTCGGAGTCGGTCGCCCGCACGCTCTACACCACGGACTCCGTGCGCATCTACCAGCTCGTGGCGTCCGCCAACTCGGCGATCGCCAAGGTCAAGGCGATCAACACGACGGCCTGCGTGCTCGCGGCGAGCAGGCCGTACACGTCGTGCCTCGGCACGCAGTTCAACGTGTCGCTCGCCACGGCGCCCGGCGCGTTCGTCCACAACCCGTTCCTCGTCGAGCAGCTGCTGGTCGCCTCCATCAACCAGCTCCAGAAGGACTACGGCGTAACACCGAGCATCGGCACGACGCTCGCGCCGCAGTTCGTCCTCCCTTCGCGCGGGCACCAGGCCGACGCAGCGACTCGTTAACAGGCTGTCGATCGGCGCGGGTCGCCGCATGAACACGACGCTGGGTCGGGGGGCACGACATGCCCCCGGCCCCGCGGTCGCGTTTGGGCACGCAGGCGGGCGCCCGTGATCATCGCGCTGGTCGCGCTCCTCGCGCAGACGCCGGACTCGCACTACGCCGGAGGCGCGTCGTCCAAGATCGCCGGCGCCACCACGAAGGTCGGCGGCAACCTCTTCCGGTTCCTGTTCACCACGGTGCCGCAGTGGGTGCAGCTCGCCGGCATCTTCATCGGCGTGCCCCTGGCGCTCATCGTCGCGTGGCAGTGCTGGAAGCGCCGACGCGCCATCTGGGCGTGGTGGATGAGCCGATCGTTCCTCGCGAAGGGTGCGATCGCCACGACTGTGTTCGTCATTGCCACCGCCGGCATCGGGTCTGGCCTGTACGGCTACAACTACGTGATGACGCAGAACGACTTCTGCCAGTCGTGTCACATCATGGATATCCCCTGGAACCGCTTCCAGGTGAGCGCCCACAAGGACATCCAGTGCCACGGCTGCCACCGGCAGCCCCTGTACTTCAGCACGGTGGAGCTGTTCTGGTGGGTCATCGAGCGCCGCATGACGGTGCCGCCCCATGACAAGGTGCCGAGCGCCGTGTGCAAGGAGTGCCACATGGTGGCGGGCACGGACTCCGCGCGCACGCTCGTCACGCTCACGGCCGGCCATGCCGTGCACCTCATGTCGGATTCGAGCGCGCTGAAGAACGTGGAGTGCGTCACCTGTCACGGGCGCGACTTCCACGTGTTCGTGCCCAACAACGCGAGCTGTGCGCAGAGCGGCTGCCACACGAACGTGCGCGTTGCCCTCGGCGCCATGTCGAACAAGGGATTCCCGCACTGCACGGCGTGTCACGACTACAAGAGCCGCGTGAAGCCGGGCGCCAGCGTGAAGGAGGCGCGCCTCGGCCTCGTGCCGAACTCGGTGAACTGCCTCAAGTGTCACGTCATGACCGACCAGATCAAGCGGTTCGACCTGGCGCTGGACCCGCACAAGGGCAACTGCGGCGAGTGTCACGACGCGCACAAGCAGAAGGAACCGAAGGACGCGTTCAAGACCTGCGCGACGGCGCAGTGCCACTCGAATGCGGACACGCTCACGGCATTTCACCGTGGCCTGGGCAAGCACGCCATCGACCAGTGCGGCCTCTGCCACCAAGCGCACAGCTGGAAGGTGAAGGGGACGAACTGCATCGCGTGCCACACGACGATCAACCAGGACCGCCCCGCGGCGCGAAAGCTGAGCGCGACGCGGCTGCGCAGCGCACCCGTGACGGTGGGCGCCCCGTCGCTGGAAGGCTTCGCGATGCCGGCGGCGTACACGGTGCGTGCGCCGCGGCGCGCCGCGTTGAAGGCTGATGACCACGTGGCGGACATCCAGTTCGCATCGCGACGCGTGATGCGGTCCGTACCCAGGCGCTCGCCGCGCCGCGTCGTGTCCTTCACGTCGTTCGGCACGGGCACGCCCGCACCGCACGCGGCAACGATTCCCGCGCCGGCACGCGATCCCACGTTTCTGCATTCGCGGCACAAGTCCATTGGCTGCACGCAGTGCCATGCCACCACGAGCTCCCACGGCGAGCTCACCTTCACCCGGCCGGCCGGCTGCAACGCCTGCCACCACAGCGCCACGCAGCGTACGCCCTGCGCTACCTGCCACGCCGTCGCGTCCATCGCGCCCCGCGCCCTGCCGATGACCTTCGCGATCTCGGCGCGAAAGGATCCCGTCACGCGCCCTGTGCAGTTCGCGCACGCGCGTCACGCGTCGCTCGGATGCGCCAAGTGCCACGGCAGCGGCACCAATCGCGCGCCCACCGTGAACTGCGCGAGCTGCCATACGGCGCATCACGTCGCCACGGCGGACTGCGCGACCTGTCATACCACCGCGCGCGCCGGTCATGACCGCCTCGCGCACGCCGGCTGCGCCGCATGCCACACCGATGCCACCGTCGCCGCGCTGCCAGCGTCGCGCGTCGTGTGCCTCGCCTGCCATCAGGAGCAGCGCGCGCACTATCCCACCGGCGACTGCGCCACCTGCCACGCGCTCGCGGACCACGGCATGATGGGCGCCGGCCGCAAGGTCGCCGCACCGTGAAGCGCCTGGCCCTGCTTGCCGTCGCCGCGCCGGCGCTGCTCGCGGCGCAGGGCTATCGCATCTCGGGCGTCACCACGACGCAGCTCATCGAGCTGCGACAGCTCGTGCGCGACTCTTTGCCTGTCGCATCCGTCCCTGGCTCTGGTGAGTGGCGCGTCACGCCTGACGGCGTGCCCGCCCTCTGTCCGGCCGCGTCGGCATTCTGCGAGTACGAGCGCTCGGGCGACAAGATCAGCGCCGCGCCACTGCTGCAGGACCTCAGTGTGTCCGCGTGGGGCTGGCGCGAGGGGCTGAGCCTGCACGCCGACGTCCGCCTCCGCACCCAGCTCGGCACGCAGAACGGCCTGCTCTACCCGCGCGCCGGTGACCATTTCGACGCGCTCGATGCCTATGCGCAACTCGAGCATCCGGACTGGCGCGCGCGCCTCGGCCGCCAATGGATCACGAGTGGCCTCGGGACGTATGCCTACGACGGCGGCGACGGCCTGTGGCGCCGCGATGCGCTGTCGGCCGAACTGTGGGCCGGCCGCGCGTTGCTGGCGGGCCTCGACGAACCGTATACCAGCGACCAGCTCGCGGCCGTGGACAACCTGCCCCCGCCGCAGAACGGCTACCTGTTCGGCGGACGCGCGCGCTATCGCCCCGATCCCCTGTCCGCCGCGGCCATCACCTACCAGCGCGTGATCCTGTCGGACCGCAGTGGCCTGTATGCCGAGCGTGCATCGGTGGACGCGAGCACACGGCGGTTCGTGGCGGCGGTGGACCTCGCGCTCGCCTATGACTTCGCCACGGGCGACTGGAACGAGGCGCGGCTGCGCGTGGGCTCCGGCCTTGGCCACACGCTCGCGTGGTCGGGCGAGGTCCGCCACTCACGTCCGTACTTCGAGCTGTGGACGATCTGGGGCGCATTCTCGCCGGTGGGCTTCGACGAGGAGCGTGCGACGGTGGACTGGACCCCGGTGGGCTCCGCGTTCAGCGGCTCGCTGCGCGGCGCCTGGCGCACGTACGCCGACCCGGGGACCGCGGTGCCGGGCGTACGCACCAACGGTTGGCGTGCCGGTGGCGACGCGCGGTGGCAGCAGAGCGAGGCGCTCTTCGCCTTCGGGTCCTACGACGTGGACATCGGCAGCGGCGCCGCCAGCACCGACGTCCGCACCGGTGCGCGCTGGACGCGCTCCGCCGCGCTCTCCTTCGGCGCCGACCTGGCCATCACGCAGAACATCTACGAGTTCCGCGTGGGCACGGGACGGATCTACGGCGTGTCGGTGGACGGCGCGTGGCGCGTGGCGCCGGACGTCCGGCTCGTCGCCGACGCGGCGCTGTACCAGCACGCCCTCACCAACGGCGCGCCGGGTCCGGACTGGACGCAGCACCGCGCGGCGTTGCGTTTCGAGTGGACCATGGGCCGCGATCCGGGCATGCCGGCGGGACGCGCGCCATGAGGATGTCCTGGCTCCTGTTTGCGCTGTCACTGATGGCGTCGCCACTGCGCGCGCAGTCCGACGGGCCGTTCCCACACTCGAAGCACGCGCGGCTCTTTCCGCTCTGCTCGAGCTGCCACGTTGGCATCGCCATCGGCGACCAGTTCCGGTCGTTCCCCTCGCAGTCGCTGTGCGCCTCGTGTCACGACGGCACCATCAAGCCGCGCGTCCAGTGGACACCACCGCCCCGGCGCGTGAACAGCTTCCTCGTGTTCACGCATCAGCAGCACGCGGCCACGGCGAAGGTGACGGCGTGCGAGTCGTGTCACGCGCCGGGAGGCACGACGGCGTGGATGAACGTGGCGCGCGCCGCGCCGGCGCAGTGCATCTCCTGCCATACGCACGGCACGGGCACGCACTTCGGTGACACGTCGCCGTGCGCAACCTGCCATCGCACGCTCGCGACGGCCGCGGGCCTCACCGACGCACAGGTGGCAGCCCTCCCGAAGCCGCCGTCGCACGCTCGCGTCGATTTCGCCAGCCTGCACGGGTCGGTGGCCCGCGCCGCGCCGGCCACGTGCGCCACCTGTCACGCCCGCGAGAGCTGCCAGCGCTGTCACGTGGACGGCACGCGCCAGCCGCTCATCCGCGCACTGGCGCCGGATGCGCGCATCGCGCGACTCATGGTCGGCCGCCCGGCCGTCTACCCCACGCCGGCGGACCACCGCGTGGCGCAGTTCGCGGTGCTGCACGGTGCGGCGGCACATGCGACCCCGCTGCGGTGCGCCACCTGCCATGCACGCGCGAGCTGCGAGACCTGCCACACCGGCACGGGCGCGCGCGACGTGCTGCGCGGCCTCCCCAATGCGCGCGAGGCCACCGCGCCAGGCGTCCAGCTGCGCCATGCTCCATTGGTTGGTGTGCCGGACCTGAGCCTGGTAACGAGTGTAGCGCTGCACACCCTGCCTCCTTGTGAGCCTGGGCGCAGCGACTGCTGTCATCCTGAGCGAAGCGAAGGATCTGCTTGTAGCCCCACGTTGCCACCGCTGCAGATCCGCCACGATACCACGCTGCGCGTCGTGCGCGTCCACGCCGTGGGCTTCGCAAAGGCGCACGGGGCGCAAGCTGCATCGGGGTCCGCGCAGTGCGCGAGCTGTCACGCGCAGCGCTTCTGCATCGATTGCCATGCGGGCGAGCGTGTGACGCGCCGATACCACGTGGCGAACTTCGTGTCCATTCACGCGCCGCAGGCCTACCGGCGCGAGACGGACTGCGCCTCGTGCCACAGCATCGAGGCCTTCTGCCGCGACTGCCACCGCCAGACGGGGCTGGCCGCCACGAGCAACACGCGCAGCACCGTGTTCCACAATGCGCAACCGCTCTGGCTGCTCCAGCATGGGAAGGCGGCGCGGCAGGACCTCCAGTCCTGCACCACGTGCCACCAGCAGACGTACTGCATGCAGTGCCACTCCGATCTCGGGTCGCGCCTCAGCCCGCACGGCCCCGGCTTCGACGCCGCGCGCATGTCCGCACGCAATCCGCGGCAGTGCCTGTACTGCCACTTCAAGAACCCGCTCGCCCGATGAACAACGCAATCAGGAGCACCAGATGAGTCATTCGCAGAACCTCGGACGCGCGATCGTCGTCCTCGCCACGGCCGCTGCATTCGGCTGCAGCAAGTCCGACGCGCCGAAGATCCCCCTGTCCAGCACGAGCACCGCCGACAGTGTGCGTGCCGCCGCATCGGCCCATGCCCTCATCGGGCCTGCGGCAAAGACGGCGCTCGACAGCGGCAATGCTGCCTTCCGGAAGAAGTCGTATGCGGACGCGCTCACGCACTACCGGTCGGCGTCGATGCTCGCGCCGCAACACGCCGCACCATTCTTCGGTATCTACATGGTCGCGCGCGCCATGAACGACACCGTGCTGGCCGACAGCGCGCTTTCCGATATCCGGCGCCGCAACGGCCCGCTCGCCGCGGTGCCGCACTCGCAGCGCGATTCGGCGACCGAGCGTATGCACGAGATGATCCGACGAAAGGCCGGCGCATAGCCACCCCGTCCGTGACCTGTCCCTTCACCTGCCCATGATGCCTGACGCGACCTCCGGAACCACCTGTCCCCGCTGCGGCGAGTCCTCCACCGGCCGCTTCTGCACCGGCTGCGGCGCCGCCCTCGGCGACGTTTCCTGCGCAGCCTGTGGCGTCGACGTCCCCGCCGGGGCGCGCTTCTGCCCCGAGTGCGGTGCTACCATCGGCGCCGGCACGGCGCCTCGCGGTGCAGCGCATGCGCCCAACCACCTCCCGTGGATCGTGGGGGGCGCCGCGATTCTCGCTCTCCTCGCATTCGTGGCCGGCGTGTCCACAGGTCGGCGGTCCTCGGCCGGCGGATCGGATGCCGCCGGAACCGTGGCCAGTGCGGAAGGCATGGCCAGCCCGCTCGGGGGCGCGGGAATCGTCGCGGCGCCGGACATCTCGAACATGTCGCCCGAGGAGCGGGCGAGCCGCCTGTTCAACCGGATCATGCTCTACAGCGAGCAGGGCAAGATGGACAGCGCCCGCTTCTTCGCGCCCATGGCCATCCAGGCCTACGAGATGATCGGGCCCGTGGACGCGCACGCCCGCTACGACATCGGCGTCATCTCCGCGGCGACGGGGGACATCCCGCGCGCCCGCGCGGAAGCGGACACCATCCTCGCCGCGCATCCCGACCACCTGCTGGGGCTCGTGCTCGCCATGCGTGCCGCCGACCTCTCGAAGGATCCCGCCGCCAGTGCACGCTACCGGAAGCGCCTCGTGGCCGCGGCGCCGGCGGGCCGCACGTCGCTCAAGGAATACGCCGAGCATTCGCGCGACATCGACGATGCGCTGGCCCGGGCCGCGGCGGCCTCGAAGTGAGGGTTGTCGATGGCGGCCGCCCCGGACGGGCGGTAAATTTGGAACATGCTCCCTCGTCGGCGTTCCGCCGCAGGTCGGGCGGATCGGCATCGTGAACAGGAAAGGGGTCATGGGTTCCGGAGGCGCAGTGCACGCGATCGACGCGATCGACGTCGCCCGACGGTTCGGGAGCACGTGGGTGCTGCGCGGCGTCAGCCTTCGCGTCGAGCCAGGCGAGGTCGTGGGCCTGCTCGGCGCCAACGGCAGCGGCAAGAGCACCCTGCTCCGCATCCTTTCTACTCTGCTGCGGCCGCATGCCGGCACGGTGCGCGTGTTCGGCCGTGACGTGGCGGAGGCGCCGCAGGACGTGCGCTCGCTCGTGGGCTTCCTCGCGCACTCGCCAGGCCTCTACGACGACCTCACGGCGCGCGAGAACCTCGTGTTCGCGGCGGCGATGCTCGACCGCGATACGTCGGAAGTGGATGAGGCGCTCGAACGCGTCGGCCTGCTCGCCGCATCGGAGCGCCAGGTGCGCGGGCTCTCTGCAGGCATGCAGCGCCGCCTCGCGCTCGCGCGCATGATCCTCGTCCGTCCGCGGCTGCTCCTCCTCGACGAACCGTTCAGCAACCTGGACACGGACGGCATCGCGCTGATGAACGCACTCATCACAGAATGGACGACTGCCGGCGCGGCGGCCGTGGTGGTGCTGCACGAACTCGCACCGGCGGCGAACGTCCTCGACCGTACGACCACCATCGTGGACGGCCGCATCGCCGACACCACGCATGCCGAAGCCGCCGCCCTCGCGCTCGTGGCGGGCGGGCGATGACCGTACGACGCGAATGGCGCCGCGCGCGCGCGATCGCGTGGAAGGACCTCACCGCCGAGCGGCGCTCGAAGGCGGGGTTCAACGGCGTGGTCACGCTGGCGGTCACCATCCTCGTCATGTTCGGCTTCGCTCTCGGCCCCGATGCACAGGCCCTGCGCGATGCGGCGGCGGGCGCGGTATGGCTCGCCGCGCTCTTCGCGGGCGTGCTCGCGTTCAACCGCTCCTACCAGCTCGAGCTGGACGGCGGCGCGCTCGAGCAGCTCGTGCTGTACCCGGGCTCGCGGCGCACCATCTTCGCCGGCAAGCTCCTGGCGAACTTCGCATTCGTGGGCCTCATGCTCGCCATCGTGGTGCTGGTGGGCATCGTCCTGTTCCAGGTGCAGGTACCCGCCCAGTGGCCTGCCCTCGTGGGCAACCTCTTTCTCGGCATGGTGGGTCTCGTCACGCTTGGCACGTTCTACGCGGCCATCGCGAGCCGCAGCCGCGCGCGCGAGGTGCTGCTTCCCCTGCTGCTCTTTCCCATGCTCGTGCCCGTACTGCTTGCCGCGATGGAGGCCACCAAGGCGCTCCTTGGTGGCAACGTCATGGGCGACGCGGGCGCGTGGACGCGTCTGCTCATCGTGTTCGACGTAATCTTTCTCGTCGCCACGTTCCTGGCTTTCGAATCCGTCATCGAGGTATGACGTCATGTCCAATGCAGCAATAGCGCCCGCCATCGCGGTGCCGCGCACCGGGGGCTGGCAGAAATTCGGCTGGTTCGCGTTCGTGTTCCTCATCGGCTCGCAGGCGCTGGCGATCGCCATTTCGCCGCCGGACCGCGACATGGGCGACCTCCAGAAGATCATGTACGTCCATGTGCCGTCGGCGTGGATGACCATGCTGGCACCGCTCGCCCTGCTCTTCTTCTCGCTGCGCTACCTGTGGCGGCGGCACGAGGAGGACGACCTGCTCGCCGCCGCGGCGGGCGAGGTGGCCGTGGCATTCTCGGGCCTCACGCTGGTGCTCGGCATGCTGTGGGCGCGGCCGACGTGGGGGGTGTGGTGGACGTGGGATGCGCGCCTGACGTCCACGCTGGTACTCTTCCTGATCCTCGCCGGTTTCCTGTCCGTGCGCGCGCTCATCGACGACCGAGAGCAGCGCGCGCAGTGGAGCGCGGCCGTGGGCATTCTCGGCGCCATCAACGTGCCCATCGTGTACATGTCGGTGCGCTGGTGGCGCACCATCCACCAGATTCAGTCGA
Source organism: Gemmatimonadales bacterium (assembly GCA_038236775.1). Classification (GTDB taxonomy): domain Bacteria; phylum Gemmatimonadota; class Gemmatimonadetes; order Gemmatimonadales; family Gemmatimonadaceae; genus AG11. The sequence continues at coordinate 11,462 of JBBRZK010000038.1, forward strand.
GCCCGGCCACCGTGGACCCCGCGTACGTGATCGGGCTGCGGCTGAACGCGTTCGCATTCCTGTTCGTGATGATCTACTTCATACGCCGGCGCTACGAGGCCGCGCTCATCGAGCGAGCGGCCGAGCATGTGGCCGAGCGTGCAGCCCTGGGAGGTTCGGCATGAGTGGCAACTGGGTGTTCGTCGGCGCGGCATTCGCCGTGACCTGGGCAGTGATGCTCGGCTATCTCGTGCACGTGCACCGCACGATGGCACGCGCACAGGCGCAGCTGGACAGCGCCACAGCCGCGGGCCGGCGATGAAGGCGCCGAAGCGTGGCATCATCGTGGGGCTCGTCGTCATCGTCGCGGCGTTCGCGTACCTGATCTACGGTGGGCTCGACAAGAACGTCGTGTACTTCCTCACGCCGAAGGAACTGCTCGCGAAGGGCACCGACGGCGTGGACGTGCCGGTACGGCTGGGCGGCCAGGTGAAGCCCGGCTCGGTGAAGTGGAACGACGCGTCGCTCGACCTCAACTTCGTCGTGACGGATGGCAAGGGCGAGATTCCCGTGCATTCGCGCGGCGCGCCGCCGCAGATGTTCCGCGACGGCATGGGGGTCGTGGTGGAGGGTCGCTACCACGGTGACGGCGTCTTCAGCTCGACGAACCTCATCGTCAAGCATTCCAACGAATACCGGCCGCCGAAGCCCGGCGAGACACCGCAGGCGATGTACAAGACCCTGATGATGAAGGGGGCGGGCACGTGAACGGTCTCGTCGGTCACGGCGCGCTGCTGGTGTCGCTCCCGTTCCTCGCGCTCGGCATCCTCCTGATGCCCGCCGCGGTGCGACGCGGAAAGCAGGACTGGGTGGCGGTGGCCTATGGGTCGGTCTACGCCAACTTCCTGCTCGTATCCGCCGCCGTCATCGCGATGATCGTCGCGCTGGTGACGCACGACTTCTCGGTGTCGTACGTGGCGCAGGTGGGCAGCCGCGCCACGCCGCTGTTCTACACGGTCATCTCGCTGTGGGGCGCGCTCGAGGGCTCGATCCTCTTCTGGGCGTGGGTGCTCGCACTCTACTCCATCCTGGTGGTGTCCACCAACCGCGACCGGCCCGGCACGCTCGTGCCCTACGCGGCCATGGTGCTGCTCCTGGTGTCGCTCTTCTTCGCGATCCTGCTCGTGGGCCCGGCGAATCCGTTCCATGTGGTGTTCCCGGTGCCGCCCGACGGACCGGGTCCGAACCCGCTGCTGCAGAACCACATCCTGATGGGGGTGCATCCGCCCCTGCTCTACCTGGGCTACGTGGGGATGTCCGTGCCGTTCGCGTTCGCCGTGGGCGCACTGCTCTCCGGCGAGGCGGAGTCGAACGACTGGATCCGCCTCACGCGCAACTGGACGGTGCTCACGTGGGGCCTGCTCTCCGCCGCGATCATCGCCGGCATGTGGTGGTCGTACGAAGTGCTTGGCTGGGGCGGCTACTGGGCGTGGGATCCCGTCGAGAACGCGTCGTTCCTCCCGTGGCTCACCGCGACGGCGTTCCTCCACTCGGCGATGGTGCAGGAGCGGCGCAGCATGCTCCGGCTGTGGAACATCAACCTGGTCGTCGGCACATTCGTGCTCACGATCCTCGGTACCTTCCTCACGCGCTCGGGGATCATTTCGTCGGTGCACGCCTTCACGACGGGCACCATCGGGTACTACTTCCTCGGGTTCATCGCGCTGGTGCTCGTGTCCACGCTGGTGCTCGTGGCGGGGACGTCGGACAAGCTGCGCACGACCGGACACCTCGACTCCGCTGCGTCGCGCGAGACGGTGTTCCTGCTCAACAACCTGTTCCTCACCGGCTTCATGCTCACCGTGCTGGTGGGCACCCTCTTCCCGCTCGTCGCGGAGGCCGTGCGCGGCGTGAAGGTGAGCGTCGGCACCCCGTTCTTCAACCGCATGTCGCTGCCGATGATCGTGGCGCTGCTGTTCCTCATGGGGGTGGGGCCGGCGCTGCCGTGGAAGAGCGCGTCGCGCGCCGAGTTGCGCGCACGGCTGCTGCCACCCATCTCGGGCGCCGTCGTGCTGCTGGTGGTGGCGCTCGTGATCGGGGTGCACAACTTCTACGGCGTGCTGGCCTTCACCTTCGTGGGTTACTCGGCCACGGCCAACCTGCGCGAGTTCTGGATCGGCACGCGCGCACGGCGCCTCGCGCACGGCGAGGCGTGGCCCACGGCGTTCGTGCGGCTGGTGCTCGGCAACCGGCGGCGCCACGGCGGCTACATCGCGCATCTCGGCATCTTCCTCGTCGCGCTCGGCATCACGGCCTCGTCGTCGCTGCGTACGGAGAGCGAGGCCACGCTCACACCTGGCCAGACCATCACCGTGTCCGGCCACACGCTGCGGCTCAAGCAGGTGTGGGGACGCGAGGAGCAGCAGCGCTCCGTTGTGGGCGCCACGATGGAGGAGCTCGACGGCAGCGGACGCGTGACCGGCACGATGGAGCCGCACATGAACTTCTATCCGCTCTCGCAACAGCCCGTGCCCACGCCGGACGTGCACAGCGGCCCGCTGGGCGACCTGTACCTCAACCTGATGGCCGTGAAGCCCGACGGCAGCAACGCCACCATCAAGGCGATCTATGAGCCGCTGGTGCCGTGGATCTGGTTCGGCGGCGGCGTGATCGTGTTTGGTGCGGTGATCGGTGCGTGGCCGGGACGGCGCCGCGTCGTCGCCGTCGCGAGCGCTCCGCTCGTGGCGAGGCCCGCGAAGGACAACGCCGCATGAACTGGCGACGCAGTGCCATTGCCGCCGCGTTCGCGGTGCCGCTCATCGGGCTGTTCGTGTTCGGGCTGCGGCACGATCCCAAGGACATCCCGTCGCCGCTGCCGGGCACGGTGGCGCCCACGTTTGCGCTGGAAGTGTTCGCGCCCGGACAGCCTCCACTTGGCCGGCCGGTGGGCGACACGATTCGCCTTGCAGACCTGAAGGGACAAGTCGTGGTGCTGAACTTCTGGGCCTCGTGGTGCCTCTCGTGCCGCGACGAGCATGCGACGCTGTCGGCCATCGCGCTCACGTATGCGGGCAAGCAAGTGCACTTCGTCGGCTCGTTGTACCAGGACCGCACCGATGCCGGCACGGAATGGATCGCGCAGATGGGTGGCCAGAGCTATCCGTCGGTCCAGGATCCGAAGGCGCGCACCGCGATCGACTACGGCCTGTATGGCGTACCGGAGACGTTCATCGTGAACCGCGACGGACGCATCGCGCGCAAGATCACCGGACCCGTCGAGGCAAACGTCGTCACGCACATCGTCGACTCCCTGCTGGCAGTACCTGCGTCCACCGCCACGGGTGGCGTGAAGTGATGCGCGCGCTGCTCCGCACCGCTGCGCTCCTGCTGTTCGTGAGCGTCGGTGCGTACGGACAGGTCGCATCGCCAGCGGAGAGCGCCGCGACGGTCATCCGCGTCGCGGCGCCGCGCGACTCCGTGCTCGAGGCGCGCACCTCCGCCGTCGCGTCGCAGCTGCGCTGTCCCGTCTGTCAGGGACTCTCGATCCAGGATTCCCCATCCGAGCTCGCGCAGTCCATGCGCGCTGTCGTACGCGACCAGCTCGCCTCGGGCAAGTCGCCTGACGAGGTGAATGCGTACTTCGTGTCGAAGTACGGCGAGTGGATCCTGCTCGCGCCGCGGCCGCGCGGCTTCAACCTCATCGCGTACCTGCTGCCCGTGCTCGTGGTGCTGAGCGGCGGCATCGGTATCTTCGTCGCCGTGCGGCGATGGACGAGGGGGACGACGGAGATTCCCGCGGAGTAGAGAGCAAGGTCTGCAGGATGAAAGGACGAGAGGGCGATGCGAAGGGCGCGATCCCCACTGGGCTCCGTGCGCCACGCGGCAAGGGCGGCCTCGCCTGACCGGAGGAGCGTCGGCATGCGTGCCGACGCCGACGTGCGTGGTCCCCGCACGTGTACGCTCCATCGGATTCCGCCGGCCACCGCGCCGCGATAGCTTTCGGTCGCGACGACCGCGCCCGTCAGGCACTGGAGCGGCGTTCACCCGATCCCCCGCACCGGCAGCCGTATGGACCGCTCCGCACGCACATCACGTGCAGTCGCACCGACACGTCCCGCCATCGTCGAGTCCATCGACGCGATCCGTCGCATCATGCGCGGCCTGCGCGTCGCGGCACAGGAGACGCGGTCGGCCGCCGGCATCAGCGCGGCGCAGCACTTCGTCCTCAGCGCCCTGCACGAGCACGACGACGAGGCGTCGGTCTCCGAGCTCGCCGAGCGGACGATGACCGATCGTTCCTCCGTGGCGGCGGTCGTGGACCGGCTGGTGGAAGACGGGCTCGTCACGCGCGGGACGGCGAAGGACGACCGTCGGCGCGCCGCCATCGCGCTCACGGCACGGGGGCGCGCCGTGCTGCGGCGGTCGCCCGAGCCACCGACGGCGCGCCTCGTCGTGGCGCTCGCGGCGCTACCGCCCACTCGCCTCCGCGAGCTCTCGAGCGGGCTGTCCGCCCTCGTCGGCGCGATGGGGCTGGATCACGCGCGCGCCGGCCTCCTGTTCGACGACGCTCCCGCGAAGGGACGCTCGACGCGCTCGCGCAAGGGATCCTGACGACCTGCGCCGCCGCGATGCGTCACTGGCCCATGTGGCGCAGCACGATGGTGAGCGCGTCGTCGTTGAACGCGTCGCGGCAGGTGGAAGGCCGCGCGTTCCACAGCTCGCCGGCCAGCGACGCCTGCGCATCGGCGCTTCCCACAGCGTCCTTCGGCGCGACGCGCGCCAACGTCGCATGCGCCGAGTCCGCGAAGGCGGATGTCCACGTACCGGCGCAGCCGTCGATCCGCCGCGACACGGCGTCGAGCAGCGCACGGCTGCGCGCGTCGCGCACCGCGGCCCCGATGCCGCGCACCGAGGGGCTGATCGCATACACCGTGTCGGCCACCGCCGCACGTGCCACGATGCGCGCGTTCTCCGGACGCAGCCGCGCCGCCTCGGCGTAGTCCGCGCGCGCCGTATGGAAGTTGCCGAGCGCGAGCGCGGCCTCGCCCATACCGGCGTACGCGTCGGCATCGCGCGGATCGTCGCGCAGCAGCGCACGAAAGATCTCGCTGGCACGGTCGGGCGCGCCGGCGTCGATGAACAGGTGGGCCAGGCGCCGCCGCGGCGCGAGGCTGTCGTTCGGCATCGCTTCCAGCGGCAGCAGCTCCGCGAGGAGCTCGCTCTCCTCGTGCCGGGTCGCGAGCAGGTCGATCAGCTCGAGGCGCGCCTGGACGCTGCGGCTCACGGAGTCCGCGCCCCACTTGCCGTAGATCGCGCGGTGGAAGTAGGACTTCGCGTCGGCCGGTCGGCGCTCACGCACCAGGACGCGCGCCATCAGCAGGTTGGCCGCGCCGTCGGTTTCAGCACGGTTGAGCAGGTCCTGCAGCGTGCGGCCTGCTTCCTCCGCGCGGCCGTCCTGCAGCTCGGCCTGCGCCAGTGCGCGCGCGTACGACAAGTTGCCGCGCTCCATGGACAGTGCCGTGGCGAAGCGGTCGCCGGCCTCGCGCGCCTTTCCCTGCACCAGCAGGACGCGTCCCTGGTCGTACAGCGCCGCAGCCGCGACGCGTGACTCGCGCACGTCCATGCGCGCGAGGGCCAGGTCCGCCGCGAGCAGCACGGCCATCACGACCCCGGCGACGAGCAGCGTCGTGCCGAACCGCACGTTGCTGGTGGACGGAGGCACGGCCATGGTGGGCACGGCCATCGGGGCCACACGATGCGCGGCGTCGAGGTGTTCAGCCACCGGCCTTCTCCTCGTGTGGGATGTCGGCGGCGCTCTCCACCCCGTAGGCCGTCAGCACGTCAGGCAGCGTGACGAGCCCGAGCAGCAGGCGCACGTTGGCGCGGGACACCACGGGAAGCACCGTCTGGTGCGTCTCGCCCATGCGTGCGAGCGCCTGGCCAAGCGGCTGGTCGCCGTGCACGTGCACGAACTGCTCGGCGGTGATCGTGCCGCCCGTGGCCTCGATCAGTGCACGAAGCGTCTCGTCGCCCTTGCCACTGTGTGCCCACGCGACGACATCGCGCCGGCGCACCATGCCGAGGAATCCCTCGGCATCCTGCACGGGCCATGCGTCGAGCGCGGTGTCCGCGAGCCGCTCCACGGCGTCGCGCACCGTCATCGCCGCGTCCAGCGGCTCAGGCGCCTCGCGAATCGCCGAGCTCACGTGCAGCCGCCGCGCATGCTCCCGGAATGCCCCGGTCGGCAGGTGCAGGCCGTCCTGGCGCGCCAGCGCCTCGTAGATGGGCTCGTGCTGGAGCCGCTGCGAGATGTAGAACGCCGTGAGGTTCGAGATCATGAGCGGCACGATGATGGTGTAGTCGCGCGTGACCTCGAAGATCATGATCACCGACGTGAGCGGCGTGCGGATGATGCCGGCGAACGCCGTGCCCATGCCGACGAGCGCGTACGCCCCCGCGTCTGCCGTGACACCCGGCAGCGCGATGTGCGCCACGCGCCCCACCGCCGCGCCCAGCATCGCCCCGATGAACATGCTCGGCCCGAAGATGCCGCCGGCATTGCCGGACGCGTAGCAGACGGCCGTGGCCACGATCTTGAGCGTCGCGAGGAGCACCACGAACCGCAGCACCACCTCGCCACCGAGCACGCGGTCCACCTGGTCGTAGCCCACGCCGAGCACCTGTGGCACCACGAAGCCGATCAGGCCCACGGTGAGACCGCCGATCATCGGCTGTACCCAGAGCGTGTTCTTCGGCAACTGGGAGAAGTGCTTGCGCAGCCAGAGCAGCAGCTTCACGAACGCCACGGACCCGAGCCCGCCCACCACGCCCAGCACCACGTAGACGAGCAGCTCCCAGGCGCTCACGAGGTGGTAGGCGGACACGTGGAACAGCGGCTCGTCGCCCAGCAGCAGGTGCAGCACCATCCACGACGTGACGGAGCTGAGCACCACCGAGCCGAGAATCGGCGCGTGCAGGTCGCCCATGATCTCCTCGAGGGAGAACAGCACGGCGGCGATCGGTGTGTTGAAAGCGGCAGCGAGTGCCGCGGAGGCGCCGACGGGCACCAGCCAGCGTACCTGCGCGCGGCTGAGCCCCAGCCGCCGCGACAGCACCGAGGCGATGCCGGCGCCGATCTGGACCGACGGACCCTCGCGCCCGAGGGCGATGCCGCTGCCCAGCGCGGTGGCACAGCACACGAACTTCCCGATGACGGTCTTGAGCGAAATGTAGCCGTCGTGGATGAAGATGGCGGCGCGCGTCTGGGGGATACCGCTGCCGCGTGCGTCCGGAAAGAAGCGGACGAGGAGCACCCCGCTCACGAGCGCGCCCAGCGTGGGCACCAGGATGCGGCGCCAGCCGTCGCCCCCGGCAGGATACATGTGGGCCGCCAGGCGGCCGGTGAGGAGCATGAACGCCACGGTCACCAGCCCCACGAGGGCGCCGATGACCAGGCTGAGGAGGAGCGCGAGGCGGTCCTCCTGGCGGCGGAGGTCCTCCACGAGCTCGCCGAGGCGCAGCAGGAAGGGACGGCGGGGTGCGAGGGCCGTTGTCGGCGGAGGTACGGTCACGAACAGGCGTCGGTGGAGGTGCAGGCCGGGCGCGGGCCCCGGGGCCGACGCGACCGGTCGCCGGGCGTCCGGCGCCGGCGGATGCGGGTGATCCCCCGCAATATATCCGCGCCGCGGGCGCGAAGGGCACCGTCATGGAGGCGCTTCACGGGGTCGCCACAGGATCACAGCAGCCGGACCTGTCGGCCTGGCGCGGGGGACACGGACCGGAGCCGAACGAGCAGAACACGCAGCAATCACCCGCGCTGGGCCGGATCAGGGACCCGCACGAGGCACACTCGTGGAAGAAGCGACAGGCATTCACCGGCATGTCCAGTTTCTCGACATGTGCGCAGAAGGGGCAGGTGAGTTCAGCGCCAAGGGTCTGCTCGTTCACGTCGTCATGCGGCTGGGGCCGAAGGTCACTAGGGAAATGCGCAGCGGCTCGTGGGTGCTGCTGCGTAGCGTCCACGCGCTGTCGTCTCCCTGTACACGAATCTCCGCAGCGTACGGGGCAGCATGCCGGTGAACGACGCTCCTGCACGTAACAGTATATGCGCGCGGCATTCAGGGCATCGCCATCCCGCATTGTGCAATGAATCGTGCACTTTGCCCGATTACGGCGTGTTTCCGTGTCGGCCCTTCCGACCGAAGGACCAGCCCAGAATGACCGGACAGAAATGGATATTCGGTTGGACGCGGACAGCTTGACGGATATGCGACGACTTCGGGACCGCGGCTCGTGCATTGCCAAAGCACGTCGCCGAAGCACTCCCGCCGGAACCAGGAAAAGCGCATCACCGCGTCCCTTTCCCTCGCGGTTCCGTCACCAGCTCGCTCGCACTCGACCGAGGTCGAAGCATGCACAAGCCGACGACGGCATTTCGAACTTTGCTGACCATCGCCGCGGTGAGCGCCGCGATGGCGGTGTCCGCGTGTGGCAACGACGCCACAGCGCCGACAGCAAGCCAGCTCACTCCGGGCGGCGCCAACAAGGCGCTCTCCGGCGCAAGCGATCAGACGTATGCCTGGACCGTGGACCCGACGACGGATAGCCCGCGCCTGTACTTCGGCGACAGCTACATCGTCATCCCCGCCAACGCCATCTGCAATATCGCGGGCAGCTCGTACGGCGTGGGTCACTGGACGGAGTCGTGCGACCCGGAGACGAACCCGGTGAACATCACGGCCACCGTGCACGACGCGCAGACCGACCACCCGAGCATCGATTTCGAGCCGGCGATGCGCTTCAATCCGGCCGCCGCCCTCCCCACCCTGCTGTTCTCGGTGACGGACAAGGCGACGCTCAACAACATGTCGGTCGTCAAGTACTGCACGAGCGCGCTGCAGTCCACCACCTGCGTGGACGAATCGCTCGCGGACTCCGCTTTGGAGACTTCCGTCGATAGCTGGAACAACATCGTCTGGCGCCGCATCCGGCACTTCAGCGGCTATACCGTCGCGGAATAAGCGCCGACTCTCTCGACTGGTTGTTGTTCCCTCTTCCTTCCTACGCTACCCGACGGTGGCGGGCGTTCGCCTGCCGCTTCACTGGAGACACCCAATGCCGGAGCTTACGACCGTGACGACACAGACGATGCCGATCAGCGACGCTGGCTACATCATCGCCTCGAGCTGACGTTCATGCCCTGACCGCCTCCGCGCATCGCGCGGACGCCGCACAAGGACGAGTCTTCCGACCCCGCACCGGCCCAGCCGGTGCGGGGTCGGCTCGTTGTGGATGGATGACACAAGCAGATCCTTCCCTTCGTCGCTTTCGCTCCTCGAGGGCAGGCTGCTGCGCTCGTTGTGACAAAAGCAGATCCTTCGCTGCGCTCAGGACGACAACAAGCGGCGCTCAGGATGACAACAGCGCGACGCGGCAAGCTGTCGCCCACATGACAGGAATTCGCCGATGCTAATGGATTCGTAACCTCCCGCGCGGCTCCGGGCAGCGACGTTTCGCGCCGCGCCGGGTATGGAATGACGAAAGCATCGGGCGAACGCCGACCGAGTCCGTACGACCTCGTGCGGTCGCCAGCAGTCCCCATCGAAAGTCATTCTGGAGGCAGCATGTACATCAAGAAGATTCTTCCCGTCGTCGCCCTTGTCCTCACCGCCGCCGTGGCCGGTGCGCAGCAGCCCGCCCATCACAAGAAGGTGGAGACGCAGGCTGACCTGCAGAAGGAAGCGAAGATGACGATGATCGACGCGCGCGCGATGGCCTCGCGCACGGTTCCCGGCGCCACCATCCAGGCGGGCGAGATCGAGCGCGAAGGCGGAAAGCTCATCTACAGCTTCGACATGAAGGTCCCCGGCAAGGCGGGCATCGACGAAGTCAACATCGACGCGATGACGAGCAAGCTCGTGAGCCACCAGCACGAGACGCCGAAGGACGAGCGCGCGGAATCGAAGGCCGACGCGAAGGCAGCACAGGCGGCGAAAGCCAAGCCGTAGTCCTGCACGCACCTGACACGAGCCACGGCGCACGCGCGCCGTGGCTCGCGTCGTTCAGGGGACGTAGCGCCTCACACCGCGACGCGATTGCGCCCGCCTTCCTTGGCGCGATAGAGTGCCTTGTCCGCCGCCTTCACGACGGCGTCCGGCAGCACGGCGCCGCGCGCCTCCGCCACGCCGATGCTCACCGTCACCGCGAGCGGCTTCGCGCCGGTGCCGCGCGCGGAGGGCAACTTCGGCTTCCGCCGCGGACGATCCTTGCCGCGGAGCGCGAAGGTCGCCGCCGCCACCGACGCGCGCAGCGCCTCGAGGTGCGGGGCACTCTCCGCCGCGGACTTGCCCGTGAAGAGCACGGCGAATTCCTCACCGCCGTAGCGGAAGGCGCGTCCGCCGCCCGCCACGCGACCCAGCCGGCCCGCCACCATTCGCAGCACCTGGTCGCCCACGTCGTGACCATGCGTGTCGTTGAACTTCTTGAAATGATCGACGTCCACCATCGCCACCGTGTACGTGCCAGTGGCGCGCTGCAGCGCATCGTTCAGCGCGCGACGCGCGGGCAGTCCCGTGAGCTCGTCGTGATAGGTCATCGCGTACGCGCTCTCGATCATCGCCACCACGAGAACCAGTCCCGCGGTCGTCAGGTATAGCGTGGCGCGCCCACCTACCGGTCCAGCGCTCGCGGCAACTACGCTCCCGATCGCCGCCCAGAGCAACCCTCGCCCCTCGGCGTCCGGCCGCCAGATCGTGCGTCCCACCAACACGCCGATGGCGGCGAGCGCGACGAACGTCGCAGGCTGGCCGAGTGGCAGGGCGCTGAGGGTCGGCAGCGGGACCAGCGTGAGATCGAAGGCCTGCGCGGTGCCCTCGGGATACGCGGCCGAGAGGATCCAGAGCGCGAGCACCGCGACGATCCCTGCGCCGAGCCCGGCGAGTCGTCGCAGGCCGGCCTCCGTGAGCAGCCCACACTCGCCCAGGAAGGCAAGCGCCGCGAAGGAGACCGGAAGGAGGATCGCCAGAGTGCGGACGATCACCGGCCCGGCATGCGGGCCGTCCGAGTCGAATGGTGCGAGCCAGAGCATGGCGCGGTCGGCGACCGCGAGGCCGAGCAGCGCGAGGAGCAGGCGGCCGCGCTGGAATCGCCATCCGAGCAGGAGGCCAGCGGCGAGAACGAGGACAGGAGAGAGACGAGCGACGGGTGCCATCGAGGGGGTGATCGTACCCCAGTGCACCAGCGCCACCGTCACGAGGAGGAGGAGTCCCTCCGGAAAGACGAGGGCGAGCAGCTTTCTTGTCAGCATAGGCGCGTGCTTGACGAACGAGCGTGGCCAGTGGTGACGTCTTGTCGTCCTGAGCGACGCGATCCTGTCGTCCGGAGCGCAGCGAAGGACCTGCTTGTGTCATCCGGTCTTCAGCGGGCGACGGCACACACCAATTTGAAGCGCCAGGACCGCCATGAAGGATATGCCCTTGCACCGATGCGGCAGGAGGAACTGTTGAAGGCCTTGGCGCTCTTGGCGGTTCAACTCGCGGACGCTGCGCTCAGTGTGACAGCGCAAGCAGATCCTTCGCTGCGCTCAGGATGACAGGGGAAAACCGTTGCCCTCCGCCGCTCAGCCGCTGACGAGGTCCGCCACTGGTCGGTGCGCCGCGCGACCCGCGTGGCGATGCCTCGCGTATGTGGGCCGGCTCGCGCATCTTCTTTCTTGACCGCCGTTGCTGACGAATGACATAATCTCGACTATGTAGCTGACCGTTGCCCGCGCCCCTGCCACCGACTCACGCCGGACGAGTTGCACCGGGTTTCCCTACGCATGAGTATCCCTCGCGCGCTCCACAGGTGCGCCCGAGGGCTCACCGAGGAGGTCTCGATGCGACATGACGTGATCACGCTCTCGCGCGAATACGGCGCCGGGGCGAGCGAGCTGGCCGGCCTGCTGCGCCAGCGGCTCGGCTGGCCCATCCTCGATGAGGAAGTGACCCGCATGGTCGCCACGGAACTCGGACTCCCGCACGATTTTCTCGAGGAGTGGGACGAGCACTCGCCCGGCTTCCTCGAGAGCCTCGGCAACGCGCTGCGCCTCGGGAGTCCCGACATGCTGATGGATCCGTCGTATATCGCCCGCCCGAGCGCGCCGGACGTCGTGCGGGCGACGCGAGGCGTGGTGCTGAAGGCAGCCGAGTCCGCACCCGTCATCCTCGTGGGCCATGGAGCGCAGGTGATCCTCCAGGACCGGCCGCGCACGCTGCACCTCCGGCTCATCGCGCCACTGGCCGACCGCTGCCGCCGCGTGATGCAGCGCCGCGGCGGCACCATGCAGCATGCGATGTCCGTCGCCCAGCACGTGGACCGCGACCGCACCCACTACGTGAAGGAGATGTTCGGCCGCGACCTGCACGACCCGCTCCTCTACACGCTCCAGGTCAACACCGGCGCCATGACCATGAGCGATGTCGTCGCCCTCGTGGTGTGCCACCTCGGTGGCGCGGAGCAGTGATCGGCGGCCCGCATCGCGGCGCGGACGTCGCGCCAACGTCGCGGACGGCCGGTGCGTAACCCTGACGTTGCCGGGGAACGGAAACCGAACCATCTGGGGAAAGCAGATCCTTCGCTGCGCTCAGGATGACACGCAGATCCTTCGCTGCGCCCAGGATGACAGAAGTCCCGGCTCACGTTGACGCCTCGATCCGAGCGGCCATCATGATCGACCTTCCTCCAGAACCCGGCACAGCGCCCCTGGCGCCGCCCATCGCGATGCTGGCGTCCGCCATCGCGGACTTGCTGGCCCACCTCTATACCTACGCGGGCGACGAGCTCACGAAGCTGCCGCACGACCCGGGGAACGAACGGCTCCTCGACATCATCTTCGACGCCACGGCGGAGATCCACGACCTGGCCGGTGAACACGGAAGCGACGCCGTGCGCGAGATGCTCGGCGACTTCTCGGCGCTCGAATAGGTCGCCGCCTGCAGTCAGGCGGCGCGCGTCGTGATCGCCCGCGCCTCGGATTGCCGGTGGACGCAGACTGCCCACCACGCTGCACTATCTGTCGTATCGAACACGGGACCACAACACGAGGAAGCCGATGCAGCACGACCCTGACGTCGACGCCGTGCACGACACGGACGAGTTCCAGGTGTTGACGACAGCGATGATTCCGTACGTGCGGTACGGCGCGGGCGAGCAGCGCATGCATGCGTCGGTCGCGGACTTCGTGCGCGTCGCGCGACACGAGGCCATGAGCCCGAGAGCGATACTCGGCGCGCTCCGTCGCGCGCGGGTGTATCCGGGCACCCCGACGGGCGCCGACGGCCCGAGCCGGCGATACGCGAAGGTTCTCGACGTGCTGCTGTTCGGGCTGTTGAACGAGAAGTGAAGGCGTGAGCGGGAAGGCACGAGCGCGAACCCGCGACCCGGGTCAGCGCCGGAGCCACTCAGTGCTTTGTCCACACGGCGATCACGGCACACGTACGTCCGTCGCGCCAGTTCACCGGCGTGCCCGTCATGTCCGGATATGCCGCAAGGGCATAGTCCGCGCTCGGCCGCCCCACGACCCTAATGCCCTCGAGCAACTGGACCTTGTTGCCGAGGACCAACGTGACGCTCGCGGTGCCCGATGCTGCGAGGTCGACCATCGCACGCTGCGGCTCGTAGCCGATCGCACGCGCCTCGGCCACCCACGTGCCTGGCGGCAGGCCGGTGATGGTGGCGGCGCCATTCAATACAGGGACGTCCACACCGAGCGCGGGAATGACGAGATGCCCGGCGGCCACCGGCACGCCCTCGCCATGCACGACGCGGCCAAGAAGCACATAGCCCGTGAGCATGCCGTCGCCGTTCGCGGGCGTATCGCAGTTCCGCGTGCGAACTACGGTGCCCGCCGGAATGGCGAGATCGACGATGATATCCGCCTCACCATCGACAGCGACCACGCGGAGCGGCGACTCGAGGCCGAGCGCGGTCAACGCGTCGCGCTGGAAGCCGATCGCCACGCGACCCGTGGGCAGGCCGCCAATCACGTAGTGTCCATGGCCGTCGGTGACGCCGAGTACTACGTGTGACGTGGCGCGGAGGGCGGTGTCGAGCTGCACGACCTGGACGATGGCACCGGCGAGCGGAACACCGGCTACGGAGTCGAACACGGTGCCGGTGACGACGTGCACCTTCTGCGCGGATGCGCGGGGCACGATGCCGATGGCAAGCACGACCCGCAGCAGGACGCGCGCGGCCAATGGCAGGGAAGGAAGGCGAAAAGCAGATCCTTCGCTGCGCTCAGGACGGCGGGGCTTCCCGTGGCTGGCGCATGCGCGAGTGCGGCCTCGCCCAACCGCAGCGGACACCCCCCACCGCGCGAACCGGCGTCCGCCCTGCTATTATCCTAAGCCGTGCGATCTCGTCGTGCGCAGTGGTCGGACGGACGGCAGCTGGCGTTTTCATCCTTCTGGCCCCGCCCCCGACCTCGCGCGTGACGTCGCCGCAGCGTTCCGTTTCGTGGAGACCGACCGTGGCAACCATTCTCGTCGTGGACGACCAGGTGCAGATGCTCGACGTCATCCGCCGCATGCTGTCGAAGGCGGGGCACGAGATCACGACGGCGTCCGACGGAGGCGAGGCCATCCGCCTGCTGACGGACGGTCCCCTGCCCGATCTCGTCATCACGGACCTGATCATGCCCGGGCAGGAAGGCATGGAAACGATCATGATCATCCGCGAGCGCTTCCCCGCCGTGAAGATCATCGCGATGTCCGGTGGCGGCCAGGTGAGCGGGCTCGATTACCTCCCGAGCGCGAGCGCGATGGGCGCGCACCAGACGCTCGCCAAGCCCTTCTCGACGGAGGCGTTGCGGGCAGCCGTCAACGCCGCGCTGGCCGATGGCTGAGATCTGCGCCTACACGGTGGACGCGGACAACGTACTCATCGCCGTAGGCGGGAGCTGGGATCGCTTCGCCCGCGAGAACGGCGCATCCGAACTGGCTGAACCGGCGCCGCTCGGCCGCCCGCTCTTCGAATTCATCGCCGACCGCACCACGTCGCAGCTGTACCACCAGGTGCTGGCGCAGGTCCGTGCGCGCAAGGAGCGCCAGGCATTCGACATCCGGTGTGATAGCCCACGCATGCGGCGATTCCTTCGCCTCACCTTCGTGCCCGCGCCGCTGCGCGCCGTGGCGGTGGAGAGCGAGTTGCTGCGAGAGGAACCCCGCGCGGCCGTCGCGCTGCTCGTGCGAGGTGGAGCGCGCAGTAGCGAGGTGCTCGAGTCGTGCAGTTGGTGTGAACGGGTGAGCGTCGAAGGCGAGTGGTACGACATCGAGGAGGCGGTGGCCCGGCTCCGCTCGTTCGAGAACGACGATCTCCCCGCACTGTCGCACGGCATCTGCGACGACTGTCTCGCGCGCGTGGAGCGTCAGCTCGAGACGCTGTAGCACGCACAGTACGAGAAGCGCCTCAGCGCGAGCGACTCACGCATCGTCGCGTGCGCGAGCCACGCGATCCCAACATGTGTTCACGGCGCGCCGCACAGCGCGGCGGTGACGTTGCGCACGGACGCATCGTCTGAAGCGGCGTAGAATCGCACTGCCGCCCGACATGGGCATCCTACCGGTCGTTCCAGTTGCTTCGCGTCGCGTATCGTCCGCGCGAAGTGACATCGCCCGCTCGCCAGGGCCTCCTGCATGCTTCTCCTCCTCGCCACCGCGCTCACCTTGCGTTCCGCACCCGTTGCGGCGGACACTGCGCACGCCGCAGCCCTGTCACAAACACCTGTCATCCTGAGCGAAGGGAAGGATCTGCTTCTTCCGCGGGTGACGTGCGCGCCTGAGGATTCGCTCTTCCTCCCGGTCGCGAGAAAGGCAAACCATCCGGTTGCTCCGCCGATCGCACGCGACACGGTTGCTCCGCTTACATCCCTGGTTGCGTTCGCCGACACAGCTGCGCGCGCGATCGTACTCAGCACCGACAGCGTGAGTGACTCGCTGAGGCGAGTTTCAGCGCACGAAGCCCTCTCCGTTCCTGCGACGACCGCTGACACGGTTCCCGTCCGAAGGCGCCGCAAGGTCGTCGCCGTCGAGTACAGCGACTGGTATGGGCGCCGGCTCACCGTCCACCGCTGGGCGAGCTACCTCACGCTGCCACTCTTCGCCGGCAACTACGCTACCGGCCAGCAGCTGCTCGACAAGGGCAACCAGGCGCCGGAGTGGGCGATCCGTTATCACGGCCCACTGGCCACCACCGTCGCCACGCTGTTCGGCGTGAACACGGTCACCGGCGTGTGGAACCTCATCGACGGCCGCAACGATCCCAACGGCCGGAAGTGGCGCACCACGCACGCGGTACTGATGCTCGTCGCCGATGCCGGCTTCACCACCGCCGGCATCCTGAGCAACGAGGCCGAGCGTTCGGATTCGCGGCGCCGGCTGCATCGCACTGTTGCGCTGTCCTCCATCGGCGTGTCGCTGGTGAGCTACGCCATGATGCTCAAGCCGTTCCGGCACGACTGACCGACCACGGTTCTCCCACACGAACGCGAGCGACCATGACCGACATCACCAACCGCAGCACCCGCGCCCAATCCCCGACGGATTCCACTGCCTGCGATGGTTGCGCGCCCATGCGCGCACGTCGCGACTTCCTCCGCACGCTCGCTGGCTCGGCCGCCGGCGCGCTGCTCGCGCTCGGCGCCGCGCCGGCCGTCGCGCGTGCGCTCGAGGTCCACTTCAGCGGAGCGGGCGTGCGCGGCGGCGAAGTCGTGAGCTATCCCGTGCCCGCCGGCGACGGCGCCACGATCGATACCGCGAACGAGATCATCATGGTGCGCTGGGAGAATTACGCGTATGCGTTCGCGCTCTCCTGCCCGCACCAGTCCACGGGCCTCAAGTGGAACACCGACGATCACCGCTTCCAGTGCCCGAAGCACAAGTCGCTCTATCAGCCCGACGGCACCTTCATCGAGGGACGCGCCACGCGCGGCATGGATCGCTTTGCCATCCGTCGCGACGGTGACAAGATCGTCGTGGACGTGGACAAGGTCTTCGAGCAGGACAAGGACACGGCTGCCTGGACCGCCGCGCGCGTCGCGCTGTCCTGATCGCGCTTCCCCAACGTCACGATGACACCTCCGACCACGAACGCCACGACCGGCTGCGGCCCGGGCTGCGGCTGCGCCACGGCGCTTCCCCGCCGCGCCTTTCTCCAGCGCGGCGCACTCGGCGCCATCGGTGCGCTCATCGCGACCGCGTGCGGCGACGGCGACATCGGCGGGACGTATCCCACCGATCCGTTTCCGACCACGCCACTCACCATCACCCTGACCGACTTTCCCGCGCTGGCGATCGTGGGCGGTGCGGCGCGTGTGGACGCAGGCACCGCGCAGCCGGTCGCGGTGATCCGCACCGGCACGGCGTCATTCGCGGCGATGTCACTCGTGTGTCCGCACCAGGGGGCCACGGTGGATATCACGGACTCGGGCTTCAAGTGCCCCAGCCACCTCGCCGAGTTCGCGGCGGATGGCACGTGGAGCGGTGGCAAGCAGACCGGCGCCCTGACGGCGCTCGGCGTCACGTATGACGCGAAGTCGGACACACTCACCATCAACGGTCCCGCCTCGGCATTGCCACCCGCACAGTTGCTCCTTGCGCCGACGTCGGAAGTCTTCAGCGCCGTGCAGGGCCAGGCGAGTCCAGCCGCGCAGACGGTAGGCATCACGAACGCCGGCGGCGGCACGCTGTCGGGCCTCGGCACCCAGGTGGGCTACGGCACGGGGCAACGCACCGGGTGGCTCACGGCCACGCTCGACACCACGGCTGCACCGGCCACCATGACGCTCAAGCCGAGCACGTCGTCGCTTCCGGCGGGCGCCTATACGGCGACGGTGCAGGTCACCACGGGCGGCGCCGCCAACGCGCCACTCGCCGTGAGCGTGTCGCTGCTCGTGAGCGCGGCCATTGCACCCGTCATCACCCTGGGCGCCACGTCCCTCTCGTTCACCGGCGTGAAGGGAAGCGCAAATCCAGGTGCACAGACCGTCGCCATCACCAACGGCGCGAGCGGTGCGCTGAGCGGACTCGCGGTCGGCACCATCGCCTACGGCGCCGGTGGCGCGGGCTGGCTCGCGGCCACGCTCAGCGCTGCCACCGCGCCCGCCACACTTATCGTGACACCCAGCCTCGGCACGCTCGCCGCGGGCACGTACACCGCCACGGTGCCGGTCACCGCGGCCGGCGCGAACAATACGCCGCAGCAGGTCGTCGTGACGCTCGTCGTCACGTCGCCCACAGGTGCGGCCACCCTCGCGCTCTCCTCCACCACCGCGGCATTCAGCGCGGCGCAGGGCGGCGGCGCGGCGCCCGCGCGATCCATCTCCGTACTCAACGCCGGAGGCGGTACGCTCGGCGCGCTCGCCCTCGGCACCATCGCCTATGGCGCGGGAGGAACAGGCTGGCTCACCGCGACCATCTCGGGAAGCGCCGCGCCGGCGACCGTCACGCTCACGGCGACACCGTCCACGCTCGCACCCGGCACGTACACGGCGACGGTGCCCGTGACCTCGGTCGGCATCGCGAATTCGCCACAAAGCATCGCTGTCACGCTCACCGTCACGAGTGCCGCGTCGCTCGTGCTCTCCATCGCGAGTGCGACGTTCAGCGCCGCGGCGGGCGCGAATCCGGGTGGGCAGATCGTGAACGTCACCAGCGGCGGCGCCGCGCTGTCGGGCGTCGCATTCTCCGTGGCGTATGCTGCAGGCGCGAGCGGATGGCTCTCCACCTCCTCGCTCAGCGCGACGACTACGCCGAGCGCGCTCACGCTGCGCGGGGTGAGCGCGGCGCTCGCCATCGGCACGTATACCGCCACCGTGACGGTCACGGCCACCGGCGCCGCGTCGAAGACCATCGCCGTGACGCTCACCGTGGTGGCTGCGGGCCTCGCGGTGGTGATCGCGAACTGGCCCGCGCTCGCAACTGTTGGCGGTATCGCCGGCAGCGTGGGTTCCGTGCAGGGCACGCCGACGGCCGTGGTGCGCACGGGCGCGAACAGCTTCATCGCCCTGTCCATGCGCTGCACGCACCAGGGCACCACGATCCAGATCGCCAACTGGCAGAGCACGGGCTCGGCATTCCACTGTCCCAATCACGACGCGCTGTTCGATGCGGCGGGCAACGTGCTCGCGGTGTCGCCGCAGCCGACGACGCCGCTTGTCGCGCGGACGGTGAACTATGTGCCGGGCGCGACCACGCTGTACGTGACCTAACGGAGAGGACGGGAGAGGACGGGAGAGGACGAGAGGAAAACGCCACTGGTGTTGCAGGTCCTCTCGCCCTCTCGCCCTCTCGTCCAGCAGGCATCTCACGCGACCCTGCTGGATTACCACGCCTCCCCGACAGTATGTTTGCACGTCCTGAACAGGAATGCGTACCGGTTTGTCTTCCACCATCGAGAGTCAGCTGCAGGCCTCCATTCGCGACCGCTACTTGCTCGGCGCCATCATCGGCGAGGGCGGGATGGCGACCGTGTACCGGGCGGAGGACATCCGGCATCACCGGTCCGTCGCGCTCAAGGTCCTGAAGCCCGAGCTTGGTGCCCTGCTTGGCGCCGACCGGTTCCTGTCGGAGATTCGCGTGACGGCCAACCTCCAGCACCCGCACCTGCTGCCCCTCTTCGACTCGGGGGAGGCCGACGGGCTGCTGTACTACGTGATGCCGCTGGTGGAAGGCGAGTCGCTGCGCGCGCGGCTCGATCGCGAGCGGCAGCTTCCCGTGGGCGAGGCGGTGCGCATCGCGGTCGCCGTGGCCGGCGCGCTCGATTACGCGCACCGGCACGGCGTGATTCATCGCGACCTCAAGCCCGAGAACATCCTCCTGCACGACGGCGAGCCGCTCGTGGCGGACTTCGGGATTGCGCTCGCGGTGAGCCGCGCCGGCGGCGAGCGGGTCACGCAGACCGGCATGTCGCTCGGCACGCCGCAGTACATGAGCCCCGAGCAGGCGTCGGCCGAGCGCACCATCGATGGCCGGTCCGACATCTATGCGCTGGGTGCGGTGCTCTACGAGATGCTCGCCGGCGAGCCGCCACACACCGGCCACACGATGCAGGCGGTGATCGCCCGCGTGATGACGGAGACGCCCCGGGCGTTGCGCAGTACGCGCGCGAGCATTCCGGAGCACGTCGCCGCGGCGACGGAGCGTGCGCTCGCCAAACTGCCCGCCGACCGCTTCGATACCGCGCAGCAGTTCGCGGTAGCACTCGGCGCGGGGCCCATGGATGTGGTGCCCGGCGGATACGTACCGTCACCAGTGCACGCGGTCGTGAACCGCCGCGCCACGCCTGCCCTGCTCGCGCTCGGCGCACTCGCCATCGCGCTCACCTCGGCCGCGGGCGCGTGGATGTGGTCGCGGCACGCCGCGCCCGCCGAGGGGCAGGTCGTGCGGCTCATGATGAAGGCGTTGCCTGATGCGGTGGGGCCCTCGGCGATCACCCCGGACGGGCGCAATCTCGTGTACGTCGGCACGTCGAAGGGGCGGCGGATGATCTTCGTGCGGCCCATCGACAACCTCACGGCGCAACCGCTGCCCGGCACGGAGGACGCGGTGCATGCGTTCGTCTCGCCGGACGGTGCGTGGATCGGCTATTTCACCACGGATGACAAGCTGCGCAAGGTCGCACTTGCTGGCGGTGCGCCGCAGGTGCTCGCATCGGCGAACCGGCTCGGGAACGCGAGCTGGGGCAGCGGACCGGCTGGCATCCTCGCCACGAATCTCGAGCTGCTCGGCACCCTCAGCTGGATCAACGACACCGGGGGCGCCATGCACCCGCTGACCGCGTTGGACACAGCACGACACGAGACGGGACACTTCGGGCCGATGGTCATGCCGGACGGACGAACCGTCGTCTTCGGCATCAGCATGCAGGCGCGCGGCACCTCGGCTGACGCCGGCGAGTTGGCGGTCGTATCCATCGACGGCGCAATGCACGGCCCGGCGAAGCACGTTCCGCTTGGCCTGCGGATGTTCGGCGTGGTGGGCTTTACCGCTCCATGGCTCGTGTACGTTGGTGAAGATGCGACCACGCTCATGGCAGTGCGGTTCGACCCGCGCGCACGCCGCATCGATGGCGCGCCGGTCACGGTGCTCCAGGATCCCGCCGGCGTGGTCGGGGCGCAATACTCGATCAATGGCACGCTCGTCTATTCGCATCGGTCCTCGAGCGACAACGAGGCCATGCTGGTGGATGCGGCGACCGGCGAGGCCACGCCGATGTTCGATGCGATGCCACACGGGCCGTACATGAATCCCCGCCTCTCGCCGGACGGTCGGCGCCTGCTGATCCAGGGGACGTCGCCCCAAGGCAGCGACATCTGGCTGCACGACCTCGTCTCCCACGCGTCGACGCGGCTCACGAACAGCGGCAGCGCGCTCTCGCCCGGATGGTCGAGCGACGGCAAGCGGGTGCACTTCGTTGCGATGGGCAGTTCCAACGCCGAGATGATGGGAATGCCGGCCGATGGCAGTGCGGCGCCGGTCGGCCTCTTCGGTGCTCCGGATATCCTCCTGTCCGAGGGCACCACGCCGGATGGGCGGACAATGGTCTTCCAGCGGCAGATCAGCAACGTCTGGAGCATCTGGCAGGCGGATGTCGCCGGCGACCGTGCCATGCGTCCGGTCGTGAGCGAGTCGTTCGACAACTACATGCCCGCGCTGTCGCCCGACGGGCGTTGGCTTGCCCACGTCTCCACATCGGGGGGCGCCCATGAGATCTACATCCGACCCTTTCCGGGTCCTGGCGCCCCCATGCAGGTGTCGGAGGGGGGCGGGACGGAACCGGCCTGGTCGAGGGACGGGCACCGACTGCTGTACCGGAGCGGCAACGGTGTCTTCGCGGCTGCGGTGGCCGAGTCGCCGACGCTGAACGTGGGCAAGCCACGGCTGCTGTTCCGCCACACGTACGAGGGCGAGATGCCGCACGCGAACTTCGTCGAGTTGTCCGACGGTCATCTCGTGATGATCGGCGCGCCGGCGGGCGTGGAGCCCGACATGGTCGTGGTGGTCAACTGGCTCTCGGAGCTGCGGCGGCGGACGCGCTGACGACCACGCTCTACCTCACGTGATCGGGTCCACACGGTAGCGGAGCCACAGCACGTCGTCCGCCCGTCGTTCCACCTGCTCGAGCGCGAGCCGGCGCGGCGGCGCATCCTCGCCGACGTCGAACAGTGCGGGCGCGCCGGTGCGTCCGTCCGCCACGGGCGCAACGAGGACGCTCACCTCGTCCACCAGCCCCGCGCGCAGCATGCTGCCGTTGATGTTGCCGCCGCCCTCGAGCATCAGCGTGCGCACGCCGTACCCGATGACGATCCTGCCGAGCGCCGCGGCGAGGTCCACGTCGCGCCCGCCGGCGATGAGGTACGACACGCGGCGCTCGCGCAGGAAGGCGAGGTACTCGTCCGACACGCGCTCGCTGAGGATCGCGACGACGTGGTCACCGCCGATGTCGCTCACGTCCCAGGCGAGGCGTCCGTGGCCGTCCACCGCGAACGCGAACCCGTCGTGCCTGCCCGGCGCGCGATAGTCTTCGCGCGGCGGGCCGTGATGCTCCCGCGCAATCTCGGCGTCGGAGCGCACGCCCTGCGCGAAGTGCGCCTCCATCGTCACGCGCCCGCAGAGCCACCCGTCCGCCGCGTAGTGCGCGTGCACGTCCTCGTATTGCCGCCGCCCCTCGGCCGAAAGGGGCCAGCCGTCGGTGAGGATGCGCCCGTCGAGTGACGTCATCATGTGACAGATCACGCGCGGCCGTGCAGGCGTGGCATTCGAGGGTGTCATCGCTTCACCGTGTGAGCGTTACTACTTCGAGCGCGGCGCGCTTTCGTACTGCGCGTCGCTCACGTGCTCCATCCAGTCCACCGCCTTGCCGTCGAGCGACTCCTGGATGGCGGTGTGGGTCATGGCTGTCGTGGACGACGCGCCATGCCAGTGCTTCTCGCCCGGCGCGAACCACACCACGTCGCCAGGACGGACCTCCTCCACCGGCCCGCCGTCGCGCTGCACGCGTCCGCAACCGAACGTGACGATGAGTACCTGGCCGAGCGGATGCGTGTGCCACGCCGTGCGCGCGCCGGGCTCGAAGGTGACAGCATTCCCCGCGGCGCGCGCCGGCGCCGTCGGGGCGAACCACGGATCGATGCGGACGATGCCGGTGAACCAGTCGGCTGGTCCCTTGGCCGACGGTTGCGAACCGCTGCGCGTGATGTCCATTCGATGTCTCCGCAGATGGTGTCGGCGCGGCACGGCGAGTTCGCGGCTGCGCAGGTCGTCCCGGTTCCGCAATACCTGCACCGCCATGATCCGTCGTCTCCCGAGCCCGTCCGCCGCCGATCACTGGCCAAACGCCTTCGACCGCGCGGCATCGACTTCGTCCCACGCGCGGCCTGTCGTGCTGCTGCGCCGGAGTGCGCACATGGCGTTTCACGACGGGCAGGCGCTCCTCGCCACGCCGCGTGAGTGGGACCCGCGCTCGCGCGCCGGGGTCGTCTGGCGGCCCGGGCCCTGGCGCCGTATGCTCTTCCTCCTCCGACGCCGGAACGCTGCAACCCACCTATAGTCGAGGAGTGACCATGCGTCGCTTTCCCTTCATGCTCGCTGGCTGCCTCGTGGCTGCCTGCGCCGCTCCCGATCGGCAGACCGCCAGCATCGTCCCCACCGCTCCACGCTTCACGCGGAACGCCGTCGATACCATCGGGCTTCCGGACCTGATCGTCGACAGCAAGGCCACGCAGCAGAACTGGGTCAATCGGGTGGAGGACCTGCCGGCCGGCTTCTGCAGCGTCGAGGAGGGCAACATCACGCCGGGCGTGCACAACATCCTCCGCTTCACCGTCACCACGCCGAACATCGGCGACGCGGACGTGTTCGTCGGCAGTCCGCTCAAGCACATGGACCCGAACGGCGACGGCAGCTTCGCCGACCAGGACGGCCTGTACGAGTTCGCGAGCTGTCACCAGCACTTTCACTTCAAGCACTATGCGACCTATCGCCTGATCGACGCGCAGGGCCGTACGTGGAAGGCGGCGAAGCGCGGCTTCTGCATGCTCGACACGGACCCCTACAACACGGGCAATGGCGACGGCACGTGGAACTACCGGAGCTGCGGCAACCTGTCGGTCGACGGCTTCCAGGGCATCAGCAATGGCTGGGCGGACACCTATGTGTTCAAGCTCGGTGGGCAGTACTTCGTACTCGATGGCGGTGACGGACAACCGGTCGTGCCACCGGGCGTCTATCACATCCAGGTCGAGGTGAACCCGGCGTACGCGACCGATGCACTGGGGAACTGCCCCCGCGTAAAGGATCCGGCCACCGGGATGTGTCATCAGTTCGCCGAACGGCGGTATGACAACAACTTCGGCGACGCGCTGGTGCAGATCACGGATCACCCGGGACGCGCGGGATATGGGCCGCTCAAGAACAATTCTGACAAGATCTCGGCGGCGGACGACAGCGCGCATTAGATAGCGCTCGACGTGCGGTCGAGGTCACGGGCGCAGGAAGTGGCTTATCGGCTCCAGCGTTGACCGCCGCCTTCAGCGGACGGGCGTTGAGGAGGCAGCTGCAGCTGCAGCTTGCAGGGGTGTGGCGTAACCGGTCCCGGGATCATTGACGCCACGCCCCTGATGGCTGTAGCAGGAGCGACTCACGGAACGAGTGAAGGCTTCGCGGCGCTGTCGCCCTCGTCGATGGGAACCTCTTGCACTGTACGCGGAGGCACATTGGTCACCGCGCCATGTGGACTGCTCACGGGTGTTCCGAATTCGCCTGGGTGCGTCGCGGGGAGGTACGTTCATCGCGCAATCCCGGTTGCCCATGCGCACGCTTGGCCGCCGCTCCGCAGCATTCGCCATCCGGCAACCCGTTGGTACGTTGACGCCTGGCGTCCTTGTCCGCTGGACACAACGAGCGTAAGCTAAGCGTGTAAGGCAGATGCTTGGCGTGCGATACATGCGGGTGCTGCCTTGCAGTAGAATAGGCGTTACATGCGCCAACCGATGAGAACAGAGCCTTGATGTTGGGGGCGCGGCATCGAGGGAGTCGTGGTCGGCACTGAGCGCGCCGGCCTGTCGGCGCCGGTCGGTAGAGATCGCGACGCA
>JBBRZK010000039.1:0-36384 GCA_038236775.1 Gemmatimonadales bacterium
CAGCGTTGTGATTCTTGTCGCGCTCTACGGCTACGCGGTACATAGCCGCACGCACTACGATGAGCTCGACGGTCTCTTGCGGAACGTGACGGGGAATGTCGCGAGCGAGCTCGCACGCGCGGCAACCGCGAACGATCGCGCGCTTATTCTTGCCGGCGCGCGCGGGCTCGGCGTCGGCGTCGCGCTGTATGACTCGGCCGGGCGCCCGCTAAGCGCGGACGTTGCGGCAGCCTCTGGCCTGCCGCGGGTAAGCCCGAACAGCGTGATCGCAGATCCGCCGCGCGCTCCGTATGGCCCGCTCGGCGCGCTCGCGCCAAGGATCCACCACGTCGTGCACACTCCCGGCTCCTTCGGGCTCATTGAAAATGGACTGGAGCGCTGGCGTGTCTACGTACTCCCCGTGGACACCTCGACGCGGGCCGACGGACGCGTCGCGCGTTACGTCGTTGGCACTGCGCCCCTCCTGGAACTCGACGTGTCGCTCCGTCGGGTGTGGCGCTTCATGATGTTCATTGCCGTTGTGGGCAGTCTCGTCACCTTCGCGACGGGATGGCTCCTGGCCGGACGCGCATTGCGGCCCGTGCTCGTGCTGACCGAGGCGGCACGCACCATTGCGCGTTCCGGCGCGTTCGCGCAGCGCGTCCCGGCCGACATGCCGCGCGACGAACTTGGCCGCCTGGCCGAGACGTTCAACGAGATGCTCGAGCGACTGGAGCGCTCCCACGCCGCCCAGGCCCGGTTCGTCTCCGACGCCTCACATGAGCTGCGCGCGCCGCTGACGGTGATTCAGGCCAACCTCGAGCTCCTGGAGCATCGGCCCGAAATGTCGGCGGCAGAACGCGAAGACGCCATTCGGGCGGCGCACGCCGAGACCGCGCGTCTTGTGCGACTCGTCGCCGATCTTCTCGTACTGGCGCGTGCGGACACGGGTGTACCGATGCGCCATGATGCGGTTGACCTTGATCGCATCGTCGTGGCCGTTCTCGACGAGGCGCGTCTCCTCGCGCCGCTTCGACGCATCGAGGTCGAGACGCTCGATCCCGCCGTGGTCGCCGGTGACGCGGACCGGCTCAAGCAACTCGTGCTCAACCTCGTGGAAAACGCGATCAAATATACGCCCGCCAGTGGCCGTATTTCCGTCGCGATTCGTCGCGTGGGCGCGCGCGCGGAAATCGAACTGCGCGACACCGGGATCGGTATTCCGGCGGCCGATCTACCGCGCGTGTTCGAGCGCTTCTACCGAGCCGACCCTGCGCGTACTCGTGACGAGGGCGGCACCGGACTGGGATTGTCCATCGCGTTGTGGATCGCCAGGCAGCATGGCGGCGACATCACGTTAGCCAGTGATCCCGGCCATGGCACGATCGCGACGGTTCGCCTTCCAGTGCACACATGACGGAGGCATCCCGCGCACGTGAGGCGCTGTACCTCGTCCACTCTCTCACACCAGGAGAGACACCGTTGTGATACGCGCTCACCTTCACCTGCCCTTCAGCCAGACTTCAGGCGCCGCGCGAATATTTGCAAAACGCTCCGGGCAATTGAGCCCACTCCGGAGCGGGTGTTGCCGGCCCCCCTGGCACCTGGCGCTGCTGAGCGGCGGAGACGATTCATGAATACCGACTACCCGTTGATCATGATTCCACTCGATGGTTCGACGACGGCCGAGCGCGCGCTCCCATTCGCTGGCGCGATCGCCCGACGTGCCGGATCACGCATGGAACTCGTGTATGTGCACGACGAGGAATTACCCGTGGCTAACGCGCCCACGTTGGATACTGGGTGGGAGGATGAGCGCACCGTCGAGATGGCTCGCGCCATTCGCACGGTGGCCGAACGCCTCGCGCGTGAGTCAGGGCTGGGCGTTACTGCCGTCACGCTGCGCGGCCACATCGGGTCGTCACTGGTGCAGCACGCCATCGCGAGCGCGGCGGACCTGATCGTGATGACGACGCACGGTCGGAGCGGCTTCAGCCATGCGTGGTTCGGGAGCGTCGCCGAACACGTGATACATTCTGCCACGACCCCGGTGCTCGTCGTGCGTCCGGGCGACCACGCCCGTGCGGACGTGCCGGAACCGCTCTTCCGTCACGTGCTCCTCCCGATCGATCGGGAACACTCGGGCGTGGAGGCGATGCAGCGAGCCCTCACGTTGGGTACGCCTGGGCGGACGACGTACACGCTCCTGACTGTGGTGTCGGCGCTTCCTGTGCTGCCGCCGCTCTATCCAGGCGAAGGTGCGCTCGCCGGAGATCCCGACTTCGAGCGGCGTGGTGCCGATGCGTCGGCCCTCCTGGAGCGCATTGCAGCGCCCGCGCGGACCGCTGGTGCCGCGACGGAGGTGCGCGTGGTTACGCACGAGCGGGCTGCCCCCGCCATTCTCCAGGTGGCAGAGTCGGGGATTGATTTGATCGTCATTCCGACGCACCCGCGCAGCTCATTCTCGAGAGCGCTGCTCGGCAGTGTGGTGGACAAGGTGATGCGCGGCACGACGGTGCCCCTCCTCCTGTTTCGTGCGTCGGAGGCGCTGGAAGCGCTGCCAGCAGGCGCGTTACGCCAACCTTTCGCGGGCGAGGCCGGTCCTGATTCAGGGCTGGCGTGAGCCTCGTTCATGGCACGCCAGTCGCCCGGCCGCGACGTCGCCCACACACAATAGCCTCCCAGGAGGGACGCTTCCATGCGACAAATTGTGATGATCATTGCTGGCATGAGCTGCGGCGAATGCGTGAGTGCCGTGCGCAAGGCGCTCGGCGCCGTCCCGGGCACATGCCTCGACGAAGTGAGCGTGGGATCGGCCACCGTCAGTTACGACGCGTCCATCGCGAGCCCTGCAGCAATCGCCGAGGCGATCGGCTATGCCGGGTACCACGTGCGTGGCGAACGACGGTCGGGCTCGCACGCAATGTCACTGCCGGGCGGCGTGTGATGCGGCGGCAACGGCGGGCCCTCTTATAGAGCCTCGCACGCGCCATGTGCTTCTCGGCAACCGCCAGCTTCGTCGCCGGCGCGACGCTCTCGATCATTGGCGTGGCGACCATCACGAGCGTGAAGCAGCGCTCCGAGCTGCCGTTCGCGCTGATCCCCCTCCTGTTCGGCATTCAGCAATTCCTCGAAGGGGTCATCTGGCTGACCTTCAGCCATGACGCGCCGCTGATCAGGCAAACGACGACGTACGCCTACTCGCTGTTCTCGCACGTGTTGTGGCCGATCTATGTGCCGTTCGCGTTCCGCGTCCTGGAGACGACGCCGTGGCGCAGGACGGCGCTGCTCTGGTTTCAGGGTGCCGGCCTCGCTGTGGGCCTCTATCTGCTGTACTCCATCGTGACCCGTCCGTTGGTCGCACAGATCGTCGGCCAGCACATTGTGTACGAATCGCCGCATTTCTTCATTGTGCCGGTGCTCCTGCTCTACGTTGCGTCGACGTGCTTCACGGGCACAGTCTCGAGTCACACCTTCGTGAGGCTCTTCGGCGGGCTCGCGCTGCTGTCCTTCATCGCGACGTACTATGTCGCAGCCAACGCACTGGTCTCTGTCTGGTGTTTCTTCGCCGCGCTATTGAGTGTGCTGATCTACCTCCATCTGAGATACCGACAGTTTGGTGGCTTCCCGGAGGCCGGTGCCGTCTCCGGCCACGTCCTGCACGACGAGATCGTGAGGTCATGACGACATCATCCGCCTAATCGCGCGAGGCCACCGAGAGGCCACACTCGCCACACCGCAGTGCGGCCACCGCAGTCATCGGCGATGACTTGACCAATGAATTGCGCGGATGCGCCAGGCCCCCGCGGCGTCCCTGCTCAACACCATGAGCTCGGCGCCCGTCGAGTTCACCGCGCGTCCGTGGAAGGAGCCCAGGGTGGTGCTCGTCGACGTGACCCACGCCGCATCACCGGCGACCTTGACCTCGAACGGGCTGTTGCTGGATGGCACGGCGCGCGCGAAGGCAATGTCCGCCGCGAGGTGATGCGCGCGATAGTCGCTCAGCCGTTCGATGTCTCCGGACTCCATGATGCTGACGTCTGCCGCCAGCGCCGCAAGCGCGGTGGCGCTGTCCGCACGTCCGATGGCGGCGTGAAAGGCGGCGACGACGCGCGCGACTGCCGCCGAGTCGGAGGTCGCCACCGCGGGGGCAGTCGCGGCGGCCTTGCCGCTCCGCCCTGGAATCTCCTCGATACGAAAGACGAAGGTGGCCCACGCCACTTCCCACTCCTCGCGCGCTGCACCAGGCACAGGCGCTGCAAACCCGGCCCGAAGGTTCCACAGGCCAGGACGGGAGATGGGAATCGCGACGACACCGTCGTCGCTCCCCGTGATCGAAGCGTCACCCTCGGGGGTGTCTCCCTCTCCGGTGCTCGCCCGGCCGGCGTGCACGAGCGCATGAGCGAGGGGCTTCCCGCGGAACAACACGCGCACGTGCGCCGTGTCTCCCGGGCGCAACGCGGACAGATTCTCCCGCGGCATGAATTCGAGCGCATGCCCCGCCGCGCGCGCGAATGCTGACGCGCCTCCCGCTCCCACCTGGACGAGTGTCTTCGCGTACTTCGCCGCATGCATCGTCACACTGTCCGCCGGGAGCGTCCCGTCGCGCTCATACCGCGCGACCACATCAGCCGCCCCCTCCAGCGTCAGATACCGCCGAAAGCCGGCGGCGGACTGTCGCTGCGTCCGCACCTGGAGCGACATCGCGATGACGCGCTCACCCGCCCCGATGGGCCGATGCGCGATCACGAGGGACTTGCCCGAGATCGTGAAGTCCGTGAGACGCTCCTCACCCCCGGCCGTCAGTATCCGCGCGTCGGCAATCCGGTCGACCGGAACGGCCGACTCGCTCTCGGGGAAATGCGTACCCGTCTGGCCTCGAACGCGTACGCTGCCGCCCGCCGTAACCTGGAATGCGTCGGGGACGAGCCAGAAGTCGTGCGCGTACACCGATCTGGCCCCCGCGGCGAGGGAAAGAAGGCCGGTCAGCATGGCGGCGCGGCGCATGAGCATCAGTCAGTGGTGTGAGGGGCGGGCCATCACGGATCTCGGTATTCTACTGTGGCTCAAACGTAACACGGCCACTCCGGATGGTGGCATCTTTTATGAAGCGTAAATGGTGTTCCCGACGAATGCTCGTTGGGCTGCTCACTACTCACACTTCGCTGGTCAACGACATGATCCCGACATTGCGTGCTTTAGGTCGCCTCGGTTCTTACGCCCTGATCGCCACCTCAGCGGCGGCGTGCTCCAGCAAGGCCAACGACGGAAGCGCCACCGCCGGCGACTCGGCCGCCAGAGCAATGGCCCCTGCTCCCGGAGCTGCCTCGGCTGACCAGCCCATGGCCGGTGTGAATGTCGACGCCAGCATGAAGGGAATGCAGAACTCCGGCAGCATGGCCGGAATGGCGATGACCGGAGATCCGGATCGGGACTTCCTTCGCATGATGAGCGACCATCACAAGGGGCTCACGGTCATGGCGCATGGCGCGAAGGAGATGAAGCTCCCGGTGGCGGTCGATGCGAAGAAGCTCGATACGAAGCAGGACGGCGAGCTCGACAAGATGATGACGCTGCTCGAGAAGCAATACAAGGATCCGTACACCCCGAAGATCATTCCCAGCAACCAGGCGATGATCGACGCCCTCAAGGGAAAAACGGGCAACGACTACCAGAAGACCTTCTACGAGAACGTCGTACAACACCATCAGGAAGCACTCAAGATGATCGACGACTATCTCGCCAAGGCCAGGAGCCCCGAGGTCAAGGCGATGGCCGAGAAGATGAAGGCCGACCAGACGAAGGAGATTGCCGAGTTTCAGAAGAAGGCCGAAAAGTTCTGACCCCGCTTGAGTGACCGGGCATGCATTCATTGCATGGCGGGGGGGGTGCCACCGGCATCATCATCGCGGCGGTCGTCACTTCGCTGCTCGGCTTTCCGATGTGGCTCAACCACTCTGTGCTTGGGGCGTGATGTCCCTCGCGACCCTCCTCGGGCTCGGGGTCGCCTATCCAGTCAACGTCTGGCTCGTCTACGCCGAACTGCACGACATCGCGCCTGACGCTGGAGACCAGCCCAGATAGCGTTGCGCTAAATGCGCATGTCCATCGGAGTCGGCGACGCGACGAGTACCGCGGTGACGATCAACACGACGATGCCGACGGCGAGCTCGATCATCGCGGACTTCCGGATTCGCTCGGCGCCGGCGATCTGGCCGAGCGTCGGCTTGACCCGAAGCCAGTTATACGCCCCGGTTAGCGCGACGATGGACAGAATACCGAGCTTCAGGAGCAGCGTCTTGCCATAGGGTGTCTGCCAGAGCGCCGGAACTGTCCCGACGTGGATCCAGGCCGCGAGTGTACCGGTGCCGGCTACAAGGCCCGCGAAGACGAGGGCGGTGGGCGAGAACGCATTGATCAGTTCCGCTACCATCGGTCCACGCTGCCCTTCCGTCAGCCGCATCGCGGCTGGGATCCCGGCCAGCACGACGAGGCAGAGACTTCCCAGCCATCCACCGGCGCCCAGCACATGGAGTCCGTCGGCGATGATCGCGAGTGGAAGCAGGCGCGGCGCGGAGG
The DNA here is from genome assembly GCA_038236775.1 of Gemmatimonadales bacterium. GTDB lineage: Bacteria > Gemmatimonadota > Gemmatimonadetes > Gemmatimonadales > Gemmatimonadaceae > AG11. Next base: position 6,559 of record JBBRZK010000039.1, read on the forward strand.
ACGCATGGCCCGCAAACGCCGGCGTGAATGCAAGAATCACGGCGCCGAGCGTCGCGATCCCCCATCCGCGGCCGGCCGCGCCAGTCCTTCGCGCCTGGTGCAGTCCGAAACCGGCGATCAAAGCCGCGACAACTTGCAGCAGCCATCCTCGGCCCCACACCGTCCTCTCCAGCATCGAGACCATCTGGCCCCCATTCGACACTCCTTCCGCCCCGTGCATGGCATACGATTGAACGATCAGCCTGAGGATTGCGGAGAGCAGCAGCACGCCGACGGCCACATATCCGATCCGGGCCGCTCGCGTACCGGCGTCCGCCAGCATGGGGGAATCGGGCTCCTCCTTCCGGCGCAGAAAGCCAAGAACGAGCTGACGAAATGCAACCGCACCGATGATGATGAGCAGGGCGACGAACTGCAGCCAGCGGACCACCACGTAGAGCAGGGAGTCGGCGCCGAAGCCGTTGCCCTCCGGCATGGTCACGGGATTCTGGTGCATCAGCATGCCGGCCGTATCCCCGGCCGGCACGTTCGCCGGCGCTACGCCCACCCCCATCGATCCAGGGGCGATCGTGAAATCGAATTGCCCGCGCGTCGGATGCCCGTCATCGCCAGCCATCTGCCAGAGCACCGTGTACGTCCCTGCCGACATCGCCGAGATGATCGGGACCAGAAGCGCCCGGTGGGAATCCGGCGCATACGCCATCGCGCCGAGTTGAATCTCCATCCGGCCGGGGCCGATCAGGCGCACGGTGCTGAACTCGAGCTCAGGCACTTCGGTGAAGTCCAGCCGGAGCGCACGAGGAACGGCGCCGAGGTGTGATCCGGCTGCAGGCACAGCGCTCTTGAGTTGGCCGTGCGCGCTCGCCGTGCCTGATAGCGCCACGAGTAGCAGGAATGCCACTGTCAGCGCACGCGACCAGCCGCGTAGCCCGTGTCGCAGCGTGCGCTCACAACGCTCTATCTCGCACAAAGCGTTCGGAAGCGAGGAGATGGGCTCGGCCGTTCTGCACATGGGCGGAATGAGTCGGGTGAAGGAGTGAGGTGCGCTGAGAATAACCCAGCTTTGGAGCAGATGGCGCTCGTTGGCGCGAAGACTTACGGCGCAGGAGCGCCCCAATCGCCCCCCGGGAACAGCCGCCGGAGTCCGAATGAGTACGCGGTCCCGAACGTGACGTACCATCCCTCGCCGGCACCGTTCAGCCGACGGCCGGCGCCAGCATCGAGTGCGAGCTTCGGCGTGGCCTGATAGCGCACTCCCGCACCCGTGGTGTAGTCAACGCGTTCGTTCGGGTCCAAAGGCGCGCGGCCATACACCTCGGCGGTAATGAGGGTCGAGCGCAGCGGCAGCGTATGGTCGACAGCGAGTCCCGTGATCCACCGCGAGATCTCCACCACGCCATCCCGCTCCGGAGTTGCGGCCGCGGTGTTCTGCGTGCCGAGCCCACCCGACCCGAAGGTGTATTGGCTGTTGGCGTGCACGCGTCCCCACGCGAACGAGCGCGTGAGCAGACCGGTCAGTGATGTCGCCGCGCGGTCGCGTGCGAGGACGCCGACTGGTGCGAGGACATCGGCACGAAGCGCCAGCGCCGGCCAATGCTCCGTCTCGGCGTTCAGGTTGTGCATGACGGACAGCGACAGGCCCGCAATGCCGGTGCGGCGCGCGCCGCTGACAGTTGTCGTGCCGACCGGCAACCCGATCTCCAGCTGCGTCCGAGGCAGAAGCCCATAGGCGAGCTCCGGCTCCACGCCAAGGCTCGATCCACCGCGCCGTGGCAGTTCGAGCCGGAGCGGCGCGACCTTCAGCTCCAGGTTGTAGCGCTCGGTGACGTACGCGTCCTCGATCTGCGTCGGACGCCCGCGATCCGTGTTGTAGTAGTCTGTCTGCGCCAGCACGGGTCGGGCGATCATGACCGCAATCGTCAGGAACGCCCGCGCAGCATGATGACCCGTCACGGTTAGCGCCATAGTCGCAGCCCGAGCACGAACTGGGTCCTCGCGATCGCCCTGGCCGAACCGGCCTCCACCTCGGCCCCGTCACCACTCCGGCGCGATCGGGTGAGGCCGACATACGGCGCGAACTCGCGTCGAAATTCATATCGCATCCGCAACCCCAGCTCGTAGTCGTTGAGTCCCCGCGTCACGCCGTAGGCCGGCACCTCCTGCATCGATGCGTTCAGCTCCACTTCCGGCTCCAGCATGAGCTGCTGGGTGATCGCGAGAGCGTACGCGGCCTCGAGGCGCGCCGACAGCTCTCCTTTCGTGCTGACGAAGACGGTCGGCGACAACTCGAACCGATAGGGCGCCAAGCCGATCAGGCCCAATGTGAGGTATTGACGGTTCGGATTCGTCCGTCCCCAACCTCGATCGGCGCGGACGCCGATCACCGCATCCCAGAAGGGATCGACCAACCGGCCGTACAGCACCTGCACCTCTGCTTCTCCTTCATGCCGGGTCGTCGCGATGTCCCCTTGGGCGCGCACCCAGAGCCGCTGATGCGATCCCCCATACCAGCTCAGGACGTCGAAGCCGACGGGTCGACCATCTTCGCCGGGCGATGCCTCGAGCTGATCAGCCAGGATGAACAGTGTCGGCTCCCAGGTCATCATCTTCGTGCTGCTCATGTCGCCCAACTGCGCACGGGCCGTAGCTGAGATGATCGCGCTCGCCACGAGCGTGAGTGCCGCAACGATCACACGCCGGATAGCACGGCGCGTCGCGTCAGCGGACATCGGCCAGCTCGGCTGCGCTGAAAGGATGCCCGGGCTCCGACACCTCGACGACGCGGAACATCCCTGTCTCCATGTGATACAGGATGTGGCAGTGGAACGCCCAGCGCCCCGGCGCGTCCACATTGATCAGCAGGGACAGGCGCTCTGCGGGCTTGACGTTCACTGTGTGCACGCGCGGGATCAGCTCCCCATGCCCATTCTCGAGCTCCATCCACATGCCATGCAGGTGCATGGGGTGGTTCATCATCGAATCATTGACCATCGTCAGCCGGATGCGCTCGCCGTAATTCATGCGCATCGGCGGCATGTCCTGGGTGAATGGCTGACCGTTGATCGACCACATGTAGCGTTCCATGTTGCCCGTGAGATGAATCGCGATCTCCCGGTCCGGCGCTCGAAAGTCGACACGCGGGGTAAGCGCCTTGAGGTCGGTGTACACGAGCACCCGCCAGCCGTCGTCGCCGAGTCCCGAGCCAGGTTCGGAGAGTCGCGAGCCCACCTTCATCGGGACCGCCGAGTTCTCCGGCCCATGCGAGCCTGGCTCGTGTTCGACCGTCCCGGGGAGCGTACCCGGCGGGCGGAGTCCGCTCGTCCGCGAGATGCCGGCCACTGCGTACTTCGCTCGATCGCCGGACGAAGGTGGCATGCTCGGCATCGAGGAGTCCGTCGACTTCGTCGACGACATGTCCATCCCGGGCATGCTCTTCGCTGGGGGATTCTTGCTGCTCGACATGTCCATGCCCGCCATGCTGTCGCCAGCCGTGCCGGCGTTCGATGTGTCCGTGCTGGACATGTCGCTCTTGCCTTTCTTCCCTCCCGTGTCCATGCCGGCCGTGCCTTCCATCCCACTCATGCCGGACATTGACATACCCATGTCCCCCATCACCAACAGAGGGCGCTTCCGCCGCTCGGGCATTGGCGCGTTGAATCCCTCCTGCGTGGTGAGCGTGCCCTTCGCGTACCCACTGCGGTCAGTCGTCTCGGCGAAGATGGTGTATGGCCGAGCCTCGGGCGCCACGATCACGTCGTAGGTCTCGGCATTGGCGATGCGGAACTCGTCCGTCTCCACCGGCTGTATCCACTGGCCACTGACCTGGACGACCGTCATCGGGAGGCCGGGCACGCGCACATCGAAGGTCGTATCGGAGGCGGCGTTGATGAAGCGCAGGAGCACGCGCTCGCCGGGCCTGAAGAGCCCGGACCAGTTGGAGCCTGGCGCCATCCCGTTCATCAGGTACGTGTAGGTCGACGCCGTGACATCGAGGATGTCCGTCGGATCCATGCGCATCTGCAGCCACATCAGCCGCTCGCGGACTGTCGGCATGAAACCGTCACGACCGATGTCACGGAAGAAATCAACGACAGTACGACGCTGGTAGTTGTAGTAGTTCCCCTGCTTCTTCAGGTGGTCGAGAACGCGATACGGATCTTCGAACGTCCAGTCCGACAACACGATGACGTATTCGCGATCGAACGTGTGCGGATACCCACCCGCCGGGTGAATGATCATCGGACCGTAATGGCCCACCTGCTCCTGCAGCCCCGAGTGGCTGTGATACCAGTAGGTTCCACTCTGACGGAGGGGAAACCGGTATTCGAAGGTCGTCCGGGCGGGAATGCCGGGGAAGCTCACGCCGGGCACACCATCCATCGCCATGGGCACGAGGACTCCGTGCCAGTGAATGGAGGTGTCCTCGTCCAGACGATTGTCTACACGGATGACGGCGTTCTGACCCTCATACAGGTGCAGCAGCGGTCCGGGCACGGACCCATTGATCGTGACCGCGGACGCGCGCCGCCCTGCAATGGCGATCCTGGTGCGGTCGACGACCAGATCGTAGATCGCGTCATCGCCCACCATGCGTGGCTGGAGCGATGCGCCGCCGGCGAGGGATGCGGGAGCGCCCCAGGCATAGGCGGGACGCAGCGCGTCCAGACCCGTGATGAGACCGGCGGCACCCGCCGCGCGCATGAAGTCGCGCCGCGAGACTGCGGTGTGAAGTGGCGAGGCGATCTTGTCCGTCACGAGCGCTCTTTTGGTATGCGGAAGGAATATTCGCTGTGCACACAACTCATGCGCTGAGCGTCCGTCATGGAGATGTAAGGATCTTGCGGACTCCACTGTCCCACCAACGATCGCGGAGGAAAGTATCAGACTGAATTCGTTGCCGAACCACCGGGTCTGCCAGCAGCCCCGCGACAAGGCGTTGCAGCTTCGCGGATGCCGAATCCCTCATGCCGCTCATGCCGCTCATGCCGCTGCCGTTACTTGCGGCAGAGCGGGTGCGGGTCGAGCCGTACCTGGAAGCAGGCATGTTCATCTTCGTCTCTCCATTCATTCCCGGCATCGATGGCATTTCCTTCATTCCCGTCGTGCCTTTCATTCTCGTCATGCCCTTCATGCCAGCCATGCCCCCCGTTGGCGGTGCGGCACCAGCCCCCATCCCCGGCATCCCCGCCATGCTCTTCGCACTCGACGCACTGCCGACTGGCGCCTTCGAGTTGCCGGGCATGGACCTCATCCCAGACATGTCGGCCATTGCGCCATGCCCGGATGCAGCGGCAGCCGCAGTCCCGCCTCTCATGCTGCCGTCCTGACTGCTGGCAGGCGAACGGGACGAGTCCATTCCGGCCATTCCGGGCATGCTCGCCATCGCCTTGGCACTGTCCGCCTTGCGAGCCTGGCTCAGCGCGTCATTCGACGACGGGACGACGCCGGTGTTCCCGGTCCGTCGGGTCTCGCTCGCCGAGCCCTGACCTCCCGAGCACGCGGAGGCGAGCAGCATGATTCCGAGGCACGTCAGCCTCTTCTCGATCGGTGACATCATGACGCTCCGCATGCTTCGATCATGGATGCTTGTGCGTCGCCGATGAGTCCGGGCGCGGCATCGGCATCGCCGGCATGGGCGCCCTGACCGAATCGCGCTTGCCCGCACCCGCCGCTGCTTGTTCGTGCCGCAGTTCGGTGAGACGCCGTTGCACGTCCGGATCCAGCCAGAGCCTCTGCAGTGCAGGATCCGAGCGAATCCGGCGTTCCACTGTCGGATCGGCGAACATGCGCACGATGAACTCGATAGCCTGCCGACTGTCGTCCGCCGTCCGCATCGGCTGACCGGCGGGCATCTGCTTCATCATGCGCTGAAGCACCGGGTCGGTCATCATTCGTTCGCGGATGACCGGGTCCGCCATCATGCGCTCGTGCATCGCCATCATCGCCGACATCGTCATGCCGCCCATCGATGTGTCTCCGGACATCGACATGTCCATCGCACCACGTGCCGACCTGGGCATGTTCATCCCGGCCATGCCCGTCTCCGCGCGCGCCTGGGTGCCGGCCTCCATTCCCGGCATACCGGCCATGCCAGATCCCGACGTCGCGCCATGCCCCGCGCCCGCCCCGCCATGCTGCATTCCACTCATACCCGCCATGCCGGCCATCGAGGCGCCCCGGGCGACCGTCGGTTGTGGGAGCGCTGCGGCGAAGTGCACAGCTGGGCCGCCCATGTTGTTCACACCCATGATCTCGCCCATCTGCAACCAGGTCTCGAACGGGATCACCAACGCCGTGTCGCTCCGGAAGGTGGCGGCGGCCTCGAGAATCTCCTTCCGCTTCGCGCTGCGTGGGACCTCGGACGACGTCAGGATGTCGGAGAGGACGTCGTGCATCATGTGGAGGTTGTCGAAGATTGCGCCTGCTTCCGGATACCGCCGGGCGAAGGTCGGTGCGATTGCCGGCGTCATCGGCATGAGGTACGGCGTCGAGGCCGGCGCATTGCCAAGCATTTGCCGGAGGCGACCAACGGTCGCGTCGACGAGCTCGGCGCGCTCGGCGTCGGTGCGTCCGGTGAGGAGCGGCTCGTACAGCCCGATCTGCATCCAGTGATAGGCCCAGATGAGCCCATTGAACTTCGGATACTGCTGACGGAATGCAAGTGAGTAGAAATGCCCGTCCATCACGTCCATGCTCTTCGGCCGCGCGCTGAATGCCAGGTCCTTGCGGCTGCGATAGTAGCGCACGAGCTCCGCGACCTTCACGTCCTTGTCGGCTACCGCGATCGAGGGATCGGCCCACACGTCGTAGATCTGCCGATGCAGCAGATGAGCCCAGTCGAGCATCGCCTTCGCTTCCGGGGCCAGCTTTGCGAAGTTGGGCTCGATCGCGCTCTCCACCAGCGGAAGCCGGGGCGGATTCGGCAGCAGGGTCGCGGTGATGAAGTCAAACTCATTCGTTTCAAGTCGCGCGCGTGCCTGGCTGGGCGACGTCCACAGCGTTTCGTAGAGAATCGCGTGTCCGTAATCGAACGCGTTGAAGAGGCGATCCGCGGCTGGATACCGCTCGCGGAACTGCCAGTTGAAGCTGCCCGGTAGATAGGTCGACTCGTACGTGCGCGACCATTGCGCGGACGCCGGTCCTACCACCAGCGCACTCGTCGTTCCGATGGCAACAGCAAGCACCACGAGTCGAACTCCAGCCCGGCAACCGCCGATTCGCTCCAGCGACCTCACGCAGATCCTCCTTGGCTTCATTCTGCGCGCCAGCCTGTGAGCGCACCGGCGCCGACGCTTGCGTTCCCCCGCATTTTATGTATCGTAAAATGCGGCCCCTGCTCCCGCAACCCGGAGTTGGGACGGATCCGGTCCTCGCCCGTACATTCTTGCGGGGTCCGCGCTGATCCCCCGCAGCTTCCGTAGCGGACAGAACGACCACTCAACGCTTTACCTAGCATAAATCGGCCCACCCAATTACCTGACCCAGATGCGTCGTATGCCATGATCCGGAACGGCAGCCCACTTGTGTACCTCGTCGTGGCCCTAAGGCGCGTGTGCGACCCGGGAGCACGAAGCCGACTCAACAAATGCGCGACCGAGGAGGCATGCTACCGCTGCCAGACCCCACGTGGTGTCTGAAGACGGGACTCGTCCCGAGCCCGATCAAGCTCGCGGAACGTTTGCCGCTTCAGTCGTATGCGGTGTACAGCGTATCGACACGCGATACATGAGTCGCGGCGCTGGCTACGAGCCACTGAGCCGCCGCTTCGCAGCGCGCCGTAGCGCGTCGGGCGTACCTCGCCTTGGAGAAGCCAGTTTGAATTGCGCGCTCTCTTGGCAAACAGCATCCCGGGTCGCACCTTCAACTTCGCCGGCATTGCATTGGCCGCATGGGCTCTCCCGTAGTGCCCTCACCGTCCCCAACGCTCGACCCGCAGGCAACGGCCATTCTCCCTACTTCATCCATGGATGCCGACCCCCTGCGCGCCCTCATCGTTCGCTGGCGTGAGGATGGCGGCGGGACCTACCGCACCTGGTTCCTCTGGGAGGAACGTCTCAAGAACTTCCGCTCGATCCGCCGCGGCATCGCCGAGGTCGTGTCGGAGATCGAGGCTGGCACGTTTGGAAATGTCTACAAGGGCTCCTCGCTCGAAACAGTCGTGCACTCGATTGCGGAACAACGGCAGATATTCAAGGGCGCGGACCACGCCTTCCTGTGGAAGCCCAAGCTCCGCATTCCCGATATCTACGAGCACCCCACCAACCAACGAACGTTCGGGCATTTCCTCGATGCCTGTGCGTGCTGCACGTCGGACGAACAGGCCGTGGCGGCCATCCGCCGCCTCGACCAGCACGCGATCAAGGGGCTCGGACCAGCTGCCGCGAACCTTCTCTATTTCCTGCACCCGACGTTCGTGCCTCCCTTCAACACGGCGATCGTGAATGGGTACAACGCCCTCACCGGGGCGAACGTGAAGCTCGGACGCTGGAATGAGTACCTGGCAATGCGCGATGGGATTCTCACGCTGAACGCGCGCTACCGGGATCTCCTTTCCAATGATCTTGGCGCCATTGCGGGGTTGCTGTTCGACGTCGGATCGGGACGGTACACCGCGCCGCCGACAGGCGACGATGCGGCAGCACGCGCAGTCTGGGCCGCCGATCTCGCCGCCGTTCGCACGGCCACCGCGCAACACGTGAAGGCGCTCGCCGCCGCGACAGAGAACGACCGAACGCATACCGAGGTGCAGGGTTGGCTCCGCGACCTCGGCATTGCCCTGGGCTACGACGTATGGATCGCCTCGAATGATCGAGGCCGCGAGTATGCTGGTGGTCGCCTGGCGGATGGTGCCCTCGCGGTCCTGCCCGCGTCGGTCGCGAGCGCCCCGGGCGCGGATGCCGTGCGGCTGATCGACGTGCTCTGGCTCGACAGATCGACTGAGCGTGTCGTGGGTGCGTTCGAAGTCGAGCACACGACGTCCATCTACAGTGGCATCGTACGGCTATTGGATCTGGCGCTTGGTGGCGCTGGGCCGGAAGGACTTGGCTGCGACGGACTCTTCCTCGTCGCGCCCGACGATCGTGAGGCGGATGTACGCGAACAATTGGCGCGTCCCGCATTCAGCCGCGTCGCCGATCTGAGAGTGCGCTATCTGCCATATGGGGAGCTCGCACGACACCGCGAGACCATGGCGCGCTTCGGACACGGTATGAAAGCGATTGAGGCGATTGCCCGGTCGCTGTAACGATGGAGCGTACGCTTGAACGACAGGCAATGGCAATCGCTACCGTCCCGCGTGTGGGCAGGGCGCGCCACTCGGATGCGCGTGGAAGCCGAGGCAGAATATATGAGTGATCGCGAGCCCTCCGGGATGCTGGCAGTGCGGCGACGTTGCATGCATGTGCGGCAGCGTCTCCGCCGACAGCGGATGCGCCATCATTACGCCGGATACCCACACCGCGATGAGCACCGCAGCGGCCGCACCGAGTGAGCGACGCGTGACGTGAGTACCGACCGGCGTCGGTTCGCCGGCAAGGCGGCGAATCCGTCGCTCCAGCAGGTCTACGCGCTGCAATGGACGGAAGGGTTGAAACCCGACGAATATCGCGAACGGGATCGGCAGTCTCGCATCCGACGTCTCGCGCAAACGCGTGCCCCATTCCGCGAGCGTGAGAATGGCCGAGGCGAGAACGAGCGCGGTACCGCCCGTGGCCGCGGCGTCGTCAGCATCAATTTCTGCTTCGTCGGCGAGATCGTCCGCCAACCGCCGGAGCGCCGGAATGTAGAAGAGCGTGCATGCGAGGAACCGGAGCAGCGAAAGCCGAAGCGGATCGCCGCGTCTCAGGTGCGCCGCCTCGTGTGCCAGGACCGCCTGGAGCTGCGCTTCGTCGAGTACGTCTGCGAGTTCCTGCGCGACGTAAATGCGCGGCCGCCAGAGCCCGGCGGTAAATGCGGGATTGGGTAGTCCTTCGACCACGCTGATGCGATCCGGCGAAACACCGGCGCGCGCGGCCGCCAGTGCGATCCGCTCCTCGAGCAATGGCGCACGCGATTCGAGCGCGCCAAGTGTCGAGCGGAGATTGCGCCACGCGCGAATGCGGTCCCAGACCGCGTAAACGGCGCCGGCCAGCAGCAGCAGATGAAAGACACGATGTATCGGCGCGAGCAGCAGATGCATGGCAATGAGGCAGACGCCGCCCAAATGGTCGCGACCGGCAAGCAGTGTGTCCGCCTTCGCAGCCAGATGATGCCCGAACACCGGACTCGCGCTGAGGATGATGAGAGCGCCTACGGCCAGCAGCAGGGACCGCCTGTGGGACTGCTCGCGCGCACGCATCCCTGGCTCGATGTACATCGTCGGCCCTGCATTTCTCATCGCCTGCATGTTTCCGCCTCGGTTCGCCGCTCGGCGAACCTGTTCATCGTTCGTTCCGTTCGGTCACTTCTCGCTATCCTTCCCTGCCTCACGCAGTTTCCGGCGTACGAGGCGGCCGAGTTCCGCAAGTTGCTCCGGATCGCGCTCGGCAAGTACGTCGACGAGGGAGGCCGACACCGCCGTTGAGCCCAGATCGACGATCCGCTGCACAACGTGCCGAGATGCTCGTTCGCTGAACTCGTCGCGCGAGAGCGTCGCGGTGTAGTGATAGAGGTCTTCGTGCTTCGCGCGCCGCAGGATCCCTTTCTCTACCAGGCGGTTGGCAACGGTGACGCTCGTGATATACACCACGTCGTGTGTCCGGACGACGCGCTCATGGAGCTCGCGCGCGGTGGCCGGTCGGTCGAGCGCCCACGCGGCTTTGAGTATCCGATGCTCGAGGTCGCCAAGCAGCATGCCGGCGCCGGCCGCTGAAAGGCGAACGGTATCCTGCAATCGGAGTGAGTCGCCCTTGACGATGCCCTTCTTGCGTGATTGCGTCACTTGGCTCCTCCGGAAATGGCAACGGCTGAAGTCAACCAAACACTCCAATGAAAGTAGCCGGCAGTTTACTTGCCGTAAACAGAGACTTTTCGCCGACGCATGCCACGGCCCGGGCATCCTCGGGGAACGACATCCCGGCCCGCAATGTCGGCGTGGCCATCGGCGCCCGCACCGATGTGGCCGTCGAGGCGGGTGGCATCGTCCTGATTCGGAGCGACCCACGCCACGTACCTCGCATCATCACGCTGAGCCGTGACGACGATGTTCCGCGCGCGACGAGGCTGTCGACGCACCAATTCGCCTGGAGGGGATGACGCCGGCCGCGACTCTAACCGCGCATCGCGGTCAGGCGTCGTCGCTCTGGCCCCCGAGTGCACCATCGTGGCTGTGCCGGTGATGAATGTCCGGATAGTGCGCATGTGAGTGCACGAGCGTCGCATGCCGATGCCGATGCGTGTGCGGCTCGCCAGGGGGATCACCCGCCGCGTGCGCGTGCTGGTGGTGGTCGTCATGCACGTGCGCGTGGCTGTGCTCCAGCTCCAGGTGCTCATGCGCGTGCGCGTGACGTTCCGTGAGGTGCAGCCAGAGACCCGCCGCCATGCAGGTCGCGCCGAATGCGAACGCGAGAGTCGGCTGCTCGCGCCACATGAGCAGCGAGAGGGCTGCCCCCACGAACGGGGCGAGCGAGAAGTACGCCCCGGTGCGCGCTGCCCCGAGATGGCGCAACCCCAGCACGAACAGCACGAGGCTCACCCCGTAACTGAGGAAGCCCAGCACCATGGCCGCGACAACCTGCCAGCCGGCGGACCAGCGCCCGCCGAGCATCAGGGCGATCGTCACGTTCACGGAGCCGGCCGCCAGCCCCTTCAGCATCGCGATCTGCACCGGATCGCCACCGGACACACGCTGGGTGAGGTTGTTGTCGATGGCCCAGCAGAAGCAGGCGGCAGCGACGGCCAGCGGGCCGGCCACTCCGCCGAAGTCCGCGCGCCCCTCCCAGGAGAGCGCCGCGCCACCGACGACGATCAGGAGCATACCGATCGCGATGCGTCGGTCGACGTTCTCGCGAAAGACCACCCACGCGAGAAGGGCGGTAAAGACGCCCTCGAGGTTCAGCAGCAGCGACGCGCTCGACGCCGGCGTTCGACCGAGGCCCACCATCAGGAGGACGGGGGCCACGATTCCACCGGACAGGATCGCTGCGGCGAGCCACGGGATATCCCGTTTGCCGAGCGCCGCTTCCTTCGGTTGTTCGCGTCGCGAGCGCACGACGGCGACGATCGACAGTCCGAGTCCCGAACCCAGGTACAGCAGGCCGGCAAGCAGCTGAGGCGGCGCACCACGAAGCAGCAGCTTGGCCAGTGGTGCGCTCGCCCCGAACAGGACTGCGGCGAGGAGGGCGTACCACACGCCTCTTCTGCCCTGCGTTTCCTTCGCCGACATGGCCGTCATTCGTGCGATTGGCAAACAGGGTGCGGTCATTTCTGTGCGCGCTTCACGACCCAATCCCGGACAACGACTCACGGCCAACGGGTAGGCAAGCGCGCAACGAACAACGATTGACGGAATATGGCAGCAGTGCTCAGTTATGCTATAGAGCGGAAAGCTCGATTGAATTCCCTGCCCTCCTGGGCGGTCCCTGCTGATGGAAGAACCTCATATGACACCGTTGCGCACTCTCGCCAGCGCGTTTGTCCTGTCCTGCGTCGCATGCGCGACCACAGGCGGTAGTCGCGTCGCCTCGCCGTCGCTCGGGATTTTCACTTCGCATGGCGACGTCGGGGTTCCGTCCGCGACCGGTCCCGGCTCGGCGACGTATGATGCCGCGAGCGGCACGTACACGATCACTGGTGGCGGCGAGAACATGTGGGCCGCGGCCGATCACTTTCAATACGTCTGGGTGAAGATGTCCGGCGACGTCGCGCTCGAAGCCGACGTCGCATTTGTCGGAACGGAGCCGAGCTCCGGCATGCCCGACCCACATCGCAAGGCGTGCCTGGTCATTCGGCAGTCGCTCGACAGCGATGCTCCGTACGCCGACGCGGCCACGCACGGCGACGGGCTCACGTCGCTCCAGTGGCGCGACGCGAAGGGCGCCGTGACGCACGAGGTCCAGGCCACCGTCGTGCGGCCGTCCCGCCTGCGCATCGAAAAACGCGGCGACTACGTCTCGATGTACGTCGCGAACGGCAGCGAGCCATTCCGTCCGGCCGGTGGCGCGGCACGCCTGCCGTTCACGGGCGAGTTCTATGTGGGACTCGCCGTGTCGGCGCACAACACCTCGCGCCGCGAGACGGCGGCGTTCTCGCGGGTCTCGCTGAATACACTCGCTCCGATAGGCACCGCGACGACGCTCGTCAACACGCTCGAGACGATCAGCATTCGCTCGAAGGACCGGCGCGTCGCGTACGTCGTGACACAGTCGCAGCGCATCGAGGCACCAAACTGGTTCCCCGATGCCACGAACACGCTGTACTTCAACACACGGGGGAAGTTCTACCGCGTGCAGGCGGATCCGCCTGGCGCCGCGCTGAACCCCACCCGCATGGCGACGCCGCAGCCTGTCGACCTCGGCATCCTCACGAACATCAACAACGATCACGGCCTCACGTTCGACGGACGCACCTGGGCGTTCAGCGACAACTCGCAGCCCGTCGACGGCAAGCGGCCATCCCTCATCTACTCGCTGCCCGTCGGCAGCAGCAGCGCCGCCCGCATTACGCCGTCGGGGCCATCGTACTTCCACGGATGGGCCCCTGACGGCAAGTCGGTCGCGTACTGCGGTGAACGTGGCGGCAACTTCGACATTTATACGATACCCATCGGCGGTGGCGACGAGCGACGTCTCACTACCAACCCCGGCAAGGACGACGGACCGGAATACTCGCCCGACGGGCAATTCATCTACTTCAACTCCGATCGCTCCGGCACCATGCAGATCTGGCGCATGCATCCCGACGGGTCGGCGCAGGAGCAGATCACGAACGACGAGTGGGACAACTGGTTTCCGCACGTATCGCCGAATGGACAGTTGCTGGCGTTCCTCTCGTACGAGCGCGGCGTCGGCGACCACCCGGAGAACAAGCACGTGCGTCTTCGCATGATGACATTGGCCACGCGTGCGACGGACGAGCTGGCGCGGCTGTTCGGCGGACAGGGGACGATCAACGTGAACTCGTGGTCGCCGAACAGCCAGTATCTCGCGTTTGTGAGCTATCAGGTGGTGCCGGCTGCACCGTGAGTGAGGCGCGCAGAATGGTCAGGCGCAACATCGACGGATTACGGCCGCGGGCCTGGCGTGATCCGACGAAGTCGGTAGCTCACCACCTCAGCGCGACGGCTCGTAGATGCGAAGCACCGGCTTCCCGCCGACGTTCTCGAGCGGGAGGTACACGCGATGGGTCCGCGGATCCACCGACACTGTGTGTGCGTGCGACGTCCGGACTTCACCGATCGGCCTGAGCGTCGTTCCGTCCAGCCAGAACGCGGAGAGGAGCCCACCCTCGGCCGCGACGTACAATCGTCGCCACGCGGGATCCCACGCCAGCACGTCAGGCGTCGCCCCAACCGTGTGCTGCGCGAGCACCCGCATCGTGCGAAGGTCGATCACCTGGAGGGTCGCGTTGCCCTGCGACGTGACGAACGCGAGGCGCCCTTCCTCGTCGAGGATGAAGCCGTGTGGCTCGGACGAACCGGCTAGGTCATAGCGCTGGACGATGCGCTCACTCGCCGGGTCGATGGCGACGAGCTGGTTCCTTGTCTGGACGGCAACCAGGATGCAGTGCGACACCGAGTCGTAATGCGTGTTGCCCGCCTCGCCGCCGAGGTCGATGGTGGAACGCTTCGCCCCGGTTTTCGCGTCGATCACGACGTCCGCGCCGCCCGCCTCATCGGACACGAACACCTTGTCTGCCTCGGGAGCGTAGGAGATGCCGTCGGGAAAGTGGATGCCGCCCACGCGCGACGTGATGGTGAGTGTCCGATCGTCGATGATCGCGACCTCGTGGGCACCAGCCGCCGAGACGTACACCTGATGGTGCGAGGGTACGACCCAGACACCGGTCGCCCGCGGCAGGTCCGTGATCTCCGTGACGACCCGATTGCCGTCCGCGTCGAAGACGACCGTCCGTCCCGCATTCATGTGGTTCATGTAGATGCGATGCGTGACGGGGTCGAAGCTCTGGTAGTCGAAGCGGTTCGCCGGCCCGGGCAGCGGGATCTCCCTGAGCAGCGTGAGCCCGGCCGTCGGTGTGGCCTGCGCCGCGCGGGCGGGCGCGACCCATGATGCCGGCGTGAGTGACGTCGCCGTCGCGTGACACGACGCGGGGGTCGTCCGCGATGGCGTGCCGAGGGCGAGTGTGACGACGAGCGGCAGAACGAGAATGGTCATCGGGCTATTCCGCGATCAGGAGGCCGAATTCCGCGAACCGGCGGAAGTGCGTCACGTCGTTCGTGGCGATCTCTGCACCGGAACGAATGGCGATCGCGGCGATGATGCAATCCCCGAGTGAGCGGGTGCGCCTGCCCGTCGCATTGAACAGTCGGGCCGCAAGTGCTGCGTCTACCGCCGTGATCGGAAGGCTGGTACCAACCATTGCCTCGATATCCGGAAGCACTCCGCGAGGTACCGGTCCGCAAAGGAACTCAGCCCACGCCATCGAGGAGACGTGCATCGTTCTTCCCTCGGACATCCAGCGCTTCAGCATCGATCGTTCCCGCGACGCGCGCGCAAGTGCACCGGCAAGGAAGTTCGAATCGAGATGGATCGTCACCTACGGCTCCGCCGCAGCCTCGTCGTCGTGCGGCCCGACGCCCTCGTGAATGTCCCGGAGCTCCTTCTGCCAATTATCCCAGACTCCCGGAGGGAGCTGACTCACAGCCTCGGTTACCCGGTCCAGCGCAGCGATCTTCTGCCGTATCTCGTCTGCCTTCACCGCGTCGTCTCCCTGGTTGATCAGCCGCGAAAGAGCGCCAGACCTCGAGGTGTTCCACTTCCGGGCGATCTCCGCCAACTTGTTCACCGTCGGCTCGTCGAGTGAATACGTCGCCTTGATTTTTGGTATGGCCATACTCTCAAATTTATGGCCATAGTTCACGTATTGCAAGCCGCATCGCAGAAGGTTGACCTTGTGATTGAGCGTTCATTCAACAACTTGGTGGACACCCTGACACCCTGACACCCGCGATCGCATCGTCTTCGCGGCGATGCGGCTGTTCGCGCAGAAGGGCTATGGTTCCACCAGCGTCGCCGATATTCTCCAGGCGGCGGAGGCCAATCCGGGGAAGCCTCTACCACTACTTCCCCGGCAAGCAGGACGTCCTCCTCGCGGTGCTCCAGATGTACCTCGGCGGCATTCAACCGATGCTGCTGGAGCCGGCGTGGCGCGGCGTCGATGATTCCATCGAGCGAATCTTCGCGCTGCTCGCGGCATATCGACGGGCGCTGGTGTCGACGCACGCGACGTACGGCTGTCCGATCGGGAGCCTCGCGCTGGAGCTGCACGAGCCCGACGAGCCGGTGCGGAAGCTGCTCGCCGCGACCTTCGACGGATGGATCAACGCCATCGAGGCGTGCTTCGTCGATGCCGGCGCGCGCCTCCCGCCGTCCATCGACCGGCACGCTCTCGCAGTCTTCGCGCTGACCACGATGGAAGAGGGCGTGATGCTCGCCCGCACCACGCGGGACATCGGTCCGTTCGACGCGAGCGTACGCATGCTTCGCGACTACGTCGACCGTCTGGCGACTCCTTCGTCATCGCCCAGGAAATCCATAGGGTCTCGGGCAAGACAAATGGACTCGCGTGGGACTCCGTGGGCGTCAGAGGCTCAGTGATCCACTCGGCGTCAGAGGTCTGCTTCCACGGAACTCGCTGGCCGTCCCACACGAGCACAATCGCGCCGGTGGAGATGGAGAGTCCGCAGAGCGAAATGCGCGTGCCGGCACGCGCGACAACCAGGGAACAGGCGACCTGTCCCGGGCCTATTGCTTGCAGACGCTGGCACCGAACGCCCCCTGAGGGGAATGAGCAACCAGAGTGGAGTCGTCATGAAAGGCTTCGTGCAGGACATCGAGGATCTCGCCGTCAAGAATGCCGCCTTTCGCCAGGTGCTCTACACGGCGAAACACTCCCAGCTCGTCCTGATGGCGTTGAAGCCCAAGGAAGAGATCGGGGCGGAAGTCCACACGCTCGACCAGTTCTTTCGCGTGGAGGAAGGGACCGGTGAGGCGGTTCTCGATGGCGTGCGGACGGCGATCCGCGCGGGCTTCGCGGTACTCGTCCCGGCGGGGACCAATCACAACATCATCAACACCGGCAGTGGTCCGCTGAAGCTCTATACGCTTTATTCGCCGCCGAATCATCGGGACGGCGTCGTCCACCACACGCGACACGGCGCGGAGGCGGACAGCGAACACTTTGATGGCAAGACGACGGAATAGCGATTCCTGTCTCACAGAGCGACGTCTGTGTCGCATCCGCCACCAACGCGCGGCTCGACAGCCGCCGGGCGACTCGACCCTTTGCACGCGCCAGCACGGGCATCACAACGGCGGACAGCGCCAGAATCGCAATGCCGACGACGCTGCGCTCGGGCTGCTCGCGCAGCCACAGGGCCTTGACGCCATCGAGGAGGACATACGTGGCGAGCGCGATGAAGGTCCAACCGATGACGCGCACCGCGACATGCTCCACCCGTGCCCGACGCACCGGCTCGAGATCCGAGCGTAACCGCCACTCCGCTGCACCGCTCGCGGTCACCTCGATCACGCTGTCCAACCCGAAGCCGACGAGCGCGACGCTTCCCGCCAGGAGGCCAGCGATGAGCGAGATCACGGCCTCATGCGTCCGTCCGCCAATTCAAGGGTTTCTGCGGGACCGAGTCCAGACGATCCAGACGATGGCGACGACGATCACCACGCCCAGGATCATCATGTTACCTCCGCCCCCCATGTAGTGGCCGCCCCATGTATTCACAACGCCTCCTTCGGGTTCGCGTTCGCGCGCGCGTCCGCTTCGACAGCGTTCAGCGCCGACGCCCAGAGCGCGCGACTTGGCTTGATGTTCGTGCGAATCCCCAGGTGCACGAATCAAACCTCGGTCGCGCGCGGTTACCATTTCAGCCCCGGGCGACGGCCTCGAGCACCCGCCGCAGGCGTCCCTTGACCTCTTCGGCAATCGGGCCGATGTCGGCGTTGCCCGAGAGCTGGAGCGCTGCGACTGGATCCATTGCGGCGACGACGCTCTTCCCGGGATCGTCCCCTTGGTACACGACGACGTTGCAGGGCAACAGCAGGCCAATGTCGCGCTCGGCGCTCAATGCGCGATGAGCCAATGCCGGGCTGCACGCGCCGAGTATGACGTAGGGCCGGAACTCGACGTCGAGTTTGTTCTTGAGCGTCGCGCGCACGTCGATCTCCGTCAGAACGCCGAAGCCCTCCTTCGCAAGTTCGTCTCGCGTACGCGCCACTGCCTGGTCGTACGGCACGTCGACCGTAGCGCCGATGCCATAGGGAGTCGTCTGCTCAACCATGATTGCGCCTTTGTCGTGGGTTCACGATTGCCTCACCTGGTCGTGAACGTGAAACTCATGCCGAATCCCCACATGCCGCTCCCCGCTTGCCACCCCGGGCCGGACATCATGCCCTGTCCCATGCCGCCACTCATCATGCCTCCGGTCATCGCCGCGGATGGCACGGCCTGACCGCCCACCGCCTGCGCGCACGCCGCGAAGTCGACACTCGCCCCATTGCTGCCTTGCAGATTGGGCGACAGGTGCAACACATAACTCATCTTCGACTTGAGAGCCTGCGCCGGCACGAAGACGAGTTGCATCCGATCGGCCGACCACGTCGCGTTGCCGGTTACCGGTGGTCCGGTCACGCTGCCCTCGTGCAGTAGCACGAGCATTTCCATCCCCGTCATCATGGAACGGTTGAAGGCAAGAGTGACGGGTGTCGCGGCATCGACGCCGGTCGCACCGCTCGCGGGCAGCACACTGGATACAGCGACATCGGTGGGCGACAGTCCCGTCGACGACGTACTGCCTGAGCACGCCGACAAGGCGAGAACACCGCACAGCACTAGACCAGACATTCGCGCAGCCATCGCACTCACCCCGGTTTGGTTGGATGACCAAAGCTCAGCGCCATCGGCAACGACTTCTGTCGGGCAAGGTCCTTGTGTGCTGTCGGGATTTCCGCGAACAGGGGAACGGGCGTCGGCGGTGTAACGCCACGATACAGCGCGTGCATGGGACGATACGTCAGGGTGCGGGTGTGACGTCGGTCACCAGTGATCCAACGCGTTGAACGACAACACGTTACTGTGATCGCCAGAGCGTGGAAACGGTGGCGTCCGTCCTGCCTTTGTGGAGGCC
This sequence comes from Gemmatimonadales bacterium, assembly GCA_038236775.1. Taxonomy (GTDB): domain Bacteria; phylum Gemmatimonadota; class Gemmatimonadetes; order Gemmatimonadales; family Gemmatimonadaceae; genus AG11. Next base: position 25,853 of record JBBRZK010000039.1, read on the forward strand.
GGAAACTGACACCTCATCCACCTGGAGCATCTCAACATGCGAACGAACTACCTGGTCTCCGCCGGCGCTCTCGCCATCACCGTCGCGCTTTCGGCGTGTTCCTCGGATTCGACGCGCCCTGGATCGACGACACCCGGCGCCGTCTCGCTTTCATTCGCGGCCACGGGCTCCGCGACGACATCTGCGTCCGTCGCCTCGCCCTCTTCCGGCGTCCTGGCGCTGACCGCGGCGACTGACTCCCTCGTCATCACCAAGGCGCAGGTGGTGCTCGCGCGGCTCGAGCTGCAGCGTGCGGGCGCAACGTGCACCAGCACGGAGTCGGCCGGTGACGACCAGAAGAGCGACAGTTCGTGCGCAGAACTCGAGCTGGCGCCGTCGATCGTCAGCCTGGCCGTCAACGGTGCCGTGACGCAAGCGCTGAACAGTTCCGTCCCCTCGGGTACCTATACCGCCTTCGAAGCCAAGATCCGTGCGGTCGAGGCGAGGAAGAGCGCGTCAACGGCCTTCCTTGCCGCACATCCGGAGTTCGTGGGTGCCAGCGTCCGGGTGGAAGGCACGTTCAACGGCAAGGCGTTCACCTATACGGGTGCTCCGGAGGCAGAGCTCGAGGGCCTGTTCAGCCCGCCACTGGTTGCGGACTCGACGGGTGCCAACATTACCATCAATGTCGACCTGGCAAACTGGTTCCGCACGTCCGGCGGTACATTGGTTGATCCGACAACGGCGAACGCGGGTGGCACCAATGCCTCGCTCGTCAGCGGGAACATCTCGCGGTCGTTCAAGGCCTTTCGCGATGACAATCACGATGGCCACGATGATCGCGATGGCGGCAGTGGCCGCTGACGTCACCCACCCGACCGCCCGCGGCAACGCGGGCGGTCGATGCACCAGGCTCCTGTGGCCGAACTCCGCGTTCTCGCGATCACGGATTCCTTTTCCGCCGAGTGGCCCGCGCTTGCACAGGCGAATGGCCTCTCGCTGGTGTCTGGTGAAGACGCCGGCTCGCTGGAGCCAGGAGCGGGAACCATCACGCTCCTGGCCGCTGGTGGCGACGAGCGAATGCTCGAGGCGGCGTTGCGACTGCTGCCCGCCGGCACTCGCCTCGTCGCCGCCGTCGGCGCCAGCACTGATCACCGGCTCGTGGCGGGGATCATCCGCGCGGGAGCCGACGATTACTTCGCGCTCCCGCAGGACCTCGCGTCACTCAGGTCATGGGTCGAGGCAGGCGCCGCGCGACTGCAGTCAGAGCGTGCCGCAGCCGCGTTTGCCGCCGAGGAGCGAGGGACCGTTCAGTTCGAGGGCATCATGGGAACGAGCGACGCACTCCGGGCAGCACTCGATCGGGCGGTACGCGTGATACAGCGACCGAACGTCACGGTCCTGCTCACTGGTGAGACGGGAACCGGCAAGGAACTGCTGGCTCGCGCCATTCACTACAACGGGCCTCGGCGCGCGGGGCCATTCGTCGACGTGAACTGCGCGGCCATTCCCGAGAACCTTCTCGAGAGCGAGCTGTTCGGCCACGAAAAGGGTGCGTTCACCGGGGCCACGGCTGCAAAGCCGGGGCTGATGCAACTCGCCGATGGTGGAACGCTCTTTCTCGACGAAATCGGTCACCTCCCGCTTGCACTGCAAGGCAAGATGCTGCGGGCGCTCGAGGAGCGGAGCATTCGCCGCCTCGGTGGCTCGCGGAGCATTCCCTTCGATGTGCGGCTGGTGGCGGCGACGCACGTGAACCTGCTGGATGCCGTGCGTCGGGGCGAGTTCCGCGAAGACCTGTATTACCGCATCAACGTGATGCCGATCGAGCTGCCGGCACTGCGCGATCGCGCGGAAGACATCCTGCTCCTGGCGGATCATTTTCTCGTGCGCTTCAAGCGCGAGTACGACGTGCCCGCCCTCGCGCTCGCGCCGGCCGCCACGCGTGCGCTGCGTGAGCGGCCGTGGCCGGGCAATGTGCGCGAGCTGCGCAACACGATGGAGCGCGCGGTCCTGCTCGCCGATGGCGCGGTGCTCGACGCGGAGGACTTTGCCGTGGAGCGCACACGGGACCGCGCGACGACGAGCGCGGGCGACCTGCCGTTTCCCGCGACGATTGCGGAGCTGACGCAGGCAGCGGCGCATCGCATGCTGGCGCTCTGCGACGGGAACAAGAGCGTGGCGGCTCGTCGGCTTGGTATCTCGCGTCCACGCCTGCATCGACTCCTCGATGCATCGCTCGCTCAGCTCGAGAGCGATGACGGAGACGACGACCGTGCCTGATTCAACCACATACTCATCCACCGGTGGAACGATGCCGTTCAACTCACGCCGCGTCGCGCTCGCCTGCGTCGCCGCTCTTGCAATATCCGCCTGCGGCAGCGCAGACGTCACCGCGGTCGAGCAACGGCCAGTGGATGGCCTCCATCTCCTCACCGTGGCCGCCGGCTCGCCTCCACTCTCCACGACCGTTGCGAGCTTCTACGCCGTGCGGGGCAGGAATGCGGGCGCCGACCTCTGGTATCGGGCGACGCCAGGCAGGGGCGACTCGACGAAGTTCCTGGAATTCCGCCTGGATGGCGCGTCCCTCGATCGCCGGCCCGACGGAACGCCGATCGCCGATGGAGACTCCGTGCGCATCACGTTGACGGTGATCGACGCCACGCACCTGATCGTCGACTTCCAGCCGTCCGGACTGCGATTCGCCGCCGGGAATCCGGCGCGCCTGAAGATGTTCTTCACGGAGGTCGGGGACGATCTCGACCAGAACGGCAGAGTCGATTCGGGAGACGATTCCATCGCACAGCAGCTGAGCATCTGGCGTCAGGAGACGCTCGGCGCACCGTGGTTCAAGGTGTCGAGCATCGTGGTGAAGGAGAACAAGGAAATTGACGCTGAACTCGCCGGATTCACCGGCTATGCGGCAGCATACTGACGTGCGAGCCACTCCGTCCCGCGTGGAGTGATGGATCCGTCGGCCGACGTCCCCGATGATGTCCTCGCACGTGCCCGCGCGCTGTCTCGCGCGGGCGCGTGGAGTGACGTCGTCGGCATGCTGGAGCCGATGCCGCCGCTCGCCGCCGCCTCAGGCGAGATCCGCGTGCTGTACGCCGAATCACTCATGCGCGTGGGCCGCGAGCGTGCCGCATGCGAATGGCTGAGGGACATCGTTCCATCCCTGCGCGCGCAGGGAGATCGTGTCAATCATCGGCGTGCGCTGAACCTGCTCGGCGTCGGCAGCTTCTTCCTCGGCGATCTCGACGCAGCGAGCAGCGCACTCAACACCGCGCTCGACCTGGCGGCGCAGGAAGAGGATCTCCTGCTGTTCGCGCGTGCCACGAACAACCTTGGCATGATCGCCAACATCCGTGGGGAGCATGACGCGGCGCTGGGTTACTATCAGCGCGCCGTGCCGGCGTACCAGCGGCTCGGACAGCGTCGTGGGCTCGCGGAGAGCTACCACAACATCGCCATCACGTATCGGGATCTCGGTGCGCTCGAGCAGGCAGACGAATACGAACGCCGCGCCATGGATTACGCTGCCGCCGGTGTAGCCCCACGCGTGGCCGCGATGGGGCTGATCGGCCGGGCCGAAGTGGCACTGCGCCGGGGCGATCCGCAGTTCGCGCGTGGCACGGCACAGCGCGCCGCGGCGGAGCTGCAGGCGCTCGAGGACCCGATGAATGAGGCCGATGCCCATCGGCTGGTCGGAACGGCAGCGACGGCGATGGGGCGGTTCGCGGATGCCGACGTGGCGTTCGAACGGGCGCTGTCGATTGCCCGCGAGCGGGGACACGCGCTCATCGAGGCGGAGACGCTGCGGGACCGGGCGAGGGGGCTGCACACGCGCGGCGCGGATCGTGACGCTCGGCGCGACGCGGAGGCGGCGATGGCGCTGTTCGAACGGCTGGGGGCGACGTCGGAGGTCGAGGCGCTGCGCGCACTGGTGCACGCGCTGAGCTGATGCAGGTGGCCTCGAGCGACTGACGCTGCTGTTCGCGGTCACGCGCGAGCACCGCGAGCTGGTTGTTGGAGTGCATCAGCTCGTCACGCAGTCGATGCTCGACCCGTTCGACGTCCTCGCCAATGAGCAGGGCATGGCTCGGCTGCACATCCATCATGCACTGGAGTGTGAACGGCGAGTGCGACGACGAGACGAAGTTCAGCAGGAAGCTCTCGCCGCACCCTCGCCTGCCGGAGCGGCGTATGCCCGCGATACGTTCCCCAAGCTCAGTGGCCTCGTCGTTGGCCAGGGCACGGTACAGCACGGTGACAGACGGAGCGCCAAGTCGCTCGGCCAGCGCATGGTTCAGGGCCAGCACGCCATCCGGAAGCACCAGCGCCGCGCACGCCACACTGGCGTCGGTGAGCCAGCGAGCCAGCGGTGGCGCGGCATCGCCGATCGCCAGCTCCAGCGAGACCGCCGCGTCCGGCTGTTCGACGCGAGTCATCACCGTCACCCGCGTGAAGCTCGCCTCCAGTTTCAGCCCGCGCGGAATGAATGCATGCGACGCACGATGGGCGTCGCCGCGGTGCCAGGTATCGTACGCGCCGCGGTCGGTCCGGCGCGTGACGAGGTGAAACACACGCAGGTCGCCGTCGGCCTGGAAGACCTCCATGCCAAGAAAGCCGCAGACATGGTCCACGAGCCCCGGGCGGAGGACGAAGGCCGCTCGCACCTCTTCCACCATGTCGTCCGCCACCCGAAACCGCGATTCGACCACGATCACGACAACCTCGATGCGTAGCTGGCGTGCAAGGAACGCCAACACTAACTGTAGACCCGAAGACTGAGTGGGGAAATGGTGCTTCTCCCCACAGCGTATCAGGCCCAGGTACGAGGGCGTGGCCCGCGTACACATTGGGAAGTATGGTCCGGGCTGGTTCAAGAGGGCAACTTCGCGTACAAGTATCGGATCGTGAGGCACCCTGCCCGCGTGGCGCTGGTTGTTTCCGGCCGCTTCGCGATCGTATTCAAGGACGTCACCGAGCGCCGCCGCATGTTCGAGACCGGGCGCTCGGCGCGATCGGATAGAGCGGCTGCCGCAACGCTGGCAAGTGACAGACTGGCCTCACTCTTCCGCTCGGGGTACATTCGAGCCATGCGTCGCTTTCCAGTCGGCCACCTGACTCTGCTGTGCCTCACCCTCGTAGCGGTGTCCACCGACTCCGCCACGAAGGTGATGCACGGTGTCTCCCACTCTCGGCAGGCACACGAGCTGACCGAGCATGGGCTCGTGGCGCATCATCACGGACCAGCTGCCGACGCAGCCGAGCATCAGTCTTCGGCCGACGACCCGGACGCCGATGCCGAGCATTTCGCGCTGCATGGCGTGGTCACGGCGACGGTCCTGCCGAGCATTCTGATGGTAGCATCCGCGATCGTGGATGCACCGATCGCGGAAGTCAATGCAGAGCGCAACGCGCTGCACTGCCCCAACGCGCAAGCGGCCCCGCCATGGGTCTGCGCGCGACCTGTTCAGCCTCGAGCACCGCCGCTCGGCTAACTCGCCGAGGTGCTTCCATGCGCCTCGCGACCACTCGTACTGTCCCAACTCTCTCTCGCAGGTGGGCAACTGGCCCACTGCGCGTGCTCCATTCGTACACCCTGCTTCGTGCGGGCAACGATCGGCACGTCGCGTTGTGCTTCCACTCGTGCCGAGCGCACCGAAACCTGGTTCAATGCTCTCACTGCTACTCGCGCGCCTGCGACATTCGGCGCTCCATCCCGATCGAGGGCGCGCATGTGCTCGATCGACGGCCGCCCTCCTTGTCGCCGCACTTGCCGCGTCGTCGCACAGTGCTGCTGCGCAGGATGCCGGAGCCGGCCGGCCCCTCACGCTCAACGACGTGATCCGAGCGGCCGTCGAACGCAACCCGCTGATCGACGCCGCGCGGGCCCGCGTCGGGGCAGCGCACGGTGCCAGGCTCACCGCGGGTACGCTGCCGAATCCGATTCTCACCTACCAGGTCGAAAACGCCGGCTTTCCAGGACGAGCCAGTCCGACTGGGCAGACGCGCGAGACGTCAGGCTTCGCGACGTTGCCGTTGGAGTCCGTGTGGCAGCGTTGGCCGCGCGTGCGCAAGGCCGACGACAACCTACGCACCGCCGACGCGGAACTCGCCGTCGCCCGCCAGCAGGTCGCTACCGATGCCGCTCGCGCGTTCCTTCGTGTCGCGTTCGCCCAGGTCACGGTGAAGGCCTCGGCCGACATTCTCGAGGGATTGGATAGCCTGCTCCGATACAGCCGTGCACGAGTGGTCGAAGGAGCCGCAGCCGAAGGCGACCTGATTCGATTGCAGGTGGAACGCGATCGGGCGGCGACTGACCGTGTGCTACAACAAGTGGAGCTCGTACGGGCACGCGGAGTGCTCGCTCCCTTCCTGGACGATTCCGCGCAGGGCGCTGGACGGGCGCGTGTCCTCGTCGTCGACGACGACAGCCTGTTCGTGAGTGATGTCTCGCTGGCGACAGCGAGCACGTTTGTCGCTCGCACAGCACTGCGACCGGATGTGATCGCGGCGCGTGCGCGTGCGGCGGCAGCGGGCGCCGAAGCCGCGCTTCAGCGAACGCTCCTCGTGCGACAACTTGGCGCGACGGTCGGCACAAAGAGCACCGGTGGCGCGTACTCGATGATCGCGGGCCTGAGTGTGCCCTTCCCGCTCTTCGACCAGAACAGAGGTGAGGTGCAGCGCGCGAGCAGCGAGCGCGTGGCGGCCGGGCACGAGCTGGTGTGGGTCGAGCGCCGCTCGTTGGCCGAGATAGCGGCCGCGTACGAGGCAGCGCAGCTGCTTACGGCGGCGCTGGGAGCGCTCGACCGGCAGTTCCTCGCCCGAGCGGCGGAGGCACGTCGTATTGCGGTGGCCGCGTACCAGGAAGGGGCTGTCCCACTGCTTCAGGTGATCGATGCCACGCGCACGCTGGCCGACGCTCGCCTCACGTACTATCGCGCACTGTTTGCCCGTCAGGGCAGCCTGCTCGATCTCTATGCAGCCGCCGGCCTGGATCCGCTCGGCGCGCTCACCGCGACGCCACCACCGCCCCCTGCTCCCGCGCTCGAGTCAGCGGGCGCAATACGCGCTCCCACAGGAAAGAACTGATGCGAAGCACAATTGGAATCAGTCTCGGGTTGGCGACGCTCGCGAGCGTGCTCGTCACGAGCTGCGGAACGACGAAGGACTCGACGGCCGGAGCAGCAGGGGCGGACCGGGCAGTTGGTGGCGGAGATACGGCGACGCGACGCGAGCTCACGCTGTCTGCGGATGCCATTCAACATGGTGCCGTGCGCTGGGCTCCCGTGGCCCAACGGTCGCTTGGCAGCGCGGTCGAGGTCCCTGGCCAATTGGTGGCCAATGAGGACCGCACCACTCGGCTCGGTGCACCAGCGGAGGCGCGCGTGCTCGCCGTCCACGTGCAGGCAGGCGATCGCGTGCGCGCCGGGCAACCGCTCGTGACGCTGGAGAGCGGTGCGGCGACGACCGCTCGCGCGGACCACAACAAGGCGCTCGCGGAGCTCACTGCGCGCAAGGCCGCGGCGACGTATGCGCATGCGGCGCACGAACGAGCGGACCGGTTGCTCGTCGTGAAGGCAATTCCGCGGCAGGATGTCGAGCGGGCGGCGGCTGATGATGAGCTGGCGACATCCGACGTCGTCCGCGCGGAGGCCGAAGTCACCCGCACCCGCGCGCAGCTCGAGCATCTTGGCGTCGGGCGCGATGGCAGCATGGTGATGCGGTCTCCCATCGCCGGTGTCGTCCTGAGTCGGGATGCTCGTCCGGGGACGGTCGTTCAGCCCGGCGCCCCGCTCGTCGCGGTCAGCGATCCAGGCACCCTGTGGCTCGATGTCTCGGCAGGCGATCGCGCGGGCTCGGCGTTGCGATCCGGGAGTCGCCTTCGCTTTGCCGTCCCTGCCTATCCCGCTGATACGTTCTTCGCGCGCATCGTGAGCGTTGGCGGCGCACTCGATTCGGCGACGCGCACCATCCCCGTGCGCGGCGTCGTCGACAACATGCGCGGACGGCTGCGCCCGCAGATGTTCGCCACGGTCTGGCTCGACGGTGGCAATGCGCAACAGAGTCTGGCCGTGCCTGAGGGAGCAGTGATGTTGCTCGACGAGCGCTCCGTCGTGTTCATCGCGCGTCCGGAGCAGAATGGGACGGTGCATTTCGAGCGACGCAACGTGACGACTGGTGGAACGTCGGGCGGCATGGTGCACGTGCTCACCGGCCTCGCTCCGGGCGAGCTGGTCGTCACCGAGGGCGCGTTTGCCGTGAAATCCGAGTTTTCGCGCTCGCAGATGGCGGGAGGCTGATCGTGATCGAACGCCTGATTGTACTCAGTCTTCGCTATCGCCCGGCCGTCATTGGCGCGACGCTCGTGCTCGTGGCGGCCGGCACGTGGGCGCTCGCGCACATCAATTTCGACGCGTTTCCGGATCTGACGCCGAATCAGGTCCAGGTCATCACCATCGTGCACGGCTTGTCCCCGAACGAGGTCGAGAACCTCGTGAGCTACCCCATGGAAACGGCCATGATGGGCCTCCCCCTCACCACGGGCGTGCGGTCCATCTCGAAGGCCGGCATCTCGGTCGTGACCGTGTCGTTCGGCGATGATGTGGACATGTACTTCGCGCGCGCGCAGGTGACGCAGCGCATGCAGGATGCGACGGCGAGCCTGCCGCCCGGCTACACTCCAACGCTCGGCCCGCCGGCCACACCAATGGGCGAGATCTTTCAGTATCTCGTGGAATCGGATCAGCTGTCACTCATGGCGCTCAAGAACATCCAGGAGTACACAATCAAGCCGATGCTCCGCACCATTCCGGGAGTGGCCGACGTGAACTCGTGGGGCGGCATGGTCCAGCAGTTCCACGTCCTCGCCGATCCGAGCAGGCTCGCCGGATATGCCGTGACACTGCGCGATCTCGAAACGTCACTCGCGGCGAACAACGGCAACTTTGGTGCGGGCTACGTGGAAACCAGGGGCGAGCGGTTCACGGTGCGCGGACTCGGCTTGTTGAGCAATGCGACCGACATCGGCAACGTCGTCGTGAGCACGCGCGGCGGCATCCCCGTCTACGTTCGCGATGTGGCCACCGTCGAGGTCGGACCCATGCCGCGAGAAGGTGCGGTGTCGCGCGACGGCAAAGGCGAGACGCTGTCGGGCATGATCGTCATGCTCAAGGGGTCGAATGGCAAGGATGTGGTGACCCGCGTCGAGGAACGGCTCAAGGACGTGCAGCCGCTCCTTCCCAGAGGGGTGACGATCCGACCCTTCTACAATCAGGGTGAGGTCGTGGACCGGACGACGCGGACCGTGTTCACGAACCTGCTCGAAGGTGGGTTGCTCGTGGCGCTCATCCTGTTCGTGTTCCTTCGCAATGTGCGCGCATCGCTTGTCGTGGCCTCCGTGATTCCGCTCGCGCTGCTCGCCGCGTTCTTCGTCATGCAGCGGTTCGGCGTCTCGGCAAATCTCATGAGTCTCGGCGCGCTGGACTTCGGCCTCATCGTCGATGCGTCCGTGGTCATGGTCGAGAACTTCGTGCGTCGCCTCGGCCATGCGTCCAGGACGGGCGAAGGGCAGCGTGTGGAGATCATTCGTCGCGCGGCCTTCGAGGTCGGGCGCCCAATCGTGTTCGGCGTCTGCATCATCATTGCCGTCTACGTGCCCATCTTTGCCCTGCAGGGGCTCGAGGCACGCATGTTCACGCCGATGGCCTTCACGGTCTGCGTCGCGGTATTCGGCTCGTTGATCCTGGCGCTCACCTACGTGCCCGTGCTTGCCTCATACACCCTGCACCACGTGGAGGAGAAGCCAGCACACTGGTTCGAGGCATTGCGGACCCGCTACCGGACTCACCTCGAGTGGGCGCTGCACCATCGCGCCGTGGTCGTCGGCGGCGGAGTGGCGCTCCTCATCGTCTCGCTGGGCTCCCTGCCCTTCCTGGGTACCGAGTTCATGCCGAAGCTCGACGAAGGATCGATGCTGATCGAGACACGCCGGCTCCCCAGCACGTCGCTGCCGCAGGGGATGCGCATCGCCAGGGAAGTGGAGCGCACGCTCATGCGCTTTCCGGAAGTGAAGAGCATCGTGACCAAGATGGGCCGTCCGGAGCTGGCAACGGAAACGATGGGGCTCTATGCCGGCGACGTCTACGTGATCTTCATTCCGCGTGACCAGTGGAAGAACACATCGGCGGACGCGCTCATCGTCCGCATGGATTCGGCATTGAAGCAGATTCCCGGCATCGACTACAACTTCACGGCGCCGATGGCGATGCGTCTCGACGAGGCGATCTCCGGTGTGCGCACGGAGCTTGGCGTGAAGGTGTTCGGTGACAGCATCCCCGTGCTCCAGCGGATTGCGGAGCAGGTGCGTGCCACCATGGCACGGGTGCCCGGCGCTGCCGACGTGTCCGTCGACGTCAGTGCGGGCGCGATGCAGGTCGAGCTCGATCTCGATCGCACCTCGCTGGCCCGGTATGGACTCAACGTCGCGGACGTGCGCGAGGCCGTCCAGGCCGGCATCGGTGGCGTGCAAGCCACCGAAGTCA
>JBBRZK010000040.1:0-36274 GCA_038236775.1 Gemmatimonadales bacterium
GACGGGCGGCGGCACGGGACTGATCGGGATGTGGAAGGTGTTCGGCGAGATGCGCGATGCCGGCTGGCTCGCGCGCGACGTCGCGTTCCCACGCATGGTGGTCGCGCAGGCGGATGGATGCGCGCCGATGGTGCGCGCCTTCGAGGCGAAAGCCGACCATGCCACGCCGTGGGAGCATCCCGAGACGCACGCCAGCGGCCTGCGCGTGCCCGGTCCCTTGGGCGATCGGCTCATCCTCAAGGCGCTCTACGAGAGCGACGGCGCCGCCGCCGCGGTGAGCGAGGACACGATCCGCGACGCGACGCTCCGGCTCAGCCGCGCGTCGGGCGTCGACGCGGCGCCCGAGGGCGGGGCAGCGCTCGGCGTACTCGAGAAGCTCGTGCGCGCCGGCCGCATCGGCGCGGACGCGGAGGTGCTCGTGTTCAACACGGGCAGCGGCGCGTCGTACCGCTTCTGATCCTTGTCATCCCGGGCCACCTTCTTGTCATCCCGAGCGTAGCGAGGGATCTGCTTCTCGTCTCCGGCACGCACAGACGATGACCCGTCCCGATTAGCTTTCGCCGCATGCGACTTGCCATTCTCGACCCATTCAGCGGCATTGCGGGTGACATGACACTCGGCGCACTGCTGGGTGTCGGCCTCGATCCCGCGTGGCTCAGCGCGCTGCCGGCGCGGCTCGGCCTTGCGGACGTCGGCGTGGAGATCCGCGAAGTGCTGCGCGGTGAGCTGGTGTGCTGGAAGGTCGATTTTCGCATCCCGCCGCAGCCGCATGGGCGGCACATTCACCAGATCCGCGCACTGGTCGCGAACTCGGGCGCGCCGGAGCCGGTCCGCGCACGGGCGGACGCGGCCTTCTGGGCGATCGCCGAGGCAGAGGGCGAGATCCACGGAGTGCCGCCGGAGAAAGTCCACCTGCACGAGGTCGGTGCCGTCGATGCCATCCTGGACATCGTCGGCTCCATCTGGGGGCTGGCGGAACTCGGCGTGGAGGACGTGCGCTGCGGGGCCATCCGCACCGGCGACGGCACCGTTCGCGCCGCGCACGGACTGCTTCCCGTGCCCGCGCCGGCGACGCTGAAGCTGCTCGAAGGCCATCCCGTCAGCCCGGGACCCGACGGAGCGGGCGAGCTCGTGACACCAACGGGTGCGGCGCTCGTGCGCGTCCTCTCGTCCGGTGCACCGCCGCCGACGTACACGCCCGTGCGCAGCGGCTTCGGTGCGGGCACGAAGGATTTCCCCGGTCGCGCGAATGCCCTCCGGATCATTCTCGCTGACGTCGCGGCACCGGCGAACACCGGCCAGCGCGAATCGCTCGTACTTCTGGCCTGCGACGTGGATGACATGTCCCCTGAGTACCTCGCCGCCGTGTCGGACCGGATCCGTTCGGGGGGAGCGCTCGACGTCGTGCTCCTCGCGACCACGATGAAGAAGGGGCGGGCGGGCACCCGCATCGAGGTGCTCTGCCGCGCGTTGGATGCCGAGCGGTTCGAGCAACTGCTGGTCACGGAGACCACGTCCATCGGGGTACGCCGCACGGACGTGAGCCGCATGGCCCTGCCACGCTCCGAGGTCACCGTGGATGTCCTGGGCGAGGCCGTGCGGCTCAAGGTGGTCGCGCTGCCGGGCGGTGGCACGCGCGCCAAGCCGGAGTTCGACGACGTTCAGCGCGTGGCTCTAGCGACCGGCCGCCTGCCCGCAGATATTTACCAGCTTGCACTCGGCGCGCCGGAACGGCGGTAAGCCTGCCGGGGTACCCAGCTCTACGCCGGCCCGTGTGTCGGCTTCCGCTCGATTTTCCCAGGAGACTCTGATGGCTCTGTTCGCTAGGAAGTATCTCGCGGCGGGTGCGCTGCTGCTCGGCTCGTCCGTGGCGGGCGCGCAGGCGGCCACGAAGCCGGCGTGCGACATCGGCGAGAGCGCGACCGGCAACGCCGCTCGTGCAACGCTGAGCGTGAACCTCGCGCGTGAGGCAACGACGCCGGCCGTTGCGGCAACGAACCTCAAGAACGCGGTCAAGGTGCTGGAGACCACTGACAAGGCTGACAACGCCACCACGAACGCTTATGTGCTCGGGACGGCGCTCAGCCTCTGGGCAAACCAGCCGGGTATCGGCCTACGCCCCACGCGCGGCGCGCTCGGCTACGTCAACAACCCGACGGGGACCATCGATATCCCGATGACGCTCGACTCCCTGTTCCGGATCGTGGAGACGGCGAAGCCCATCTGCTCGGACTACACCGCGTACTGGCGCGCCGGGCAGAAGTTCTACCTCGACGTCGTGAACGGCGCCATCAACGCCCTGAACAGCGAGAAGCTCGACTCCGCGGAGTACTATGCGACGCAGGCCAACCGCCTGTACGCGGCGTCCCCTTACGGCACCATGATTCTCGGCGGCGTGGCGTCGAAGCGTGGCAACACCGCCAAGGCCATCGAGTACTGGACGGAGGCCGCCGAGGCGGCCAATCGCGACACGAGCTATCGCGACGTGCGCCGACAGATGCTCGCGAACGTGGGAAGCGCGTACATGGACGCCGCCAACACGGCGTCTGGTGCGGAGCGCGCGGCCGCGGCACGCAAGGCAGCCGACATCTACACCCAGCTGATCGCGGTGCCGGGCACGCACGGCCAGTACCTCAGCGGCGGACGCCAGCAGCTCCAGACGGCGTACATGCTCGCCGGGGACACGGCAGCTGCGGCCAAGACGTGGGAAGGGATGATCTCGAGCCCGTCGAGCTACGAGTACCAGGACCTGCTGAACTCCGCGGTCAACGCGGCCCGCGCCAATCGCACCGCCGACGCCGGGAAGCTCTTCGAGGCGACTCTGGCGCAGAATCCGTTCAATCGTGATGCGCTGTTCAACGTCGCGGTGACCTACCTGTCCATGGAGCAGAACGACAAGGTCGGGCCGATCGTCGAGCGCCTCGTTGCGGTGGACCCGGGCAACCCGGAGAACTACAACCTCGCCGCCCGCGCATACATGTCGCTTGGAAAGGCCGCGCAGACCGCGAAGAAGACGCCTGTCGCCGCAGCGTACAACGACACGACGGTGACGTGGTTCAACCGCGGCAACAGCCTGCCCATCGAGGTGACGTTCACCGAATTCTCCCCCGGGGAGAAGGCGGCCACGATCGGCGGCAGCATCCTGGATCGCAGAGACAAGATCGAGGCGAACGCCGTCCAGCCGACTCCCGCCAAGGGTGCCAAGGGCGCCAAGGGCAAGCCCGCCCCGAAGGTCGAGCCGAAGTCCCTTCCGCCGAAGGCGGTAACGCTGGCCTTCAGCGCGCTGGACAAGGCAGGGCAGGTGGTCGGCACGGAATCCGTCACCACCGAGCCCCTCACGCCGGGCCAGAAGGCGAAGTTCAAGATCACGATCAACGCCCCCAACGTCGTGGCGTACCGGTACAAGATCGTCGACTGAGGCACTCGGCCGGACCGCACGGAAAACGCCCGCCCTACGGCGGGCGTTTTCCGTCAGCATGACAAAGCAGGACAGTAGCGAGGCCGGAAGTGCTGGATTCTGCTTGATTTCAGTGCCTGTAGCTCCTATCTTGCATGAGGGGCCGCCGGGTGTGGTTCCCGCAGCATTCGCAGGGGGAAGCACCACTCGCGTGGTCTTCCCCCGTCGCTTCGGTAGAGGTCGAGGTCATTCATGGTTCGCGTCAGTCGAGTACTCCCCGGCAGCATCTGCGAAGAGATGGGAGTCGTCGCCGGCACCGAGCTGATGACCGTGAACGGTCGGGAGCTGGCCGACTTTCTCGACTGGGAATTCCTCACCGCCGACGACGAGCTCGTGATCGAGGCCCGCCTGCCGGACGGCGAGGACGTGGTCTACGAGGTGGAGCGGCCTGAGGGAGAGGGACTGGGCGTGGAGCTCGAGCCGCCCACCGTGCGCCGGTGCGCCAACCGCTGCGAATTCTGCTTCATCGAAGGCCTGCCCAAGGGCCTGCGCAAGAACCTCTACGTCCGCGACGACGACTATCGGCTCTCGTTTGCCTACGGCAACTTCGCCACGCTCTCGAACGTCAAGGAGCGGGACATCCAGCGGATCCTCGAGTATCGGCTGTCGCCGCTCTACGTCTCGGTGCACGCGACGCCGTGGGAAGCGCGGAAGGTCCTGCTGAACAACCCGCGGGTGCCCAACATCGTGGAACAGCTCACGAGGCTGGCTGCGGGCGGCATCCAGGTGCACGGGCAGATGGTGATCGTGCCCGAGCTCAACGACGGCGACGTCCTCGAGCAGTCCCTCACCGATCTGTGGAACCTCGGGGACGCCGTCCTGAGCGTCGCGCTCGTGCCCGTTGGCGTCACGCAGTTCTCGCACTTGTACGACGGCAAGCCCATGGACGCCGTCCGCGCGGGCCGGATTCTCGAGGCCGTGGAGCGCTGGGAGGCCCGTGGGCTCGCGGAACGGGGCGACCGGTGGGTGTTCGGCTCCGACGAGCTCTACCTGCTGGCTTTACGCCCGCTCCCGGACGTGGAGCACTACGGCGACTTCTCCCAGATCGAGAACGGCGTCGGCGCTGTCACGTCGCTGCGCGAGCGCGTCCGGAATGGCCTCGCCGAGCTCCCGCGGCTGGATGGAAAGAAGATCGGCGTCGTCACGGGTGTCTCCATGGCGCCCCTCATGCCCGAGCTGCTCGACGCGATCGCCGAGCGCACGGGTGCGCAGTTCTCGCTCATCGTGATGGAGAACTCGCTGTTCGGACCCACCACCACCACCGCCGGGTTGCTCGTCGGCGCCGACATCCGTCGTGCGCTCGCCGACCGGGGGGACCTCGATCTCGCGCTCATTCCAGCCGAGACGATCAATGACGATGGACTATTCCTCGACGAGGAGCGTTTCATCGCACTACGTGAGACGCTTCCAATGCCGGTATATCCGTCGTACGACTTCATCGACGTTCTGACGCTCGAGGGCGAGCCCGGCCTCACCGGGAGGCGAGTCGCGTGAGCGCCCCGGTCGTGGCCATCATCGGCCGCCCCAACGTGGGCAAGTCCGCGCTGTTCAACCGCATCATCGGCGATGAGGAAGCCATCGTTTCAGAAGAGGCGGGCACCACGCGCGACCGCCACTTCTCCAGAGCCGAATGGAACGGACGCGCCTTCTGGCTCGTGGACACCGGGGGGCTCTCTGACGACCCGAATGCTCCCATGGACAAGGAGATCCGACAGCAGGTCGCGACGGCGGTGGAGGAAGCAGACATGATGCTGTTCGTCGTGGACGCGAATGTCGGCCTCCATCCGAGTGATCACCGCGTGGCGGAGATGATCCGGACCACGGGCAAGCCATGGCTGCTCGTGGCCAACAAGGTGGATGACCCCAGCCGCACCGACTTCTACGACTTCTACAAGCTCGGCGCGGGCGACCCGTTTCCCGTGTCGGCGCAGAATGGCAAGAACTCCGGCGACCTGCTCGACGCCGTGATCGAGCGACTGCCGGAAGCCGTGCCGGAGGACGAGGAGGCGCTCCGCGTCGCGGTCGTCGGACGGCCGAACGTGGGCAAGTCCTCGTTCGTCAACCGGCTCCTCGGCGAGGAGCGGCTGGTGGTGAGCGACATCGCGGGCACGACGCGCGACGCGATCGACACGCCAATGGTCTACCATGGGCGTGACATGATCTTCATCGACACGGCCGGCCTCCGCCGCCAGACGAAGATCGAGGACGGCATCGAGTTCTATTCGTCCCTCCGCGCACGGCGCGCGATCGAGCGCGCGAACATCTGCGTCCTCCTCATCGACGCCACGGAAGGCGAATTTCACCACCAGGACCTCAAGATCGCGCACCTCGCGTGGGAAGCGGGCAAGGGGCTGATCGTCGTCGTGAACAAGTGGGACCTCGTGGAAAAGGACGACAAGGCGACGCACAAGTTCGAGAAGAAGGCGCACGAGAAGGCGCCCTTCCTGAAGCACGTGCCCTTCCTGTTCACGTCGGCGCTCACCGGCCAGCGCGTCTCGAAGATCCTCGACGTGATCCAGCTGGTGGACGAGCAGTCACGCGTCCGCATCTCGACGTCCGATGTCAACGTGCGCCTGGCGGAACTGCTCGCGCGCCGACAGCCGAACCAGGCCGCCGGCCGCGAAGTGAAGCTCAACTACGCCACGCAGGTGAGCGTCGCGCCACCCACGATCGCCTTCTTCGGCAACCATCCCGACCTGGTGGAAGAGCACTACATGCGCTTCCTGCACAACGGCTTCCGTGAGACCTATCCCTTCACGGGGAATCCGCTCCGCATTCTGATGCGTCGCAAGAGCGGCGCGAAGGCGGAAGCGTAGTCGTGCATCCCGCCATCGCGCTCGCGCTGGCATACATGTCCGGGTCCATTCCCTTCGCGCACCTCGCGGGTCGCGCGAGCGGCGTGGACCTTCGCAAGCAGGGCTCCGGCAACCTCGGCGCCACGAACGTGTTCCGCGTGCTCGGCTGGAAGATCGGCCTGCTCGTCTTCCTGGCCGACGCGGCCAAGGGCGCGGTGCCGGTATTCCTCCTCCCGCCGCGGATCCTGAGCACGCACGATCCCGTCGTCTGGGGCATCGCGGTGGGGATCGCTGCCATCGCCGGGCACGTGCGGCCCTGCTTCCTCAGGTTCCGGAAGGGAGGCAAGGGAGTGGCGACTGCCGCGGGCGTATTCTTCGCGCTCGCGCCGCTGCCCATGCTGATCACCTTCGCGGTTTTCGTGGCGGTGGTGCTGGGGACGGGCTACGTGTCACTTGGGAGTCTCGTGTCGGCCGTGCTGCTGCCCGCGCTCCTCGCATTCACGGCCGGCGCGTCATCGCTCCTGTTCCTGGTGAGCGTCGTGATCGCGACCTTCGTCTTCTGGACGCACCGCGCGAACATTGGCCGGTTGCGGCGCGGCGAGGAGAATCGGTTCGGGAAGCGGGGGCGCGCATGACCCGATGCGCCGTGATCGGTGCCGGCGCGTGGGGTACCGCCCTCGCGGACGTGCTCGCGCGCAACGGACACGAAACCGTGCTCTGGGCGCTGGAGCCGGACGTCGTCACGTCCGTGAATGTGTCGCACCGCAACGACCGGTTCCTGCACGGGGTCGCCCTCGCACCGTCACTCCGGGCGGCTACGTCACTGGCCGATGCCCTCGACGGCGCGTCCCTCATCTGCATAGCGGTGCCGTCGCAACATGTGCGCTCCGTGCTCCGGACATGCGGCGGCCTGCACGACGCTGCGATCATGGCGGTCGCGTCGAAGGGGATCGAGGGTGGCACCCTGGCGCTCATGAGCGACGTGGTGGCCGAGGAAGCCGCGGGCCATGCGGTCGTCGCGCTCTCGGGTCCGAGCTTCGCCGCCGAGGTGGCGGCACAGCAGCCAACGGCCATCGTCGCCGCGTCGGATGACCTCGCAGCCGCCGAGGCCGTACAGGAGGCGTTCAGCAACCACCACCTCCGTCTCTACACGCACGACGACGTCATCGGCGTGGAACTCGGCGGTTCGCTCAAGAACGTCATGGCCGTCGCGGCGGGACTCGTGGAAGGGGTGGGCCTGCGATTCAATTCGCGCGCGGCGCTGATCACGCGCGGCCTCGCCGAGATGACACGCCTCGGGACGGCGCTGGGCGCACAGCCGGCCACGTTCGCCGGCCTCGCCGGTCTCGGGGACCTCGTGCTCACGTGCACCGGAACGCTGAGTCGCAACCGCGCGCTCGGCATGCGTGTGGGGCAGGGGGCCACGCTCGAGGAGGCGCTTGCCGGCAAGGAGACGGTGGCCGAGGGCGTGGCGACCACGCGCAGCGCCCTTGCGCTCGCCACGCGCGAGAACGTGGAGATGCCGATCGTCGAGATGGTGCACCGCATCCTGTTCGACGGGCATCCGGCCCGCAGCGCCGTGGCCGAGTTGATGGCGCGCGAACTTCGATCGGAGCAGGACGCATGAGCGCCGTGGAGCCGGTCCAGGAGTTCTACAGCATCGGCGAGGTCTGCGAGCTCACCGACCTCAAGCCGCATGTCCTGCGGTACTGGGAGAGCCAGTTCCGGTTTCTCAGCCCGGCGAAGAATCGGTCCGGCAACCGCGTGTACCAGCGGCGCGAGATCGAGCTCATCCTGCTGGTGAAGCACCTGCTGTACACCGAGAAGTACACGATCGAAGGCGCCCGCCAGAAAGTGGATGAACATCGCAAGGGCGGCGAGCTGCGCACTGCGTCGCGGGCGGCGCTCACGGTACAGACCCTCGAGTCGCTCGAGACGGAGTTGAAGGAGCTCATTCGCTTTCTCTCGTCCGACACGTGAATCCCTCCAGCTGGCGTGAACGCACCTGATGCGGTTCCTCATCACGAACGACGACGGCATCCTGGCCCACGGCATCGAGTGCCTCATCGAGGCGGCCGCGCCGCTCGGTGAAGTGTCCGTCGTCGCGCCGGATCGCGAGCAGAGCGCGACGAGCCACTCGCTCACGCTCCATCATCCGCTGCGCCCCGTGCGCCGCGCAGACCGCCGCTGGCAGCTCGACGGCACGCCGACCGACTGCGTGATGCTCGCCGTGGAGGCGTTGCTCGACGAGCGGCCGGACTTCATCCTGAGCGGCATCAACCACGGCCAGAACATGGGCGAGGACGTGCTGTACTCCGGCACCGTCGCAGCGGCGATGGAGGGGCTGGCGCTCGGCATTCCGTCCATCGCATTCTCGTTCGCCGGCGGCGACCTCCGCGCCGACCTCACGCACCTCAAGGAACAGGTGAGCGTGCTCACGCCGCTCATCGCGCACCTCACGTCGCTTCCCACCTTCCCGGCGAACACGCTGCTGAACGTGAACCTGCCGCCTGTGCCGGCCGACGGCGTGAAGGGGGTACGCCTCACCCGCCTGGGCAGTCGCGTCTACTCGGGTTCCCTCAAGCCGATGCGCGACCCATGGGATCGCGACATCTTCTGGATCGGCGGGGGCTCCATCACCTGGACTGGCGAGCCGGATTCGGACTTTCGCGCGATCCAGGACGGATTCATTTCCATCACGCCCCTTCACCTGGACCTCACCAACTACAGCATGCTGGAATCATCGGGGAGCTGGTGGCGGGATCAGTAGACGGGGCCATGGGGGGCGCGCGCCGACGCCTCGTGGAACTGCTGCGCGAACGTGGCGTTCGCGACATGGCCGTGCTGCGCGCCTTCGACCTCACGCCCCGGCACCAGTTCGTGCCGACCGGGGTGCGGCATCGCGCCTACGAGGATGCGCCGCTCCAGATCGGCAGCGGACAGACGATCTCGCAACCCAGCATCCACGCCCGCTACCTGGAGATCCTCGCGCTGCAGGGAAAGGAGCGGGTCCTCGAGATCGGAACGGGCTCCGGCTACCAGACCGTGCTCCTGTCCCATCTCGTCGCGCAGGTATTCACGATCGAGCGCATTGCCGCTCTCTTCATCTCGGCGCGCGAGGCGATCAACCGGGCGGGCGCCACGAACGTGTCGATGCTGCTGGGCGACGGCACCGTGGGCTGGCGGGAGTACGCACCGTATGACGCGATCCTCGTCAGCGCCGGCGGTCCTTCCATTCCGCCGGCCCTGGTCGAGCAACTCGCCGATGGGGGTCGCATGCTGATCCCGGTCGGCACGAAGGACGAGCAGACGCTGAAGCGCGTGACGAAGGTCGGCACCGCCGTGGAGATCACGGACATTGCCCCCGTGCGGTTCGTCCCGCTGTTCGGGACGCAGGGATGGGAGCAGCAGTAGGGTGCGGCAACTGCACGTCCGCATCAGTGGCCGGGTGCAGGGGGTCGGCTTCCGCTGGTTCACGCGCGAGGAGGCCCGGCGCCTGGGCCTCAGTGGCTGGGTGACCAACCTCGCCAACGGTGATGTCGAGGTCGCGGCGGGTGGGGAAGCGTCGTCGCTCGATAGGCTGCGCCGCGCCCTCGAGGTGGGGCCCACGGGAGCGGGCGTGGAATCGCTCGAGGATCTCGAGGAAATTGCCGGCGCTCCGTTGCCATACCCGTTCACCATCCATCGGTGACTGGATGACGGTCCCCTCGCGCGGCAACGCGCTCCAGCAGCGTGTGACGTCCGTGCTTCGCGTCGTGCCGGACTTTCCGCGGCCCGGTATCTCCTTCAAGGACATCACGCCGGTCCTCGCGCGTGCCGACCTTCTTCGTGACGTCATTGCCGCCATGGCCGAGCCGTGGTCGGCGGACGGCATCACGCACGTCGCTGGGGTGGAGAGCCGCGGCTTCATCCTCGCCGCGCCGATGGCGATCGCGCTCGGCGCCGGCTTCATCCCCATCCGGAAGCCCGGCAAGCTGCCGTGGCGCACACTCGGCACGGCATACGCGCTGGAGTACGGCACGGATCGGCTCGAGATGCACATCGACGCATGTCCGGCACCGGCGCGCGTGCTGCTCGTGGACGACGTGCTCGCGACAGGCGGCACGGCGAGCGCGGCGTGCGACCTGATCGAACAGGGCGGCGGCACGCTGATCGGATGCTCCTTCCTGCTCGCGATCCAGGGACTGGACGGCGCCTCGCGTCTCGATGGCCGCCGCCGTATCACGCTCCTCGACGACTGATGAGCAGGTTGCGGTTGTCCGTCAGGAAATGCGCGACGCTACCAGCGCGGTCGGCGCGGTGAGGTAGTCGATCACGTCGGCGGCATTGTAATGCGTGCGGCCCTGGGTGAACGTCTCCAGCGAGACGAGATCATCGCCGCTCGTCAGCAAGGGCGGCTCCTCACCCGCCTCGCGTTGCTGCGGCTGGCCGATGTTCGCCGTCAGCGCATTGCACAAGCAACGACGACCGACGGTGTCGGCGATGTCGCCGCCCTTCGCGACGAACTGTTCCACGGGCTCGGCGGCGCAGCGGTAGCCGACCTTCCCTGATGGGGTCCGGTAGGCGGTACGGAGGTAGCCGAGATCGCAGTTGCGCTCGCGGTTGTCATCCTGGTGCGGCATCCCTTGCACCTGCACGACCTTGAACGGGTAGCCCGTGGGTGACGCCCGCGAGTCGGTGCGCACACGCACGCGCTTCTCGCTGACGCCAGCAAGCACGCCGGCCTTGAGCTCGGGCGCGAGGCCGGATTCGTCGCAGTAGGCGAACAGCGTCCCTACCTGGATGCCCGCCGCGCCCACGGCGAGCGCGTCACGCAACCCATCCGGCGTCCCCGCGCCGCCCGCGATCCAGAACGGCAACCCGAGTGCGCGGATCTTGTCGAGATCCACGATGTCGCGCTCGCCGTACAGCAACTCGCCCTCGCTGGAGTAGCGCGGCTCGCCACGCGGCGGGGCATTGTGTCCACCCGCCGTCGGTCCTTCCACGATGAATCCATCCACGCGTCCCGATGCCTTGCGGGCGAGTGTCGTGGCGAGCGAGCTCGCCGACACGATCGGCACGAACAACGGGCGCTGAAGGGGAAGGGGCTCACCCTGCATGTGGTCCCGCGGCTGGAACACGAGTTCGTCCGGCTCTGCACCGGGCAGCCCCTCGACATCGAGCTTGAGGCGAGCCGGGAGATGGTACGCAAGGGCGTCGAGCACCCCCGGTATCTCGCGCGGAATGCCGGCGCCCATGATGACGTAGTCCACGCCCGCCAGCATCGCCCCGTAAAGCGACGCCAGGTTGGGCATCTGCACCTTGGTGAGGAGGTTGATCCCGACGACGCCGTCGTGCCCATGCTTCGCCAGCCACACCTCGACGAAGTTGGCGACCATCGTCACCTCGTCGCGGGCGAGACTCACCGACTTCCTGTACATCGGCAGCAGCTTGTAGGGCGTGCCCGCTTTTCGGCCGGACGGCACCAGGTAGCGGCTCAGGATGTGTTCACCGATGTGCGGGATGGGAAACTCGGCCATTGCGCGTTCGACATGGCCTCCCACGTCGCCGTCCTGCAGCCGGCGAACCATGACGGTGTCGACTGCAGTGCCGGACACGACGCCGAGATGACCGAGGCGAGAAACGGCGCGCGCGAGCGTCCAGCCGGACACGCCGATGCCCATGCCACCCTGGATGATCTGTGGGTGCAGGGAGTTCGTGAGTGAATTGGCCATGCCGAACAATGGCCCCGATGCGGCGCGTGCGCCGTCAGGCCAAGGGCCGACCAGCTGTCGGGAGATTCCCCGGTCCGAGGACCACGACACCGCCTTGAAGCAGTTGGCCACTGCCGCTCCGGTACGGCGGCCGCTACCTTGACAGATCGTACCGCCCTCGTAGCTCAGGTGGATAGAGCGGAGGTTTCCTAAACCTTAGGCCGGGCGTTCGAGTCGCCCCGAGGGCACTCGCCAAGCCGGATTCCTGCGGCCGGGACGGAGTCGGCGGCGGCTGCAAGTGCAGGTCCGGCGGCTCGACCTTTCATAACACGTAAACTTAATGACTCACCCGACAACCGACACCGGTGCGCCCGCGGTACAGCCGAAGGCCGAAAGCTTCGTCGACTGGTTCCACATCAATTCGCGGCTGGTGTCCATTGGCGCGATCGTCGTGGTTGCCATCGCCTTCGTGTTCTGGTTCGTCCAGCGCCAGTCGCTGAACGAGACGATCAGCTCCGACAAGCAGCTACTCACGGCGAAGCAGTCCCTGAACTCGGGGAATGCGCCGCTGGCCGAAGCCGACCTGAAGAAGGTCGTGGACCGCTATGCGGACAAACCAGCGGGCGCGGAGGCCGGCCTGCTGCTGGCCCAGCTGAAGCTCGAGAAGGGGGATATCCAGGGCGCGGTCACCGATTTGACGGCGCTCAGCGCCAAGACGTCCAGCGGACCGAACGCCGCATCCGTGTACGGACTGCTTGCAGACGCCACGTCCCAGCTGGGCAAGCCTGCCGATGCGGCAGCCAGCTACGAGAAGGCCGCGGTCGCTTCCTCGGGGCTGAATCAGAGGGGCTATTGGCGAGCCAAGGAGGCGCGGGCGCTCATGCAGGCCGGCAAGCCCTCGGACGCGCGGAAGATCTACGAGGACCTGGCGAGCCAGCACGACAATGCAGCGCTGGCGATGGAAGCCAAGGTTCGGCTCGGCGAGTTCAGTGCGGGCGCGAAGCCGTAAGGTCTCGCGCGCGGATCGGCGTCTTGCTGCCGGATCTTGCCCTTCACGGAATGACGGGCCGGGGCTCAGCTGAGCCTTGGCCCGTTTTGCGTTCCGGCGTGTCCCGCCCGTGGGCGAGCAGATCCTTCGCTCCGCTCAGGATGACAACTGGCTCGGATGACGCCGCTGGATGCGCACGGGTGGGCAAGCAGATCCTTCGCTTCGCTCAGGATGACAGTCTGGTCAGGTTGACACCATGACGACACCGGGCTCAAGTGAGGCGTCGAGATGGTACGTATAAGATGTATTATGTAAACTTACCTCTGTGGGAAACTGTGGACAAAGCCCACTGATCCAGCAAGCCATATGTTGTAAGCGGTATCATAGCAACGTATTGTGGCACTCATCTCACCTTTCCTCTCATATCTGGCTCGCGAAGCGCCCCCTGCCGACGGATCGTCGTGGAGGATCGTCCAACACTGTCGCGATCGCTGGCGCAAGATTCTTTGTCCGGAGCATCGCAACACCGCTGGATCAGCGAAGGTGCGCTCGGTCGGCCCAGGCAAACGTGCGGCCGAAGGGATCGCGTCAGAGCTCACCCAGGACGCCCTCAAAAACCAGACGCGCCTCACCAGACAATGATGGAAGCCAACCGTCCGCCGACCGGTCCAGCCGCACCCGCAGGACGCGGCCAGAGCGAGTAGTCAGAGCGACTTCTGTGGCGATCTCAGCGGCCTCGGCCAAGAGGACGGCCGTTGCCACCGAACCGGTACCGCACGCCAGTGTCTCGCCCTCCACGCCCCGCTCGAACGTGCGGATGCGCCAACCGCCAGAACCGTCCGGCGACACGAAGTTCACGTTCGCGCCTGCCGGCATGAGCGTCGGATCGCTGCGCAACGGGCGGCCCCTTCCCACGACGTCCACCGTCGACACGTCGTCCACCCGGACCACAAGGTGCGGCACGCCGGCCAGCGCGAACCCGATCCAGTGCTCGCCAACGGCCAGCCGGAATGGCAGGTTCGGCCGAACGTCGGTAACCGCGAGGAGGTCGATCTCGGGGCCGTCCGCGAGCAGTCTGGCGCCAAGGATCCCGGCGTCGGTCTCCACTTTGAACTCCCTGGCCGGTAGATAGCCCAGGTCCGAAGCGAGCCGAGCCGAACAAAGAGACGCGTTGCCGCAGAGTTCGGCCCGGGATCCGTCGCTGTTCAGGTACGTCATCCGATACGCGGCAACGTCTGATGGCTCCAGCAGCACAAGGCCGTCGGCGCCGATGCCCGTTCCCCGCGCACACAACGTCCGCACCACACTGGCCTCCATGAGGTCCGTTGCCGGCTGCCTCATTGCGTCCAGCATGACGAAGTCATTGCCAGACCCGCTCATCTTGAAGAACCTGCGGCCGGCTGGGAGCATGTGTGTGGGCGAGACAGGTGAACCTGAGGAACCCTAGAGGACGCCGGTGAGTGCCCACCAACGCAGGCGCCACACCATCCAGAACGCTTCGCGCTGGATGTTGAAGGACATCTTGCTCGTCCCTTCCGACCGGTCCACGAAGACGATCGGGATCTCGGAGATCCTGAACCCCTTCCGCCAGGCTCGATAGCTCATCTCGATCTGGAAGGCGTAGCCGTTCGACTGCACGTGGTCGAGGTCGATGGCCGCCAGCACTTCCGTGCGAAAGCACTTGAAGCCGCCGGTCGCGTCCCAGAGCTTGAGCCCCGTGATCCGTCGCGCGTAGATGTTGGCGCAGTAGCTGAGGATGAGGCGGGCGATGGGCCAGTTCACCACGGTCACCCGGCCCTGCTGATAGCGCGACCCGACCACGAGGTCCGCGTTCTCCGCGGCAGCCAGGAACTGCGGCAGGTGAATCGGGTCGTGGGAGAAGTCTGCGTCCATCTCCAGAACGAACCGGTAGTCCCGCTCGAGCGCCCACTTGAACCCAGCGAGGTAGGCGGTGCCGAGGCCCATCTTCCGGGGGCGATGGAGTGCATGCACGCGCGGATTGGCGGCAGCGACCGCATCGACGGCGCTCCCCGTGCCGTCGGGCGAGCCGTCGTCGACGATGAGCATATCGATCCGGTCGTCCTGCCCGAGCACGCGGTCGATGAGCCGCTCGATGTTCTCCCGCTCGTTGTACGTCGGGACAATGACCAGCGCTTTCTCAGACAAGCTGCTGCCTCCGGTCCATCACCACGCCTCCCGCCAGCGCCAGCAGGGCCAGCAGGCCGGCCACGATCGTGATGGCCTTGCCGTTGCCGATCGCCGCGTCACGAAAGGTCAGCTCCACCGTTCGCGCGCCGGCGGGCAGTGGAACGCCGATCAGGTTGTAGTCTGCGCGATACACCGGCCGTGCAGTGCCATCGACCGTCGCACCCCATCCCGGATAGTAATTCTCGGACACGACGAGCGTCGCGCCCGCGGGTGCGGGCTCACTCAACGCAATCGTCGCGTGGCCTGGGCCGAAGGCTGACGTGGTGGTGGTGATGGAGTTCGCCGGCGGTGCGGCCGTCAGCTTCGCGATCTGCAGCACGGACGTGTCGCTGAAGACGGCGATGCGCCGGGGATCGAAGCGGGGATCGACGACCGCAGGCAGCACCTGGCTGTCCGGCGCCTGCGCCATTCCCGTGGCCACCCAGGCGTATGGGTTGTCACCCGGGAGACGGTAGAGGTAGACGGTGGAGCCCGCAGAGTTCTGCACGGGGCCGGCGAGGAGCTTGAGGCCGGAGTCGGCGACCGCGCGATTCGTGTAGAGGTATCGCGCATTCTCATGCGACCAGAACGCCGGTGAAAGCGTGACAGGCGCGCCGCCCGCGAGGCGCAGTGCGGTCAGCTTGTCATAGCGGCCAAGCTCGTTGCCATGATATCCCAGTACCGACCGGATGCCGTGCACCATGAGCCCCGTTCCGCTGCCCATCATGTTCGTGCCGTAGTACGGATCGGGATGCTTGACCCCCTCCCCCGAGCCGCCCACGACCACGACGCGTCCCGGCTGCGGCTCCTTCCTCAGCAGCTCGATGACTGGATCGCTCGCATAGAGCGTCCTGGCAGGCGGGGAGAACTGCCAGTACAGCCGTCCGATGGACCAGAGGTCGATGGCGATGATGGCGGCGAGGGCAATGCCCAGCACCCGGACAGGGATGGTGCCGCGAAGCCAGAGGAGCATGGCGCCCGCAGCCAGCGCGAGAAACGCGAAGCTGCGCCAGCCACCCGCGATGACGGCACCCGCGTTGTCATTGGCCAGTTGCTCGGCGATCTGCGGCACCGCCGTAGCCGGGTAGCCATTCTGCTCGGCAATGAGCTCGGACATCGTGGTGGCGCCGCCGCGCGCGACGCTCGTGAGCGCGCCAGTCGTCGCAAGCAGCGCGATCACGGCACCGACACCCAACCACGCGAAGATGAGCCGGCGGCTCACCTCGCGGGCGATGACTCGTTCGGTGCCGAGCGCTGCGAGCACGCTCACGACGAAGGCGAAGACGTAGATGATCGTGCTCGGCGCCCGGAAGAATTTTGTACCGGGGACGAGCTCGTAGATGAGCAGGAAAAACGGCGTGCTGCCGCCGAGCATCCAGAGGAACGAGACGATGCCGGTGCCGAGCCAGAAGCGCCGGAACGAGCGGCGCGGCGCACCGCCAAACGCAGCGGAGGCCAGCAACAGTGCGGGTCCACCCAGATACTCGCTGTGCAGGTGGATTCCATTCGGGCCCCAGTACTTGTTCAGGATCCCCGTGAACTGCGGCAGGTAGATGTTCAGCAGCTCGATGACGGGAAAGGAGTACGACGTGGCGTAGGCGTAATCGCGCCCCACGCGAGGAGACCACGCGACATACTCACGCACCGGCGCGTACTGGATGCCGCCGATGGCCATGCCAATCAGCACCGCGGCGAGTGCGAGCACCATGCGACGGACTCCCGTGCGACGATCGATGGCCGTTCCATCGCGGTCCGATCCGGCGGCCAGGAAGAGCGCGAACGCCCCGGAGGTGAGCAGCAGATACTGCAGCAACTGCGGGTGGGGACTGAGTACCGCCAGGCCGACCACCAGCGCGAACGCGCCCCACGCCCAGTGTCGTCCGTCGCGGATGCCGCGAACGAGGAGCCAGAGAGCCGCGGGCAACAGGGCGCTCACGAACAGCTTGCCGTCGTGCCCCGGCGATGCATAGGAGGCGATGGGACCGCTCATGAGGTACGCCATTCCGCCCACGAGCGCGGGAATGAAACCGAGTCCCCAGGCGCGGAGAAAGCCGTACGTGAACAAGCCGGCCAGGAAGGTGTGGAGGATGAACCCCCACGTCATGCCGACGTCCGTGCCGAGCAGGAGCCGGAGCAGCTGCGTGGGGTAGAAGATGTCGCCGTGCATGGCGGCGACGTACGGCAGCCCGCCGAACATGTACGGGTTCCACTGCGGAATGCCCGCGCCGGCGCGGATGGATTGCAGCGCGAAGTCGCGAAACGCGAAGCCGGCGATGTACTGGTCGCTGGCCGGGTTCACGAGGAACTGTCCGCTCAACGCGGGATACGCGAGCATCATCGTCGCCGCCGCGTACGCGAGCGCGGCCCATCCCATTGCGAAGCGCGGCGCCGGTGTCGAGGGCGCCGCGACGGTCTTGTCAGGTCGGGACATCCGAAGGGTCGGTAGTCGACGAACGCGGGCGCATCCGGTGATGTGCCCAGAAGAGTACAGCCGGCGTGACTTCCAGCAGCGTGAGCCAGATCCGCGACGTCACCGTGACCAGCGCCGCCTGCGGGTACGTCGCCAGTCCGGCCAGCTGGAGCGATTCCAGCATGGCGACTTCGCGAATGCCGATGCCGGCCGGCGCGAACAGGAAAATGTAACCGATGAGGTACGAGCTGGTGTAAGCTGCCAGATAGGCGAGGTAGCCGCCACCCGCGGAGCCGAGCACGCCGGCCACGAAGAGCTGGAACGCGGCTCCGTAGATCAGCCAGGCGAGCACGTTGCCCACCAGCGAGTAGACGACCGCCCGCACGGGCAGCGTCGCGGTCACCGGACGGCGCGCCAGTCGCGCGATGAGCGGTGCGAGCCGCGGAATGAGCAATGGCGTCAACAGCAGTGCGGAGCATGCGGCGATGACGATGCCGACAGTCAGTCCGCGCATGGCCTCTGGCACGCGCGCGAGCAGCACGGCGCGGCCACTCACGAGTGCCACGACGAAGCCAGCGGCAATGTTGACGAGCGTGCCGAGCAGCGCGGAGCCCGATGCGGCGATGGGCGAGACGTCGAGGTTGCGCGCCATCGCGCCCATGGCGCCGATCTGCCAGATCTTGCCCGGCACGTAGCGGCCGAGGTTCGACACGCTCCACACGCGGGCCGCGCTCCAGAATGGCAGCCGTTCCTCCCAGCATGAGAGGACGGTGCGCCACGTCTCGACGAGGACGGCGTGCGCCGCGAGGAACGTGAGGCCCGACAGGGCGAGCATGCCCCACCTTGGCTGCGCGTGCATCGGCTGGTCGCGCAACTCCGCCATGCCGTGGGCGAGATCGATGCCCACCCTCGCCACCACGAATGCCGCCAGCAGCCAGCCGGCGACGCGCAGCAGCGTGTTACGTCGCGCCCTGTCCAACGGCAGTACGGTAGATGTCGGCGTATTTGCGGGCGACCGACTCGGGCGCAAACGTCGCGAGGGCGTGGAGGCGCCCTGCCCCGCCAAGCGCGGCGCCGTGGTCGTCCCGGTCGAGCAGGCCGCGCACCGCCGCCGCAAGCGCGGCGGGTGTCCGCTCCTTCACGAGCAGCCCCGTGCGGTCGTGCTGCACGACGTCGGGGAGCCCGCCGGAATCGAATGCGATGACCGGCGTTTCGCACAGCTGCGCCTCGACCGCCACCAGCCCGAGCCCCTCGTCGACCGACGGGACCACGAGCGCCAGTGCGCGCTGGTAGAACGGCGGCAGGGCGAACTGTTTCACGGCGCCGTGAAACACGATCCGCTCGTTGCTGCCGAGCGCCGCGGCGCGCGCCTCGAGGCGCGCACGATCGGGACCGTCGCCCACGATGTCGAGGCCGACGTCACCGGGCAGCAGCGCGAGCGCGTCGAGCAGCACGTCGATGCCCTTCTGCGGCATCAGGCGGCCCACGACCAGCAACCGCTTCGCCCGGCTGCCGGGCGGCGCGGGCGTGAACAGTTCCGTGGCGACGGGCATTGGCGCCACGGTGGGCGGCCGAATGCTCACGATTGACTGCGCTTCATCGGCCAGCCAGCGCGACACCGCAGTGACGGTCGCCGAGTGCTGCAGCACGTGGCGGAAGGCCGGCCGCGACATGGAGATGTTGCGGGCCATCCGGACGTCCGTTCCGTGCAGCGTGGTCACGAGCGGCACGCCCGCCATGCGCGCGACCCACGTCGCGGCGAGACCGTTGGGAAACCACCAGTGCGCGTGCACCACCTGCGGCTGGAATTCGCGGTTGGCGTGCACGCCCGCCTGGAACTCCGCGCCGAGAAAGCCGACGAGCGTGACCTTGGCGCTCCAGGAGTCGCGGACCTGCTCCGCCATGTTGCCGCCGTACGCGAGCGTCTCGAAGCGGCGCGGCGCATAGCGGAAGCGGTCGACGGCGACGCCGTCAAGCGACTCGTGCGCCGTGAGCCCGCTGGCGCCGGGCGCTACGACGCGCACGTTCACGCCCTCGCCAGCGAGGGCGCGGGCGAGGCGCAGGATGAACGAGCCGGCCGCGTCCCCGTCGTCGCGCGGGAACGAGTGAGTGAAGAAGAGGACGTTCATGTGCCTAGGAATCGTTCGCGCGTGCGCGAAGCTCGTCGAGCCGGTGTCGCAGCTCGCGGACTTCGGCGCGCTGGCCGGCGATCTGTTCGCCGAGGATGCCGGCGGCGAAGAGGATGCCGCCGAGGATGAGGCAGGTCTGGATGAGCGTCCAGACCCAGCGATAGCCGACGTCGCTCACGGCGAGGGCCAGGAGGGCGAGCAGGCCGGCGATGAAGCCGATGGCGAACAGTCCAACGCCGAGCATGCCGAACAGCAGCAGCGGCTTCTTGCCAAAGTTGAGGTCGAACCATACCGACAGCATGTCGAGCACGCCGATGGGGATGCGCGACAGGCCGAACTTCGAGCGACCGGCGTTGCGGGGATACAGCGGCACGGCGATCTCCGTGACCGTGAATCCTTCGGCGGCGGCGATGACGATCATGTAGCGGTGCCAGTCCGGGCGGACGGGGAGCACGTCCATGATCTCGCGCCGGTACGCCTTCACCGAGTTCAGGTCCTTCACGGGAATGTCGAAGAGCATGCGGCTGAGGCGGTTGTAGATGCCGGAGACGAACGCCTTCTCGTACTTCCCCTCCTTGAAGCCGGTGACCATGTCGGCCTCGCCGGCGAGGATCGGCGCGACGAGCCGCGGGATGTCCTCGGGCTTGAACTGCAGGTCTGCCGGATAGAACACCAGCACCGCGCCGGTCGAGTCCAGATAGCCGGAGCGCAGCGCGTCGGCGATGCCGCGGCGGGCCCGATGGCGCACCGCGCGGAGAAACGGGTACTGGGTGCGCAGGCGCTGGAGCAGCTCCCACGTGTCGTCCACGGATCCGTCATCGACGACGACGACTTCATAGCGCCGCTCCGGATCCGACGCGAACGCCTCCGCGGCGAGCTCCATGAACGGGATGAGGTTGTCCGCCTCGTCCTTCGCAGGCACGAGCACGGATACGTCCACGTCGTGGCGCGGCGCCGCACTCACGGGCACCGCCGGGCGTGCGGGGTCGCTCACCGTCAGACGCGCTTGCGCATGCGCGCCGAGAGCACGCCAAGCTGGTCGCGATACTTGGCGACGGTGCGCCGCGCGATCTGCACGCCCGTCTCCTTGAGGATGTTCACGATGGCCTGGTCGGTGAGCGGATGCTTGGGATTCTCCTCCGACACGAGCTTCTGGATCTGGGCCTTGATGCCACGCGCGGACACGTCCTCGCCGGCGGTGGTGGACAGCCCGGATGAGAAGAAGAACTTGAGCGGCAGCACGCCGCGCGGCGTCTGCACGAACTTCTCGTTCGTCACGCGGCTCACCGTACTCTCGTGCATGCTGATCACCTCGGCCACTTCGCGCAGCGTGAGGGGCTTGAGGAACTGCACGCCCTTCTCGAAGAACTCGCGCTGCCGCTCGACGATGTAGTTCATCACCTTCAGCATCGTCTGCCGGCGCTGCTCGATCGCCTGGATCATCCAGTTGGCCGAGTTGAGCTTGTTGGAGATGAACTCCTTGTTCTCACCGTCGAACTTCTTCTTGTCGCGCGCGATCTCCTGGTACGCCTTGCTGAGCTTGAGGCGCGGCAGGTTGGCGTCGTTCAGGAAGACGTGGTACTTCGCGTCGATCTTGTCGACGATGAGGTCGGGGATGATGTAGTTGTCGCTGGCGTCGCTGTACACGAGGCCGGGCTTGGGATCGAGCTTCGCGATCTCGTCGGCGGCCTTCTGCACGTCGGTCGGGCTGATGCCGAACCGCTTCGAGATCTCGCTCCAGCGGTGTGCAATGAGCTCATCGAAACAGTCGCGGACGAGGCGGAACGGGACGGAGTGCTCGAGGCCCGCCTCGCGGAGCTGGAGCATGAGGCATTCGCGCAGGTCGCGCGCGCCCACGCCCGGCGGGTCGAGGCTCTGCACGATGCCGAGCATCTCCTCCGCCTCCGCCACGGTGTAGAGCGCGAGGTCGGTGACGTCGCGGTCCAGCTCCTCGACGACCTTCTGCACGCTCTCGTTCACGCCCTCGACGATCTTCTCGAGGCCGCAGGCGAGGTAGCCGTCCTCGTTGATGTTTCCGATGAACTCGTCGGCGAGGTACATCTGACGGCCGCTCAGGTCGAGCAGGGAGACCTGGTCGCGCAGGTGGTCGGCGAGGTCGCGGGTGTCCACGGTGACGGGCTCGTAGTACTCCCGTTCCTCGTGCTCTTCGCGCCGGCCGCCGGCGTCGAAGCCGTCGAGCAGGATTTCCTCCCAGTCGATCTCGCCTTTCTCCTCCTTCTCCGCCTCCGTCTCGGGGCTGATCTCCTCCTGCTGTTCCGCGCCCTCCTCTTCATCCTCCTCGTCCGGCTCGATCATGTCGAGGAACGGATTGTTGAGGAGCTCCTGCTTGAGGTGGTTCTGGAGGTCGAGCAGGGGCATGTAGAGCAGATCCATCGCCTGGTACAGGCGCGGATTGATCTTGAGTTCCTGCTTGAGCTGTGTGTGCTGGCCGAGGCCCGGTCTCATTCGCCGTCTCCCTGCATTTCCCGTTCAAACCTGGCGCGGAGGCGCGCCGACAGCGTCGGGCCGAGGTACCGCTCGGCGACGGTATCATCGAACACGAGCTCGCGCACCGTGCCCGACACCTGCACCTGCCCATCGAACATGATGTATGCCCGGTCTACGATGTCCAGAGTCTGCTCCACATTGTGATCGCTGATCAATACGCCGATTCCGCGCGTGCGCAAGTTCGCGACGATGGTCTGGATGTCGTGGACGGCGATGGGGTCCACCCCTGCGAACGGCTCGTCCAGCATCATGAACTTGGGCTCCGTGACCAGCGCGCGGGTGATCTCGAGGCGACGACGCTCGCCGCCCGAGAGCTGGTAGGCCTTGCTCTTCCGCAGGTGCTCGATCTTCAACTCGCGCAGCAGGCCCTCGAGGCGTGTCGCCCGCTCCTGCCTGGAGAGGGGGAGCGTCTCGAGGATGGCCACGATGTTGTCCTCGACGGACAACTTCCGGAAGATGGACGGCTCCTGCGAGAGGTAGCCGATTCCGCGCCGCGACCGCTGGTACATCGGCATGGCGGTGATGTCCACACCATCCAGCAGGATGCGGCCCGACAGGGGCTGGATGAGTCCCACGATCATGTAGAAGGTGGTGGTCTTCCCGGCGCCATTCGGGCCCAGCAGTCCGACGATCTCCCCCTGTTGCAAGCGCAAGGCCACGTCGTTCACCACCTTGCGGCGGCGATATACCTTCGCCAGCCCCTTGGCTTCGAGGACGCTCCCGGCGGTCGCACCAGTCGGCGGGACAGCGGGTGCGCGCGCGTCGCGCACGGCCGTGTGCTCTCCGGTATGGCGAAAGGCGTCGGCCACTTCGTCGCGCACGGCACGGATGTCCTCCCAGAGTGCCGCGGCAAAGCGCACCCGGGCCTGTGGCTGCTGCAGGCCGCCGGCGGGCAATTCCACGACCCCTTCGGACGCGAGGCGCGGCAGCACCGACTCCGTCATGTGCGCGCGCACCTGGTCCATGCTGAGTTCTCCGGCCTCGCGCTCCGCGTCGCGGCCCGCAGCACGCTGCGCCGCGAGATGGTCGCGCCGGAAGACGACGGCCACGTCGTCGATGCTGGCCGTGCCGGACGCATCCGCGGCGCAGATGAGCGCATGCAGTGCGAGTGCCGTCGAGCGATCGCCGTGCGCGAGGCGATCGACGAGCAGCTGGAGCCGCGGGGACGGGACGGCGTCCGTCATTCGTCGTTCCTCGTCAATGGCTTTGGTGGCGCGACAGCAGGCGTGACGGGGGGAACGGCCGCGCCGGTGGGCGGCGTCTTCGCGGGCGTGCCTGCCGCCGGTGACGCAGGCGGTGCGGCTGGCCGGCCGCGCTTCGTGGAATCGGGCTCCGCGTACAGGCCACCGCACGGCGGATCCGAGTTCACGACGCGGACGGTCTTCACCTTGGCGGAATCGAAGGACACCGTGATGATCTTGCCACAGATGTAGTTGATCGCGGGCACGTGCATCGACGTGTCCTGTGGTGGCAGGTGCTGGAGTGACGTGGCGTTCAGGATGGCGACGAGTTCCTTGATCCTGGGCTTGCTCGTGGTGTCGCGCGCCGGGATCGAGTCGAAGCGCGCGACGATCGTGTCCCCGGTGAGGCGATCCTTCTCGGTGGTGGAGAATTTGGTCGTGTCCGGCGTGGCCTCAGCGGTGGCGTGCCGTACGGCGCGCATCAGCCGCACGCGCTGCTCCGGCATGATCACGTCGATCGAATCGGCGACGATGGACTGCGTGGGCGAGTTCGCGTGCGCGCGGCTCTTTCCCCACACGACGGCTCGCTGCAGCAGATCATTCGAGACGCGAAGGTCGATCGTGTCGGACTTGAGCGTGAGGTCCTCGCTCACCGCCTCGGCGTCGTTCTTCGCGAGCACGCGCTCGAGCTTCTTGCTGCGCGTGAGGAGGTCGATCGTCTCGCCGTGCAGGGTGAACGGACGGCCCTTCGTGCCGGTGATGACCGGTTTACGCATGATGCGCAACAGGCCGGGCCCGCCGTCGAGGTAGAGGGAATCGCCCGTGGCGGTGAGCTCGGGACGCACCACGACCACCTCGCCCGACGACGCGACGACGCTGTCGCCGTCGAGCCAGATGGTGTTGCCCGTGACCGTCACAGGCGGCTGCGGCTTGCCCTGGGCATCCTTGTCCACGATGCGCATGACCGGACGCCCGACGGCGATCGCCTTCTGCCGGGGACGCACCTTCGGGATGATCTTGAAGAACTCGAGCGACGGGCCCTTGAGCGTGGTCCCGGACGGCAGCTTCGCGTCCACGTTGAGCACCGCGAGCAGTCGCTCGTCGCGCTGGAAGTACGTGAGAAAGTCCGACTTCAGCTGCAGCCGCGGCTCACGGTAGTCCACGTGGCCGATGAAGTAGAAGCGTCCCTCGTCGCCGTACTGCTCCAGGCTGTCGGAGCGCAGCACCATGTGCTGGCTTGTGCAGGTCGCCACGATGGGGCCGCCGAGATAGGAATTGCGCTGTCCGCTCGGCAGCTGGAGGCTGTTGATGCGCTCGAACTTGACGTCGAGCGCGCACTTGCCCTCGACGGCCTGCGCCGCGGCGACCCGGGTGCCCAGCATCCCGAGCAGCGCGACGATCGCGAGCGGCCTCATTGCGCCGGGAAGGTGAAGGATCCCTTCGACGACCCGCTCTTGAACGACTGGAAGTGGTTGAGCTGCGGGTCGGCCTTGAAGCCGATGCCCGAGAACGTCGAGCCGGGCTTCACGATCGTGAAGGACGAGTCGCTCGAGATCTCGTTCAGCGCCTGCTGATACTTGAGTTGCGGCGACGTCAGGCGCCGGCCGTCATTCGTGACGACGACGACATGGCCGAATCCCTCGAGCACCTGCTGTCGCACGTTGTAGCGACCGCGGTCGGCCGTCATGACGCCGTCCTTCGCACCGGACGCCGTATTGAACGTGACCCGTACGTTGCGCAGCTCGAACCGCGTGTTCTCGTCGAACACGAACACCGTGTCCGCGAACATCTCGCCCCGCGCCACGCCCTTGTCCGTGAGCAGTGAATGCGTGGTGAAGAGCACCTGCTCGGCGCTGTCCGCGAGCGTGGCGTGCGTGGCCACGGGCGGCGCACTGCCTTTCTTGGTGCAGGCCGCGAACACCAGCAAGACCGGCACGAGGGCGGCGGCGAGGCGACGCGTCTTCATGCGACGCGCGCGCGCAGGAGGTCGTGCAGGTGCGCCACGCCCACGATCCGGGCATCGGCGTCGAGCACGGGCATCGCCATCACGCCGTGCGTCTCCATGCGATACGCGACGGCGCTCGCCAGCTCGCCCATACTCGCGATCCGCGGCGTGCGCGTCATGATCCGGTCGACCGGCTGGGCCAGGACTTCCACTTCACGCTCCATCAGTCGCGTCAGGTCTCCCGCCGTGAGGACGCCCAGCAATGCGCGCGAGGCGTCGGCCACGAGCACGATGCCCCGCTGTTCCGCCAGCACCACCACCGCCTGCCGCAGCGTGCTGCCGGGAGGAAGCACGGGGAGTGGGTCGGTCACCATCACTGCCTCGATCCGCATCACGAGTCGCCGGCCGAGGGCACCGCCCGGATGCAGGCGCGCGAAGTCCTCGCGGCGAAATCCCTTGTGTTCCAGCAGCGCGACGGCGAGCGCGTCGCCGAGCGCGAGCGCGGCGGTGGTGCTCGTCGTCGGCGCCAGGTCGTGCGGACACGCTTCCTCGCGCACCCACGCATCGAGCGAAACGTCGCAGAGGCGTGCGAGCGCCGAGCCCGTCTCGCCGGTGATGCCGATCGTGCGTACCCCGAGCCCCTGCAGATGTTCGAGCAGGCCGAGGAGTTCGTCGGACTCGCCCGACTTGGACAGAAGGATGGCGACGTCGCCCGGCCCCACGATGCCCAGATCGCCGTGCACGCTGTCCATCGGGTGCAGGAACACCGCGGGCGTGCCCGTGGAGGTGAGCGTCGCCGCGATCTTGCGCCCGATGAGTCCTGACTTGCCCACGCCCGTCACGATCACACGCCCCGTGGCGTCGGCGATCAGCATGACCGCGTCGGCAAAGGTGTCGCCGAGACGCTCCTCGACGGTGGCCAGCGCCTCGCGCTCGAGGCGCAGCACGTGGCGTCCCCGCTCGACGATCTGCGCGGCGTTCACCTGTTCGCCCCGGCGATGGGCAGCGAGCGTTCTTCCACGTAGCGCGCCGTGACGCCATCCCATTCCCCACGGGCCTTCAGCAGGCGCTCGGCGAACTCGCGCACGGCGCCGGCCCCGCCGGTGCGCGCGAGTTGCACGCGGCACACGGCCTTCACTTCCGGCACCGCATTGCCCACGGCGACCGGCATGCCCACGAGCCGCAGGACCGCCATGTCGGGAAAGTCGTCGCCGATGAATGCGGCCTCGGACGGCGCGATGCCGTGCCGGTCGAGCATTGACAGGAAGGCCGGCAGCTTCTGCGCGTCGGGATCCTGCGCGAGGTCCTCGATGTGCAGCTCGGCCGCGCGCAGGCGGACACTCTCGGAGACGCGCCCCGTGATGATGGCGACGCGAATGCCCGCCTTCTGGAGCAGGTAGATCCCGAGGCCGTCCTGGATGTCGTAGCGCTTGAACTCGAGCGGACGTCCGTCCACCGCGCCGAGGTAGACGCCGCCGTCCGTGAGGACGCCGTCGACGTCGAGCACCACGAACCGGATGGCACCGGCGAGGACGGGATCGATCATCGGCGCGCGCAGGCCCAGACGTCCACGGCGCGGCGGATCAGCGCATCGAGCCGGTCGAGGGGCATCATGTTCGGCCCGTCGCTCGGCGCATGCGCCGGATCGGGATGCGTCTCCATGAACAGGCCCTCCACGCCAACGGCGCACGCCGCGAGCGTAAGGGGCGGAATGAACTCGCGTGCGCCGCCGCTCGTGCCGCCCTCGCCGCGGCCAGGCTGCTGCACGCTGTGCGTCGCGTCGAAGATGACTGGTGCGTCGCACGCCGCGCGCATGCGCGGCGTGGCGCGGAAGTCGACGACGAGGTCGCCGTAGCCGAAGAAGGTGCCGCGCTCCGTGGCCGCCACGTCGGCGTCGCCGGCGTGCCCCGCCTCGCGATGCCCGTCGCGCACCTTGGCCAGCGCGCCGCGCATGGCCTCCGGGTGCATCCACTGACCCTTCTTCACGTTCACTGCCTTGCCCGTGGCGCCTGCGGCAACGAGCAGGTCAGTCTGCCGCGAGAGGAACGCGGGGATCTGGAGCACGTCGGCAACCTGGCCCGCCGCAGCACATTGCTCGGGCAGGTGGACGTCGGTGAGGATGGGCAGCCCTGTGGCGCGTCGCACCCGGTCGAGCGCGGCGAGGCCCTCGTCGAGGCCAGGCCCGCGAAACGCACCGGCGTTGGACCGGTTGGCCTTGTCGAAGCTCGCCTTGAAGATCACCCCCCCGGGCACGTGCTCGGCCAGGCGCGCGAGGTGTTCGCCGACGCGCAGGTTGAGCGCGTCGTCCTCGAGCACACACGGCCCGGCGATGAGGAAGAGGGCGTCCCGCCTGAAGTGCACCGGCTTCACGCGCGCGCCGGGGCGGTGGCCACCGCGTCCACGCGACCCGCGGCCTTGCGCCGCTTCGCGCTCTCGGCGGCGGCAATGAAGCCCGCGAAGAGCGGATGGGGACGCGTGGGTCGCGACTGCAGCTCGGGATGGAACTGGCACCCGATGAACCAGGGATGCGCCGGGAACTCGACGATCTCCACCAGCTGGCCGTCGGGCGAGAGGCCGCTGAGCCGCAGGCCGTGCTCGACGAACATGTCGCGGTACTGGTTCGCCACCTCGTACCGATGGCGGTGACGCTCACTGACTTCCGCCACGCCGTACACTTCCGCGGCACGGGAGC
Organism: Gemmatimonadales bacterium; assembly: GCA_038236775.1. Taxonomy (GTDB): domain Bacteria; phylum Gemmatimonadota; class Gemmatimonadetes; order Gemmatimonadales; family Gemmatimonadaceae; genus AG11. The sequence continues at coordinate 27,986 of JBBRZK010000040.1, forward strand.
CGCGCGTGAGCCGGCACGGATACGCGCCGAGGCGCATCGTGCCGCCCATGTCGGTAACGTGCTGCTGCGATTCCATCAGCGCGATCACGGCGTTGTCGCACTCGGGAGCGAACTCGGACGAATGGCTGTCGTCGAGCCCGCAGACGTTGCGCGCGAACTCGATGATGGCGGTCTGCATGCCGAGGCAGATGCCGAAGAACGGGACGCCGTTCTCGCGGGCGGCACGAATGGCTTCCACCATGCCCTCCACGCCGCGGACGCCGAAGCCGCCCGGGACGAGCAGTGCGTCGTGCTCGCCGAGGATCCGGCGCGCGGTGGCCGCGTCGACGAAGTCGTCGCTGGAGACCCATGAGATGTCCACGCCGACGTCATTCGCGATGCCGCCGTGGATGAGGGATTCCTGGACGCTCTTGTAGCTGTCCACGAAGTCCGTGTACTTGCCGACGACGGCGATGCGCACGCGCTCGTGCGGGGCGACGATGCGCTGCACCATCTCCCTCCACGGCGCGAGCTCGGGCGCCGGCCGGTCGAGGCCGAATTTCTGGAGCACCTTGTCGTCGAATCCCTGCTCCTTGAACTTGAGCGGGATCTGGTAGATGGACTTCACGTCCGGCGACTCGATGACGGCGCCGAACTCCACGTTGCAGAACAGCGCGATCTTGCGCTTGATGTCGTCGGAGAGGGTGCGTTCCGTGCGGACGATAAGGATGTCCGGCTGGATCCCGAGCTGCATCAGCTCGCGCACGGAGTGCTGCGTCGGCTTCGTCTTCAGCTCGCCCGCCGCGGCGATGTACGGGATGAGCGTGAGGTGCACGAAGATGGCGTTCTCGCGCCCGACGTCGTGCCGGAACTGGCGGATGGCCTCGAGGAACGGCTGCGACTCGATGTCGCCGACGGTGCCGCCGATCTCGACCAGCACGACGTCAGGGGCCGTGGCCTCGGCGACGCGCAGGATGCGCCGCTTGATCTCGTCGGTGATGTGCGGGATCACCTGCACCGTGGAGCCGAGGTACTCGCCGCGACGCTCTTTCGTGATCACGTTGAGGTAGATGCGCCCCGTGGTGACGTTGTTCGCCTGCGAGAGCGACCGGTCGATGAAGCGCTCGTAGTGCCCGAGGTCGAGGTCCGTCTCGGCGCCGTCGTCGGTGACGAACACCTCGCCGTGCTGGAACGGCGACATCGTGCCCGGATCGACGTTGAGGTACGGATCGAACTTCATCATGGTCACGCGGAGACCGCGCTCGACGAGCAGCCGCCCGAGGGAGGCCGCCGCGATGCCCTTGCCGAGCGAGGAGACGACCCCGCCGGTCACGAAGATGAACTTCGTCGTCTGCTGCGGTGTGCTCGTCTGCATCAGTTCTCGGTCACGGTGAAAGTCGGCCAGTCGCGGTTGGCGCGATCCAGATCTGCTTCGGTGTCGATTCCCGCGCGGAGCGGTCCCTGTACGATTGCCACGCCCATGCGCATGCCGGCGGCCAGCGGCCGGAGCTGCTCCAGCCGCTCGATCTGCTCCAGCGGGTGGGCCGGCAGCGCCACCCATCGCGCGAGCGACTGCGGGGTGTAGGCGTAGACGCCGACATGATGGAGCACCCGCGCGTCGCGTGCGCCGGTATCCGCGGCGTCGCGCAGGTACGGGATGGGCGCGCGGGAAAAATACATCGCGGCACCGTCGTCGGCAGTGACGACCTTGACGACGTCGGCCGCGGTGAGCACCGCCGGCGAGGCGACGACGGCGGCGGTGCCCAGCGCATGATGCCGCTCGACGACCTGCTGCAGCGCGCCCCGCACTGCCGCGCCGGACACGAAGGGTTCGTCGCCCTGCACGTTCACGATGGCGTCGAAGCCGGCGAACGCGGGCTGCCGCGCCACCTCGGCCACGCGATCGGTACCGGAGCGGTGCGCATTGGATGTGAGGACCGCTTCCCCACCGGCTTCGCGCACGCGGGCCGCGATCTCGTCGCTGTCCGTGGCCACGACGATCCGGTCCGCCACGCGCAGGGCGGTGACGCGCTCGAGGACCCGGACGATGATGGGGACACCCGCGAGCAGGCGGAGGGGCTTACGGGGGAGTCGCGTAGCGCCCAGACGTGCTGGGATGACGGCGAGCGTCTTCACGCGAGGCGACGGCGGCACGCAACTTTCACGCCAAGCAAGTTACCCCTTGGTCGCGCCAGATGCTAGGGCCGCGCGCGCGCTGGCTACTTCGTGAGCGAGATCCCGACGCTGATCTTGTGGCCGCGGCTCTTCGTCACGTCCTGCGTGTAGTCGAGGCGCAGTGCGCTGAGGCCGATGCCGACGCCGATCTCCTGCTCGAGGCTGGGCAGGCTCCCGACCCCGGCGCCGCCCATGATGTGGCGCACCGTGAGCACCGGCGCCCCGATGAACGGCAGCATGATGCGATCGAGCGGAATCAGGTACCGGCTCTCGACGAACAGCAGCTGGTCGCCGCCCTGTTCGAGCAACTCGAGGACGGGGAGCGTGCCGCTGCCTCCGAGGTACGCGTAGCGCGCGCGGGCGACGCTGTCGCCCGCGGTGGCCACGCCGTGCACGCGGAAGTGGAGGCTCTGCGTGCCGAAGGTCGGGAACGCCACGTGTCCGTCGAGCGTGAGCTGCGTGAAGCCCGCCGTGCCCGCCATCGTACGGAGGCTCCGCTCCACCTCTGCTCGCACCCGACTCACCACGAGGCCGGCCGTGTCCGTGAGGCTCGCGCCCAGCAGGACCGAGCCGATGGATCCGGATTCCACGAGCGGATTGATCCGCGCCATCTTCTCGTCGGACTTGCGCCCCCTCACGCTGTACACGTTGCCGGCGGCCGTGATGGGATCCACGGTCTCGTAACGGCCGCCGACGAACGGCTCGAGCCAGAAGCCCGGGTGCGACACGAGGCCGAACAGGCGCCCTTCGCCGCCCTTGGAGCGGAAGTAGTTCCGCGCGTCGATGCCCGCGAAGAACGTGGTGGCGGAGTTCACGAGGTCGCTGTAGTTCCACGCGTCGTTCGTGCGCGTGAACTTCCCGGCACGCCCCGCGAACCGCACGGCGCCTTCCGGATTCACGCGGACGTCCACGGCCGGATCGAAGGCGCCGAGGCGGCTGCGATACGTCACGGAAGGCTCGACCTCGATGCGGCCATCCGCGAGCCGCACCAGCGCGCCAACTGGCAGCGACAGGCCGTCCACGCGGTCGTACGTCGGCATCATGAGCCCCATGATCCCAGCCGGCTGCACGAGCGGGATCGTTGTCGCGACGTTCTGGTTGCGGAAATCGAGCATGTATCCGCCGGCCTGCGGCGTGACGTCGTACATGTCGTCGCGGAAGCTGACGACGTGCCCTTCCACCAGGCCGAGTGTCGTTGTCGCCACGGTGCCGCCGATGGCTACCGCGTGTCCGGTGATCTCCGAGCCTGGACGCAGGAACAGGTCGGCGCCGATCACCACCACGTTCCCCTGCACCTTGCTGGCGAGGTACGTCGGGCGCCCGATCACGATGAGCGTGGACGTGACGGTGCTGTCGCGCGGGAGGTCGAGGCGTGACGTCCCCATGATGACGACATGGGGCTGGGCCTGCCCCTCGCGAATGAACTCCGCCGACCGGGCCGTGGTGCCATCGCGCACGAGCACGTCCTGCGCGCCAAGCAGCGATGGCAGCAGGAGGGCCAGCGCCAGGATCGTGCGGCTCACGGTGTCACAAGGCCAAGGAAGTTGCGCAGCAGTTGCTTGCCGTGAGGGGTCAGCACGGACTCGGGATGAAACTGGACTCCCCACACAGGGTGGGTGACATGGCGCAGGGCATGGATCTCGTCCGGGTCGTCCACCGACGTGGCAACGATCGCCAAGCTGTCGGGCAGCGTCGCGCGCTCGACGACCAGCGAGTGATAGCGTCCGACCTCCAATGGCGTCGGCAACCCGGCGAACAGGTCGCGCCCATCATGGTCGATGCGCGACGTCTTGCCATGCACGGCCCGGGCCGCACGGACCACCCGCCCACCGTACGCCTCGCCGATAGCCTGGTGGCCCAGGCACACGCCCAGCGTGGGAATGTGGTCCCCGAGTGACCGGATGACGTCCACGGTGATCCCGGCCTGCGCCGGCGCGCACGGGCCCGGCGACAGGACGATTGCGGACGGTGCGAGCTGCTCGATCTCCTCGATGGTCACTGCGTCGTTCCGGCGCACCGTCACTTCCGCACCCAGCTCGCCCAGGTACTGGACGAGGTTGTAGGTGAAGGAGTCGTAGTTGTCGATGACGAGGAGCATGGACGCAGGCGGGGACGAGAGGACGAGAGGGCGAGCGCTAAAGAACCCAAGCAATCATGAGGCATGGGGTACCAGCTGTAAGCCGCGAGCCGCGAACCGCCAGCCGCCAGCCGTGAGCCGTGAGCCGAGAGCCGAGAGCCGTGAGCCTTGAGCTATGACCTACGAGCCAGGGAAGCCAAGGTATGAGTGGCCAGAGTGTGAGCCGTGGTCGTCCTCTCGCCCTCTCGTCCTCTCGTCCTCTCGCCCTCTCGCCCTCCTCTTTCATCCTCTCGGATGATAACTCCGATGCACCTGCCGCAGATACTCCCGGTCCACGTGCGTATAGATCTGCGTGGTGGCGATGTCCACGTGACCGAGCATCTCCTGCACCGCGCGAAGGTCGGCGCCACCCTCGAGCAGGTGCGTGGCGAAGGAGTGGCGCAGCGTATGGGGCGACACGTGCTTCGTGATGCCGGCGCGCGCCACGTGACCGCGGAGGATCTTCCATGCACCCATGCGCGAAAGGGGACGGCCGCGGGCATTCAGGAAGAGCACCCCCTTCCCTTCTCCCTTCTCGATCCGCGGCCGCTGCTCGCGCAGGTACACGGCCACCGCCGCAATGGCCGAGCGGCCGATGGGGACGAGTCGCTCCTTGCTGCCCTTGCCGAACACGCGGATCAGTCCATCCTCGAGCAGGAGGTCGCGCACGCCGAGGGTGATCCACTCCGATACGCGCAGGCCCGCGCCGTATGCCACCTCGAGCATGGCGCGATCGCGGAAGACCAGCGTGTCGTCGAGCGTGGGCGAGGCGAGGAGACGCTGCACCTCGTCGACCGTGAGCACCTCCGGCAGGCTGCGCCACCGCTTCGGAGTCTCCAGGCGCTCGCTGGGGTCGCGCACCACGAGTCCGTCGCCGATGAGAAACCGGAAGTACGTGCGCAGCGCGGACACGTTGCGCCGGATCGACGCGGGCGAAAGCCCGAGGTCCTTCAGGTGATAGACATACTGCCGCATGACGGCCGCCGTGATCGCGACCGGCGTCGAGACGCTCTTTGTCTCGGCGAACTGGGCGAACCGCGCGAGGTCGCGCTGGTACGCCTCGATGGTCCGCGGGGACAACCCCTGCTCGAGCGCGACGTAGTCGGTGAAGCGGGCCAGCAGGAAGCCGCGCGCGCGCTGCTCCGCGTCGGCCACGGGCTACCGGGCCACGATCGTGGCCGTGGCCATGCAGGCGATGCCCTCCCCGCGCCCCACAAAACCCATGCCCTCGTTCGTCTTGCCCTTGATGCTCACGTCCGCTCGGCCAAGGCCCACGGCACTCCCGATGCGGTCGCGCATTGCGTCGCGATGCGGCGCGATCTTCGGCGTCTCGGCAATGACGACGACGTCGAGCTGCTGGACGCGCCAGCCCGCGGCCTCGAGCTGTGCCGCGGCGAGGCGCAGCATCTCGATGGAATCGCGGCCGGCGTTGGCCGGATCGGTATCGGCGAACATGGCGCCGATGTCGCCCAGCGCCGCCGCGCCGAGGATCGCGTCGGTGACGGCGTGCGCGATGGCGTCGCCGTCGGAATGACCGTGCAGGTGCACGTCAATCGGGATGCTCACCCCGCCCAGCCGCATGGGCCCACCCGGTGCGAACCGGTGGGAGTCGTACCCGATCCCGCTGCGCGTCCCGCGGTGGCCGTCGGCGGTCACGCCGCCGCGACCGAGACCGGCGCGATGATCGAGTAGTCCTGGCGACGGCGCGCTGACCTGAAGCCCGCGTCGTGGATGAGCCGCTCCATCTCCGCAATGGAGGTGCGATGCGTGGTGTTCGCCGCCGAGACGACGTTCTCCTCGATCATGAGCGAGCCGAAGTCGTTGCACCCGAAGCGCAGCGCCGTCTGCCCCACCTTCACGCCCATCGTGACCCAGCTGGACTGGATGTTGGGCACGTTCTGGAGTGCGATGCGCGCGATGGCGACCGTGCGGAGGTAGTCCACGGCGTCCGTCTTCACCATGTGCGACATGCGCGGCGTGTTCTCCGGCTGGAGCGGCCAGCAGATGAACGCCGTGAAGCCGCCGGTGCGCGCCTGCACCTCGCGCACACGCTCGAGGTGCTCGAGCCGCTCGGCCAGCGTCTCTCCGATGCCGTACATCATGGTGACGGAGGTCTTCATGCCCTCCTGGTGCGCGATCTCCATGATCTCGAGCCAGCGATCGGCGCCGGCCTTCTTCTTCGCCACCTCGTCGCGCACGCGCTGCACGAGGATCTCGCCGCCGCCGCCGGGGATGGAGTCGAGGCCGGCCTTCTGGAGCTCACGAATGACGTCGCGCGCGTCCATGCGGTACAGCTTCGCCCAGAAGTCCACCTCGCTCGGGCTGAAGCCGTGCACGTGGATGGGGTGGTACGTCTTGATGTAGCGCAGCAGGTCGAGATACCACTCGAACGGGATGTAGGGATTGTGCCCCCCCTGCATCAGGATCTGCACGCCGCCCAGCGCCTTTGCCTCGTCGATCTTGGCGCCGATCTGCTCGTAGGAGAGCGTCCAGCCCTCGGCGTCCTTCGGCCGGCGGTAGAACGCGCAGAAGCCGCAGTCGGCGACGCAGACGTTCGTGTAGTTGATGTTCCGGTCCACGATGTACGTGACCGTGTTGTGCGGGTGGAGCTGCTGTCGCACCCGATCCGCTTCCGCGCCCAGCTCGAGCAGCGGAGCGTTCGTGTAGAAGTCGAGGAGATCGCGCATGGGAGCCATCAGGCGGCGGGGAGGAAGGCGAGGGAGCCGTCGGGCACGCGTCCCCGTGCGGCGAGCTTGCCGAAGAACGTCGTGAGTCCCGCGAGGTGCTCGTACCGGAGCCCGTAGTCGAGGCCGGACAGGTAGACGTGGGCGGCGGATCGAGATACACCAGTGGCGTCGGCTGCCTGCACCGCGAGCTCGTCGAGGTGTTCCAGTCCCCAATCGCGGGACTGAATGAGTTGTGCGTGCACGGCGAGCGCCTGCGCCACGGGGGTCGTGCGCTGCGCGACCCACACGGCGAACACGAACGGCAACCCGGTCCACCGCTTCCACTCCGCGCCCAGGTCGTAGACGTAGGGGTATTCGGCGGCCAGCTCGCTCGCGCCAGCGGTCAGCACCAAGGCCGCGTCCCCGATGATGAGCCGCGCGTCGTGCTGGTCGGCGCCGGTGCGCGCGAGGTCCGCGAGCTCCGCATCGGCGGGCACGAAGGCCGGCGAGGCCTTCCACACCTGCTCGAACAGCAGCTCGAGCAGCGCGACGCTGGTCATCGAGCTGCGGGACACGAGCACGCGCCCGCGGCCCAGCTCCTCCGCCGGCCGGCGGGAGAAGAGCATCACACTGCGCACGGGGCCGTCGCAGGAGATGGCGAGGTCGGGCAGCAGGAGGTAGCGCGCCGCATCGCGGGCGTACTCCACCGCCGAGATCACGCTCACGTCCAGCGTGCCCGCCGCCATGGCGCGGTTGAGAGCCGTGGGCACGCCGTCCACCAGCGTGGCGTCGAGCGCCACATGCTGGCGGTCGATGGCCCCGTAGACGGGATAGCAGTTGATGTAGGGAATGCGGCCGACGCGCATGGTCAGGCCGCCGCGGCGTGCGGCGGCACCGGCGCGTCGAACTCCCGGAGCACGGTGTAGAACGAGTCGCGCTCGGCGGGCCGCTTGCCGGCGCCGCGGATGAGGCGGACGATCTCGTCGAGCGACATCGCCTGCGACGTGTGCGCACCGGCCTCATGGTAGATCTTCTCGCGCACCACGGTGCCCTCGAGGTCGTTGACGCCGAAGTCGAGCGAGAGCTGTGAGATGGCGGGCGTGACCATGATCCAGAGCGACTTCACGTGCATGAAGTTGTCGAGGAACAGGCGGCCGACGGCCAGGTTCTTCAGGTCGTCGAATCCCGTCGTGGCCGTGCCCGTGCGCCCGAGCTCCGCGCCCAGCTCGTTGTTGTCCGGGTGGTACGCCAGCGGGATGTACGCCAGGAAGCCACCGGTCTCGTCCTGCAGGTCGCGCAGCATACCGAGATGGTGGATGCGGTCCTCGTAGGTCTCCACGTGACCGTAGAGCA
>JBBRZK010000041.1:0-36247 GCA_038236775.1 Gemmatimonadales bacterium
CGAAGCCGCGGCGCTGTGCGACGCAGACCGCCATAGTGCCGGATGCGCGTCCGGAGCGTGACATCGAGGCGTGGCTGGCCCGGGTCGAGCTCCCACGGATGAATGTAGAACGTGCCGGGCGCCCCTCGGCGCGCCGCGGCGCGCAGCGCACCGGCAATCAGCGCATATGGAAAGAGCCGGAAGTAGGCGCCTCCGCCCGCCGGCAGCACGGTCGAGCGCACCCGAATGGTCGCCGGTGGCAACTCGAACAGCGGACCGGACGCCGTGTGCAACTCGTGGGGATCGCGCGCGCCGCCGACGAAGCCATAGCCGGCCCGGCGAACGGGAAAGAGACTCGAGTCGTAGCGATAGCCTTCTTCCGCCAGGATGTCGAGCGCCCATTCCCCTCCGCGAACGATCGAGAAGCTCGGAGCGCGATAGCCGATGACCTCCCGCCCGGACAAGTCCTCGAGCTCGGCCCTGGAGTCGCGCACGGAGGCACGAAATGCATCGGGTGTCAGTTCGGTCACCCGCTCGTGTCCCCATCCGTGCGACGCGACCTCGTGGCCGGCAGCGGCAATCTCCCGCACGATCTCCGGGTGGTACTTGCCGACCCAGCCGAGGACGAAGAAGGTGCCGGACGCCTCGCGTTCGGCCAGCAGGTCCAGCAGCAGGCGCATGCCGACGTGCAGCCGGCTGGTCCTGGACTCCCACGATCCACGCGCCACGTAGGGCAGCATCGCAGAGACCTGGAAATACTCTTCCACGTCGACCGTGAAATGATGGCGAATCGGGCGGAGTGGAGGCGTCACCGTGGGGGTATTCGTGTGGGGAGCGTGAACTACCCGCTTGACGCGTCGCAGACCGGCAGTGTCACGAATCGATCGACACTTCCGCACCGGCGGATTTCGCTGGCGCGCCGACACACGGACGCCTAGGTAGTGCGTCCAACGCTTCTTTACATTTGGCGATTTTCGCCAGAATGCCTTCTGCGGAGGCCGTCCACACGAAGATCTGTGGGTTTTGGTTGGACTGCGCGATGTAGCCCTCGATCAGATCGATTAGCCGAGGCACGTGCTCGAACGAATCGCGACGGATGCGTTGGTCCGTCAGATCGCGGAACCATCGCTCGACCAGGTTCCGCCAGGAGCTGGGCGTCGGCGTAAAGTGCACGTGCCGGCCAAGCCAGCGTTTCACTTGGGGATGCTTATGCGTGGCGTAATTGTCGACGATCAGATGCAGCGCGAGGTCGCCGCACCGCCGCCGCCCGCGTCCGTCGCCCCGCTCGTCGGCGAATACGGGCCGGACACCGTCATCACCGTCGTGTTCGACCGCGACCACGTCCCATGCTACCCCGTCAGACTTTACCGACTCGCCGACCGCGCTGTCGCCGATAGCGACGACCGCCGCCATCCCGCACGCGTCCACGTTGGTCGCTTTCGCCAGGGAGCTTCGAGTCGCAGTTGAGTGGAATCTGCGCCCGCGCGGTGAAGTCACCGAGGTACAGACGTACGTGATGGGTGTGCGTCAGTTCAAATCCGTGCGGCCATGGCGTGACTTGCGGCGTGCGATACGAGCGCGATATTACCGCCGGTCTTCCTCCGCGCCACTCGCCGCAACCCGGACATCGTGCCGCCGTACGAAAAGGTCATCTCGCGCATCATCCCCGAAGTAGAGTTCCATCAAAATCGCTACGCGCGCGGGCTCGCGGAAATCGTCCGGCCAGGTAGTCATTGGCTCGACCTTGGCGCGGGGACGCGTGTGCATGATGGGTGGATCGGTGTGCGCGCCGATCAGTTGGTTGCGCGCGCCGCTTTCCTCCTCGGATGCGACGTGGTCGAGACGCACCTCGGCCAAAACGACCACCTCCACGCCGCCGCCGTCGCCGACGCCACGGCGATGCCGTTCCGTGCGGGCTCCTTCGATCTCGTCACAGCCAACATGGTGCTCGAGCACCTCGAGCGACCGGAGATCGTGTTCTCGGAGGTCGCGCGCGTACTCGTGCCGGGCGGCCTCTTCGCCTTCGTGACACCAAACCGTGCGAACCCAATGGTGTTCACCGCGTCGGTGATCCTGTCGCGACGAGCGCGGCGGCGTCTCGCTCACGCATCCGACCTTCGCGAGATGGAGCACATCTTTCCGACGTACTATCGCGCTAACTCGAAGGGAGCCATCGGACGATTGGCCGAAGCAGCCGCGTTGCGCGTCCACACTCTCGACACGTTCAACTCGTATCCGATGATCCACAGCTTCTGGCCGCTGACCGCACTCGAGTCGATGTGGATCAAGCTGGTCAGTCACGGGCCGCAGCGCGCCATCAGCTCGAATCTTTTCGGCGTGATGGAAAAACCACGGAGCTGACGTCATCTAAAACGTTGGCGCGACGTACTGGCGTGATCCGCTCTCCGCGCCGATCATAGGTCCTGAAGGCTGCCGCCACAAGGGGAATGCACGCTGCAGCACCTCGTCCGGTAGGCAGCGAGGCAGGACAAGTGGAGATCACTTCTTACCCCCGTTCCGGTTGGATGCGATGCCCGATTCTCGTCTCGGTCACAGCGCTCATCCGTGATGCCAAGCATCGTTGACTCACGATCGGACACCCGCAGGCACCGTTGCGACCAGGCCGGCCGACGATAGTCGGACCGCGGTGCATGCCGACAACCCTTCCATGGAGGCACCGCTGTCACAGCCTGACGCTCGTCGTGACCCTCCGGTCCTGATCCTTGGTGTCGGCGTCACGGCGCTGGGGGTCATTCGCATCCTGCGGCGCGCCGGGCTCCGGGCGCTCGTGGTCGAGCCGACCGACCCGCTGGTCGTGCGCTCACGAGCGTATCGTCCGCTGCCGCCGGGGAACCAGCCCTTCACCGGAGGCTCGCTCGCAACGTGGCTCGGATCACTCACGATCGACCGCGCGGTGCTCATGCCGTGCTCGGATGACTGGGTGGGGCGGGTCGCCGCACTCGACCCGTCCTGGCGGGCGCGCTTCCCCGCCAGCGTGAGCACGTCGGACACCATCGAGATGCTCGTGGACAAGGGGCGCTTCGCCGACCTGCTCCAGGAGACCCACACGCCGCATCCGTACTCGCGAATCGTCTCCAGCTCGGACGACCTTGCACAGGTTCCCGACGCAGTATTCGAGAGCGCCATCCTGAAGCCGCGCGACTCGCAGCGATTCATGCGCAAGTTTGGCGTGAAGGCCCTGCACGTCGCTTCACGAAGGGATGCGGGCGAGCAGCTCGACCGGATGAACGCGCTGGGCTTCCCCATGATCCTGCAGGAGTACGTGCCCGGCCCCGCCACGCACCACTACTTCGTGGATGGGTTCATCGACCGCACGGGCACGGTCCGCGGCATTTTCGTGCGCCAGCGCCTCCGCATGTTCCCACTGGACTTCGGGAACAGCACGTACATGGTGAGCGTGCCGCCGGACGCCGCGGCCCCGGCCGTGGCGTCCATCAGCAAGCTGCTCCGGCACGCGGGATACCGCGGCATGTTCAGCGCCGAGTTCAAGCGCGACCCGCGCGACGATGTCTTCAAGATTCTCGAGGTGAATGCGCGCGCCTGGTGGTATGTCGACTTCGCGGCGCGTTGCGGAGTGGACGTGTGTCGCATGGCGTACGACGACGCCCTCGAGCGGCCGGTGACCGCGGTGGAGCACTATGCCGTCGGCAAGGCCCTGGTCTATCCCTACACCGACTACTTCGCGTGTCGGGCCCTGCGCGAGCGAGGCGACCTGTCGTCCGCGGCCTGGCTCTTCTCGTGGCTGCGCTCGATGCAGCCCGTGTCGCAGCTGCGCGAGCCGGTCCCGGGCGTTCGCGCCGCGACCACGATCCTCGCGAGCTTCGTGAACAAGCGACTCCGATCGCGGGATCCGTCCCGCTGATGCGCACGCACGTCAACCGCACGGAACGACATGGCCAAAGCTGAACTCACCACGCGCACGCTTGGCGAGACCGAGTTCGCCAGCTGGAACGAATTCGTCGCCGAGGCTCCCTCGGGGAGCCTGTACGCGCGGACGGAATACCTGGACGCGTTGTGCAGTGCGACCGGCGGCCGGTTCCACGTGCTCGCCGTGCACCAGGGCGAGCAGCTGGTCGGCGGCATCGGGCTCTACGAGGAGGCTTCGCGACACGGGACATTCGTGTCGTCGCGGCTTCTCCTCTACTACAACGGGCCGGTCGTCCGTCAGCACGACACGAAGTATCCGTCGGAGCAGACGGCGCGGCACCTCAAGGTGCTCACGGTCCTGGAGGGCGAACTGCAGCGTGCAGGCTACGGCAGCATCAGCCTCAAGCCCCGCAGCACGCTCGTGGACGTCCGCCCCTTTCTCGCGCGGGGGTGGACCGCGAGCCACGGATACAGCTACGCCGTGCCCATCGCCGATCTCGAGCAGGCGTGGTCGCGCATCGAGCAGAACCTCCGCCGGCTCATCGACCGGTGCGGACGCGCCGACGTGACGTTCACCGCGGACGATGACTTCGACAGCTTTTTCCGGCTGCACTCCGACACGATGGATCGCGTGGACTTCCGCGTCTACCTGCCGGAGGTGGCGTTCCGGTCGTTCTACCTGACGACGCATACGGTGAGCGCCGGCGCCGATCCCGAGCACTTCAAGTCCGGCGTCTCCGCGTTCGTCCGCTGGAAGTCGTTCGAGTACCTGTCCGGCCTGGCGTATACGGGGAATGACCTCACGGACGCGTCCCCGAATCCCATGACCCACTTCAAGAGCCAGCTCGGCGGCGCGCTCGTGCCGCTGGTCGAGCTGCACGGGCCCGAGTCAGCGCGGTATCGATGGGGAACCCGGCTCACGACGCTCGCGGGAACGGGCCGTCACGCGGCTGGCGCGCTCGTGCGACGCACGTTGCGGCGCCCACCGGGAGCTGCTCGTGGCTGACGGCATCTCGCGCCTGTGCGCGGCCCTCCGTGCCGTCGGAGTGGACTGCGTCTTCGGCGTGCCGGGAACGCAGAACGTGCTGCTGTTCGAGGGCTTTCGACGGAGCAACCTGCGCACCGTCCTGGCGTCACACGAGCTGGCGGCGGCGTTCATGGCGAACGGCCACTTCCGCGCCACCGGACGCATCGCCGCGCTCGCGACCATACCCGGTCCCGGGTTCACGTATGCGCTCACCGGGCTCGCAGAGGCGCGGCTCGATTCGGTCGGCCTCCTCTATCTCGTCGGTAAGCCGGCCACGCAGCCGGGCCGGCGCTTCCAGCTTCAGGCAATCGATCAGCGCGCGATCGCCGCGCCCCTGCTGAAAGGGTGCCTGTCGCTGGGGGCCGGCGACGATGTGGAGCAGGTCGTTCGTGATGCATTCGCCATGGCGACCAGTGGCGAGCCGGGTCCGGTGATGCTCGAACTCGACATGGCGGCGCTGGCGGGGGAGATGCCCGTCGCCCGTTCAGAACCCCATGCGGCCCACTCGCCTGTCCCGTCGGAGGACGAAGTCGCCCGGCTCGCCGCATTGTTCGCGCGGGCGGAACGCCCGGTGCTGCTGCTCGGCCAGGGCGCATTCGGGTGCGCGGATCGCCTCGGCGCGCTCGCGACTGTCCTCCGGATTCCCGTCGTCACGACACCGACGGCGCGCGGCATCCTCTCGGAGGCGAATCCCCTGGCGATGGGGTTCGATCCGCTGCGCGGCAACACGGCGGCCGTCAACGGACTGCTCGATGCTGCCGATCTCATTCTGGGCCTGGGTTGCAAGCTGGGCCATAATGGCAGCGCGGGATTCGAGTTGCGTCTGGGCGCCGACCGGTTCGTCCATGTGGACGCGGAGCCGGGCGTGGCGGGTGCGACGTACGATGCGACGCTCGCGATCACCGCGCGCGTCGAGGAGGTGATGTCCGCGCTCGAGTCGCGCCGGACCGAGACCACCTGGCCTGCCGACCAGCTGCGCGACACGCGCGTCGGGTTGCGTCGTCCCGCCGGGCGGCCGACGGAGCCCGTAATCCACGGCAGGACGTCGATGACCGCCGCCGAGTTCTTCGCCTGGCTGCGGGCGGCGCTGCCGTCGGGGGCGACTGTCGTCACGGACTCGGGCATGCACCAGATTCTCACCCGCCGGTACTTCGAGGCGCGGTCGGCACGTGAACTGATCGTACCGAGCGACTTCCAGTCGATGGGGTTCGGACTGCCGGCAGCCATCGGTGCGAAGCTGGCGGTGGGAGATCGTCCCGTGGTCGCGCTGGTGGGCGATGGAGGATTCCTGATGTCGGGGATGGAGCTTCTGACTGCGCGCCGTGAGGACGCTCCCCTGGCGACCTTTGTGTTCAACGACGGCCAGCTCAACCAGATTCGCCTCCAGCAGTGGGCCGCGTTCGGGCACGCGCACGCGGTGCAGCTGCTCAATCCCGACTATCGCCTGCTCGCCGATGCCTTCGGGGTCTCGTACATCCGCTTCGGTGACGAGGCGCCAGGGGAGATCGAGCAGGCGCTGCGAAGCGCGGCGCCGGTGCTCATCGAGGTGCGCGTGGGTGATTCCTTTGCGATGCGCGCGTTGCCCGTGACGACGGTGGCGAAGGACATCGCGCGCGCGACCATGGGGACGACCGTGCGCAACTGGCTGAAGCGCGTGCGACGTGCGCGGAACAGGTAGTCGGGGCGCCAGCCTGTCAGCATGATGATGGACGCGGGGTATCGCGTCGCATGTGACGACATGCTACAATTCGCACGGGAGCGGCACCCTGTATTCGTCGATCGCTGCCTGAGACTGAGCACCCGTCAACCTGGATCGCGCGCCGACGCGCGGTCGTTCCCTGGTGATCCGTCAGGGAGTTGCGCAGCCCCGTGACCGCACTGCGAATCGCGAAGACGATGGACCACCGCCCGTCGCGAGACTCCTGGCCATGCGTGTTACGATAGGGAGCTAATTCGCGTCCTTCAGTGCCACCGTCGCGCGCTGCAGCGCGTCAGCGACTGGGCTTTGTGGCTTCTTAGTGGCAATTGCTACAGGCCGTCCTTAGCTCTCCTGCGGACGACACGTCCGTCAACGACCCTCATCACTGCTGCCGCGCTCCGCCTCCCTTGATTTTTCAACTTTCGCGATTCGATGGTTCGCGCCCGCGGTCGTTACGCGCACGGCGGCCCCGGCCTGCCGGGACGATGGCGGCCGACTGGGGGCGTCCGGGCGCGTTGATGCGCGGGCGGTGTCCAGTGCTGAGTGCGGCCTGATGTCGATTCGGCAAAGGGTGGAATCGGGGTTGGGTCATGGGCTCGCCCTGGTGGGGCTGCACCGGCTCGCGTTGGGCAGCAATGGCCTCATCCTGGCATTCCATCGCGTCAACGACGTACTGCCGGAAGACGGGCTCACACGGAGCGCGCGGAAATTCGAGCGGTTCTGCCGGTTCTTCAAGTCGAACTTCGACGTCGTGGCATTGAGTGAGCTCGTCACGCAGATCGAACAGAAGAAGTCGGTGGCCGGCAAGGTGGCCATCACGTTCGACGACGGTTATCGCGGCAACTTCGAGGTCGCGGCACCGATCCTCCGGCGGCTCTCGCTCCCGTCCACCTTCTACATCGTGACGCGGTTCATTGGCACGGACACGGTACCGTGGTGGGATCGCGACCTGCCGCAGCAGCCGGGATGGATGTCGTGGGACCAGGTACGGACGCTGTCGCGCGAGGGGTTCGACATCGGTGCGCATACGCGCACGCACGTCGATCTCGGGACGGTCGAGGGAGCGGAAGCCCGCGATGAAATCGCCGGGTCGCGGCAGGACATCATCCGCGAGACCGGGCGCGTGCCGGAGCACTTTGCGTATCCGTATGGGCAGCGCAACAACCTGCTCGAGGGCAATCGCGCGCTGGTCAAGGACGCCGGGTTCCGCTCGTGCGTCTCGTGCTACGGTGGACAGGTATCGAGCTGCACCGAGCCGTTCATGCTGCGGCGCGTCCCGGTCGCGGCGTGGTACCGCACGCCTGAGCAGCTCATATTCGAGTTGCTCACTCGCAGACGGTGGGTCGAGCCCGAGCCGCCAACTCGAGGAGAGGAGCAGGCATAGTCGTCGTAGCCGCAACCGCTGGTCGCCCTTGGGACCAGATCTCGCGCGCCGTCGTTCAGGAGTTGCGCAGGAGCCGCTTGAGGTGCAGCTGACGGTGACAGCTGACCTCTGACTCACATTACTCGCCGCCGCCGCCGCCGCCGCCGCGCGCGGTTTGGACCTGCGGAGTTCTGGGTGCCGGATCGCCCTTCGGCGACGCCGATTGGCGCTCCCTGGCGGGACGTGCGCGTACCATGGCGCCCCCTCTCGATGGGTGGGGCGAGCTATCCAGCACCGGTGACCGGAAGGCGAACTGAGGCTGTGGCACCTCGTAGACATTGCAGTCTGGCAAGCGACCCGAATCGACATACGAGCGCAACAGCTTGCGAAGTCGCAGGAGAATCTTAACATTGCATGTCCTGCACAGCGCGCGCCTGCATCTCGCGCGACCGGCCTCCAGTATCGCGTGCATGCACCTCCTGCCCGGCGGGCTTCCCAATATATGATTTTCGTCGAAACCAAGCTTCGGGGCGCATTCATTCTTGACCTGGAACGCAGGGAAGACTCCCGGGGGTTCTTCGCGCGCACCTTCTGCCAGAACGAACTGCGCGCACACGGATTGAATCCCGTGATCGCGCAGTCGAATGTGGCGTTCAACCGGAAGAAGGGCACGCTCCGCGGAATGCACTTCCAGTACCCCCCCGCGGCCGAGACGAAACTGGTCCGTTGCACGCGCGGGGCCATTCTGGACATCGTCGTCGACCTGCGGCCCGAGAGCCCGACCTACCTGGAGCACGTGTCGGTGGAATTGAGTGAGGACAATTATCGCGCTCTGTACGTCCCTGGGCGGTTCGCGCACGGCTATCAGGCGCTGCGAGACGGGACGGAGACGAGCTATCAGGTGGGGGAGTTCTATACGCCGTCTGCGGAGGGCGGCCTGCGTTTCGACGATCCCGCGCTGCAGCTCGCGTGGCCGCTCCCCCTCACGGAGATCTCGGAGAAGGACCAGGCATTCCGGCCGCTGGCCGAGATCGAAGAGGAAGTCAAACGGCGCATGACCATCTGAGGTTGCGTCCCCGCACTTCGATCCGCGCAGCGCACCGGGCCGTGCGTACACGCACCTTCGTCCCTGTCGATCATCACTATGATTCTCGTTGACACCGCACTAGAGGCCCGGGCATCAGCGGGCCGACCGATCCGCGTTGCCGTCCTCGGCGCCGGATTCATGGCGCAGGGTTTGACGAACACCATCGTGAACGACGTTCCAAGCATGCGCGTGGTGGCCATCTATGGACGGCGACCGGAACGCGCGCTGCAGGTGTACGAGTACGCCGGCCGCACGGACGGCGTTTCCGTCAGCACACCGCTGGCGCTCGAGGACGCGATCCGCGCCGGGAAGCCTGCGGTCACCGACGATGCCATGCTGCTTGCGCGCTCGGAACAGATCGATGTCCTCGTCGATACGACGGGGTCGGTGGAATTCGGTGCGCACATCCTTTTGGAGGCGTTCGCGCACAAGAAGGACGTCGTTCTCATGAACGCCGAGATCGACGCGACGATCGGACCCATCCTGCAGGTGTATGCCGCGAAGCAGGGCGTGGTGCTGTCGGCGTGCGATGGCGACGAGCCCGGCGTGCAGATGAACCTTTTCCGCTGGGCGCGTGGGCTCGGGCTCACACCGCGGGTCATGGGCAACATCAAGGGACTGCAGGATCCGTATCGCAACCCCACGACGCAGGCGGGGTTTGCGAAGCAATGGGGGCAGAACCCAGCGATGGTGACAAGCTTCGCGGATGGGTCGAAGATCAGCTTCGAGCAGGCGATCGTCGCCAATGCCACCGGATTCGGCGTGCAGGCGCGGGGAATGTCGAGCGGGCTTGAGTACCGTGGCGACGTCATGAAGATCGGGAGCCTCTATGACGCGGACGCGGTGCGACGCGTCGGCGGCATTGTTGACTATGTCGTCGGGACGCCGCTGACGAAGGTGTACTGCCTCGTGGAGCACCCTGATCCGAAGCAGCAGCACTACCTCAGCCTCTACAAGATGGGCGACGGACCGTTGTACTCGTTGTTCGTCCCCTATCACCTGGTGCATTTCGAGGTGCCGACGGCCATCGGTCGGGTCGTGCTGTTCCGCGACTCGGTCGCCAAGCCGATCGGCGGCCCGGTGGTGGAGGTCTGCGCGGTGGCCAAGCGGGATCTCAATGCCGGTGAAACGCTCGACGATTACGGCATGTACATGACGTACGGCGAGGCGGTGAATGCCAGCGAGATGAGTGACGGGCGGTACCTCCCCGAAGGGCTCGTGGAGGGATGCCGGCTCGTGCGGAGCGTCAGGAAGGACGAGGTGCTCACCTACGACGACGTGGAGTTGCCGCCGAACCGGCTTGGCGACCGTCTGCGCGGCGAGCAGTACGCTCACTTCCGTGGGGAAACGTGGTTGCAGGAGCTCCTGGCGGCACGAGACGTGGACGGCGCGACAGCGGCGGCTGGTACGCGGCAGTGATTTCATAATTGGAGGGGTCATGCGGGTCTTGGTCACGGGGCACAACGGTTACATCGGCTCGGTCATGGTGCCCTTTCTGCAGAAGGCGGGGCATGAGATCGTAGGGCTGGATACTTACCTGTACGAGGGATGTACGTTCGGGAACGACGTACCGGATGTGCCGTCCATCCGTATGGACCTTCGCGACGTGACTGCGAATGACGTGCGCGGTTTCGATGCCGTCATTCATCTCGCGGCGCTGTGCAACGATCCCGTGGGCAACATGAACCCGGGAACGACGTACGACATCAATCATCATGCGTCGGTGCGACTCGCGCAGGCAGCAAAGGATGCCGGCGTGCCGCGATTCCTCTTCGCCTCGTCGTGCAGCCTCTATGGGCTTGCCGGGGACGACCTCCTGACGGAAGAGGCGGCGTTCAACCCGATCACACCTTATGGCGAGTCGAAGATCCTCTCGGAGCGCGACATCCGTCCGCTGGCCGACGACTCGTTCAGTCCTGTCTTTCTGCGGAATGCCACGGCGTACGGCGTCTCGCCCCGGCTGCGGTGCGACATCGTCGTGAACAACCTCGTCGGTTACGCCTTCACGCAGGGCGACGTGCTGATCCAGAGCGATGGCAGCCCGTGGCGTCCCCTCGTGCACATCGAGGACATCTCGCGCGCGTTCCTCGCGGCACTCGAGGCACCGCGCTCGGCGATCCACAACCAGGCCTTCAACGTGGGACGCAACGAGGACAACCTGCGCGTGCGCGAGATCGCGGACATGGTGAAGGCCACGGTCCCGAACTGCACGATCCGCTACGAGGAAGGTGGGGGCCCCGACCCGCGCTGCTATCGGGTGGACTGCAGCAAGATTGCCGCCGCCTTGCCGGCGTTCCGTCCGCAGTGGTCCGTGCGCAAGGGCGTCGATGAGCTGTACGCCGCGTACCAGAGCAACGGACTGACGTCGGCGCAGTTCCTCGGCAACAAGTACCTGCGCCTCAAGCAGATCAAGCTGCTGCAGGACGATGGCCGCCTTGATGATGACCTG
This sequence comes from Gemmatimonadales bacterium, assembly GCA_038236775.1. Lineage (GTDB taxonomy): Bacteria > Gemmatimonadota > Gemmatimonadetes > Gemmatimonadales > Gemmatimonadaceae > AG11. Next base: position 11,493 of record JBBRZK010000041.1, read on the forward strand.
CGCTGGCAGCACTCGGGCACCGCGGCCGCACGAGCCTGAGACACATACCGCACGAGGGAAACCCATGAAGGTCGTCCTGTTCTGCGGTGGCCTCGGCATGCGGCTGCGCGACTACGCGGAGAACGTGCCGAAGCCGATGCTGCCCCTCGGCTACCGGCCGATCCTCTGGCATCTCATGAAGTACTATGCCTACCACGGCCACCGCGATTTTGTCCTGTGTCTCGGCTACCGGGGGGACCTGATCAAGAACTATTTCCTCAACTATGAGGAAGGCATCTCGAACGACTTCGTCCTGTCCGAGGGTGGGAGGAAGCGCGAGCTGTTGACGAGCGACATCGAGGACTGGCGCATCACGTTTGTCGAGACGGGACTGAGCAGCAACATCGGCCAGCGCCTGCTCCGCGTGAAGCGCCAGGTCGAGAACGAGGAGATGTTCCTGGCCAACTACAGCGACGGACTCTCGGATGCGCCGCTGCCGGAACAGATCGAGGTGTTCCGGAAGAGTGGCGCCATCGCCTGCTTCCTCGCGATGAAGCCGCACCTGAGCTACCACTTCGTCTCGTTCGACGCCAATGGACGCCTCGAAGGCTTCCGCGACATCATCCAGTCGGGGCTCCGGGTAAACGGCGGCTTCTTCATCTTCCGCAAGGAGATCTTCGACTACATCCAGGAAGGCGAGGAGCTCGTCGAGCAGCCGTTCGATCGCCTCGTTGCCGCGAACAAGCTGCTCGCGTACAACTACGATGGGTTCTGGGTGCCCATGGACACGGCGAAGGACAAGGCGAAGCTGGACGAGCTGTATTCCTCGGGCAGGCCGCCGTGGTACGTGTGGAACCGGGACGCCACCGCGATGCACAAGTAGGGTCGGCAGTGTCCACCGTCCTCTCGTTCGGCAGTCACGGGTCGAAGCCTCTCCGCGTGCTGTTCCTCGGCGCGCATTCCGATGACATCGAAATCGGTTGCGGCGGGACGGCGCTCGAGCTCGTGCGGGCTCGCCCCGACACCGAGCTGCGATGGGTGGTCTTCAGCGCCCCCGGCCGGCGGGGAGACGAGGCCAGGTCGGCAGCGGAACACTTCATCGGCACGCGCGCGACGACCGCTGTCGTGCTGCACGAGTTTCGCGATGGCTTCTTCCCCGTCCAGCTCGAGGCGATCAAGGAGTCATTCGAGGCAATCGCCCGATCCTTCACCCCGGATATCGTTTTTACCCACCGCCGCGAGGACCGGCACCAGGATCATCGCACGGTATCCGACCTGGCGTGGAACACGTTCCGTCGGGCGCTGATCCTCGAGTATGAGATCCCCAAGTGGGACGGCGATCTGGGCATCCCGAACCTGTTCCTCCCATTGTCCGCGGAAGCGGCGAGCGAGAAGATCCGGCTGCTGATGGAGGCATTCGCGTCCCAGCGCAGCAAGGACTGGTTCGACGAGGACACGTTCCGCGGCCTCGCGCGCCTGCGCGGTGTGGAGTGTCGGGCGCCCAGCGGCTTCGCGGAAGCTTTCGCGGCCCGGAAGCTGTCGTTCGACTGGTAATCGCGCCAGCCGTCCGGTTATCGCAGCAGTGGCACAATGAGCGGCTGCACGCAGGCGGCGACCGCGGCGTTCATCGCTCCCGTGTAGTGAACCCGTCCCGCAAGGAACATGGCCTGCGGGCTCATCCGCCGTACCACGCAGGCAGTCAGATCCTTCAACGGGATGCCGCGTTCGCCGAGCCGGCGCGCGAGCGCTTGAGTGAGCAGCGGGTCAGTCGAGGTGAAGTCGCTCCGCGCAGGCAGATAGACAACCAGCGCTTGGGCTCCCGACGCCCTCGCCTCTCGAACGAACCGCTGGATTATCGTGGCAGCCAGGCGGAGGATCACCTCCCGGCTCGTGCCCTGGGGCGGGGGCGGCCAGCTTGGAAAGGTGGTGACGAACAGTCGGACGAGGTAGGAGTGATACAGGAAGTGTGGCGTCCAGGTATCGGAGTTGAAGAAGATGTCCCGATCGATGGCTGGAATGTCGGCGATCGAACGTCTCGCAAAGATCGAGTCGGCCGGCAATGTCGGTACGTTCGACACTTGCAGGCTATCCCCCTCGACGAACAGTCGCGGCCTGGAAAACGGATAGTCCCAGCCACGCAGGAACGGGTATGAGCTCACGGCGCGATACAGGTCATCCTGGATGAACACGAACACGTCGACGGCCGGCTTCCATTTCCCCGCATCGCGATGAAACCGCAGATAGATCTGGTCAACGCCGAAGCCATCGACGCCGAAGTCGAGTACCTGCGTAGCCGTCGGCAGCATGGGGCCCAGCGCGAACGCCCATGACTCCTCAAAGGGAACTTCCATTGAGAAGGTGAATGAATCGCCGAAGAGGGCGACTCGCCGGCGCACGCCGGGCAGGTGCAGATCCTCGCCACGCCGCCCGGTGCGAATCCCGTCTTCACTGCTGCGGTACATCCCGTCCCGGCTCTCGCGATCGGCCCCGACGTTCCATCCGAGCAATGTGTCCTCGACGAAATAGGACGCGGGACTTCGGAGGAAGCGGAGCCGAGCGAGGTTGGTATCGGCAACATCGCGCCAGCTGTACGGGACCAGCGTCCTGCCCCCAAGGCGCTCGCCGAGCGGATCCGGGCGCGCCAGCAGGCGGACGGACAGTTCCGCGAACCCGAGACACGCGATCAGGGTGACGACGCTGGCCGCGAGGGGAAGCCAGAACAGCTCGCGGCGGTCTGCGCGCGTTCGGTGGAACATGACGACAAGGACTGTCGCCGCACCGAGTGCGACGAGTGCGGCAAGGAGGAGCGCCACGACGGTGCGGGACGACCAGGTCGTGTAGCTGCGTCGGCTCGTGTGATACGCAAGCAGGGCAATTGCCGCGCTGGCGAACGCGAGGACGTAGACTCCGGCCACCGTAAGCCACTGCGTGGACGTGTGCGTTCCGGACGCTCCGGGTTGCATAGACATCTGGGTATCAGGGCTGCCCGCTCAGGCGGAACGGGTGCGCTCTGGCGTCGCGTCAGCTGACGTCGAGCCGTGAGGCGACAGCCTCCCCAATCACCAGCGAGGCTGTTGCTCCGGGGCTCGGCGCATTGAGCAGGTGGACGGCGTTCGGTCGGGCCACGACGAGAAAGTCCTCGACCATTGAACCATCCGCATTGAGTGCCTGGGCGCGGACCCCTCGGATGCCGGGCACGAGGTCACGCTCCTCGATACTCGGTACGAGCCGCTGGAGCGAGCGGCAGAACATGGTCTTGCTCAAGGAGCGCTGCAATTCGGCGATCGTCTGCCTGGGATAGCGCGCGATGAACCGTCGCAGACCTGAAAACGCGAGCGCCTCGTACAGGTCGCGCACAGAGATGTCCCGATGGCGATATCCCTCGCGGCTCATTGCGAGCACCGCGTTCGGACCGGCCTCCACCTCGCCATGTACGGTCCGGGTGAAGTGAACTCCGAGGAACGGGAACTCGGGGTCGGGAACGGGATAGACGAGGTTACGAATCAGCGTGCGGCGCTCCGGTCGGAGAAAGAAGTACTCGCCACGGAACGGCACGATGCGGGCGGGCGGATTCTCTCCCGCCATCCGAGCGATTCGATCGGAGTAGAGGCCAGCGCAGTTGATGAGCCCGCGCGCCTGCATTTCGCCGGCGTCGGTGGTGATGCGCCAGCCGCTTCCGTCGCGATCGATGGCCCGTACGCCGGCGCTCGTACGCACGGAACCGCCCAGGCGCTCGATCTCCTGTGCCAGCGTGCGGACCACGTGCCCATAATCGACGATTCCTTCCTCCGGCACGTGGACAGCGGCCACTGCGCGAACATTGGGTTCCACCTCCGCGACTTCGGCGTGGCTGAGCCACCGCAATCCGGTGAGTCCGTTAGCGGTGCCGCGCTCGAGAAGCGTCCGCAGACGAGGCAACTCGGATGCGTCCGCGGCGACGACGAGCTTGCCGCAGATCTCGTGCGCGATGGCATTCTCGCGGCAGTACGCGGTCATGGCGCGAATGCCGCGCACGGCGAAATCCGCCTTGAGCGATCCAGGCTTGTAGTAGAGTCCCGCGTGCAGAACCCCGGAATTGTGGGTACTCTGGTGCTGCCCGACCTGGTCCTCCTTCTCGACCACGGTCACCGTCCGTGACCGATCCGCGCGCAGGAGGGCTCGCGCAGTGGCGAGCCCGATGATACCACCGCCGATCACGACGATGGATCGTACGTCAGTCATGTACGAGCGCGACGGGTGCCGGCACCTCGCTTCGATTGCCAACGGCGTCGGGCGTGGGCACCCTGCGCAACCAGATCTCGCGCCAATAGTGGTGGATCTCCCGCGGGCAGAGCAACCTGCTCCTGCTGCACTCCGCAGCGCAGGCGACACCCTCGAGCACGATGCAGTCATTCGGCAACTTCAGCATCCGACCCGTCTGCTCGTTGATGATTCGCTCGACGCGCGCCTTCACCCGGTAGGTGCCGCCGCACCAGCGAATCAGCTCGACGTCGAAGAAGAGACCGCGATTGCGGTAGTTGATGTCGAGCGTATCCGCGATTTCAGCGGGTGTCTTCACCTGCACGAGTTCGCCGATCTGGAGGTCGAGCTTTCCCTGCGGGGTCTTGGTCCTGGTCGGAACGGGAAAGGCGGGAAAGCCCCGGCCGCCGCGCTTCCGCTGCACGGCGTTGAACATCGCGCGGCCGAGCACGAAGGCGGCCTTCCCAACTCGGACATTCCCCGACGTCACGTCGCGCACGTACTGACGAGCGTCCCACCACGGCAGCGGTGCCGTCGCCTGCGGGATCTGTGTGTTCTGGCAGGTATAGATTCGCACGTTCGGCTCGGTCGCGTCGGGCCGGGACGTCGCTCGCTGTAGCTGCACGAGCGCGAATCCGGAGTCCGCAGCGGCACTCCGCTGCGTCGCTTCGGGGGACAACTGTCCGGCACCATCGACGCGCTTCAGCCACGCCTCCTTCCAGAAGATGAGGCAACCGGCCTGGCAACCATCATGTCCGCTGCCGTCGCACCGCAATCGCAGGTGCACCGTGTGTAGCACACTCCGGCCCCCGGTCCTGGTGGCGGTGTCGCATGTCTTGTGGGCAAGCTTGTAGACCGGAAAGCATCGGCCCGTGAACTGCAGCATCTCGGGCATGAACGGCATCTCGTCAAGTGCCCCATTTACGTCCAGCGTCGCGAAGATCTCCTCCTGACTGCGCACCTCGACGAGGTCGCCAATCTTGAGGTCGAGCACTTGCGACTCATGCGTTGCGCCGCGAACGGCTACGTTCTGTTGCACCGACGATTCTCCCGTATCCATGGATTGTCCCTCGAACTGACGACACGCGCACGAGTCCGTCACAACCTGGACGTGCGCTGACGGACGCGCCGGCAGGGGAGCATGGTGCCACGGCGCGCCACGCGTTAGGCGTGACTCGCGATGGGCACGGCGCGCCTCGGACGGGCTGCACGCGGAAGACGCCGATCATGGTGCGCGCCGACGCCGCAGGCAGGTGTACCGTGACGAGTCAAGACCGCAGGACGGCCAGCGCCGACGTGCTCCCGCCCCCATCAGGGCGAGGGCGCGCGCGCGAAGCGATATCGCACACCATCGACGAGCTCGTGCGCGAGCCCGTCGCGCGCCCTGATAGCCGACCGGAGAATGGTCCCGGCGAGACGGGATTTCTCGCCCGCCGGCAGTGGGCTGCGCCATACTGAACGGATCCGCTCGCGCAGCTGGCGCCACATCGTCAGCTCTCGCCTGCGCGGCAGGTCGGGATTGTAGAAGGCGTTCTTCTCCGCAACGCTCATCGCGCTGTGCGCCGCCGCATGCATCCGCCGGAAGTACAGGAATTCCGGGATCTCCCAGATCTTCCCGTAGAGGGCGATTTCTTCCTGAACGACGACATCGGCGCCCAGGTAGGCGCCGTGGATCGCCGTGCGGCGCAGCAGGTCGGTGCGCATGACGCCGTAAAACGCGTTCACGAGACCGATGCTCCGCATCACGTGCAGGTAGCGCTCCCTGGGACTTTCGGCGAGGGTCGATATCCTTTCGTCGTAGCGTTCGAGCTCGTCGCCATTTTCATCGACGAGGATGGCGCGTGGATACGCCTGGATCACGTCACGGTGCGCGTCGAGCACGGCGACACACCGCTCGACAAATGTCGGGGCGGAATAGTCATCCGCGGACTGCCAGCGAAAGAGCTCCGACCGGGTCAGCTCGACACAGCGAATGAAGTTTCGCCCTGCACCGATGTTCTGTGGATTGCGCACGTAGCGAATGCGCGGATCGCGCCTCGCAAAGTCGTGAACGATGTCTCCGGTCGAATCGGTCGAGGCGTTGTCGACGACCATGATCTCGATGTCGGTGTACGTCTGGTTGACCAGTGACTCGAGCGCGATCGGGAGGAAGCGTGCGGCATTATAGGCAGGAACGCCGATCGTGACGCGGGGAACGCGAGTAGACATCGTTGGCATGGGCTCGAGTGATCGCCAGCGGACGGCCACCAGCCGGATGCGAGGCTGTGAGACGCACACCGGCGCGCCGTCAACGGGCCCAGACGAACGGGCTGTGGGAATCCAGGAACGCCCGCAGTCAGTCCAAAGGTTGCACTGGATTGCTCGAACGGCCTCCGGGGGCTACCGTCAGAGGCAACGTCCGTGCGCTGTCTCTCCGGGGCTACGCTGCGGCGCTCCACTTGTTGCACGCACACAGAATATGGACCATGGTGCGTTTCACCACAACAAAGGCGGAGAAGGGGTCGCATTGTGGCACAACCCATGGATTTCGGTTCCCTCGGTACGGGCTCGCCCGCTGCCTCTGAGCCCCTGACCACGCGGCAATGACGCAGAGGCTTCCTCTCCTCCGTTGAACTGTCCTGCATTCATGCCGCCGGTCCCACTTCCTTCGCGCCGCACCTTCTCCGGACCCGAGTCGAAACACGACGTGTCATCAACCAAGCCCAATGCCTCCGTAATGCTCGTCGCCGGGGCGCGACCGAACTTCATGAAGATCGCGCCCGTGCTGAAGGCGCTGGATCGCGCGAGGTGCCGTTCGATCGTCGTGCACACCGGCCAGCACTACGACGACCGCATGTCGGACTCCTTCTTTCGCGACCTGGAGATCCGAGCGCCGGACTACCACCTCGGTGTCCGCGCATCCACGCACGCCGCGCAGACGGCGCGCGTGATGGAGACATTCGAGCCCGTGCTGCTGCAGGAGCGGCCGGACTGGGTGATGGTTCCCGGCGACGTCAACTCCACGCTGGCGGCCGCGCTCGTCTGCGTGAAGCTCAAGCCGGAAACGGGAGTGCGCCTCGCGCATCTCGAAGCGGGGCTGCGGAGCCATGACTGGCGCATGCCCGAGGAAGTGAATCGCGTGCTCACGGACCGCTGTTCGGACCTGTTGCTGATCCCGAGCTGGGATGCGGTGAAGAACCTCGAGGCCGAGGGCATCGCGCCGGACCGCGTGGCCTTCATCGGCAACGTGATGATCGACACCCTGCTCGAGCGGCTACCGGCGGCGCGCGCGCGAAACGTCGCGCAGGCCATGGGTCTGCCCGCGGGCGGGTACGTGATGGCGACGCTGCACCGTCCGTCGAACGTCGATGACCGCGCGGCCCTCGAGATCTGCCTCACCGGCCTCGCGCGCATCGCGCGTGACCTGCCCCTCGTCATCCCGCTGCATCCCCGCACGGTGAAGCAGATCGAGCTGTTCGGGCTGGGGCACCTGCTGGCGCCGCTCCGGGTCACGGAGCCGCTGGGCTACATCGAGATGTTGTCCCTCGTCGATTCCGCCGCCGTGGTCGTCACCGACTCCGGCGGGGTGCAGGAGGAGACGACGGCACTCGGCGTTCCCTGCGTCACACTGCGCGAGCAGACGGAACGACCCGTGACCGTCGAGCAGGGCACCAATCGGCTGGTGCCGTGGCCCCTCACCGTGGAGGGGATCCTCCTGACGTTCGCGGACGCGAGGTCGCGTGGGCGGGTGGGGGTCGGCGAGCGGTCTCCCGAGGGATGGGACGGTCGCGCGGCCGAGCGTGCCGTCGCCGCCCTCATGCGCTGAGCGGCGACATCACCGTCCGCGCGTCTTGCCTGATCCACCCCAGTTCGGCCATCCCGGATGACTCAGACGACGCGCATGTCGCGTGACCGATCGTCCGAGCGGCATCGATGCCCTTCGAGTCGGGAGCACCGGCGTCACGCGTACGTTCCCGACTTGCCTAAGTCCCCGTGTGGGCCCTAACATTGTGAGAACTGCCGTGGGCTGACGCCCGCCACGCCATCGGTGCGCGTGGCGAGGCACCCCTCCGGGCCGACGAAGCGCGGGCGGAACGATCACGGGACTTTCACGTCCAGATTCTCGAGCGTCACGGCGATCTGTCGCATCCGCCCGATCGTGTCCAGCCAGCCTCCCGGCAACGGTCTGCTGGTTCCTTCGCGGCCTGGGTCGACGCCTCTGGTGTCACCGAGGTGATTCTTCATTGATCAGCTGATCGGCCATGGAACGCAACATCGCCCCGCCCGCTGAAGGTGCGACGCCGCGCCTTCGCTACATCGTCGTCGCGTATCACTATCCGCCTGACCCGGCGGTGGGATCGCTGCGTGCGCGCAACGTCGCCCGCGCGCTCGCCGCGGCTGGTCATGAAGTCCACATCGTGACGGCTGCGCTCCCCAACGTCCCGGCGGACTCGCTTGATGGGGACATTCACGTGCATCGCGTGGAACTCGCGGCGAGCCTGCGCGACCTGCTCGCGCGACTGAAGCGCCTGGTGTCCCGCGGCGGACCCGCGGCGGCAGCGAAGGATGCCGGAACCGGCGCCGGCTGGAAGGGACCGGCGCACGTGTCCACACCGCGCCGCTGGATCGCGGCGCTGACCTGGCTGCCGGACGATCGTCAGGGGTTCATCCGGCGCGCGGCGAAGGCGGCGGCGAGGCTCATGCAGGGCGACGGGCGCGACGTGCTCTACACGACGGCGCCTCCCTTCTCGGATCATCTCGTCGGACTGTTCGTCCCAGGGCGCCGCACGTTCCAGTGGATCGTGGAGTATCGCGATCCGTGGAATGACGGGTCGAAGCCGTGGTTCGTGCGGTCGCGCCTCACAGACGTCCTCGATCGATGGGTGGAGCGGCGCTGCCTCGCGAGTTGCGATGGCGTCGTCACCGTCACGAAGAGCGTCGCGGATGCGCTGATCGATCGCATGGGGCCCACCGTTGCCGACAAGGTCGTCCTGATCCGGAATGGTATTCCGCGCATGCTCCCGCCGATCGCGGCGGACCCCATGACATTCCTCATCGTGTACGCAGGCAGCTTCTATATGCGCCGCGATCCCAAGCCCTTCCTCGCGGCACTGGCGTCCGTGCACCGGCGCAACGGCGTGGGCGGGCGGCGGCTCGACGTTCGCCTGGTGGGCGACTGTCGCTTCTACGAAGGGGAAGCCATCGAGGCGGAGGTCGAACGCCTCGGGCTCACGGATGTCGTCACGTTCGTGGACTGGCTTCCGCATGCCGAGACGATGAAGCTGATGCAGCGGGCGGACCTGCTGCTGCTGCTCGCGCAGTGCCAGCCGCTCTCGGTACCGAACAAGCTCTATGAATACGTCGGCATGGGAAAGCCGATCCTGGCCGCGGCCGATGAGGAGGGCGAGACCGCCCTCCTCCTGCGCCAGATCGGTGGCCACTACGTCGTCGGCGCCACGGATGGACCCGACGTGATCGAGCGTGCGCTCACCGAGGCGCTCGCGACGTCCTCCATGCCACGGACGCCGTCGCCGGCACTGGCCGGACTTGCCACGGATGCGCAGATGGCGCTCCTGGTGCAGTGGCTGGACGGCCGTCTACATCGCCCCGGGGGCGTGCGTCGTTCCACCTGATCGCCCGGCGAGTTGCTCGTACATCGCCTCGTGGCGCGCCACCATCTGCCCGAGCGAGAAATGCGCGACGACGCGACGACGGGCCGACTGGCCGAGCGCAGCGCGCGCCGAGGGGTCGGTCAAAAGGGCGCGCCATCGGTCGGCGAGCGCCCGGGCGTCGCCCGAGGGCACGAGCAATTCGGTCAGTTCGGGCCCCAGCACGGAAAGGTTACCGCCCACCGCCGTGACGACGGGACACACGCCGGCACTCATGGCCTCGAGCAGGGCGATCGACGTGCCCTCGGAGCGTGAGCTCAGCGTGAAGAGGTCGAACATCGGGTAGAGCTCGACCGTATCACTCACCCACCCGATGAGATGGACGGCGTCGTCGAGTCCCATCGTCGTGGCGAGCGCTGTGATCCGCTCGCGTTCGGGCCCATCGCCGGCGATGACCAGCACGGGCGGTGCGCCGTGCGTCCATCCAGCCCGCACGATGGCCAGGGACTCGAGCAGCATGTCGAAGTTCTTGATCGGGTCGAGGCGCGCCACGCAGCCGATGATCGCGGCACTTGGTGCAATGCCGAGACGGCCACGCCACGGCGTCGCGTCCCCTCCTGGGGCGAAGTGGTCCGTGTCCACACCATTCTCCACGACCTCCACGCGACAGCGGCGCGACACCCACGCCGTCATCTTCTCACCGAGGTCGCTGGAAACGGCGACGAGCACGTCGGTCTTCCGCGACGCCAGGTACTCGATCGCGCGTCCCGGCAGGGGATCGGGGTCGGGGCGTCCGTGCTCGGTATGCACGACGGCGGGAACGCCGGCGAGCCGTGCGGCGCGCGCGGTCTTGAACCATGCCCCGCTGTGGGTGTGCACGACATCGGGTGCGATGGCCTGCAGCAACTGGGCGAGCGGCCGGGGCCAGAGCATCGTCCAGCGGGGCAGCGGCGGCGCGACGTGCAGCGTGGCATGTCGCTCCAGTCCCTCCGCGTGCCGACCGAAGAAGCGCAACGCCAGCACATGTACGTCGAACCGCGCGGGATCGAGTCGACTCGCGAGATCTGCGACTACACGTTCGAGGCCGCCGGCTTCGAGGTCGAGCACCGTCTGGACGACACGAATGCGGGAGCGTGCACCATCACTCACGCGAGTCGTCGCCGCACCCTGAAAGCCGAAGGAGCTGCCCCCGTGGGCGCCAGGCGGCGTGCGACGCCGATCGTCCCCGCGGCGAACGCCGCCAGGATGTAGATCGGGTCCATGTACGCGAACGAGAGGAAGAACGCACTGACCGTGAAGCCGATGAATGCGATGGGCAGGTACGCCGCGACGCTGATGAGGAGGAGGCCGCGACCCCCAGCCGCTGGAGTGCGCCCGGCGAGAAAGGGTCGCACGCGACGACCGATCGCCATCCCGTTCCACACGAGCGCGAGGAACGCAATGCCTCCGATGAGGCCCATTTCAACCGTGGCCTGCAGGAAAGTGTTATGCGCCGCCGACCATTTCACACCCGCGCCTCCCGACTCGAAATCCTGGGCAGCCTCCGAGAGCGTGCCCTCCGCGCGCGGAAAGTTCATCACGCCGATGCCCGTGAGCGGATTGCGCTGGAGGTAGCCGATGCCGCGCTTGGCGACCTCGATGCGACCGGTGCGCGAGGTGTAGTTGTAATCATCCTTCGGATTCGTGATAGTGCCCATCTGCTTCAGGTAGCCCGGCGGCGCCGCGATGGCGAGAGCGAGGGCCCCGACGACGGCGATGCCGATGCGACGCGTGACGCTGATGCCTCCGGACATGAACAGGAGGCCGACCGCGATCGCGAGGATCCCGAGAAAGGCGCCGCGCGATCCCGTGCGGGCAATCGCGACGCAGGCCAGCGCGAGAATGACGATCGACGCGAGCTTTCCCAGCCGGCCCGAACTGCGCAGCGTCACGAAGCAGAGCGGAATGCCGGTCACGCACACCAGCCCGATGTCGTTCGCGTCGTAGGTATAGCCGTCACCGAGCCGCGAGAAGCCGTTGGCCCCGGCCGCTTCCATGTGAAAGACGGTCATCGTCATGAACGAGAGAATGCCGATCGCGATCACGTACGCCCAGATCATCGTCCACAGGTCGTCTTCCGTCCGCACTGCGGCGGCGACCATCAGCGCCGTGACGATGACCTTCCAGTAACCGTTGAGGATGAACGAGGCCGAGCCGCCGATGGAAATCCCGAAGACCGCCGAAACGATGGCGGTGCCGCCGAGGACCAGCACGAGTCGCATGGGGGTTTCCTTCCAGTTGGCGGTCGCCGTCCGGCTGTCGCCAACGAGGAGCATTGCGCCGGCCCACACGAACAGCAGCAGGGCGGGACGCAGCGGCGTCAGGAAGCCGAAGTACTGGTGTACCCGGCTGATCGTTATTATGATGAGCAACAGCAACGGCAACCGGGTCCCCGCCAGGGAGACGCGCAATGCGACGTCCTGCGTCGCGCGCGCGCCGGGCCGTGCACGTCGGTGAGCCGACAGGCGCCGCACTTCCTGACCCGGCCGCGTGAAGGATTCCGACTGCATGCTTTTCCGGAGGTAAGAGTTTGCTGGTACGTTGCCCGTTGCCGCAAGCAGAGTCAATGGCCGCTGCCGGGCCCCGGAACCCGCGATGAAGCCCGAGCTGCTCTTCCTGTCGCACCGGCTGCCGACCCCTCCGCACAACGGTGCCGCCCTTCGCACGTTCAACACGATCAAGGTGTTGAGCGAATCGTACCGCGTCACGGCACTCTGCTTCGACCGCCTCGATCCCGTGTTGCGGGACATGGACCTCGCGAGCCGCATCGACCAGTTGCGACCGTGCGCGCACGTGGAGGTCTTTCCCATCCTCCAGCAGGAGAGCCGCCTGCGCTTTGTCCGCGACCACGCGCAGAGCGTGCTCACGGGCGAGGCTTACACGCTCGCGGCATACGAGTCGCCGGCGTACGCCGCGGCCATCCGCCGCGCACGACAAGACCACGACTTCGCGCTCGTCCACATGGATTCGCTCGACCTCGCGCGCTTCCTGCCGCTGCTCGATGGACTGCCGGTTGCCTGCACGCACCACAACGTCGAGTCGCAGCTGCTGCGCCGGCGCGCCGGATCGGAGGCGCGCCTGCGAGGCGCGTACCTTCGCTACCAGGCGGAGAAGCTCGAGCAGCTCGAGCGGTACTGGCTGCCCCGCGTGGCGCTGAACGTCGCCGTCTCGCACGACGACGCCGAATACTTCCGCCGGCTCGCGCCGGGCGCGCGACTTCATGTCATGCCGAACGGCGTCGATATCGACTACTTCCGGCCGCTCGCCGGCCCGCAGCAGGACTCGGTGTTCGTCGGCGGCACCAACTGGTTCCCCAACCGCGAGGGACTCGAGTGGTTTCATGCGGCCGTGCTGCCCGCGCTCCGCGCGCTTGGTGAGCAAGGCACGGTCACGTGGGTCGGCCGGTGCACCGATGCCGATCGCCGGGCGTTCGGCGGCCTCGACGGCGTCGTCCTCACCGGCTACGTCCCGGACGTGCGGCCCTACCTGCACGCCGCGGCCTGCTTCATCGCGCCACTCCGCGTCGGCGGGGGCACCCGCCTCAAGATTCTCGATGCGTGGGCGAGCGGCAAGGCCGTCGTGTCCACCACCCAAGGGTGCGAAGGACTGCGTACCACCGACGGCGCGAATATCCTGATCGCGGATGAGCCGGCGGCATTCGCGCGCGCGATGCAGCGGGTCCTCGAAGACACGCAGCTTCGCGACGCGCTCGGCCGCGCGGGACGCGAGACGGTCGAGCAGCACTACAGCTGGTCCGGGATCGGCAGCGAGCTATGCCGGTCCTACGCGACGATCCAGCTGCAGACGAATAGCGCGCGGTCGCACATACAGCACGCTCCGTGACGTCGCGCGCGAAAATCACCACGATGTTGGCGACGGAGGAGCACGTCCACGCCGTGGCCGCGTTCTATCGCGAAGTCTGGGATCCCGAGGCGACCGCCGAATCGGTGATCGCGGCGAGGCGGCTGGACGCGGAGCGCAACGTCGCCGCGCCCGGCGAGCCGACGCCTACCGCGCTGGTGCTCGAGGGAACGCGGGTGATCGGCTACTGCGGCTCGATCGCCCAGCGCCTGTGGGACGGCCGCGAGGAGCGCCCTGCCTACTGGGTGAAGGGACTCATGGTCCTGCCGGAGTTCCGCAGCGGTCCGGTGGGGTACCTGGTAGTCAAGGAGCTGGCACGGCATCTCGACTGCTCGACGATCCTCACCGTCGCACCCGCCGCGCGGCGCCTGTTCGGCGCGCTGGGCTACACGGACCTCGGCGCGGTCCCGAACTGGGTGCGGCCGCTGCGTCCGCACGTCATGGCAAACCGCCTGGACCTCGCCACGCTGGGCCTCGGGAATTTACCCGGCTGGGTGGGCGCCGGAGTGCAGGCAGCGCGGCGCACGGGGGTTGCGACGCTGGCGGGACGGACGGCTGGTCTCCTGCTCGACGCGGCCGTCACCGCGGCGCGACTGCCTGCGTGGAGTCTCGATACGACGGACACGATGCCGCCGACTGTCGCCGAGCTTGACCAGCTCTGGCTCTCCGCGCGGGACTCGATCTCCGCCAGCCCCGTGCGGGACGGCACGTACCTGTCGCGACGATTCCTGCATGCACCCGCGGAGTCGGGGGACAATCCGTACACCGTCGTCGGGGCACGCGACGGCGGTGGCCTGGTCGGCGCCGCCGCGCTGCGCCGGCCGCGGACGACGTCCGATGCCCGGCTGGCCGGACTCCGCGTGGCGACGCTCTCTGACATCGTGTTTCCCCTCGATCGCCCCGACGCCGGCCTGGCCACGCTCGGGGCAATCGAGCGGCAGGCGCGCGCCGCGGGCGCCGATGCGCTGACGTGCATGACCTCTCACGCGTCCTTGTCAGTGCTGCTGCGCCGCCAGGGATACCTGCGGCTCGGTGGCAACGTACACTTCTTCCTTCGCGACGTGACGGGCGCCGGTCCATGGCCGATGGACCTCGGCGCCTGGTGGCTCGCCCGCGGCGACGGCGAGTCCGACGCGTCCTTCTGATCCGTGACCCAATGACGATGACCGCCGAGAACGACGCGAAGCTCCAGGAGATCGTCCGCGCCGTGTTGCAGCTGCCTGCCGGCACGGACGTGAACCGTGCCCGCCAACTCTCGTTCGAGAGCTGGGATTCCCTGGCGCACGTGTCCCTCATGCTCGCGATCGAGAGCGAGTTCGGGCTGACCATCGAGCTCGCCGACCAGATCGCCCTGACGTCGGTGCCGTCGATCCGGCTCTATCTCGAGGAATGCGGCGTGTGACGGAGGCCACGTTCGAGGTGAGCGTCGGCGAGGAGGACGCGCGCGCGTTTGCCACGCTGTCGGGCGACTGGAATCCGCTGCACACCGATGCGGCCTACGCGCAGGGTACGCAGTTTGGACGGACGATCCTGCATGGTGCGTTTTCGGCGGGTCTCGTGTCGCGGATGGCGGGCATGTACCTGCCCGGCACGGACTGCCTGCTGCATGGCATGCAGCTGCGCTTCGTGCAGCCCATCGTGCTGCCGGCGCGCCTGACCGTCACCGGACGGGTCGTCGCCGATCGTGGCGACACCGGACGCGTCGCGGTGGACATTCACGATGCGGCAAGCGGGTTGCGCCACGTCGAGGCGTGGTACGAGTACAGCCATCATCGGCTCGCGGCAACGCAGCAGTCGGTGGACGCCACGACGCCGGGCGGCGAGCCGGTGGTGCTCGTCACCGGCGCGTCGGGCGGGCTCGGACGCGCGCTGCTCGCGCGACTCGGTGGCCGCGGGGTGGCGTTGCCGCGGAGCGCCTCCGGCGTCGGCGCCGAGTCGTTCGATGCTGCGCAGATCGACGCCATCACGGCCGGGGCGTCGATCGCCGGCATCGTCCACTGCGGATGGCCCTCCCCTGACAACACGCGACTCACGAAGCTGTCCGACGTCGCGGCGGCCGTGGAGCACAACCTTTCGCAGCCAGTGCAACAGGTCATCGGCCTGGGCCGGCTCCTCGCCGCACGCGGCGCCCCCGATGCGATGTTGCTGCTGGTCGGCTCGACGGCGGCCGATGCAGGACGGCATAATTACCGGGCACCCCTCTACTCGCTGTCGAAGGCGATCATCCCCACGCTGTGCAGCATCCTGGCCCTCGAGCTCGGGCCGACCGGCCGCCGGTGCGCCGCCGCGGTGTTCGACGTGGTGGATGCGGGAATGAACAGGGCCATGAGCGAGCGGAGCCGGCTCGCGCATGAGGATCGTTCGCCAGCCGGCCGCGTCGCAGGAGCAGACGAGGCGGCGGCCCAGCTGGAGTGGATCATCACCAACCGGAGCTTTCTCGTGTCCGGCGCGACCATCACGCTGTCCGGAGGGGCACTCCCGTGAATTTCCTCGAGGCGCGGCGCGTGCTCGACGCCTTCACCGGCGGACCGTCTCTTCCGTTCCTGTTCGCGCTCTCCGGCTCCGCGGAGCCGTTCGACCTCTACCTGCGCGCGGCGGCGGCCAAGCATGGTCGCACCGCGGCTCCTCGCGTGCTGCCCTTCAACACGCTGGCGCAGCGCCTGCGCGCGCCGGCCGATCCGGACGCGGTCGAGGTGTTTCTCCTGCTCCCGTGGGACTTCGCACCGGAGGCGGATTGGCGGCTGGACGCATCGCACCAGGCGGACGAAGCCACCATGCGTCTTGCTGCCGACGAGATCGAGCGCTTGCTCGCACAGCGCGGCGCCCGCGTGCTGTACCTGCCCGCTCCCATGCCGCCATTGTTCGCCGATCACGATCGCGACAAGGCGTTCGCCCTGCTGCTCGAGAGTCTCGCCGTGGGACTCGGCGCACACGTGTTGCCCCGCGAAGCGTTCTCGATGTCCGGCTACTTCGGCAGCGGCTGCCCGATCGGGGGGACGTGGATCGGTCGCGTGGCGTCGGCGGTCGTGGACCTGGCGATGGAGCAGCCGCGCCACCCGAAGAAGGTGCTCGTCACGGACCTGGACAACGTCATGTGGCACGGTGGGATCGGCGAGGACGGACTGCAGTGCATCGCGTACGGGCAGCAGGGGCGCGGCTATCCGCACTTCGCCTACCAGCGCCTGCTCCGCCGCCTGCGCTCCGAGGGCACCATCCTCGCCGCGGTGAGCCGCAACGACACCGAGCTCGCGCTGTCCCCGTTCCGCCAGGGCAACATGACACTCCGCGAGGACGATTTCATCGCGATCGTGGCCAGCTACCGTGCGAAGTCCGCGCAGATCGCGGAGCTGGCGTCTGCGCTCAACATCGGGCTCTCCGATTTCGTCTTCGTGGACGACAACCCGGTGGAGATCAGCGAGGTATCGACCGCGTTGCCTGCCGTGACGTGCGTCCCGTTCCCGACGCAGGCCGATGGCCTGGACAACCTGTTCTCCCGCCTCACGTCGCTCTTCACGAGGCGCACCGTGACGACCGAGGATCGCGAGCGCACCGCACTGTACCGGCGGCGACTCGAAGGAATGACGCCCAGCGCGCTCTCCGGTGCGGACATCAGCGACTTCCTCCGCGAGCTGCGGATGACGCTCACGCTGCATGATCGCACAGCCGGAGACCGTACGCGCGCGGTGCAGCTCATCAACAAGACCAACCAGTTCAACCTCAATGGCCAGCGTGTCACGGAACCGCAGGTGGCCGATGTGCTGTCTGCCGGGGGTCGCCTGTACGGAGCCAGCCTGAGCGATCGCAGCGGGAGTCACGGCGAGATTCTGTCGTGCCTGGTGACGGCCGACGGCGTCGTCACCTCCTTCGTCATGTCGTGCCGCGTCTTCCAGCGGCGCGTCGAGCACGCCTTCCTGGCGTGGCTCGCGGCGCAGCAGCCGGTCCCGCTGACACTGGCCTGGGAGCGGACCTCGCGCAACGAGCCGTTCGCCCAGTTCCTCGAAGAGCTCTCCGGCGCCGCGGCGCCGCCGGACGGGATGGTGTCACTCGCCACCGGCGACGTGCAGGCCCGGTGCGCGCCGGCGCTCGACGTGTTCGAGACGGTCACGGCGGACGTCGTCCCATCGTGAGCGAGGGCAGGACGTATCCGGGCGAGGCCCGATTCGCGTTCACGATCATGGACGACACCGACGACGCCACCGTCGAGAACGTGCAGCCGATCTACCGGCTGCTCGAATCGATCGGCATGCGGACGACGAAGACCGTGTGGATGGTGGCGTGCGAAGAGGGCAGCGAGAACTTCGCGGCCGCGGAGACGCTCGACGTACCGCAGTACCGGGACTTCGTCACTGACCTGCAGCGGCGGGGGTTCGAGATCGCCTTTCACGGGGCCACGATGGAGTCGAGCGTTCGCGACCGGACGATGCGTGCTCTCTCCCTGTTCGCCGAGACGTTCGGCGGTCCGCCACGCGTGCATGCCAATCACTCGTTCAACCGCGAGAACCTGTACTGGGGGGTCCACCGCATCGACGATCCCTTCCTCCGGGCCGTCTATCGCAAGGCCCTCGGGCAGCCGGATGACTTCTACCTCGGCCACGTCCCGGACTCGCCGTACTTCTGGGGCGACCTATGCGCGGCGCAGGTGGAATACGTGCGGAACCTCAGCTTCGAGGAGATCAACCTCCGGAAGGTCAACCCGTCGATGCCGTACCGCGACGCGCGGCGGCCGCAATCGCCATGGTGGTTCTCCGCCTCCGACGCCGAGAATGCCGATGCGTTCGTGGAGCTCGTGAGCGTGCGGAACCAGGAGCGGCTCGAGGCGGAAGGCGGCGTCTGTCTGGTGGCCACGCATCTCGGCAAGGGCTTCTGCGTGAATGGCAAGGTGCGCGACGACGTGCGCGATCTCCTCGTGCGGCTCGCGGCGCGTCCGGGGTGGTTCGTGCCTGTCGGACCGATGCTCGACGAACTCCGTACGCGCCGCGCCGCGGACGCGCTGCCGGGTGCCGAATGGCGACGGATGCAGTGGCGGTGGGCGCTCGATCTCGTGCGCCGTCGGTTCGCGACGCGGCGCCGGACGCAGGCCTAGCGTCCATCCATGTCTCGACCATATCGTCCGATGTCGTCGGCATCACATCGTCCCCATCCGCACTCCAAGAGTCTCCGAAATGGCACTTTTTGACGACCTGCTGATTGCCGCGGGGCGCGAGCAGGGAGCGATGCGCCATGCGAAGTCGTTCTACCGATGGCTACAGGATGTACGGCTGCCGATGATCCGGCCGGTTTTTGGCGCACTGTACGCCGAGCGACAAGCGCGCGCCGTGTGGGCGCCGCTGCTGGCGAAGATCCTCTATCGCGAACCCCTCCTGCGGTATCGGTGCCACTCCGTCGGGCGACCGCTGCAGCTCGAGGGCGTCATTCCCGAGATCGGCGGCAACGGACGCATCATCATCGGCGACAACGTGCGGATCGGCCCCAAGTGCTCCTGGGACATCGGCCACAAGGTCTCGACGGGCGCACTCCTGGTGATCGGGGATGACGTGAGCGTGAACTATCAGAACATCATGAGCGTCGTGACGAGCCTGCACATCGGGGATCGCACCATGCTGGCCGGTGGCGTGTCGATCTACGACAACCCCAGCCATCCAATGTCACCGCGGAAACGCTTCCACCATGAGGCGTTCTCGCTCGAGGACTGCGCACCCGTGATGATCGGGCGCAACTGCTGGATCGGGTCACGCGCGTTCGTCCTCAAGGGGGTCACGGTCGGCGACAACTCGATCGTTGCCGCCGGTTCGGTGGTCACCAAGGACGTACCGCCCAACGTGCTCGTTGGTGGATCGCCTGCACGGCTGTTGCGCGAGTTGCCGGATGACTTGCCCCCGTCGGCATGGGCGACCTGAAGCCGCTCGTCATCCTCCACCTCACGGCACCGGCGCGAATCGGCGGCCTGGAGCGCGTGGTCGCGGCGCTGAGCACCGGTCATGCACGCATGGGGCACGAGGTGCACGTCGCCGCGGTCGTCGAGTCGGCGGACGCGGCGGATCAGTTCCTGGCCCCACTGGCCGCGCGCGGCGTTCACGTGCACCCGCTGGTGCTGCCGGGCCGCGCGTATCGGCGGGAACGGGCTGCGGTGCGCGCGCTGTGCCGCACTCTCGCGCCAGGAGTCGTGCACACTCACGGCTATCGAGCCGACGTGGTGTCCCTGGGGATTGCGCGGCGTCTCGGCATCGCGACGGCGACCACCGTGCACGGCTTCACGGGCGGCAGCTGGCGGAATCGCCTGTACGAATGGCTTCAGGTGCTGGCGTTCCGGAGGCTCGACGCAGTGGTCGCCGTGTCGCGGCCGCTTGCGACGCTGCTCCGCGCCCGCGGCGTCCCGGATGGGCAGCTCGAACTGATCGGCAATGCATGGAGTCCCCACGACGTCTTGTCGCGGGCAGAGTCGCGCACTCTACTCGGCTTGCCAGCGGATGCCTTCTGCGTGGGCTGGCTGGGTAGACTGACGAGGGAAAAGGGTGCCGATGTCCTTCTGGAGGCGGTGCCACAGTTGGGGCGCGACGTAGTGGTGTCGTTCATCGGCGACGGACGGGAGCGACGCGTCCTCGAGGATCGCGCAGCGGTGCTCGGCGTCAGCCAGCAGGTGCGCTGGCATGGAATGGTCGGCGACGCCGGACGTACGCTCGCGGCCTTCGATGCGTTCGTCCTCAGCTCGCGGACGGAGGGCACGCCGATCGCGCTGTTCGAGGCGATGGCGGCGGGGGTTCCCATCGTTGCGACTCGCGTGGGAGGGATCCCCGACGTCATCGCGCCCTGCGAGGCGCTCATCGTGCCTTCCGAGGACCCGGCTGCGGTTGCGGCGGCCCTGTGCTCCGTTCGCGAAGATGCTTCGGCAGCGAGGGCCCGTGCAGAGCGGGCAGCCCAACGGTTGGCACGGGAGTTCGCGGTGGATCCTTGGCTCGCGGCCTACGAGACACTGTACCGACAGCTCCTGGACGCCTGACGCCGGAAGCGTGGCTATCCGGCCGGAACGCGGGGCACGGCATTCTGACGGCTCTCGCACACGGCGATCGCGCATGTTACCCTGACAGGGCCGTGCGCGTGTTCTTCCGAAGAGCGCGTGACGATCCCTTCGGCCCGCCTGCTCTACGCCGAAAGCCGGTCCCTTCGCGCCCGTCCATGGTTCCCGAATCCCCACGCTTCCGCGACATCCTCCGGCGGTCGCATTTCCCGGCCCTCGACGGCCTCCGGGCGATCGCGGTGTTCACGGTCATCCTCGGCCACAGGAACTATCCGATTCCGGGTGTGCCGGCGGACCTCGGCGTGGACGCGTTCTTCGTGCTGAGCGGCTTCCTCATCACGCGGCTGCTCATGCGGGAACTCGCGGCGACGGGCCGTGTCTCCCTGCGGAAGTTCTACGCGCGACGCACGATGCGCATCTTTCCGGCGTACTACGCGTTCCTGCTGCTGAACTTCGCGCTGGACACCATGCGTGGAGAGCATTGGGGCACGGCGCTCGGCTGGAGCGCAATGACGTATACCGTCAACTACTACAACGCCTTCCACCACCATCCCCCCACATCGATCGCTCACGCCTGGTCGCTCGGCATCGAGGAGCAGTTTTATCTGCTCTGGCCCCTGGCGTTCCTGGTGCTGGCACGCCGCGGGGTGCGCACGGCGGTAACGGGTGTGGGTGTCATGGCGTGCATGGCCCTGGCCTGGCGCTCGTTCCTGACCGCGCGTGGCGTCGATGTCGCTTACCTGTACAACGCGTTCGACACCCGCTTGGACAACCTCGCCATCGGTTGCATTCTCGCGCTCGTCGCAGACCTTCCGCGAGTCGGCGCGGCGGCAGAGCAGCTCGCCCGGCGTGCGTGGTATCCGGTGGTCACGCTTCTCGCGCTGCTCGCACTGCGGACCGGCGTTTCCGACGAGGTCCACTATTCGATTGGTTTCACGCTGTATGCCATCCTGGTCGCCGTGCTGATCGCGCAGCTGATGCAGCTCACCGTCACACCGATGTGGTCGTGGCTGGAACATCCCGTCACGCGCTACCTCGGCCTCATCTCGTACCCGCTCTACCTGTACCACGGGCTGGGTGCGGCCATCGCCCGGCATGCGAGCTCGCGTCGGCCGGTGGAGTTCGTCGTGTCGGTGCTCGCCACGATCCTGCTCGCCACCGGCTCCTACTACGTGATCGAGCGACCATTCCTGAAGCTCAAGAAGCGGTTCGCCACGCCACGCACGGGCGCCGCGCCGAGCGTCGCCGGGGGGACGCTCCCGGCCGGACCTTCGTCCGCGCACGAACGGGCGGGAGTGTCGATGAGGTAGCCGCAGGCCGGACGGTCCACTTCACTTCGCGCGCCGACGGTCCGGGACGCGCGCACCGACGCCGTGCGATGTTCCGATCCGGAACGCATCGCCGCGAGACGCACATCATTTCACCATCGTACGATGACAGGACGGCATGAATAGCAGGCATGCAGGCACGCGCGGGCTCGTTCGGAGCATCTTTTCCAACTGGGTGACGTTCGTGTTTTCGGCGGTCGTCAACTTCGTGCTGGCGCCGATCGTCGTGCGCGAGCTGGGCGAAACGCAGTACGGAGCATGGGTGCTGCTGGTCTCGATGGTCGGCAACCTCGGATTGCTCGACCTCGGCGTCCGGGCGGCCGTGACGCGCTACATGGCGCACTTTCACGCCGCGGGCGACCACGCCAGCGCCAGCCGGCTGTATTCGTCGGCCATCCGCATCTTCTCCATCGCCGGCGTGATCGCCATCGCGATCTCGGTCGTCATGGCGTTCCTCGTGGGCAGCGTGTTCAACGTGCCCCCTGACCTGGTACGGATCGCACGCATAGTCGCCGTCCTCGGTGGCATCAACGTGGCGGTGTCGCTTACTAGCGGCGTTTTCGGGGGCGTCCTGATCGGGCTCGAGCGCTTCGACTACAACAATGGCGTCGAGATCGCGGTGAGCATCCTGCGCGTGGCCGGCGTGCTCATCACGCTGAAGACCGGCCAGGGCCTGATCGGCTTGGCCGTCGTGCAGCTCGTGGCCACCGTGCTGCGCGGCGTGTGCAACATCTTCCTCGTGCGATGGCTCTACCCGGAGCTCGACCTGACCCCCTCCACGTGGGACAGGGAATCGACACGGCTCATTTTCAAGTACGGCCTCACCGCATCGATGCTCCACGTGAGCGGTGCGCTCATGCTCTACAGCGATTCGCTCGTCATCGGCGCATTCCTTCCGGTTGCGATGGTCACGTACTTCGCCATCGCGGGCAACCTCTCCGACTATGCGCGCTCGATCGTGGGCGGCATTTCGCAGACGCTCACGCCGCGCATCAGCGCGATGCAGGCTGGTGGACAGCACGCGGCCCTGAGCGGCGCGCTGCTCACGAACGCCCGCCTGTCCACCCTTGTCGTGCTGCCTATTGCGACGACGTTCATGCTTCGCGGCCACTCATTCATCGGACTGTGGATGGGCGCCGCGTACGCCGACCTCTCGGGCCGCGTGCTGCTCATTCTGTCTTTGAGCCTGGTCACGCTGGCCGGCTACCAGGTAGTCGCTGCCGCGATGTTCGGCATCAACAAGCACGGAGGGCTTATCCCGATCTTTGTCGGCGAGACCGTCGTCAACCTCGTGCTGAGCATCATCCTCGTGCGCCGCTTCGGCGTGATCGGAACGGCGGTCGGCACGGCGATCCCGCGGCTGGTGGTGTCCACGCTGATCTGTCCATGGTACGTGAGGAAGACACTGGGCATCCCGGTGCGCGCGTTCTGGACATCAGTGTTCCTCCAACCGATGCTCGCGATGATTCCCTTTGCCGCCGCCAGCTATGCTATCGAGCGGGCGTGGCCCGCCCGTAACCTCCTCGTCTACTTCGGACAGGTCGCCGTGCTCATGCCTCTGGTCGCGATCTCGGCGTGGGTCATCTGCTTCACACCGGCCGAGCGCGCGGTTCTCACCCGCGTGGTCCAACGGCCCGCGTCCTCCAATGCACAGTGAGCACGCGTGTCCTGGCACGCGTGCTCACCGCCCTGTCCGCATCCGGCCGCGCGACGCGGTGATGAGCGCCAACGATGCTCACCACCGCGATGTAACCCGACTTACGGCGCGCCGCTGATGTGAATGTGGTCGATGTACTGGTGCTGGTCCTTCGGGATGGGATTGGTCCCACCGCCGTACGTCGGATTCCACGCGAGGCTCTGCCAGGCGCGCCCCGATCCCATCTGCCAGTTGACGTTGGCATATTGATGCGTCTTCACGCCATCGAGCCACACATGCAGCTCGCCGTTCGCACTGCCGTTCGCACTGTTGGCCTTCAGCAGGAGTTCATACCGCACCCAACTCCCGCGCTTGCCATCGAGTCGAGCCGCGGCCGTGTTGAGGTTGGCCCCCAGAGTGCGATCCACCGCGCCCTGCTGGATCACGGAGAAGTACATCTCCTGTCCTTCATGCGCCATGAAGACCTGCGTGCCTTGCACCTGGTCGCCCGCGGGCCACATGAACTTGGTCATCGCGTTCCCGTTCGTGTTATCGAAGCCGGCCTCGTGCTTCACGTACATGCAGATGTACAAGCTCTTGTACTGTTCCGTGGACGCGAACGGCCGATAAACGTAGAAGGGTGCCGACCCACCAGGGTTTCCCGCATTGAAGAGGGCGGACACCACGTTGTGATTGCTCGACGGCTGATACGGCGACGTCGCGTCGGTGATGATCTGAAGCTTCGTCGTCGCGTCGCCGTCGTCATCGATCCAGCCCTGCGACGTCCTGATACCCCTCGCCGGGGACGTATCCCACGGCTGATCGTTGATCGTCGCATATCCCGCCGGCTGATTCGGGCAGGCACTCGAGGACGCTACCGTCGTCGAGACCGTGACCGTACTCGACGTCGCACCCGTGAGGGAGCCTGTACTGAAGCCCAGGGTCCGCGTGCCATCGGTGCCCGTGATCGACAGGTTCGTGAACGTCGCCACGCCACTCGTGTTTGTCATCGCCGTCAGTGTGCTGCCCAGCGTCCCGCCGCCCGTCGCGATCGCCGCCGTGACGACCAC
>JBBRZK010000042.1:0-35239 GCA_038236775.1 Gemmatimonadales bacterium
CGCGGCCGCTTGCTGACGCTCGACGGGCCGTCGCTCCGGACGAAGCACCTCGGCCTTGACGATCCGACGGCCCCGCCCCCATCTCCACAGGTGGCCAGAATTTCCGGAATCCACGCGCCAGAATTTCCGGAACCCACACGCCGCGGCGGAACTGCCAGGCACGGCAAACGCGAGCACGGGTAGAATGGCCATCTCCCACATCGAGAGCCGACGATGAAGTGTCAGCATGCCGACGTCCTATTTGGATGGTTAGAACACGGGCTGGGATAGCGACAATCGCCGTAATAGGAACGGATCGTCTCGTCCGCTGCGTGTCGTACCAAGGCACGGCGCAAGCCAGTTAGCGCGCTTCGCCAACTCGTTCTGGCACTGATACTTGAATGCGTGGCGAATCGTGCGCGTCGCAGGCTGTCGCGCGAAAGTCGCAGCTGCGAGCGCGACTAGATGCGACAGTGACGCGTCAAACGGCTCTCAGAGTGTTTCCGAAGCCGATGCCTTAGCGTCGCGCGTCGCTGACACCGACGCACGAAGGAGCGCCCTCTGTGCAGCTGGTCCCCTAACACGCGAAGGCATCCACAACAAGGGGCCTGTTCCGTAGCGGGAGAGGGACGGAGCGCATCAATGCTCGCGTATCGAAGACAATCACAGTCATGACGGCGCGTGGACGACACGCGCAAATCGGCATCGACGTGTTCAACGTGGCGAACCTGATCAAGCGCAGCGGGGGATGCAGTACCAACTTCCGGTTGGATCAATCCGACCGAAGAACAGAAGCTGCAAATCTGCTATTCGTCGGTTCGATTCCGACCGGCGCCTCTGGAATGCGTTGATGCGCAGCGGGGCCTCGTCGCGACGAGGCCCCGCTGCCTTTTGTTCGCCGACGCACGACAAGGCGACCTCACGGTCGGTCAACCGATCAGCACCGTCGGGCACCCGATCACGATCGTCCCGCCGTGTGCCGTCGAGTCGCCCATGCGCGCGGCCGGCTTGCCGCCGATCAGCACGGTCATGGAGCCGAGTACGATGACGTCCGGGGGCCCGACGCACATGCACATGCCGCCGACCGTGGCGGCGGGCATTGCACCGATGAGCACCGTGGGCGTGCCGGGCGGCAGCACCGGCCCGCCGACGTGGGGAATCGGCGGCACGCCAGGCGTCACCATCGGGCACACATGCATGTCGCCAGCGCGAGCGGCCGGAGTTCCCATCGTCAGTCCTCCGCAAGGGTCATGCGGGCCACAGCTTGGTGCGATCGGCCACTTCGAGCCCGACCTTCACGAACTCGTTGAACTTTTCCACCGCACGTTCCGGCTCCGTTGCCACGGCGGCGAGGGTCACGCTGCCTGCCACCGCCTTCGCGGTCATGAACTCATCGGGTGGAACGGGCGGCGCATGCGGCGGCGCCAGGCTGCCCGCGCTCATGAATGCAGCGAGCGCCGCGCAACCGGCCGGGGTGCCGAAGTCGGCGACTTCGCCGAAGTGGAGCGCCTGGCGGCGATGCTCGTCGGTGGGCTGCATGATCCACCGCTCCGTGGCGTCGAGCGCCGCCTTCACGGCGGGCGCTGGTGCGGCGCCAGCGACTTTCCGTGCGCACACCCACGCCCACCACACAGCCTCCCGGCGCGGCAGCGCGTGCGCGATGAAGCGAATGGCGTCGGCATGCAGCTCGCGTTCGACGAGCTGCGCGACGTACGCGCGCGGCGCCGGCGCGCCACCGGACAGCAGCGCCCGCGCCTCGTCGCCGAGGTCCGCCACGGCGCACAGCTCCGCCGTGCCACGGCTCGGCGGCGACACGGGCGTTGGGGTGCTCGACGAGGCGGTCATCTCGCTCCGTTCAATTGATCATCGTGATCGCGCCCTTCACCGTCAGCATCGCGCTCGCGTTCACCTTCGTCATCAGGCCCTTCAGTTCCGTCTGCACCTGCCCCTCGATGGACACCATCAGTCCCTTGATGGTGATGCCCGACTGGTCGACCTTGATGCTGTTCTGACCCACCTTGAACTCGATGCCCTGCATTGCTTCGTAGGTGATGGCACCCACGCCCGCCTTCACGGACACGTTGCCCATGCTCACGTCAGTCGCAAGGTTGCCCATGCTCACCTTGAGCGAGTCGTTGCCGGACTGGATCGTGACCGTGCGATTGCCGGTGCTCAGCGTCACCGTCTCGTTCTTGTCGATCGCGACCACGCGGTTTCCGTGGATGGTGACCGTTTCATTGGCGTCCACCGTCTCCGTGCGGTCGTGCTTGACGTGTACCGTCTCGTCATGGTCGACGGTCTTCGTGCGATCATGCCCGACCCAGTGCGTCTCGTCCTTCTCCACCTCGAGATCATAGTTCTTCTCGGCGTGCAGGAAGACCTGCTCCGCGCCGATCTTGTCCTCGAAGCGCAGCTCGTTGAAGTTCGCCGCCGCGCCACCCTTCGCACTGCGCGTCTTCACGCCGCTCTGCGTGCCATTGGCCGGCAGGTCGTACGGCGGCATCTGCTCGGCGTTGTAGACGCGTCCGACGATGATGGGGCGATCCGGATCGCCCTCGAGGAAGTCGACGACGACTTCCTGGCCGATCCGCGGCGTCTGGATGGCGCCCCACTGCTTGCCGGCCCACGTGCTCGACACGCGGACCCAGCATGAGCTCTTGTCGTCCTTCTTGCCGGCCTGATCCCAGAAGAACTGCACCTTTACGCGCCCGTACTTGTCCACGAAGATCTCCTCGCCCGCCGGCCCCACGACGATCGCCGTCTGCGTGCCGTGCACGATGGACCTGGGGGTCACGTGCGCAGGACGGAACGGGATCGCGTACGGAATCCCCTCGAACGACGTCTCGAAGGTGAAGGCCGAGTCACCCGTCTTGCTGCGGTACCCCGCCTCGCTGCCCTTGTGCGCGGCCGAGAGGACGTGATACGACTGGTTGACATCGCGTCGATAGTGGTCGGACACGTCCAGCTTCTGCCCGCTGCGCAACCCGCGGTAGTTGGTGCTGCCGTTGACGACGAAGCTCAACGACTCCGATTCCTCGAGCCGCAAGCGCGCCAGCCGGTCACCTTCATCCACCGCACCGAATTTTCCGGGATAATCGAACCGTCGGTACTGCTCGGTCCCCTTCGCGCCACCGGACACGGAGCTTTCCAGTCGCTTGGGCACCGTGTCGTTGTAGTCCACGAGCGTGACCTTGCCGCTCACCACCTCGCTGTCGACTTCGAGCGCGGTGATGTAGTCCTCCTTCAGGTTGCCGCCAGCGACGAGCGCCATGCGGAGCTTGCCCACGGGACCGGGCTGCACGGCGGACGGCGCATCGGCGAGTATCAGTGTGTGCTTGCCCACTTCGTGCTCGAAGAAGTAGAAGATGCCTTCCTCTTCCATGAGCCGCGAGATGAACGCGAGGTCGCTCTCGCGGTATTGCACGCAGTACTCGCGTGACGCGTAGGTCCCCGTGAGGCCGAGCTTCACGTCCGTCACGCCCATGTCGGTGAGGACCTTCTTCACGATGTCGGGTACGGACAGTTGCTGGAAGATGCGGCAGTTGCTCGTCAGTGACAGGAACCAGAGCCACGGCACCACCTCGGCGCGATAGGACACCAGCCCGTCGGTGCGGTCGAGCTGGACGAACCGACGCACGACGCCGTGGATGAACCGTTGCCCGCCCGCCGCGAGGTCGATCGTCACGGAGACGGGCTTCCGGAGCAGTGTGGTGGGATCGATCGCCGAGTCCGTCGACACGAGGTCGAGGTGCAGCGCATAGGGCTCGGAGACCGCCTCCTCGGCGGCCAGGCGTTCGATCATCAGCGTGTCGTCGGGAAGCGGAGTGCTTAGCCGCATCGGCTTCCCGACCTGTGTGTATGATGCCACGGACAGCTCCTGGCTCAGGCGGGGACGGCGTGCCCTTCGGACGTGGACAGCGACGCATCGGATGCGACGCCGCCGCCGTCCGTCGAGCGACTGCGCGGGGCAGCGGCCGCCGCCGGGGCGACGTGATAGGTCAGCGAACCGTCGTCGGCGACGCCCACGGTGATCGTCCCGATTCCGCCGCCCGACGCCATCTGCTCGAGCAGGCGGGTCGAGATCTCGGGCAGCAGCGTATTGGTGAGGATGTTGTCGACATTGCGGGCGCCGCTCTCGACTTCCGTGCAGCGCGCCGCCACGGCATCGACGACCGATTCGTCGTACGCGAGTTTCACGTGATGCGAGTCCTCGATACGGCGCCGCACCTTGTTCAGCTTGAGCCGCACGATCTGCTTGAGGTTCTCGTCGCGCACCGGGTGGAACGGAATGATGACCATGCGGCCGAGGAACGCGGGCTTGAACGTCTTGTCGAGCTCCGGCTTGAGCGCCTTGACCAACCCTTCGGCGGACGGCGTCGTCTCGGGATCGGCCGTCAACGTCATGATCGTGTCGGTGCCGGCGTTGGTCGTGAGCACGATGATGGTGTTCTTGAAGTCGATCTCGCGTCCCTCTCCGTCTTCCATGCGCCCCTTGTCGAACACCTGGAAGAACAATTCGAGCACGTCGGGATGCGCCTTCTCCACCTCGTCGAGCAGCACGACGGAGTACGGTCGGCGACGCACGGCCTCGGTGAGCACGCCGCCCTCGCCGTAGCCCACGTAGCCGGGCGGTGATCCCTTGAGCGTGGAGACGGTGTGTGCCTCCTGGAACTCCGACATGTTGATCGTGATGATGTTCTGCTCGCCGCCATAGAGCAGGTCGGACAGCGCGAGCGCCGTCTCCGTCTTGCCCACGCCCGATGGCCCGACGAGCATGAACACGCCCTTCGGCTTTTGCGGATCCTCGATGCCGGCCTTCGACGTGCGCACGCGACGGCTGATCGCCTCGAGCGCGGCGGATTGCCCGATCACGCGCGCCCCGAGCTGGTTCTCGAGCTGGAGGATCGTCGCCATCTCGTCGCGCAGCATCTTGCCGACGGGAATGCCGGTCCACCCCGACAGCACCTCGCCGATGATCGAGGCATCGACGCACACGCGCATGAGTGGGCTCTCACCCTGCAGCTGTTCCAGCTGCGTGTCGAGCAGCACGAGGCGCTCGCGCAGCGAGGCGGCGTCATCGGCGGGCGTGGTGCCGGCGTGGTGCTCCTCGAGTTTCTGGCGGATGCCGCGGATCTCCGTGACGAGCCCTTTCTCCTTCTCGAACCGCTCGGTGAGGGTCGCCAGGGTCGCCTCCGTCTTCACCCGCTCCGCTTCAATCTCGGCGAGGCGTTCCTCGTGGTCCGCCCCCACCGCGACTTCACGCTCGAGCACGCGCTTCTGCACTGCGAGGTCGTCGATGCGACGGGTTGCGGACTCCAGTGCCGACGGCGTGGCACTCTGGCCGAGCGCGAGCCTGGCACAGGCGGTGTCCAGGATGCTGACCGCCTTGTCGGGAAGCTGGCGGTCGGCGAGGTAGCGATGCGAAAGCCGCACGGCCGCATCGAGTCCGCTGTCGAGGATGCGGACATTGTGGTGCCTCTCCAGCGACGGCAGGATGCCGCGCATCATCTGGAGACACACTTCCTCCGTCGGCTCCTCCACTTTCACCAACTGGAAGCGTCGGGCCAGTGCAGGATCCTTCTCGAAGTACTTCTTGTATTCGCTCCACGTCGTCGCGGCGATGGTCCGCAGCTCGCCGCGTGCGAGCGCGGGCTTGAGCAGGTTGGCGGCGTCGTTCTGGCCCGCCGCGCCGCCCGCACCGATCATCGTGTGCGCCTCGTCGATGAAGAGGATGATCGGCGTTGGAGAATTCTTCGCCTCCTCGATCAGGCCCTTCAGCCGATTCTCGAATTCACCCTTCACTCCTGCGCCGGCCTGCAGCAAGGCGAGGTCGAGCGTTCGCAGGGTGACGTTGCGAAGTGGCGGCGGTACGTCACCATTGGCGATGCGCAGCGCGAAGCCCTCGACGACCGCCGTCTTGCCCACCCCTGCCTCGCCAACGAGGATCGGGTTGTTCTGCCGGCGCCGCAGCAGGATGTCCACCACCTGCCGGATCTCGAAATCGCGACCGAGCACGGCGTCGAGCTTCCCCTGCTTCGCATTCTCGGTGAGGTTCACCGTGTACGCATCGAGGTTCGGCTGCTTGCCGCCGCCCGCGGGCCGCGCCGCATCGCCGCCAGCGGCGCTGCTCGGCTGCGAGGCATAGCTCGCCTGCGCTTCCTCGATGGAGTCGGCCGTGATCGCGACGAAGTCCTTCTTCAGCGTCTCGACGGGAATCTTCGTCAACTCGCGGCTGATCTCCTTCACCAGCCGGGCCAACTCCTCGTTGGCCAGCAGCGCGATGATGGTGTGCCCCGTGCGTACCTGTGTCGCGCCGTAGTCGAGCGAACCGATCGTCCATGCCTCGCCGAGCATGTGGGCGACGTGCGGGCTCACGGCAGGCGTACGCGCGTTGCCGGTCTTCAGGTGGTCCAGGCTCTTCGACAACTCGGACGACAGGCGGGAGCGATCGATGCCATACTGCTTGAGGATTGCCGCGAAGTCCGCATCCGTCGCGTCGAGCAGCTTCATGAGGTAGTGCTCGATCTCCACGTCGTAGTGCGTGCGCGAGAGGCAGAGTCCCGCGGCGGATTCGACGGCGCTTCGCGTCGTATGGTTCAGCTTCCCGATGAGCGCGCGGAGATTGACGGCCATGAACCCCTCATGTGCAGCGGTGAACGTGCAGCCTACAGCGTGAACAGTGCGTCGTCCGGGTCGTGGTCGAGCGGCGCCGTGCGAAGCCAGGTGCACCAGCCCAGTGGCAGCGGCGTTTCCTCGCGACCGAGCTGGAAAGCCGGCACCTCGTCGCGCGCGAGCACGAGCTGGATCTCGAAGTCGAACTGGTCGTTGCCATAGAAGCGCGTCAAGGCGCGCAGCGCCTCGGACGACTCGCCGCCTGGCAGGAACTCGTCGTAGCGTCGCCGGGTGAGCGGCCCGATGCGTACGCGCACCCGTCCCTGTTGATCCCACACCTCGTCGCCGGCCACGGCCCCGTCGCCCAGAGTGGCGAGCTCGTCGCCGAGCGCCGTCTGCGCACTGCGCGACAGCGGATACCATGCGCCCACGAACTGCTCGACGACGCACGTCACTTCGAAGTGGTCAGCGATCAGTTGCTCGAGTGCCGCCGCCGGCCGCGATGGCAGCGACAAGAGCCCGGAGTAGTAGAGCAACGACTCGTCGGACAGCGGAAGCCTGCTCTGCAAACCGGGCGTGCCCATTCCCACGACGCTGAGCAGCTGTGCCGTGAGCCAGTCGCGCCGGTCCTCGGTTCCCACGGCCTCGGCAGGCACGCGGGCGCCGGATGCCGGATGCGACTTGGCCCACGCCCGGTAAAACAGGGAGATGAAGCGGTGCTCGAACAATCCGAGGAAATCCTTGAGCGCGTGGTCGCCGGCCCGTTCGCGCCCGACGGCATACAGGCTGTAGTCGAGCGGCAGCACGCCCTGCGGTCCGGTCAGGCCGAAGAAGTTCACGACCATCTGCGCCGGCGCATCGCCCGTCGGCGGTTCGAGCGAACGGATCTCGCTCGACGGGAACCCGACGCCACTCGGCGTCGCGAAACGCACGACCTCGTCGCCGGGATCCGCAAACGCGCCGACGGGCGACCGCTCCGGATACAACTGCTCGAGCAGGTGAACCGCCTGGAAGAATTCGAACGCCTGGGGCTCGTCGAGCAGGGGTCCGAGCAGCTTCGGATCGAGCGCTTTCATAGCAGGGGTTTCCAGCCCGCCCGTGGCGCCCACTCGTGAACGACACGCTTCCGCTGGCGCGAGCTCGCGGAAAGCACCGAGAAGCTGTTCATCGACGCATACAGGCCGAGGAAGCGCTCGAGCACCGTGCCGAAGAGGAAGATGCCGCTGCCCGTGAACTGTTCCTCGTCGAGCTCGATCTCCACCCGCCGTCCGCGTGCGAACGTCAGGCCATGGTCGGTAATGATGCGGGCAAAGGTGGGTGCGCTCTGCACGCCCAGAATGCCATCGATCTGCTTGCGCGCACTCGCCGATTCGGCGAAGTCGTACAGTCTGAGTGTCTCGCGCAACGCGTCCACACCCGACTCGACGAGCGACAGGTAGTTCAGCGAGAGCTGCGAGACGAGCCGCCACGTCTGGCCGTGGCCGAGCGACGGCTGGATGACGCGCGTCGGCTTGATGAGCGCGGTGATCTGTCGGATTGGCCCCGCGCCATCGAGCTCGAAGTCACCCGCGGGATTGCCGAAGGAGAGCCGGCTCGGCAGGTCGCCATTGAAGCAGGTGAGGCGCGCGGTGACGGTGTCCTGGTCGGGATGGGCGGAGCGTCCGGAGCGATCCACGAACGAGAGCAGCACGTCGGCGCCGTCGTCGGTGCGCCATCCGCTGGCGCGTCGCTTGGCGAGCCAGTGCAGTCCTGCGAGTTCTTGCGTGGCCGCGCCAGTGCTCGCAGCGGCACTCCGTACGGCCCGCGCGGCGCCGTAGAACGGGCGGAAGTGCAGCGTGCGCTCCGACTCCGGCGTGACCGCGATGACGTCGTCCACCGAAAAGATGTCGGTCGTCAGCCGGCGCCGCGCGTCCGCGACGATGGGATATTCCGAGCGCCGTTGTGTCAGGAGGATCGGCTCGGAGACGTGCGGGAACAGGTTCACGATGGGCGTGCACCCGAGTCGCAGCGTGGACTGCGTCACGCCGGCCTCGAGCATCGGGCGCCACTCCGTGCGCTCGTACGCGGGGATGGGGATCAGCACCTCGATGGCACCCCCAAAGCCCGCAGCGGCAACCTGCTCGAACCCCCCGAGGTCCATGAACAGGTACTTCTCGGGGAAGACGAAGTACTCCTGGATGAGCCGATATGCCGCGAACGAGCGGCCCGGATACGGAAGCATGCCCTCGTCCGGACCCAGTCCGGCAGGACGCAGCGCGGATGCCGGAAGCGTGATCATCTTCGCCGCCGCCGACAGGCCCGGCGCGCGCGGCGCTCCGGCAACTTCGCGCACGAGGATCTCGCGACCGCTCGTGTTCAACAATTCGTAGAGCGCTGCCGTGAGGTTGCCTGGACCGTCCAGATAGAAGCGCAGCGAATCGAGCCCGAGACTGGCGAACGTGATGTCGGGCGCGCAGCGCAGTTCGATGCGGAGCACGGCGGCCGCGTCGCCGAGCCGGGCGGCGGGTCGGAGGCGGTCGGGCGTCGTCCATTGTGCGGCCGTCACGCTCACCGGCCACAGTGTCGTGTCGAAGCAGCTCTGGAAGCGGCACGGCACGCCGTCCACCGGCCGCGAGAAGAGCATGGTGCCGCGCGGCAATCGATAGCCCGTCGTCAGCTTTCCCTGTTCGGGATCGAGCTTGAATTCCGCGATCGACATCGCTGGAATCGGCCGCACGTAGTGCGGATAGACGATGTTGAGCAGCGCCTCGCTGATCTCCGGGAAGTCATCGTCGATCTTGAGGTGCACGCGTGCCGCGAGGAACGCAAAGCCCTCGAGCATGCGCTCGACGTGCGGATCCTCGCACTTGTTGGGCTCGAGCATGAGCCGACCCGCCACCTTCGGGTACCGCTCGGCGAACTCGGCCCCCATCCGGCGCAGGAACGTGAGCTCGCGCTCGTAGTAGTGCAGCAGCTCCTCACGCATGCGCTGCTCCCGCCAAGTCGATCTGCCCGCTGGCGAAGTGCAGTACGGTGTCGAACATCACCTGTTCCGGCGTGGGATCGAGCCGCAGCGTGGCTTCGACGACGAAACGCAGCTCGCGGCGATTCAGGTCGCCCTCCACTTCCACCATCGAGATGCGAACCTGCCCAAGGCGCGGTTCGAACAACGCCAGCGTCTCCTCGACCTGCTGCAACAGCTGGGAGCGTGCCGGCACGGAGTCGCGGCTCATCGCGGTGATATCCGGCATGCCGAAGTTGTAGAGCGACCGCCGCACTTCGTCGAGCGCGTCGACGTCGGCGCCATCGGAGGTGCGACGCGTGTTGAGCAGCCATTCCAGGTCGCGTTGCACCGCCGCCTTGAACGCGCGCAACGAATCCGCGTAGGTCAGGCGCGGATCCACGGCGCTGCGGGGATCCTCGTCGGTCAGCCGGTCGAGGACCGACGGCTGAACCGTGCGCTCGAGCTCACGCTTGGCCATGGATCAGGGCTGCGCGAAGCTGATGGCCTGGATGGGATCGAGCCGGCAGATGCGGAGATACAGGCTTTGCCGCGTCGCCGGGTCGCCCTCGCTCTTCTCGAGCACGCGATAGAGCAGCGCCATGGGCGCCGCGACGACCACCCCGTCTTCCCAATCCTCGAGCTTGTGCTCCTCGACGGCCGCGATGAGCTGCTCGAGGATGGGCATGGCGACGCCCTCGTGTCCCGCGTCGACCATGATCCGCGCGAGCTGCGCCTGGAGGAGGAAGCGCCCGCGACTCGTCTTCTCGCGGCCCGCCTCACGCATGAGCAGCGCGATCGCGCGATCGGGGCGGCCGGCGCGCACCTCCGCGGTGGCGAGGGACAGCGGGTCACGTCCGTGAGCGTCCCCGTTGTCCTCGGGGTCACCGCCGTGCTCGGCCGCCGAGTCCGTGGCGTCGCCGTCATGGAGGATTGTCGAGCGAAGCCACGCGCGCGTCTCGACGTTGGCCGTCGGCGTGTCGTCCATGAGCGTCATGTCGAGCAGGTGCGGCAGGTCGGTCAGCAGCCCGCGTAGCGTGCCGCGGATTGCGGTTGCCGCGGGGAAGTAGTCGCTGCCGAGGGCGTCGCATGCGGTGAGCGCATATCGCTGCAGGTCGATCCAGCCGCGCCCCTGCGGCGTGCCCATCACGCTCTCGGATGCCTCGAGCAGTTCCGGCCATCGCGAATCGAGCAGCAGTCCCTTGAGGTTCGTGCGGACGTTCGTCGCCGGCGCCTCGAGCAGCTTGGGATTCACCGTGGCACCGCTGGCGCGCAGCTCTCCCCACCGGAATCCGCGCAGCAGCAGGTACGACGACGGATTGTACGGGTCCGTCTGTCGCAGGTAACGCGCGGCTCCCACGATGCGGCTGGTGGCGTCGTCGCGTGATGTTGGCTCAGGGGACAGCGCGCCGCGCGCCGCCGCCGCCGGCGAACCGGGCGGCGTCACGCCAGCCGGACTGGCGTCGCCTGTACTGTTGTCCTCGACCGGATCAACCGGATCCGGCTCGATCTCGAGCTTTCGCTTGAGCTGAGTATTCGCGGTGCGCAGGCAGTCCTCGAGCGTCTCGACGAGCCGGCCGAAACTGGGCGCGGCGTCACCGAACTTCTGCTGGCACACGGCATCGAGTGCCCTTACGGCATCGATGCTCGCCTGGATGTCCGCGACGAGCGTCTTGTACCAGGCCTTGGGTGTCGCGTTGAAGCCGACGTCGAGCGCCTCCGGAGTGGTGCGTCCGCTGGCAATCGCCTCGTCGCGCGCCGTGCGCTTCTCCGCGCTCTCGGTGGCCGCGTCTTCCGACGGCACCGTACGCGACTCCTTGTACTGCAGGAAGTCGTTGCCCGACTTGTCGACGGGAATGCGGCGCACCGGCACGTCGAGCTTCATCCCGATCCACTCGAGCGGCGCAGCGCGCATCTCGGCGTCGCCGTCGTCGATCTCGGGAAAGAGATGCTCCCAGTGCAGCTCCACGAGGCCGGCAAGCACCTCGAGACCGGAGCGCAGTCCGGGAAATCCTTCGCGCCGGACGAGCGCTTCCGTCAGCCACGCGGCGATCTGGAGGTCCTTCGACTTCGTCGCGATCGCATCGCGGGCCAGCTTGATGACGAGCGGCCAGTCCGCTGTCTTCAGCGTCGTCGCCCACTCGCCCTGCGGCGCGTCGAGATCCTCCCGTCGGGCTTCCTTGATTTTGTCGAACACCGGATCGTAGCGCAGTTCCACGCCGCCGGGGTGTAGCCCGGCGATGGGCGCCAGCAATTCGTCGCGCAACGACATGGTCAGCTCAGGCCGACGGCGTCGGCGCCAACACGATCTCCAGCTCGCGTAGCTCCAGCATCGGGAACTCCTCGCCGTCGACGAGGAGCAGCTTCTGGCCGACGGGCACGTGTGTGCCATCCTCGAGTTGGCTCCACTCCGTCACGCGTCCGAGCCGGAGATCTCCGTCGTCATACTGCCAGGTGAGTGGCGCGATGACCGGGAGCAGCACCTCACCCATCTCGAGGCCGGTGAACGACTCGCCCGGCCGTACGATGGCCGGCAGCCAGAGCAGGTCGCGCAGCCGCTTCGGCGACTCGACACGGATGGTGGCGATGTGCTCGAACGGCATCCACGAGTACTGGCCGGCCGCAAACAATTCGAGCCGGGGCCCGATGCGCGGATCGGCATCCGTCAGCGACTCGAACGGGGTTCCGTTGAGTGTCCCACCGACGACGCGCGCCGAGGTGAGGGGAAACGACTGCTTCACGAACATGTCCTGCCGCAGGCGCTCCGCATGGAGCGCCGCGTGATAAAGGAGGGCGCCCATCTCGGCGTCCCTGCCATTGCGGCCAAGCACGCCGAGTTGCTTCTCGGCGCGGTCGTAGCTTCCGGCGAAACACAGCAACTCGAACAGGAATGCGCGGCGGTGGGCGTCGGTCGGGTTGTCCCGAACCTCGACGCCCAGCGCCTCGATGGCTTCGTCGAGCTTGCCCGACTTGAACAACTCGACTGCCTGCATCAACGGAGCCCGGTAACGGTCATACCGCCTTGTTCGCCTTCAGGTCATAGCCGGCCTTCGTGGCGCCGCCCAGCGAGCCATCGGCCTTCTGATCCTTGTACTCGATTTCGACCTTGCTGAAGTTGAACGACACCGACTCCATGGGGACGATATTCGTCTGCGAACCGGTCGCCGTGAAGTTGCTGACGATGACGTCAGACAGTGTCACCTTCAGGTACTCCACCTGATCCTTGCCGGCCTTGCGCGCGACGAGCGTTGCCGCCTTGACGTGGTGGCCGTTGCAGCAGGCGAGGAACAGCTTGGGCGATGCCTTGCTGGTCTTCATGACGAAGTGGAAATCCTGCATCACCACCTTCCCGGCGCCCATTCCGGCACCCCCACTGACATGTCCCGCCTGCGACGCACCCCACGAGAAGCTTTCGAGCTCGATCTCGCCCTTGTGCTTGCTGTCAGTGGACTCGCCATCGATCCCGTCGATCTTGAGGAAGTAGTCGACCGCTGCCATAGCTCTGTTCTCCGCGCCAGTGTGGTAAGTGAGATGCGGTGCGGTCGTGAACCGATCCGCGGGACTAACGTACAGCCGTGAGTTGCGGCGCGCCGTATTCCAGATCACGCGCGCCGAAAAAACATTCGGCGCGCGCGATCGCCGGCGATTCGCGGATCAGCCGGCGGCGGCCGGCAAGTCGGCGACCAGTCGCATCGACATCGACAGTTCGTCGAGCTGGAAATGCGGACGCAGGAAGGCGACGGCACGATATGCACCCGGCTTGCCGGGAATCTCGACCACCTCGATCCGCGCTTCCTTCAACGGATTCTTGGCCTTCATCTCGAACCCGACGTCGTCGTTCACGACCACATAGTTGTTGATCCAGTCATTGAGGAACCGCTGGATTTCGTCGCGGCTGGCGAACCCACCGATCTTGTCGCGCATGATCGCCTTGAGGTAGTGCGCGAACCGCGATACGGCAAAGATGTACGGCAACTGTGCCGAGATGCGCGCGTTGGCCGACGCCGCGTCGGAATCGTAGAGCTTCGGCTTCTGCGCGGACTGCACGCTGAAGAATGCCGCATTGTCGCTGCCCTTGCGATGCACGAGCGGAACGAAGCCCAGGTCGGCGAGTTCCTTCTCGCGCCGGTCGGAGATGGGCGTCTCGGTCGGGCACTTCATGGCGACGTCACCCGACTCCGTCTTGAAGTTGTGCACCGGCAGCCCCTCGACGAGGCCACCGCCCTCGACGCCCCGAATCGTGGCGGTCCAGCCGTAGGTCGCGAATGCCTGCGTGATCCGCGTGCCGAGGGCCCACGCCGCATTGCCCCACAGGTACTTCGAGTGATCCGAGCCGTCCACGCGCTCCTCGAAGTTGAACGCCTCCACGGGCACGGTGGCCGATCCGTACGGCTCGCGCATCAGGATGCGCGGCAGCGTGAGCGCGACGTACCGCGCGTCGTCGCTCGCACGGAAGCTCTTCCACTTCGCGTATTCGGTCGTGTCGAACACCTTCGCCATGTCGCGCGGCGCATCGAGCTGGGTAAAGCTCTCGAGGTTCATCATGTCCGCGCTGGCGGCCGTGATGAACGGCGCATGCGCCGCGGCCGCCACCTGCGAGATCTTCTCGAGCAGCTCGATATCCTGGCCGCTCTTCCCGAATTCGTAGTCGCCGAGCAGCGAGCCGAAGGGCGTGCCGCCGAAGACGCCGAACTCCTCCTCGTACACCTTCTTGAACAGGGCGCTCTGGTCGAACTCCGGCGCCTTCTGCAGGTCCTTGAGCAGGTCCTTCTTGGACACGTTCATGACCTTGATCTTCAGCTGCTCGCCGGTCTCACTGTTGTCGAGCAGGTACTTGAGCCCGCGCCAGCTGCCCTCGAGCTTCTGGAAGTCCGGGTGATGCATGACTTCGTTCACCTGCGCCGAAATCAGGGCGTCGATCTGTGCGATACGCGCATTGATCATCGCCTCTGTGTCCGGATTGAGCGTCACGGTGCCGGCGAGCACCTCGCTGACGAAGTTCCGGACGAGGTCGCGACCGCGCTCCTTCGTCGCGGCATCGCGGCCCATCCGCCCTTCCTCGACGATCTTGTCGAGCAGGTTGAACTCCGGCGAAAACGCCGCCGCCTGCGCCTTCTGCTGCTGGGCCTCAGACATTGCCGCCTCCCTGCGATCCGAGTTCCGTCTCCAGTCGCTTCATGGCGGCCGCGTCGTTCAGCGTGTTCTGCAGGATCTCCTCGAGCTTGTCGTTGCCCTGCAGGCTGCCACGGAGGTCGGCCAGCTTGGTGCGCAAGTCGAGCAGCTCCTTCAGCGGGGCGACGTTGCGCGCGACCGCATCCGGCGAGAAATCGTCGAGGCTCTCGAACGTCATGTCGACGGCGATCTTGCCGCCGCCTTCCTGGAGCTTGTTCTCGACCGCGAAGTTCACGCGCGGCTTCATGTTCTTCAGCACCGTATCGAAGTTGTCGGGAGTGATCTCGACGAACTTGCGATCCTTGAGGCGCGGCAGCGCCTCGGCGGGCGTTCCGCTCAGGTCGGACAGCACTCCCATGAGGAAGGGGAGCTGCTTCGTCTCGATTGCGCCGCCGGTCTCCACGTCATAACTGATGTTCACGCGCGGCGGACGGACGCGCTCGAGTTTCTTCTGTGTGCCCTCTCGTGCCATGGTAGACTCCGGAAAAACTGTGTGGATGGCGCCTCGTCCGAACGCGATAGCATGGGGGCGGGCATCGCGATCGTCAAGCAAGGGAAGGCGCTGCGACGCGGAGCCTGACCGACCCGGGAGCCCCTCCCTGCGGCTCGGCCGCTTCGTTTGAAAACGGCAGGACGTCGAGCTCGATGAATCCGCCGTCGGCGAGCTCGCCGATGAGGATTGCGAAGTCGGCATCTTTTGCCGCATCCGCAACGATCCCGGCGTTCCGCAGGCGCAGCAGCAGCTCGCGTGCAGTCGACTGCCCATCACACCAGGTGAGGAAGGTCCCGAACCACGCGGGGCACTCCGCCTGCACCCAAAAAGGCACCTGCGTCGCCAGCGACGCGGCCGCGACGGTCCAGCGGCCGTCCCGGAGCACGGAGCGGGTCAGGTACTCGGTGTGCCGCGACGAACGTGGTCGCGCATCGAGAAACCGGCTCGAGCCGCGCTCCCAGTCCGACACGGCCGACACGTATTGCAGGAACCGATCGAGATGGGTTGCACGCGTTCCGGCCGACACCACTCGCCGGCGGGTGACCGGCGTGCCCGGAGTAGGCCGGCGACGAACCAGGAAACCCACATTGACGAACCGCTCCACGCCCAGCCGTTCGAACAGCGACCGCTGCGCGGCGACCGCTGCCTCGCTGATGCGGCCCGACGCCAGGCTGCCGCCGAGGAGCGCCTCCGACTCGATCAAGCCGATCTGGCCGACCAGCACGTCGAACTCGGCGTGCCGGGGACCAAGCATCTCCCGAATCCGCTGTTCCAGCGGGGCTCCCACCCTGTCCGTCATCATGCAGTCGCAGTAGAAACGGCCGCCGGGCCGAAGATGGTCAGCGAGCCCAGCCAGGATCTTCCGGGTCACCTGCTCGCCATCCTCACCGCCGTCGCGGAACACCATCGCCGTCTCGAATGACGGGACGTATGGCGGATGCGCCGTGATCACGTCGAAGGTTCGTCCGTGGACGGGAGCGTACAGGTCTCCCGCGATCGCGTGGACGTTCTCCAGCCCATTGAGCGCGGCATTGAAGGCGGCGAAACGCGTCGACCGCTCGGTGATGTCGATGGCCCACGCGCGCCCGGCGGAATCCCGCGCGGCCACCAGCGCCGCGATGCCGGTGCCGGAACAGAGCTCCAGATAGTCGTCGCACGGCACCCTCGGCATCAGCTCGACGAACCGCTGCGTCTCGGGGGTGAGTGCCGAGTACACGAGGTCCGCCGGCGTGCCGGTGGCGACGAGCTGGATGCGCGCATGCCGATCCGATGCCACGTAGAGCCCCTCGGTGGGATACAGTGCGACGAATGCGGCGCAGCGCGTCGAGTCGCCCGGCACCGACTGCAGGAGCCCCACGGCTTCCAATGCCGACAGCTCGTTCGCCGCGATCACCCCCCGGACGGTGTCCCAGGCAACATCCTCCCCATCCAGGAACAGCTGCACCGCCATCGACAACGGCGTGTCGTGGCCGAGGAAGCCGGCCTCCCGGTCGCTCCGCCCCGAGAGCTCGTAAATGGTGCCGATTCCGGCGCCGGCGCAGATGGCTGCCTCGGTGAACCCGATCCGTTCGAGGGCGATTCTCGCTGCGGCGAACTGCTCCCGCGAACCGACGACGAATGGTTCCCCGAGCCACGCCGCCTGCTCCGGAACGCTCATCAGGAGCTCGCCGCCGGCCGGATGGGCAGCGGTGCCGGCGGATCAGCGATGGACTGCAGCCTCGCGATGCGGACCGCATCGCCATTCCGCTGCGACATGAGCGGCGTCAGCCCGCGTCCGAGCAGGTGCATCGCCGCGCGCTGGGACAGGAACGCCTCGGCGCACGGGAGGGCTTCGGTGCTGCCGTCGGTCGTGATCAGGTGCAGCGGCATACCGCCGACCGTCCCCTGACTCGGTGCCGTCCCGCCGCGTTCCACCGGCGTCGAGGCGACGAGCGCGCACAGAAAGG
This sequence comes from Gemmatimonadales bacterium, assembly GCA_038236775.1. Taxonomy (GTDB): domain Bacteria; phylum Gemmatimonadota; class Gemmatimonadetes; order Gemmatimonadales; family Gemmatimonadaceae; genus AG11. The sequence continues at coordinate 17,183 of JBBRZK010000042.1, forward strand.
CCGGATTGGCCCAGGGAAGGCTGTCGTGCGCGGGCGCACCCATCCGGAACTCCTCGAATTTCATCGACTCGATCGGATTCTCCGCCCCGTACGGGACCCTCACCAGAAAGCCGGGCAACGCGAGACACAGGAACCGGGCACTCGGCTCGCGCCGGAGCTCGTTCCATCCTGCCGGCGGCGACGCGTCCCACTCATCCATGTCGCCGCCGTCGGCGAACGTCGCGGTACCGGCGAACCGCGGATCCGCGGCGGCCAGCCATGGCGCGCCCATCGCTTCTGCCATGGTTGCGACGCTCGCCAGAAGCTCGATGTCGGCCGGTTCGAACCGATACGCAGCAATGACCAGCGACCACCCGGGCAGGCCAGCGGTACCTGAAAGCGCATCCATCAAGGCGGCGCGGAGCGTCGCCTCCCCTCCCGACGCCGCGAGCGACAACTCGGCGCGAGTAAGATCGAGCAGGCCGATCGCTGTCGAGTCGCCTGCGTCGCACCGCCGCGCGAAGAAGTCCACCGCGCGCCAGAGTGCCTCGAGCGCCTGGAATTCCGGGTGATGCAGCAACACGCGCAGCGCGGCGGCCAGGGCCTCATCCACGAGGGCCACGCGCGCGCGCTGCTCCGGATCAGTCTCTCTCGCCACGTGCGGCCGTACGGCACGACGAACGAAGTCGGACAGGTCGTCACCGCCTTGACGGATTGGCTCCGGTGGGGCGCCTGCGGGAAGGGGCGGCTCGTTCTCGAGGATGCGATCCAGGAGGCTCCCCGTGTCGAGTGACCCGGCCTGACCCGGCACGGGCGGCGTGTCTGTGCGCGCGGGCGCCGCGAGGTGGGATTCGACAGTCGTGCGCAGCTGGCGGAGCCGTGCGAGTGCGGGCACGTGCTCCAGCAGGCGATCGGGATGAAAGTCATCCAGCTCGTGAAAATCGATCAGCTCGGCCCTGGCATCCGGGTCGATCGACAGCAGCAGCGCGGGAGCAATGGCATCAATGGCGGCATCGATGCCGTCGCGGTCGATTCGCTGGATGGCCCGCTGCCGCAACGGTCGTCGCTCGGCCGCCCCGCCACCGAAGTCGCCGACTATCAGGATGCGGAAGGCATCGTCGGGCCGCTCGGTGGCGAGGCGACTGGGGCTCGTCTCGGTTCCGATCTCGACCTGTGCGCGGGATTCATTCGGTGTCATGGTGCGTGCTCGGTGTGGTCAGGTTTCGAGAAGGGCAACAGATGCGATCCGGGCGAGCGTCAGGTCGACGGTTTCCGCCAACTCCGCGCGGTCGGGAAGGGTTCCTTCGACCGTCAGTCGCCCCTCGTCCACCCCCTCGATCAGGCGATCCACCAGTCGCGTCCTGTCGTGCGCTCCGTCGAGATGCACGAGGATCGTCCGCTCCACTGGCGTGAGTTCGACCATGAGGTGTCGGAGGTTCGGCACCGTGCTGTCGGACGAAGCCCGTGTCCTGGCTATCCGGCTGGCGACCGGACGTTCCGAGACGGCAAGCGTGAATGCGGACGGATAGCGATGCAGCTCGACGAGGCCACCCATCGCGCACTGGAGCATCGCGCTCGCCAGCGGAGCCGCTCGATCCGCCGCCGCCGCGATTCCCTGTGGATCGTCCACGCTGAGCCGATCGTTCACGCGCTGCAGCAAGGCGTCGAACGGCAGCGAGGAAGGTGCGACGCGCAGGAGCACGTGGAACGCCGCGAGGACCAGCGGGTTGTTCGTCGTCATCGTCGTGTTGTTCGGCGAGCGGAACGACTCGACGCCCGGGCCTTTCCCACGGTCTTCCTCGGCCGGCGTCGTCGGCACGGCGCGGAGCGCGACGTGCAGCGCCACGACGGCGTCGGGACTTGGCTGCGCGAGCGCCACAACGTGCTCGTGGCAGAGCAGCGAACGCCGGAACGTCCGTCCCGTCGCGAAGTCGAGGTACTGTTGCACGCGAACCACGTCGCCATCGACGCCTGCGGCTCGTTGTGCCCACGCGGGAGGCATCGTTGCCCTGTCCGCGATCTTCGCTTCGGCCAGGAAGCACAGTCCCCTGGCTGCTGTGCGACGAACGAACTCGGAGAAGTAGACGGGTGAGTTGTAGGGCTCGAGCTGCTCGTGCAGAAAATGCGCGTCGTGCTGCGTCTTGAGGTTCTCCGCCTCCTCGAGGATCGACAGCGTGTGCAGCGTGGGCGGGGTTGCGCCGTGGCTCGCCAGCAGGTCCACGAACTCGTGCGCCCGCGCAACCCGCTCGCGCGGCGGCAGCGACGGGTCGTCGTGGTACATCACCATCTCGCGCACCATGCCGCGGATGTGCCACCCCGGCAGCGTGTTGTAGCTGATGTACGCGATGCCGTGCGCCGAGAGGTTGCGCGAGCAGACGCGCAGGATGGCGTCCTGGACTTCGGGCGGCACCCACGAGTACACGCCGTGACAGATGATGTAGTCGAACGTGCCGAAATCGTCGGTGATGTCGGCAATGCTCATCGCGTCGAGCGTGACGTTCTCGAGGCCGAGCAGCGCGACTTCCTTCCGGCCCAGCGCCACCTGGCCGGGCGTGAGGTCGATGCCGACGAAGCGTGCCCCCGGATATCGGTACGCCATGGGAATGAGGTTGCCGCCGGACGCGCAGCCCAGCTCGAGCACGCGCGCGCGGTCGGCTGGCGGCGCGGTGACGCCATGCAGCAGGGCGGTCGTCTCGATCGCCCCGATCTCCGCGGCGCTGATCGGCCGGCTGTCGTAGGGGACTGCTTCGTAGCTGGCGAGTAGCGGATCGACCAACGGAGGTTCTCTTCACCGATGTGGGTGCGACGCGACGTCCGTGCGCGGCGAGGGAATTAGCATCGCCACGCGCCGCGCGGCCAGCACCAGGCGCACCGGCCTTGCCGCATCTCCGGCCAGCGAACTAGCTTCGTCGCCCATGAGGCAGATGCAGCCCGTGTTGTGGACGAAGGGTGTTCTCCTCAGTCCGCAGCACTTCCAGACCCAGGATCGGTTCCTCGCGGACCTCCTCGAGTTCCAGTTGTCGGCGCTCGCGTTCTGTCCTTGGGGCTTCCAGCGCCTCGAGATCGATCGCGAGGCGCTCGCCTCCGGCAGCTTCGGGCTCGCGGCGGCGGCTGGCATCCTTCCCGATGGCCTGCTGTTCGACATCCCCTCGTCGGAGGACGCGCCTCCGCCCAAGCCATTCGAGAGCGCCTTCGCGCCTGACCAGCAATGGCTCGACGTGTACCTCGGCATTCCCGAGTACCGCTATGGCGGGCACAATGTGTCCGGGATCAACCGCGATCGCGACGCACGATACCGTGCCGACGAATTGCTGCGCCGCGACGAGACGACGGGACAGGCCGAGCGCCCCATCCAGGTGGCGCGCCGGAACTTCAGGCTCCTGTTCGGCGGTGAATCGCTCGAAGGCACCAGCGCCCTGCGCATCGCGCGCGTGACGAGGTCGCCCACCGGTGACTATCAGCTCGATCCACGCTTCGTGCCGCCGCTGGTCGACATCACGGCGAGCGACCACCTCATGGCCATCGCGCGCCGGCTTCTCGAGATCCTGTCTGCCAAGAGCGCGACGCTCGCCGCTGGTCGGCGACAGAAGAACCAGAGCCTCGCGGAATTCGGCATTGCCGACGTCGCGAGCTTCTGGCTGCTCTACAGCATCAACAGCGTCCTGCCCGAGCTGCGCCACATCTACGAGACGCGCCGCGGCCATCCCGCGGAGCTTTACAACGCGATGCTCGGCCTGGCTGGCGCGCTCACGACTTTTTCGGGCACCATCCACGCGCGCGACCTGCCGAGTTACGAGCACGACAACCTGACGGCGTCATTCACCCGTCTCGACGAACAGCTCCGCGAGCTGCTGGAGACCGTGGTGCCGGCCACCACGGTGTCGCTGCCGATGACACTCGTGCAGCCGTCCGTGTACGCCGCGGCGCTCGACCAGGAGAAATACCTCGCCGCGCCGCAGATCTACCTGGCGATCACCGTGGAGGGGCGTGGCACCGAGGTGCCGACGCGCGTGCCCAGCCTCGTGAAGGTGAGCGCCGCCGGCCAGCTGGACACACTGATCCGGCAGGCGCTTCCCGGCATCCTGCTGACGTACGTGCCGAATCCACCCAGCGCGGTGTCCGTCAAACTGAATCACCACTACTTCCTGCTGCAGAAGACCGGGCCGGAGTGGGACCAGGTGGCCCGCGCGAGAAATATCGCCGCATACGTGCCGGCAGAGTTCCCGGGCCCGCAGCTCGAGCTGGTCATCGTCCTGCCGAAGACCTGAAAGCGCATCCTTCTCCGCGACGCGGAGTCAGTGCCTCAGGACGAAGTACAGCACCACTCCGATTGCGCCGATCAGCACGACGTTGAGTGCGATGATCAGGGGCAGGTGCGATCGCGTCGGGCCTGACGCCACGATTGCGGACTGCCGGGGGACATTGAGGGGCGTCATGGCCGCCGCCGGCAGTTGAGCCTGGGGCAACTGCATCGGGGGAAGCTGCATCGCCGGCAAGTTCATCTGCCGTGCCTGCGGCACGTGCGGCATCTGTGGCGCCTGCGGCATCTGGAACGCCGGCCCAGTCGGTTGACCTCTCTGCATCTCCAGCGGCGACGGCGCGTGGGGCGTCGGCGGCGGGCTCACCCGACCGAGGATGCGCGTGAACTCGCTGGGGCCAGCGTCAGCGGGTGCGGCGTCGGTGGAGGATCGCGGGGGCGCAGGCGGCGCTGCCTGCCAGACTGGTGACGGCGGCGCTGCTTTCGCTTGGGGCGCCGGCTGGCTCCACGAGGGCGCGGGCGCCACGGGTGGTGCGGCCGGCGGCTGCACCGGTGCGGTAGCAGGTCGCGGCGTCGTCGGCGACGGAACGGTCGGCGTCAGGCGGTCGAACAGCTGAGTGAACTCACCGCTTGGAGTCTTTGGCGGCGGCGCAGGGGGCGGAGCGGACGGCTGAACGTGTGGCGACCCCGGTGCCTGCGGCGGGATGACCGAGCCGAAGCGCGGAGCCGATGGGGCAGATGGCCCCGCCGGCGGGGTCGCGGGCATTGCCGGGAGCGGTGGCGCCATGCCGCCGAACAGCTGCGTGAAGCTCCCGCCACCTTTTGCCTGTGGCGGGGCCGGTGAGGGCGGAAGAGCAGCGGAAGGCGCCGATGGCGGCGCACCTTGCCCCGATGGTGGCTTGACCCCCTGGAACTGTCTGGTGAACTCGCCTGGCTCCGCCGTTCCGGGAGCCGGAGCAGCTGTCGCGGGTCGTTCGGTGGCAGGTGATGCGGGTCGCTCGGCTGCCGGTGGCGCGGCGTCTGGCTTCACGGCGCCGAACATCTCGGTGAACGATGGCGCCGGTGGCGACTTTGGTGCTGGGGGCGCGGGCGTCGGCGCTTCGTCGGGTCGGCGTGGCACGGTCGAGATCACGACCGTGCGCGCGTCATCGGGCATGGCGTTGTCGCTGAGCCAGGTCGGGAAATCCGTGAAAGTCGTGAGGAAGTGCGTGACGACGACAGTGGCGCTGTCCACGTCGTAGACCGCGAACACCTGCGCCGATGCGGACGGCTGCAGCGAGCCGACGCCGGCGCGTAGCCGCTGCCGTTCGATCGCCGACCCGACATCCAGGTGATGCACCATCACCATCCGGCCGAGCGCCACTTCCTGGGCGATCTGACTCCGCGCCCCACGCTCCGTGAGGGTTTTCAGGACGCGGTATGTCGCAGCGAATTCAGCGCTTGTCATCACGTGGGGCCAGCGGGTACGTTATCGGCGCGACTCCCCTTTGGTTCGCGTTTTCCTGGTGAAACAGTATATAGCGGTTGGCGAGCGCCCCTCGCAACACGAGCGGGGTGCCCCGTACGCGCCCGCCCCGCACGCGACACGCCACGCTGAATCGGTGCAAATGAAGCAGCTATCGCACATCGTGTGGAACGAGGGAATGCACCTGGCGCAGCACCATTTCCAGGCGCAGAGCCGCTGCTTCGAGGACACCGTCCAGTTCGCGCTGTCGAACCTGTTCTTCAAGCCGTACGGGTTGATCGCGTGTGAGCTCGATGCCGATGCCCTGCAGAACGACTTCGTCGCCCTCGTACAGGCGCGGGGCATCATGCCCGACGGCCTGCCGTTCGACATTCCGGCGAGCGCTGGCCCGCTCGCGCCCCTGTCCATCGGCGACCGGTTTTCGCCGACGTCCGACAGCCAGCTCGTGCTGCTGGCGATCCCCGCGTACCGTCCGGAGCACGCGAACTTCGCGACCGACGGGACGGCACAGAGCGCATCGGCGGTTCGGTACATGGCGGCGCCGTCGCTCGTCCGTGACGACATCACGGGCCGAGACGAGCGGACCGTCACGGTGGGACGCGGAAACTTTCGCCTGCTGCTCGACAGCGACGCCGCGGACGTCGAGCGCTCGGGCATCGTCGCGCTGCCGATCGCCCGCATCAAGCGCGACGGCGCGGGCCACTACATGCGCGATCCGAACTACGTCGCGCCTTCGCTGCACATCGGCGCCAGCCCGCGCCTCATGGCGATCCTGCACCGGCTGCTCGAGATCCTCGACGCCAAGGCCGACTCGATCACGCACGGCCGGCGCGGGTCGTCCGATGAGTTCGCACAGCGTGAGGTCGCAAGCTTCTGGCTCCTGCATGCCATCAATGCCAGCCGGCCGGCGCTTCGCCAGCAGCTGCAGTCGAGGCGCGTCCATCCGGAGCGCCTGTACGTGGAGCTCGCGCGTCTCGCCGGTGCGTTGTGCACGTTCTCCCTCGACGCGAATCCCCGTGCACTACCCGCCTACGATCACGACCAGCCCGAGGCGTGCTTCGACGCGCTCGACCGGCACATCCGCGCGCACCTCGACGTAGCAGCGCCAACCGGGCCGACGGCCATCCCGCTCGTGCCCGGCGCGCAGGGTGTGCACGCCGCCGCCATTCGCGACCCCCGCTCATTCGGGCCGTCGCGCTGGATCCTCAGCGTGCGATCATCGCTCAGTGCCAACGAGGTGATCGCCCGCGTGCCCACGCTCACCAAGGTGTGCTCGGGCAAGTTCGTCCTCGAGCTCGTGCGGCGCGCGTTTCCCGGCCTCCGCCTCGACCACCTGCCCTTTCCGCCCGCGCAGATCTCGCCGCGCAGCGACACGCAGTACTTCGCGATCGAGCGGAGCGGGCCGTGCTGGGACACCATCGTCTCCACGCAGGAGGTCGGTGTGTTCGTCCCGGACGCCATTCCCCACGTGCAGCTCGAGCTCAACATCATGGTTGAGGGATGACGACGCCCTTCGCGACACCGGTCGTGCAGCCCGACCTCCCGACGAGGCGCGGCCGCCTGGCGATCGACCTGCAGGAAGCGTTCACGGCAACCGTGCGGCTGCGTGCCAACAAGGAAGTGGCCGCCGACGCGGAATCGTTCCGGCTGCGCATCAAGCAGGTGCTCTCGGCCGCCGAGGCGGAAGCACGAGCTCACGGGTATGCCAGTGACGACGTCCGCTTCGCGTTGTTCGCCATCATCGCCTTTCTCGACGAGACGGTGCTCAACTCCGGGCAGGCGATGTTCTCGCAGTGGGCGAGTCGCACGCTGCAGGAAGAGGTGTTCGGCGTGCACATGGCCGGCGAGCTGTTCTTCCAGTACCTGCAGCAGCTCATGACCCGGCAGGATTCGCCGGACATCGCGGACATCCTCGAAGTGTATTCGCTCTGCCTGCTCCTCGGCTTCAAGGGCCGTTACAGCGCCACGCGCGGCAGTGACGTCCAGGTGCTCATCCAGCAGTTGTCCGAAAAGGTCGAACGCGTGCGTGGCAAGGCCGGGGATCTCTCACCGCACTGGCGCCCATCGCGCGCCGACATTGGAACGAAGCGTGATCCGTGGGTGCCTCGGCTCGCCGTGGCCGCCGGCGTGACTGCGCTGGTCGCTGCAGGACTGTTCACGTACTTCACTGTCTCGCTCCGCTCCGGCAGCGCCGACATCAGGACGGAAACTGCACGTCTTTCCCGCTGAGCGGGCGTCCAGCCATGAATCGGGATCCATGACGCGACAGACGAAAACGCTGCTCCTCGCGCTCGGTGTGTTCGCCGCGTACGTGTTCGTCGCGGTGATCCTGGTGTTCGCGCTCCACCTGCATGGCGCGAAGGCATGGGAGGTATTCGGCTCCCTCGCGGTGCTCGGGCTCATCAGCGCCGCGGTGCTGCTGTACTACTTCCGCGACGACCTGCGGAAGCCGGTCGCGGGGTCGCCCGCCGGGAGCATCGACGCCACGCTCGCCGCGGCGCGCGCACACCTCGTCACCGCGCAGCGGCTGAACAAGCCGAACTTCGGCGCGCTGCCGGTGCTGCTGGTGCTCGGACCGCATGGAAGCACGAAGACCACGACCGTCGTGCGCTCCGGTCTCGACCCGGAGCTGCTGGCCGGCGACGTGTTTCGCGGCGAAACCGTCGCGCCAACGGCGGGCGTGAACCTGTGGTTTGCCCAGGGCACCGTCGTCGTGGAAGCCGGTGGCCCGCTCGTGGACGATGCGCCGGCCTGGCTGCGGCTCGTCCGTGCGCTACGCCCACGCAGCCTCCGCTCCGCGCTCACCGGACGCGCCCAGTCACCACGTCTCGCGCTGGTATGCTTCGGGTGCGACGAATTCTACAAGCCCGGCAGCGGCGAAGCCGTTCCTGCCGCGGCACGCCTCCTTCGGTCGCGGCTGGGTGAGGCGTCCGTGCAGTTCGGCGTCCGGCTCCCGACGTACGTGGTGTTCACCAGGCTGGACGCGATTCCGTATTTCGACGCGTACACGCGCAACCTCTCCGCAGACGAAGCCAGGGAGCCGCTCGGAGCGGCGGTGTATCCCGACCAGGGTGGTGCCGGCACCTATGCCGATCGCGTCACGCCGGCACTGGATCAGGCGTTCGGCGGACTGTACGCGTCGCTGGCCGACCGGCGCCTCCACGCGCTCGCACGCGAGCACGCACCGGAATGGAAGCCCGGTGCGTACGAGTTCCCGCGCGAGTTCAACAAGGTTCGCGCCCTCGCGGTCGATTTCCTCCGCGAGATCGGGCGGCCGAGCGAACTGGATGTGAGCCCCGTGCTGCGCGGGTTCTATTTCACGGGAGTCCAGCCGGTGCTCGTCACCGACACGGCGACGCCGGAATTCGCGCCGAGCGCGGGGCCGGTGGCGGCCGTGCGGTCCGCGACGGCGGTGTTCAGCGCGCCGGTAGCCGGTGCAGCGCCGCGACCGGCGGCGCCGGCCGGTGGCGCACGCAAGGTGCCGCGCTGGGATTTCCTGCCGCGCGTCATGCGTGAAGTCGTATTCGGCGACGAGGCCGCCGTACGGCTCACGTCGGCTGGTGCGCGCGTGGGCTTCTGGCGCCGGCTCGGGCTTGCCGTCGTCATCGTGCTGGCCGTCCTTCTGGGCACGGCGTTCATCGTCTCGTATGCCGGCAACCGGTCGCTCGAGAGCGCCGCCCTCGAGGCAACGAAGGGCATCGCCGTGCTCGCTCCGAATCCGGTGGACCTGCCGCCCGCCGAAGCGCTGCTCAAGCTCGACGCGCTTCGCGTTCAGGTGGACAGCCTGAGCAGCTATTCGCACGAAGGCGCACCGATGCACCTGCGCTGGGGCCTGTACTCGGGTGCCAGGCTATACGCCGATGTGCGCAACGCCTATTTCGCCGCCTTCAACAAGCTGATGTTCGCCGGCACGCGCGCCTCGATGCTCTCGACCCTGCGCGCGCTGCCGGATACCACGCGGCCGTCCGACGACTACGGTGCGACGTACGGCCTGCTCAAGACATACATCATCACCACGTCGCACCCGGAAAAGAGCACGAGCGAGTTTCTCCCACCCGCGTTGATGACCCAATGGCTTGCCGGGCGACCGGTGGACAGCACGCGAGCGGCAATCGCGCGGCGCCAGTTCGAGACGTACGCCACCGAGTTGCGGTACGGCAATCCACTCCCTGACACCGCGGATGCCGCGGCAGTGGGGAAAGCGCGGACCTTCCTGCGGCAGTTCGCGGGCTCGGAGCGCATCTATCAATTCATGCTGGCCGAGGCCGGCAAGACGAATCCCGGCGTGCAGTTCAACAAGACCGTCGCCGGTTCCGCGCCATACGTCGTCGATACATACGAGGTTCCGGGGGCATACACGAAGAGCGGTTCCGTCTTCATGCTGACTGCCTTCAAGACCGTGGACAAGTTCCTCACCGGCGAGAACTGGGTCGTGGGTGACGGCGCGGCGTCGGTGGACAAGGCGAAGCTCGTCGCGGATCTGCGCGCGCGGTACATCGCCGATTATGTCGCGCAGTGGCGCAAGTTCCTCGCGTCCGCGTCAGTATCGCGTTACACAGGCGTGAAGGATGCGGCCCAGAAGCTCCGGGCCCTCAGTGGCAACCAGTCGCCACTGCTGGCGTTGTTCTCCATCGCATCGCAGAACACGGACATCGGCATTCCCGAAGTGTCGGCGGTGTTTCAACCGGTGCAGCTCGTCACGCCGCCTGCGACGAAGGACAGGCTGATCGGCCCGGGTAACGAGCCGTACGTCAGCGCCCTGCTCACGCTCCAGTCCTCGCTGGATCAGACAGCGAACGCGCAGGGACCCGCCGCTGAACAGGCCGCCGGACAGGCCGCCGGCAATGCGACCGCGGCCCGTACCGCCGCCCGGCAGATTGCTGCCGGCTTTACCATCGACCAGCAGGGCCAGCTCCATTCCGTCGTGCAGAACCTGATGGAAGCTCCGATCGCCTACGCCGAGCCGCTCCTCAGGAACTTCGGGGCGGCGGAGATCAATGTGCGCGCGCGTGCCTTCTGCGCCGCGGCGCGGCCCCTGCTGGCCAAGTTCCCATTCGCACCGGCCGCGACGCAGCAGGCGTCGCTGGCCGAAGTGACCGCGATGCTGCGGCCAGGCACTGGAAGCCTGTGGCGGTTCTATGACAATTCGCTCGCGACCGCCATGCAGCGGCAGGGAAACCAGTTCGCCCCCATTGCAGGCGGGAGCGTCAGGTTGAGCGCCAGCTTCGTCACGTTCCTCAATCGCGCGGCTTCGTTCGCGGCGGTGCTATTCAAGGACGACAGTCCCGAACCGCACCTCACCTTCACCGTGCAGCCGGTGCCGTCCGATCCGTTCTCGAGTGTGAGCGTGAGCCTCGACGGTGAGGTGATCCGCTCCACCACCGGCGGCAATGTGGCGTCGGTGCGGATCGACTGGCCGGGTGCCGGTCACGAGGCTCGGTTGTCGGCCGGCAACGGCGGACCGGACCTCACGATGGTGGGACCCTACAGCGGACCGTGGGCGGTGTTCCAGCTTTTCAACGCTGCCGATGAATGGCGGCAGATGCCGAACGGCTATCGCGTGGGATGGGAACTGGCGACCCGGGCACAGCGTGTCACACTGCCCGGCGGCCAGAGCGCGAAGATCGTCGTGCAGATCGACAATGGTCTCGCTGCGACGGTGCTGCGGAAGGGGTTCTTTGCCGGCTCGCAGTGTTCCGGAGACATCGCGCAGTAGCGCTCCAGTCACAGCCAATGCGCAATGGATCTGGGATGAGGGCGACCACCCTCACAGGGTTCCCGGCCCCGTCCCGCACGGCGACCTAGCCGGCACGCACCGATGCCCCACCGCGACCCGGTCGTTGCCGCGATTGTCCTCGTGGCGCTGGTGGTGTCCCTCACCGCGCTCGCGCGACGGCTCCCGGTGCCGACCCCCATCATCCAGGTGGTGGCGGGCTTCCTCTTCGCCATGCTGCCGGGCATCGCGATTCCGGATCTCGATCCGGACCTCGTGTTCTTCGTGTTCCTGCCGCCGGTGCTCTGGTCGGCGGCGATGTTCACCTCCGTGCGCGACTTCAAGCGCAACCTCGGCGCGATCGGCAGGCTGGCCATCGGGCTCGTGTTCGTCACCACCGCCGTCGTGGCCGTCGCCGCACACCTGCTGCTTCCGGGCATACCCTGGGCGGTGGCGGTCGCCCTCGGCGCCATCGTCTCGCCGCCGGATGCCGTTGCTGCTGCCGCCATCGTGTCGCGACTGCCGGTGCCGCGACGCGTGATCACGGTGCTCGAGGGCGAGAGCCTCGTCAACGACGCATCCGCGCTCATCCTCTACCGCACGGCGGTCGCCGCGGCCGTCACGGGCTCCTTCAGCTGGGGCGAATCGATCGTCCGGTTCTTCATCGACTCCGGGGTCGGGACACTCATCGGACTCCTCGTCTCATGGCTCATCATCAAGGCCGCGCGGCGGACGAAGGATCCCCTGGCCGAGGTGCTGCTCACGCTCGCCGGCCCGTATGTGGCGTGGATCACCGCCGAGACGATGCACGTCTCCGCCGTGCTCGCGTGCGTCGCCGGCGGCATCTACCTCCAGCAGCACCTGTCCACTGCCGTCGGGCCGACGTCGCGCCTCCAGACGCGCACGGTGTGGGACCTCGTCGCCTTCCTCCTCAACGCCCTCATCTTCCTCCTCCTCGGAGCGCAGGTGAACACGCTGCTGGCCCTCGTGCCTCAGGGCGAGCTGGGCTTCGTGTTCATTGGAGGCGCCATCATCACCGTTGTGGCGATCGTGGTGCGAATGCTGTGGGTGCCGCTGGTGGTGCTCGTGCCGCGGCTGAGTGCCGAGCGGCGCCGCCGTGAACCGATGCCGCAGTGGAAACCGCTCGTGCTCGTGTCGTGGACGAGCATGCGTGGCGTGATCTCGCTCGCGACCGCGCTCGCCCTCCCGCGCGTGATCGCGAACGGCCAACCCTTTCCGTTCCGCACGGAAGTGGTGCTCATCGCGATGTGCGTGATCATCCTCACGCTGCTGGTGCAGGGACTTTCGCTGGCCCCCATCATCCGCGCCCTGCACTTCGAGCCGGAGCAGGCCCATCACGCTGAGGAGCGGCTGGCGCGCCGCGAGGCGACCCGCCGTGGCGCCGAGGCGCTCGAGGACTTGTCGCATGAACCGTGGGTGGACCAGCGCGACGTCCAGGCGCTGCGCGATGAAGTCCGCCAGCGGAACCTCATGAACGAGCAGCATGGCGGCAGCTTCGCCGCCCGCCGCCGGTTGCGCCTCGCCATGATCGGTGCCGAGCGGCGGATGCTCGTGCGGCTGCGTAACGAGGATGCGATCTCGGACGAGGTGCTCCGCGCGCTCGAGCAGGAGCTGGATCTCGAGGCGGTGCGGGCCGGCGCGGGCGACGAGCGCTGAGTCAGCTGCGGGATTCGAGGGCGGCCGGCGTGCGCGTGGCGCCGTCCTCGAGCCGTTCGGTGCGGCTCAGGCGTTCCACGTCGATCGCGATGATGCCGTCCGGCCCGTCGGCGAAGATGCTCGCGAACTTCACGTCCCAGCTCACTTCGTCCCAGGTATAGGAGCTGCGCGTGGACACGTGCGTGGAGAAGGTTTCTTCCAGCGCGCTGACGAAGATCAGGAACTCCGCCTGTGATTCGGCGAGGCGCTCCGGCGTGACGCCGGCCAGCGGGCTGTCGGCCGTGATGGGATGGACGACGGTCCAGTGCAGCGTGAAGAACTCGACGGAATTTCGCTCGAGTGCGAGCTCGTGGAAGTTGCGCTGGCGCACCCCGTCGATCTCCTCGAAGCGCACGAGGTTCACGCGGATGCGAACGTCGCTCAGCTCGCCCGGCTCGAGGTTGGTGGTGCGGAACATCAATCCGCGCCCGCCTTCGTAGGGCGCGATGATCGCCGACTCGCTGAACCCGATGTGCATGCGCGGGCGCGTGAGCCGCGCGATCAGCAGCCCGAACGCCACGACCAGCGTGATGGGCCCGACGAACGACTCGAGGTTCGCGAGCCAGTTGGCCGTGGAACCATATGCGTGCATGACGCTCGAGCCCGTCGTGGTGAAGAGCCCGATGCTGAACGTGAAGGCACGGAGAAACGGATCGACGACCCCGATGTCCCCGCCGCCGTGCAACGCGTCGGCACCAAGCGCGATGTAGGCGAGCGCAAAGCATCCGTTGATGAGGAGCAGGATGCCCATCATCCACGCGATGAAGGCGATCCAGCTTGCTTCGAGCGCGGCGAGGTAGAGGCGGGCCGTGCGTTGGGCGCCCAGGCCGTATTTCTTGCTGTTGGGGCTGCCGTCTCGCAGGAAGAACCGGCCGCGCACCGACTGGGCGACTACGCGGCCGAACCCCAGGTCGGCCGGCTCCGCGAGTGATGGCGTCGCAGCGTCGTCGCGTTTCGGGTCGGTCTCGCTCATGCAGTGTCGCGCGGGAGTGGTGAGCGCATTCGTCAATGATCGAGCGCGCCCGCGCGCGACGCAAGCGACTGGACCATGCGTGCGCACGCGCACCGCGCCTGGCAAGAGCCGCGTGTTCGCGACGGCCAGCGCGATGGCGGACTCGGCACTGGATTGAGTCCATCTCTTGCATTTCTCATCGAATATCACCCTTGCAGGAGATGTCCGAGATGAAGAACCATGTTCGCTTCGCCGCGGTCGCGGCGCTGGCGCTCTTCGCTGCCCTTCCCGCTCGCGCCCAGGACGATCACAAGCCCGGCGGCCTGAACAAGGTCGCTCATGACGTGAGCAATACGATGAAGAAGGCGGGGCGCGACACGAAGGCCGAAGTCCACCGCGACGCCAGCAGGACGCACAACACGCTGAAGGACGCGGGCAACAACACGAAGACCGTGCTCAAGAAGACGACCGGAATTCACGGCTCTCACAATGCCCATCCGGGCGGCCTCAACAAGGTGGCGCACGACATCAGCAACGCGTCGAAGAGGGCCGCCAGCGACACGAAGGCCGAGAAGAACCGCGTGAAGAGCAAGGCGCACGCAGAGGCCACGGAGGCGGGGAAGGAGATCAAGGAAGCGCCGAAGAAGCCGTAACGGCGTTGGAGTAGTGGTGACGAGGGCGGTCGTTGCAACGGAACGCGGCCGCTCGCGTCGAACATCACGGTGTCGCAGACCATCGGGTATGCCGACGGCACGCTGAGCATCCCCGAGGCGGGGCATGAAGGTGACCATCCCGGTCGGCGCCCTCACCTCTCCGACGCTGGTGCTCCAGCTGGGCTACTACTCCGACCCCAGCCTCCTGACGGAGGTGGGCGGGCGGGCTCGTGTCAGAGCGCATCGACGGCACCGTGAACCTGCTGTCGTGAACGTTCACGTCGAATATCCGGCACTTCTCCGGTATATGGTGAGCATGTGTCGGTCGTCTGGTATGTGACCTGCTGCTGGACAGGCGCGTCAAGTTCGCGCCGTCACGAGCGCGAGGCGTCCGTCGACAAGGCGGGTGCCTCGCGCGTCATTTCCTGGTCGTCCGCCCTGGACGCGGTAGAACGGGCCGGGACCATGATGCATCAGCGATGAAAGTCAGGCCGACACTATCACTTGCCCGCGCGATTCCATCGCCAGGGTCGTCGTCGCTCATGGACGACGTCCTTCAGCTCGGCCATTCCCTGGAACGACGTGGTCAGCGCGAGGAGGCCCGTGCCGCGTATGCATCGGCGCTGGACGACCCTCGCATCAGCAGACCGAGTGACGTAGCACAATTGCATCGTCTCGTCGCCCGTACGCACGCCGACGACGGTGACTTCTCCGCGGCGGGAGCGAGCGCGCGGACTGCGCTCCGCGTGTCCGAGGAAAACGGAGACGATGCAGGCATCGCCCGTGGCGTCAATACCATGGCCGCCATCCATTGGACGCAGGGAGCGCACGACGAAGCGCTGCGTCTCTACCTGAAGGCGCGGGAGAGCGCGCTGCGCATGGGCGATGCGCGCCTGGCCTCGATGACTGCCGTCAACCTCGGCATCATCGCCAGCGTCCGCGGCGACGATCGCGATGCGCTCCAGTACTACGAATCAGGGTTGAACGACGCCCGTGGCGCAGGTCTGGTGGACGAAGTGGCCAATGCCCTCGTCAACATCGGCATGCTTCACACGCACCTGGGCCGCCATCCCGACGCGGATCGTGCATTCACCGAAGCGCGAGAGGTCTGCGAGACCGTCGGGGACCTGAGCCGGCTCATTCGCATCGAGCTCCAGATCGCAAGGCTTCGGATCAAGCAGGGTGAACGCCACGCGGCGGAGGCTTCCTGCGCGCGCGCGCACGAGTTCGCCGAGCGGGCGGGCGATACCTACTCCGATGGCGAGGCGGAACATGTCGCCGGCCTGATCGCCCGCATGGACGGTGACGTCGCCCGCTCGGAGTCGCACTTCCTGCGCGCAGAAAGCGTCGCCGTGGAGCGGAAGGACCTCATCCTCGAGGGTGAAACGGCTCGCGAGCTCGCCGAGCTGTATCGCTGGAACGGCCGCAACAAGGACACGCTCCAGCGCCTGAACCAGGCGCACCGCCTGTTCGTCCAGCTGCGCGCCCGTCGTGAGCTGGCCGACGTGGATCGTCGCACGGCCGCGCTCGAGGCGGACTTCCTCGACGTCGTCCGCAAATGGGGGGAGTCGATCGAGGAGAAGGACGTCTACACGCAAGGTCATTGCGTGCGCGTCGCGGACCTTGCCTGCGCGCTCTGGGCGCGGGTCTGCGCGGGCGATGACACCTCGCTGTTCTGGTTCCGGATCGGCGCGTTGCTGCACGACGTCGGCAAGCTGATGGTGCCGGCCGATGTGCTCAACAAGGCCGGGAAGCTGACCGACGAGGAATGGGACCTCATCCGCGGTCATCCGTCCGCCGGCGTCGCGCTGCTCGCTGACATCGAGTTCCCGTCGGACGTGCGGCCAATCGTCGAGAGCCACCACGAGCGCTGGGATGGCAAGGGCTACCCGCATGGCCTCGTGGGCGAGAACATCCCGCTCACTGCGCGCGTGCTGTGTATCGCCGATGTCTACGACGCCCTCACGTCCAAGCGCAGCTACAAGCAGGCGTTCACGCACGACGACGCGATGGAGATCATGCGGGGTGATGTCGGCAGGCAATTCGATCCGGCGCTGTTCGCGGCGTTCGAGGGCATCGTGCGGCGTGGCACCTGGCGCAATACGCCCGCGAGCGGCTACCGCACGGTCGCGTAAGTCGCGTCTGCCGCACTTCGCCAGCACGGTGCGCAACATCCGTGTAAACAACCGGCACGGCCCGCGCGGATCCCATCGATGTGACCACGCTTATGGATGATCGGGTCCGCTCCCGAGGATCAATGCAGCACGGATCTTGACGTAGCATTGCCGGCCAGCCGCACGCCGCCGCTCAAACAGCGGCGAGCCTAACGGCGGCCGCAATCCAGGGTTGGCTTCTCGTTCGCGCGTCCAGTGAAGCTCATTCCGTCGGACCGGGTTACGCAGGATGGTCGCGCAGCGCCACTCGCGCGCGACCGCTACTCGACGACGATGATGGCCAGCCTCGTCGCTGCAGTCCTCGCCGTTGCGGCGACGGCAGCATTCATGATGGGCGCAGCGCCATCCGCTCTGCTCCCGCTCGTCGCGGTGCTGGAGCTTCTCTCGGCGGGCTGCATCATCGCAGCGCGCGCCGGGGTCGCGGATCGCATCGCCACACTGGAACGGCTCTCCGAATCGGATCCCGCGACGGGCTGCCTGAACCGACGCGGCTTCCAGCGCGCACTCGACGCGGGCGCTGGCGTCGGCGTCGGCGACGTACTGCGAGGTCGCCCTGCTCGCGATCGACCTCGATCACTTCAAGCGCATCAACGACCAGTTCGGGCACAACGTCGGCGACACTGTGCTGTTCCACCTGGCCGCGGTGCTCGTGGACGCCGTGGGCAGCGAGGGCGTGGTTGCGAGACTGGGTGGTGAGGAATTCTCGGTGCTGCTTCCCTGCGCGGACGTGGAGAATGCGGGCGTCGTGGCGGAGCGGTTGATGGCGCGCGTGCGCGCACACCAGCCCACCAACGCCAGTCGCGATGCGGCGATCACCATGAGTGTGGGCATCGCGGTGGAGCCGGTCGAATCCGCCGGCGACAGCGCCTCACTTCACGCCCGGGCGGATGAGGCACTCTACATGGCGAAGCGCAGTGGACGCGACCGCGTGCTGCTCTGGGCGCCCGGTGTGCGATCGCTCGCCACGCCCGCGGCCTCCATGGCCGTCATCACACAGGCGCCGCGTCGTGCGGGGCAGCCGTACGTCCGGTAACGATGGGCTGTGCTCCAGCATCAACCACCGGGGCAGCATCCATGGAGCAGATCCTTCGCTGCGCTCAGGCTGACAATGAAACAGATCCTTCGCTGCGCTCAGGATGACCATGTA
>JBBRZK010000043.1:0-34214 GCA_038236775.1 Gemmatimonadales bacterium
AAGCACCGCCGCCGACGCACTCCGCACGGGCGCACTCTCGGAGATCAGCGGGCGCGCCATCCCGAGACGCCGCAGCAGCGCAAACGGCCGCGGCGCCAGCAGCCGCGCTGCCGCCCAGCGCTCGGCGGTCGAGAGCGCGAGACAGTCGGCGTTCAAGCCATCGCGGTGATAGTCCGGGTCGCGCGGCGACAGTCGCAGCCACGACCACAACTCGCGGTGATAGTCGGCGCGCGACTCGAACGTCCACGTCGCGGCATCGTGCAGCGCGGCGAGCGCCCGCAGCGCCTCGCCGCCGGTGACGAGGCGTGCGTCCGCCGCGGCGATGCCGTTCAGCCGCGCGAGCTGTCCGGCATCCGCTGCCAGGAAGCGGCCGCGAAAGCTTCGTCGCACGGCGATCCACGGCTCCAGGGGATCCACTGCGCGAGCCGTCTGTTCGAGCGAAGCACGGACCACCGACTCACATCCCTCGGCCGCCGCGTCGCGCGCCGCCTCCGGCGCGCCGAGCGAGATGCCGCGCGCCGAGAGCACGAGCGACATCGCCTCGAAGGCGGCGCCGAGGCTCGCCTGGACATCGTGGCCCGTGGGGTTGGCCACCGGCAGCGCGCGGTCGAGGGCGCGGAACAGCACAACTGATCCGCCGCCCCCGAAGCGCCACCGCGCGGGCTGGATGTTGTGCACGCTCGGTGCGCGCGCCGCGGCGGCGACAATCGCGCGGATCTCCTCGGGCGCGAGCATGGCGGTCATGCGCGCTCCGGCGGTAGCATCTTCGAGTAGAGGTGCAGCCGATGCAGCCGGCGCGCGCCGAGCCGCTCGACCTGCCGCAGGCTCGCGCCGTTGACGTTGGCGATCCACGTGATGCCCATCGTCTCGTACCCGTAGCGGCGGAGCGCGGTCGTCACACCGTAGAGCATGGCGCCATTGAGGCCGGCACCCTGCGCGCGCTGCGCCACCGAGTAGAAGATGATCACCGCGCGACGGCGCCGCAGCCGATGACGCAGCAGGTGCCACGGCGCTGTGATCGATAATCGCGAGCGCATTCCGCGAAGCATCGGATTGAGGTCGGGGATGCAGAGCACCACGCCCGCCGGCCCGTTCGCGTCGAACACGAGGGACGTGATGCGCGGGTCCAGCACGTGCGACAGATCCTTCGCCTGGAAGAACATCTCCTCGGCCGTGAGCGGCACGAACATCGGGTTGTCGCGAAAGCCGTCGTTGAGCACGAGGCGGACATGCTCCAGCACACGCGCGAAGTCGCGCGACCGTAGCGGCTCCCATCTGAGCGCGGGGTCGGTCAGGCGCTCGCGCACACGTGGCGTGAGCAGCGTATCGGGGTCGAACGTGCGGAGGTCCAGTTCGAACGTGGACACGGGGAAGATCGGTTCGTAGCCGCACGCCTCGAGCAGCCGCGGGATGTGCGGCGGGTTGTAGTGCATGTCCGAGTACGGCACGGCCTCGAAGCCCTCGGTGAGCACGCCCATCTGCTGCATCGCCGTGAGGTTGAAGTTGCCCACAAGGCGGTCGCAGTCGTGCGTGCGCGCGAAGGCCTCCGCGGCGCCGAGCAACGCGCGCGCGACGGCGAGGTCGTCTACAGAGTCGAAGTAGCCGAAGGAGCCGCGCCGCTCCTGGTGCAGCTCGTTCGACGCGCGATGCATAAGCGCGACGATGCGCCCGACCGGTGCGCCGTCGCGATGCGCGGTGATGACGCGCCGCACGCCGCGGCCGGCGGCGCCGAACAGCGGGTTGGCCGTCGCGTCCAGCGCGCGCCTTAGGTCGCCCTCGAGCGGGGAGACGTACGGCGACTCGCGCGGGTAGACGCGGAACGGCACGTCGAAGAACGCGTCGATGTCGTCATCGCGCAGGGTGATTGCGTCAGCCATCCGCTGCTCCCACGAGCTGCCCCCGACGCACGACGGCCGCCAGCGACAGCTCGACATCACGCAGCCCCGAGAGATCGGGCACGGTGGCCACGAGCAGGCGCAGCGGATTCGCCGACAGCAGCCCGACGTGCGTCGCGCCGGTCCGCTCGAGCAGGTCGCTCAGCTCGTCCGCGCCGCGCGCGAGCTGGCGCGTCGACTCGCGCAGCGCGCGCAGGTTCGCGAGCGACTGCACCACCGTGTGGCTGGGAAACGCCTCGATTACCGACGCGCGGTCATACGCCTGCAGCCGCGATTCGTCGAGCACGTCGGCGTCGGCGGTGAGTGGCAGCGCGCGCAGCTCCCGGGCAAATTGCTGCCACGTGGTCGGCTGCTCGCGCGCGAGCCAGCGCAGCAGGAGCGTGTGCAGCGTCGTGCGCTCCACTTCGCTCAGGCGATCCAGCACCGCGAAGGCGAGCACGATGGCGACCCCAAGCACGAGCACGGGGACGAGCGTGGATGGCGCGGTGGACTGGAGCGCGATCGCCACCAAGCCGCCGAAAAAGACGGCGCGGACCACGAGGCGACCCACGTCCGCCAGCCAGCGCGACACCAGTACGTTTTCCTGCGGCTGGCGCAGCAGCGTGAAGCACAGCAGCAGCGTGCCGAGGGTGCCGAGTCGCACCATGGGCCAGCCGAGGTCGAAGCGGAAGTCCGTGGCGACGAGCGGCAGCGCGATGGCGGTCGCGATGACGCTCACGCGAATGAGCGCATTCTCCGACTTCGACAGGCTCGCACGGTCGCGTTGCAGCAGCACGACGGCCAGCGCGACGAGCGTGACCACCAGCGCGCCCAACGTTACCATGCCCACGCGCGCCACGGCAGCATCGCCGTGAAAGACGAACCGCGTAAGGTTGGCGAGCAGGGCGAGCGCGGCAACCGTCGTGGCAAGCACCTTCATCCACCGCGGCACATGACGGCGCAGCAGCCCCTCGGCCAGCACCGTCATGGGAATCGGCAGCAGCGAGACGGGCACGAAGGTGAGGAAGGCGAGCGTCGTGGAGTCCGGCCAGAGCCACGAGAAGCCGCGCAGGAAGAGCAGCGACGCGATGGTGCCGAAGAGGAGACGCGCGCGGGGCTCGAGCGGCGTGCCGTGCCGGTGGCGGCCGAGGACCATGACGAAGCGGGCCAGCGCCGCTGCGCCGACCCACGTGACCAGCACGTCCACGGCGAAGGCGACGTCGCCGCCCGATGCGTCAGCCGGTGCCACGCGTGAGCCGGTGGAGGAATCGCCGCGCAACGCGCTCGCGCACCCAGGCCACCGGCGGCGACTTCGGACGCTCAGTGGCCATCGTCCATGGATTGAGGAACACGCCGCGATGGTCCACGCCGCTCGGCCGGTCGAGCAGCAGCTTCAGCGCCTCGAAGGCCATGAGCGTGCCCGTCTCGATCACCATCGGTGCAAACGACGGACGCGGTCGCATGCCGGCGAGCATCTCTGCCGCGACGCCGAGGTCGATGTGATCCGCGGAACTCGAGTGCACCATCACGTAGATCGCCTCGGCCGTCTTGCACGCGTCCACCTGGGTGCGCGTGAGCGCCCGCCAGTCGGTGCCCACCGTGGGGAAGCCAAGTCGTTCTTCGGGACGCGGATCCGCCGGCCGCACCACCATCACCGACGGCAGCGGCGAGGTGTAGGCGTCGATCACCGTGGCGCCGTGCTCTCGCGCCTTGCGGTACAGCGCGATGCCTGCGGCGAGGTCGTCCATGCCGTTGATGACCACGCGGTGGCCCGGCAGGAGGTCGTCGAGCCGCTCCACCCAGCTTCCGTCGTGCACGGTGACGCGCGCCTCCGGATTGATGCGCGCGATGGCCGCGACGGTGGCGGCGGTTTTCTCCGTGCCCACGGAATCGAGTGTCGCGAACACCTGGCGGTTCAGGTTCGAGACTTCGAACACGTCCATGTCCGCGATGGTGAGGCGGCCCACACCCGCGCGGACGAGCGACTGGATGGCTGCGCCGCCCATGCCGCCCACGCCGCAGACGAACACGGATCCCTCGCGAAGCAGTGCCTGCTCGCCGTCCGTGACGAAGCCCGCGTTGCGGCCCGTCATCTCGGCATACGAAAACGCTGTGCTCATTCCACGGGCCTCAAGTCACCCATGCGGTGGTGGGAATCGAACCACTGGACCAGCGGCGCCACGAGCGACTCGAGCACCCGCGACCCGAACTGCATGGCGAGCGCGCCAGGTGAGATGACGGACGCCGACCTCGTGAAGTACGACCGCGCGGCGCGCAGCGTCACCTGGCCGAGCTGGAGGAAGTCGTCGCCGCGGTCGTAGTCCAGCTCGCGTCGGCTCGTCTCGTTGTGGTGCGCACCGCGGTGCTTCGGCGCGTCGTCGAACGACTTCTTCAGGTTGTCCGAGCCGCCGGTGTACGCATTCATGATCACGCCGCGCCGTTCATCGTACAGCGCTTCCTCGCCCACGCCGAACACGTAGCGGTAGCGCGACATGATCTGGCGCGCGAGGTGCGCGTGGTCGTACCGCTGCCGCTGGCTCGCATCGGAGCTCGGGAACACGCCGTCGAACGCATCGGCTACCATCCCGAACACGGCGGGCACCTGCGTGACGTTGCTGATCCACAGGGGACGCAACTGCCGGCGTGCGAAGAGGAGGAAGGCGGTGAGTCCGTACAGCGCCCCCGCCAGCCCGCCGGCCCGGTACGCGGGATCGATGACCACGAGCCCGAGATGCAGTACGTCCACCGGCTCGCCGCGCAGCTCGCATTCCATGATCGTCAGCGCGTTGAAGGCGACGGGCTGGCCGTCGCGCGTATAAGCGAGCGTGATGATGGCCGCGTCGAGCCGCGCAGGGTCGCCGGACGCGACGCCGTAGTCCAGTGCCCCGCCGGGGACCGCTGACCGCACGACTGCCTGCAGGTCCCCCACCACGCGCGCGATCTCCTCCGGCGCCATCCAGCGTGTGGGACGTTCCATGATGCGCAGCCGCGCGCCACCGCGCGCGCACACGGTTTCATTGAGGTAGCGCCGGCCGAGCGTCGCTGGGGAGAGCATGGCTCACCACGCATCCGTGCGAGGAGTGTGGTGCCGCGGAGGACGCGTCACCCGGTACCGGTGTCGTGGCCGGCCGTCAGCGTGAGGGCGCAGATCACCGTTGTGATCGGACGTACATCGCGCCTGACTGGCGCCGGTATCGCCAAAGCTACCCGGAAGATGGGGCTCCTACAACGTGCGCGTCCGCAACGCCTGAGGAAGACAATGGGGCCACAACGGCGGGCGACAACAAGGCACAACGACGAACGCAGATACCGCAGATTTCGCAGATTTCGCTGACGGGCGCTGCAACTGCGGCGCGCGAGTTGATTTGAGCGACGCTCTGTTCCGGCCTCGCGTGAAAAAGATGATGAGACCTCGTGCCGGCAGGTGCATCCTTGGGGCGATGCCGACAGATCCTGCGCCCCGCGAGCAATATGACGACGCCCGGTATCCGCACCAGCGGGTCACAGGCGTCGTCATTGCCTCGGCATTTGCAGTCCATCGCGCCTTTGGCTTCGGATTTCTGGAAGCGGTGTATCGCCGTGCGATGGCCGTGGAGCTCCGGTATCTTGGCGTTGACGTACAGCAGGAAACGTCCTTCCCGCTGCACTATCGGGGTGAGTGTGTCGGCAACTATCGAGCCGATCTCATCGTGGCGAACTGCGTGATCGTCGAGGTGAAAGCCGGTCCTCGCCTGGATCCAACTGCGCGAGCGCAACTTCTCAACTATCTGAGCTGCTCGGGCCTGGAGCTGGGGTTGATCGTGCACTTCGGCCCGAGCGTCGACATCAAGCGGATTGTGGCGACTCGACCTCCGCCGTTGCAGCGTCCGTCTGCGCCGTCTGCGTAATCAGCGATCGTCGTTTCTGGCTGTCCGTTCGTTGAATACAACCTCGGAAAAGCAACGGGCTGGTCGCAGATTTCGCAGATTACGCAGACGGGCGCTGCAACAGCGGACTGCATATTTCAAGGGTCCGTGCCGCGGTTGCAGCGATAATCTGCGCCGTCTGCGTAATCTGCGACCGTCGTTTCTGCCTGTCCGCTATTTGAATTCAACTTCGGAACAGCCACCGCCGGTCGCCGTCACTTGGGATGACAAGCAGATCCTTCGCGTCGCTCAGGATGACGTTCTTCGCGTTTTGCAGTCTTTCGCAGTTGCAGCGCCCGTCTGCGTAGTCTGCGAAATCTGCGTTCGTCGTTGTGGTTCGCCGCAGTTGCCGCGAGCCCGATGACGTCAGGCCGACCCAGCCCCGAGCTCCAGTGACCGCTCCGTCACCTCGCGACGCACCCGTTCAATGAACGAGTCCACGGCAACAGGAGCGGGCTTCTGCCCTTCGCCGGCACCGCGCGTGTTCACGGCCACCTGATCCGCCTCCGCCTCACGGCGCCCCACCACGCACATGTACGGCACCTTCATCCGCGCGCCCTCGGCGACGCGATACTTGAGCGTCTCCGAGCGGTCGTCGAGGTGCGCACGAAGGCCCGCCTGCACCATGCGCGCAACGATCGCCGCGGCAACGTCGCGCTGGTCGTCCGTGATGGGCATCACGCGCACCTGTTCCGGCGCGAGCCACGTGGGGAATGCGCCGGCGAAGTGCTCGATGAGGATCGCGATGAACCGCTCGAACGATCCGCTCACCGCGCGGTGGATCACGACGGGGCGATGCGTCGCGTTGTCCTCGCCGGTGTACGTGAGGTCGAACCGCTCGGGGTTGCTGTAGTCCAGCTGGATGGTGCCGAGCTGCCACGCGCGGCCGATGGAATCCGTCACGTCGAAGTCGATCTTGGGCCCATAGAACGCTCCATCTCCTTCCTTGAGCGCGTACGGCTTGCCCGTGCTTTCGAGCGCCGCCTTGAGCGCACTCTCCGCGCGGTCCCACATCGCGTCCTCGCCGATGCGCTGCTCGGGACGCGTCGCGAACTTGAGCGTTGCCGCGAGGCCGAATGTCTCGTAGTAGCCGATGATGAAGTCCATCAGGAACTTCACCTCCTGCTCGATCTGGTCCTGGCGGATGAAGCAGTGGCAGTCGTCCTGCGCGAACTGCCGCACGCGCGTGAGCCCGCTCAGCGCGCCCGTGACCTCGTTGCGATGCAGCACATCGAACGTGACGAAGCGCTTCGGCAGCTCGCGATAGGAATGCTTCTTCGACAGGTACATCAGGTAGTGCGACGGGCAGTTCATCGGCTTGAGCGACATGTCGTGCTCACCCGTCTCGTTGTCGAGGACGAGGAACATGTTGTCCTTGTACTTGCCCCAGTGCCCGCTCTGCTCCCACAGCGCCTTGTTGTACAGCAGCGGCGTCTTGATCTCGGCGAAGTCGTGCTTCTGGCGCTCGCGCACGAACTCGACGAGCAGGTTGTAGAGCGTGGTGCCGCGCTCCGTCCAGAACGTCGCCCCGGGCGACCACGGATGGTGCATGAACAGGTCGAGTTCCTTCCCGAGCCGGCGATGGTCGCGCTTCTTCGCCTCCTCCAGGCGGAAGAGGTGCGCATCCAGCTCGTCCTTCTTGAAGAACGCCGTGCCGTAGATCCGCTGCAGCATCTGCCGCTTCTCGTCGCCGCGCCAGTACGCGCCCGCGGACGTCAGCAGCTTGAAATGCTTCAGTCGCCCGGTGTCGGGCACGTGCGGGCCACGGCACAGGTCGATGAACTGCCCGTCCGTGTACGTCGAGATGATCTCGGCGGGATCGGTGAAGTCGTCGAGGCGCTCGAGCTTGAGCGGATCGTCGGCAAACCGCACGCGCGCCTCGGGCATGTCCACCTCGGCGCGCACGAACGGGTACTTCTCGGCGACGACCTTTCGCATCTCGGACTCGAACGCCGCGAGGTCGTCCGGCGTGAACGGCGTGCCAACCTCGAAGTCGTAGTAGAAGCCGTCGTCGATGGCCGGTCCGAATCCGATCTTCGCATCGGGACGCAGCCGGCGAACGGCGGTCGCGAGCACGTGCGCCGCGGAATGCCGGAGCACGCCGAGCGCGTCCGCGTCCTTGTCGGTGAGCACGCGGAATGCGCCGCTGGTGCGAAGCGGCGTCATGAGGTCCTGGATCTCGCCGTTCACCGACACGGCCACCGCGGCCATGAGCAGCCGTTCCCCGATCGAGCGCACGACGTCGGCCGGCAGGGTGCCCGGGGGGACGACGCGCGTGGCGCCATCGGGCAGGGTGAGGGTGACGTCACCCGTCGGGGACGTGGAGGCGGGACTGTCGATCATGGTCGTGTGCTGGGGAAAGACGATCCGCCGCGACGCAGCGCGGCTCAGCCGAGCAGCGGCGTGAGCAACCGGGCGTACCTGAAATAGAGGCCGAAGGCGACGAAGAGCGCCACCCAGACCAGCACCCACAGCACGATGCGCCGGAGCGGGACCGTCTCTTCTTCGGCGTTCAAACGGTCCTCGGGTCGGGGAATTTGCGAGAGGAGCAACGGCCAGGCGATAGGGGTGAAGCTCGGGCCTTCTTCTTGCACCGCGTTCGCGGATACTTCTCCTGCAAGCTATCCTTGCGGCTGACCCTTCGCCACAGGCTTTCCGCTATGTCATATCTGCGGTTTCGAGATGAGGACGAGTCCTCCATCGCTGGTTCCGTTGCGCCCGTGCTGCTTGGCGCCCTGGCCGGTTTTGCGGTCGGCATGATCGTCGCCCAGCGTGTCGGCGGCTTCAAGGGCCTGGCCGACAAGGTGCGCCGCCGCGGCCGGCCCGACGAGGTCGAGGGTGGAACCACGCCGATGGTCGCCGACGACTTCACGGAATACGACGAGTACGAGGACGACGAGATCGTCGAGTCCACGGAAGGTGACGGACTCGAGGACCATGTGCTCGAGGCGTTCCGCAACGATCCCATCCTCGCCGAGCGCGCCATCGACATCGGCGGCATCGGGGAGTCCACCATCGAGCTCGCGGGCTGGGTGTCCACGGACGAGGAAGCGGAGCTTGCGGTGACCATCGCGCGCGGCGTGCCGGGCGTGGAGACGGTGCTCAACCGCATCGTGATCGGCGACGAGGAAGAGCGCATCGCCGACCATGCGCGCCTGTTCGCCGAAGGCGACGACGCGCATACCGAGGCGCACTGGGAGGGGCAGACCGTCGGCACCGGCCGGACGCGCCAGGGATCGTCCGCGGACCTCGACCGGCACGCTGATCCGCACGTCCCGCTCGCGGAGAAGTGGACGAGCGCCAGTGCCGAAATCGCCGAGGCCGCCGAGGACATCGACGCCATTTCCGCCGAGCGCCGCGTGCGCGAGAAGAAGGCGGTGAAGGGCGATCGCGCCGGTGGCGCGGCCACTGCCCCGGGCGGCGTTCCGAAAGCGGACCACGTAGCCGAGAGATAAGAAAGGACGAGGGGACGAGGGGACGAGAGGGCGAGAGGACTTCGGTTCCTCTCGCCCTCTTTCGTCCTCTCGCCCTCTCGTCCTCTCGTCCTCTTTCTTCTCCCGAATTAGCTTTCGCGCGTGACCACCATCCCCGACCACGCCGAAGCGGACCTCCCCGCGCAGTACGACCCCGCCGCCACCGAGGCGGCCATCTACGCGCGCTGGGAACAGGCAGGCTGCTTCACGGCAGACGCATCGCGCTCGATGCGCGTCGGCGGCGACCGGAACCCGTACGGCATCCTCATGCCGCCCCCGAACGTCACCGCCATCCTGCATGTCGGCCACGGGCTGAACAACGCCGTGCAGGACGTCCTCATCCGCTGGGCGCGCATGAAGGGGATGGAGGCGCTCTGGGTGCCGGGCATGGACCACGCGGGCATCGCGACGCAGAACGTCGTCGAGAAGCAGCTCGCCGCGGAGGGACTCACACGCGACGACCTCGGGCGCGAGCTGTTCGTGGAACGCACGAAGGAGTTCGTCGAGAAGACAGGCGGCGTCATCCTCCAGCAGCTCAGGTCCATCGGAGCGTCGGCGGACTGGACGCGCACCGCCTACACGTTCAGCCCCGAGCTGAGCGTGGCCGTGCGCGAAGCGTTCGTGCGCCTCTACGAGAAGAAGCTCATCTATCGCGGACACCGCGTGATTCATTGGTGCCCGCGCTGCCTCACGTCGCTCTCCGACGAGGAAGCGGAGCCGCAGGAGACGACGGGCGCGCTCTATCACATCGCGTACGCCGTCGAGGGCGACCCCGCGCGCTCCATCACCGTCGCGACCACGCGCCCGGAAACGATGTTCGGTGACGTAGCGGTTGCCGTGAACCCGGCCGACGAGCGCTACCAGGACCTCATCGGCAAGAACGTCATCCTTCCCCTGCTCGACCTCGCGATCCCCGTCGTCGCCGACGACTACGCCGACCCGGCGTTCGGCACGGGCGTGGTGAAGATCACGCCGGCCCACGACGCGAACGATTTTGAGGTCGGTCGGCGACACGGGCTGCCGGCGCCCGTCGTCATCGACATGCACGGCGTGATGAACGAAGCCTCCGACGCAAAGGGACGCGTGCCGCAGGCGCTGCGCGGCGTCGACCGCTTCGAGGCGCGCAAGCAGACCGTCGCCATGCTCGACGCCGCCGGCCGTCTCGTGAAGAAGGAAGTGCACCAGCACAACGTCCGGCACTGCTATCGCTGCGACACGGTCGTGGAGCCGCGGCTCAGCGATCAGTGGTTCATACGCATGGCGCCACTGGCAGGGCCGGCGCTGAACGCCGTGCGAACGGGGCGCGTGCGACTCCTGCCCGAGAAGTGGGTCGGCGTCTACGAGCACTGGATGACGAACATCCGCGACTGGAACATCTCGCGGCAGATCTGGTGGGGCCACCGTGTGCCCGTGTGGTACTGCAAGGCATGCGACGCACCGAACAACGTCATCGCGAGCCGCGAGGACCTGACCGCCTGCCCGCATTGCGGCGGCGCCGTGGTGCAGGATACGGACGTCCTCGACACCTGGTTCTCGAGCGGCCTCTGGCCGATGTCCACGCTCGGCTGGCCGAACGAGAACGCCACGGACCTCAAGGCGTTCTATCCCACGGACGTGCTGGTCACGGCACCGGAGATCCTGTTCTTCTGGGTCGTGCGCATGATCGTGTTCGGCTACGAGTTCATGGGCGATGCGCCGTTCCATTCCGTCTACCTGCACGGCACGGCGCGCGACACGCAGGGGCGCAAGATGTCGAAGTCGCTCGGCAACGGCATCGACCCGATGGACGTCGTGCACCTCTACGGCGCCGACGCGCTCCGCTACACGCTCATCGCCGGCATGGGACTCGGCGCGGATGTCTTCCTCGATCCGGACGACCTCGACAAGTCGTTCGCGACGGGACGCAACTTCGCCACGAAGCTGTGGAACATCGGTCGCTTCCTGCTCAAGAACGTGGGCGACGCGTCCGTTCGTCCGTTCGAAGACCTGCGGCCGGACGAGCTGGGACGCAGCGACGCGTGGATCCTCGCGAGGCTCGATGCCGCGATCCGCGAGTGCGATCGCGCGGTGGGCCCGGTGCGCCCCGCACTCGGCACATGGCCGGACGATGAGCGCGCCGCCGGGCTGCGGTTGAACGAGTTTGCCGAGACCGCGCGTCGCTTCGTGTGGAACGAGCTGGCCGACTGGTATCTCGAGGCGAGCAAGGGACGCCTGCTCACGCCCGGTGCCGACGCGGAAGTCGCGAGGTCCGTGCTCGTGCACGTGTTCGACCAGGCGCTGCGGCTGCTGCATCCCATCGTGCCGTTCGTGACGGAGGCACTGTGGCAGCGGCTGCCGGGTCACGTGGACGGCACCTTCCTCGCCACCTCGAGCTGGCCGATCGTGCGCGGCGGCGGTGATGCCGGCGCGGACTTCGAGGTGATCAAGGAAATCGTCGAGGCCATGCGTCGCGTCCGCTCCGAGTATGCCATTCCGCCCGGCAAGACGGTCGATGCGTTCGCCATGACCGCGCCCTCCGTACGCTCGATGCTCGACGAGGAGTCGGCGCTCGTGTCCCGCCTGGCGCGGACGCAGCTCGCGTTCGTGGACGCGGTGCCCAGCGGCGCCGCGGCGAACATCGTGCTCTCGGGCGGCACACAGCTCATCGTGCCGCTCGCGGGCCTCATCGACGTGACGAAGGAATGCGAGCGGCTCCGCTCCGAGCTGGCGAACCTCGAGAAGCAGCTCGTCGCGCTCGAGGCGCGGCTGGGCAACAAGGGCTTCATCGATCGCGCGCCGGCGAACATCGTGGAGGCGGAGCGCGCGAAGCGCGAGGAGTGGACCACGCGTGCCGGACTGCTGCGCGCGCGCGTCGAGGGGCTGTGCGGAAAAGCCTGATTCTCGTCGTGACGGTACTGACGGCATGTGCCTCGGCCGCGCTGCCGCCGGGTGGGCCGGAGGACAAGGTGCCGCCCAGGCTCGTCCGCGTCACGCCGGACACCAATGCGGTGAACGTGACGGACAGGGTGGTCTCATTCTACTTCGACGAGACGATCAACGATCGCGGCCAGGGCGCGCAGGAGCTCGACAACTTCTTCCTCGTGTCGCCGTCGGACGGTGCCGCGAAGCTGAGCTGGCACCGCAGTCGCATCGACATCAACCCTCGACACGGGTTCCGCCCCAACACCGCCTACACCATCACGATGCTGCCGGGCCTCGCGGACCTGCGCAGCAACACCATGAAGACGGGTGCCTCGGTGGTGTTCTCCACCGGGCCCACGATCCCGACGCTACGCATCGAGGGCAACGCGTTCGATTGGGTGGCTGGCACGCCGGCGCGCGCGTACCTCGAGGCGGTGACTCCCGACAGCATCATCTACCTGGCGCAGGCGGACAGCCTTGGCCGTTTCACCATCGGTCCGCTCACTCCAGGGTCGTACCTGGTGCGCGCCATCATCGACCAGAATGGCAACCGCGCGCTCGACCGACTGGAATCGTTCGACACCTTGCGCGTGACAGTGCCCCATGCTGGTCGCGTGGAGATGCTCGCCGCGCCGCGCGACACGCTGGCGTCGCGCATGGAGGTGCCGGTCGTCACGGACTCGCTGACGCTCACGGTGCCCTTCAGCGGGCTGCTGGATCCCACGCAACAGATCACTCCGGCGGAGTTCCGCCTCCTGACCACGGACAGCGTCGCGGTGCCGGTCGTCGTCGCACTGTCGCCGCCCGAACTGCACCGCGCGGACAGCCTCCGCGCGAAGGTGACGGCAGACTCGCTGCGCCGTGCTGATTCCCTCGCTGGCAAGCCGCTGACGCCCATCATCGCGCCTCTGCCCCCTGTCGTAAGCGCCAAGCCGCCACCGCCGCCGCCACCGAAGCCGTCCATTGCCGCACCATACAAGTCGGTGACGCTCAAGCTCGGCCAGCCGCTCAAGCCCAACACGGAGTATCGCCTCAGCACCACCGGGCTCCGCGGCATCAACGGCATTGTCCAGCCCAGCGAGCGTCGCTTCTCCACGCCCAAGCCGCCACCGCCGAAAGCCGCGCCGGACACCGTCCCTGCCGCGACGCCGGTGCGACGTGTGCCGGCCACGACGCCCGCTGCGCCGGCGACAACGCCGCCGTCCGCGCCATGACCGACGCGCGCCGCACCCTGCCCAGCGTGAGCACGCTGCTGGAGAGCGCCGGCGTGCAGGCACTGCTCGAGGTGACACCGCGCCCCCTCGTGGTGGCCGCCGTGCGCGACGCCGTCGACGCCGCGCGCGGTGACACGACGGCGGCACCGCGGGACGCGGATGCCTGGACGTCGTCGATCGCGGGTCGTGTCGCGCAGGCGCAGCGGCCGTCGCTGCGACGCGTGATCAACGCGACGGGCATCGTGCTGCACACCAACCTCGGCCGCGCACCGCTTCCCGCCGCCGCCATCGAGGCCATCGCGCGCGTGGCCAGCGGCTACAGCAACCTCGAGTTCGACCTCGACGCCGGCGCCCGCGGCTCGCGCTACACGCACTGCGCGGCCCTCCTCCGCGAGCTCACGGGCGCCGAGGACGCGCTGGTGGTGAACAACTGTGCGGCAGCGCTCGTGCTCGCGCTGAACACGGTGGCGCAGGACCGCGATGCCCTGCTCTCGCGCGGGGAGCTCGTGGAGATCGGCGGCAGCTTCCGCGTGCACGAGATCATGGCGAAGAGCGGCGCGCGCATGCGCGAGGTGGGCGCCACCAACCGCACGCACCTGAGCGACTACAGCCGCGCCATCAGCGGCGATACCGGCGCGATCCTCAAGGTGCATCGCAGCAACTTCGCCATCGAGGGATTCGTCGCCGACGTGCCGGTGCGCGATCTCGTCCCGCTCGCCCACCAGTACGACGTACCCATCATCCACGACCTGGGGAGTGGGCTCCTGGTCTCGCTGGCCGCCATCGGGCTCGAAGGAGAGCCCACGGCACGCGAGGCAATGGCCGCGGGCGCCTCCATCGTCGTCATGAGCGGCGACAAGCTGCTCGGCGGACCGCAGGCGGGACTCATCCTCGGCGCCTCGCGCTACCTCGACGCAATGCGCGCAAATCCGTTGGCGCGGTCGTATCGCGTGGACAAGCTCACACTCGCGGCACTGGAGGCGACGCTGACCCTCTACCGCGAGCCCGCGCGCGCCATGCGCGAGATTCCGACGCTCGCGCTGCTCGGCACACCTCTCGAGCTGGTACGGGCGCGCGCCTCGCGTGCGGCCGAGCGCCTGCGCGACGCCGGCGTCGGGGCCGCTGTCATCGACAGCGTGGGCAGCGTGGGCGCCGGCGCCTTCCCGCTCACCAAGCTGCCCAGCGCCGCGCTCGCGCTCGACGGCAATCCCGAGCGGTGGTCTGCCGCGCTGCGTGCCGGTGCACGCGCCGTGGTGGGCCGAGTGCTCGACGGACGCTTGCTGCTCGACTTCCGCGCCGTCCCGGATGCCGACGTGGACGCGCTGGTCGAGGCGGTACTGGCGGCCCGTGCCTGAGCGCCGCTCGCGCAAGGCCGCGCTGCTCGACCGCGACGGCACGATCATCGTGGACCGCGTCTACACGCGCGATCCGGCGGACGTCGTGCTCCTGCCCGGCGCCGCCGAGGCCCTGCGCCGGCTCGCGGCCGCCGGCTATCCGGCCATCGTGATCACGAACCAGTCCGGCATCGCGCGCGGTCTGATTTCGCTCTCGGATTATCACGCGGTGCGCCTGCGGCTCGACGAGCTGCTCGCCGCGGAAGGCGCCACGCTGCTCGACACGTTCACCTGTCCGCACCACCCCGACTTCGGAACGCCGTGTCCGTGCCGCAAGCCCGCGACGGAACTGTTCGAGCGCGCGGCTGCGATGCACGACCTCGACCTCGCGCAGTGCCTCTTCGTCGGTGACAAGGCGCGCGACGTGAAGCCCTCGCGCACGTTCGGCGCGCGCGCGGCGCTGGTGCCCTCGCGACATACGCCGGACGAGGACATCGCCTGGGCGGATGCCGCACACGTGCCCATCGTCCCCAGCCTGCTCGACGCGGTGCACCTGCTGCTCGCGCCTGGCTCGTGACGCGCCAGCGCATCGCGGTGCTGGCGAGCGGCGGCGGCAGCAACCTCCAGGCGCTCATTGATCACCAGACCACGCTCGGAGCTGCTCGCGCGATGGACATCGTGCTCGTCGCGTCGGATCGCGCTGATGCGGGTGCGCTCGTGCGCGCGCGCGCGGCCGGCATCGCCACGGCGGTGCTCGCGTCGCCGCGCGCACCGGATTACGAACCGATGAGCGACGTACTCGAGCGCTTCGCCATCGACCTTGTCGTCCTCGCGGGCTACCTGCAGCTCGTACCCTCCGCCGTGACGCGACGCTTCGCCGGCCGCATGCTCAACGTGCATCCCGCACCGCTGCCGCAGTTCGGCGGGGCGGGCATGTACGGCGCACGCGTGCATCGCGCCGTGCTGGCGGCGGGTGCGCCATCGAGCGGGCCAAGTGTCCACTTCGTGGACGAGATCTACGACCACGGCGGCACCATTGCGCATTGGCCCGTGCCCGTGGCGCGCGACGACGACGAGCACACGCTGGCTGCCCGCGTCCTCCGCGCCGAGCACCTGCTGCTGCCGCGCGTGGTGCAGGCGGTGGCGAGCGGCACAGTGTCCGCCCATGACTTGCTCCGCACCCTGCCAGATTTCGACGACACGCTCGACGACGAGACGCTCGGCCTGCTGGCCGACCGCGCGCTCGCCGGCCCGCCGTGATCCTGCTGCCTCCTTCCCGACTCCACCGCCATCATGCCTCGCGCCCTCCTCTCCGTCTCCGACAAGACGGGCCTGCTCGACTTCGCCCGCGGCCTGCGCGCGCTCGGCTGGGAGCTGCTCTCCACCGGCGGTACCGCGCGCGCGCTGCGTGACGCCGGCGTGCCCGTGCGCGACGTCAGCGACGTCACGCAGTTTCCCGAGATGCTCGACGGCCGCGTGAAGACGCTGCACCCCGCCGTGCACGGCGGGCTCCTCGCGCGGCGCGACAGCCCCGAGCACATGGCCGCCATCGCCGAACATGGCATCGCGCCCATCGACCTCGTGGCGGTGAACCTCTATCCCTTCCGCCAGACGGCCGCGCGGGCGGGCGTCACGCCGGACGAGGTCATCGAGCAGATCGACATCGGCGGCCCGAGCATGCTGCGCTCCGCCGCGAAGAACTTCGCGAGCGTCACCACGGTGGTGGACCCGGCGGATTATCCGGCGGTGCTCGCGGCCCTCACGGCCGGAGAGGACGACGTCACCTCGCGTCGCAACCTGGCCGCCAAGGTGTTCGAGCACACGGCAGCATACGACGCCGCCATCGCGGGATGGTTCGCCAGCCAGCGCGAGGACACCTTCCCCGAGCGCACCTGCCTGCCGCTCCAGAAGCAACAGTCGCTGCGGTACGGCGAGAATCCCGGCCAGGCCGCGGCCTTCTACGTCGAGCGCGCCGGCGCGGGCCTCGCGGCGCTCGTGCAGCGCGGCGGAAAGGAGCTGTCGTTCAACAACTTCCTCGACCTCGAGGGCGCCCTGCTCGCCAGCGAGCCGTATGGCGACGAGACCTGCTGCGCCATCATCAAGCACACCACGCCGTGCGGCCTGGCCACGGGCGCCACGGCGCTCGAGGCCTACCGCAAGGCCTTCGCGTGCGATCCCGTGTCCGCCTTCGGCTCGGTGATCTCCTTCACCACGCCGGTGGACGACGCGGCCGCCGAAGCGGTGTCTAGCCTATTCGTGGAATGCGTCGTCGCCCCATCGTTCAGCGCGGGCGCGCTCGAGATCCTCGGCCGCAAGAAGAACCTTCGCGTGCTCGAGGGCGAGGCGAAATGGCCCGATGGCGCGCTCGACTACAAGCGCGTCCGCGGCGGACTGCTCGTGCAGCAGCGGCCGCCCTCGGTCATCGATCAGCGCGGCTGGACCGTGGTCTCCGCGCGGCAGCCGAGTGCCGACGAGTTGCGCGACCTGCTGTTCGCGTGGCGCGCGGTAGCGAGCGTGAAGTCCAACGCCATCGTGCTGGCCCGCGATGGCGCCACCATCGGGATCGGGGCCGGCCAGATGTCGCGCGTGGATGCTGCATTTCTCGCCGTCCACAAGGCCACCTCGGCCGGCCACGCCACCACCGGGTCCGCCCTGGGCTCCGACGCGTTCTTCCCCTTCCGCGACGGCATCGACCAGGCCGCCGAGGCCGGGGTGCACGCCATCGTGCAGCCGGGCGGGTCGGTACGTGACGCCGAGGTCATCGAGGCGGCGAACGAGCACGACATCGCCATGGTCTTCACCGGCGTCCGCCTGTTCCGGCACTAGCCGGCCCGGGCGGGGCGCCGCGCACTGTACCAAACCACGCGCCAGTACCATCTTATATCGTTGCTTCCGCCCCGCTCTCCGCGGGGCGTCTGCTTTCGACACTCCCACGCTGACAATGGCGACGACGTCCACGCCGTCCGACCTCGACTACCGCCCCTCATACCTGGCAGCCGCCGGTGTGTCGATGGTGGTCCTTGTGCTCTACCTGCTCACCCTCTCGCCGTCCACGGCGATGTGGGACACGAGCGAGTACATCACCGCCGCCTACACCCTCGGCCTGCCACACCCGCCAGGGAACCCTCTGTTCGTGCTCATCGGCCGGGTGTTCGCCATCCTGCCCATCGCGTCGTCGGTGGCGGTGCGCATCAACATCCTGGCCGCGCTCTGCAGCGCCGTGTCGGCTGGCATGTGGTTCCTCATCACCGAGCGCGTGCTGGTGGGCTGGTTCGCCGAGCGGTGGATGCGCATCCTCGGCGGCGGCATCGCCGCGCTGCTGGGCGCCACGGCGTTCACCGTCTGGAACCAGAGCGTCGTCAACGAGAAGGTGTACACCGTCTCGCTCCTCGGCATCGCGATCATCTCGTGGCTCATGATCCGCTGGTGCGACGAGCCGGACGGACGCAAGGCGGACCGCACGCTCGTGCTGGTGGCCTACCTCCTCGGCCTCGGCTACGCGAACCACATGGCGGGCATGGCACCGGCGCCCGCCGTCGGGCTCGCGGTGCTCATCATCCGCTGGCGCACCGCGCTGCGATGGAAGCTGCTGCTCGCCTGCATGGCGGCCCTGTTCCTCGGCATCACCCCGTTCGCGATGCAGCCCATCCGCGCCGCGCAGTATCCGGCGCTGAACGAGGGCGAGCCCACGGCCTGCCGCGAGGGGCTCAAGCTTGGCTGCACGATGAGCGCGGGCACGTACGACGCGTTCATGTACAACTTCAACCGTGGCCAGTACGGCAAGCCCGAGCTCACCGAGCGCCAGGCGCCGCTCTCGGCACAGGTGGGGATGTGGTGGCTGTACTTCAAGTGGCAGTGGCTGCGCGATGCGCACTACGACCATCCGTTCGCGCAGGGACTCCTCGGCGCCCTCTTCCTCGTGATGGGGTTCCTCGGCGGCTATGTGCACTACCAGCGGGACCGACGAAGCTTCTGGTACTTCGGTTCCCTCGTGTTCACGGTGTCGCTCGCGCTCATCGTCTACCTGAACTTCAAGTACGGCGCGTCGCAGAGTCCCGAGCTCAACGGCGTCGCGCGCGAGGTGCGTGACCGGGACTACTTCTACCTCTGGAGCTATTCGTCGTGGGGCGTGTGGGCGGCGCTCGGGCTGATGGCCGTGTGGGATTCCGTTGCCGCGCTCATCGCACGGGAAACGGTCACGGAGGGACGCGAGACCTACGAGCGCCCCACGCGTCGTGCGCTCGCCATGGCATCACCGCTGCTCCTCGTCGCCATCATCCCGCTGTTCACCAACTGGACGACGGCCTCGCGCGCCGGCCAGACCGACACCGCCGACTTCGCGAAGGACCTGCTCAACTCCGTCGAGCCGTACGGCGTGCTCGTCACCGTCGGCGACAACGACACCTTCCCGCTCTGGTACGCGCAGGAAGTGGAGCACGTGCGCCAGGACGTCGTCGTCGCAAACACCTCGCTGCTGAATACGGACTGGTACACGCGGCAACTCATCCGGCGTCCCGTGTTCGAGTACGACAAGGCCGCGGGGCCGGCGATCTACCGCAACGGCACGTGGAAGAAGCCGAGCGGCCCGCCGCTCCACATGACGCAGCAGCAGGGCGACTCGGTGCCCGCATACATCCAGCTCGACCGCCCGATGACCTTCCAGGGCGGCCCCATCAAGGCGACGATCGATCCGCAGCGGCTGTCGATTCCCGGCGTGCTCCAGCGCGCCGACATCTTCGTGCTCCGCATGATCGCCGATTCCTACGGCGAGCGGCCCATCTACCTCAGCCGTACGTCGGCCGGTTACGGCAACGAGCTTGGACTCGGCAGCTACCTGCTCACGCAGGGACTGGCGACGAAGGTGTTCATCCCTCCTGCCGTCCCCGGCAAGGACACGCTGCTCGTGCCCGGCGCCGGCTGGATCGACCTCGCCCGCACGAATGCGCTGTGGGACAGCGTGTTCATCGCGCCGAAGTCGCTCGCCAAGCGGACGGACTGGATCGACCGGCCGTCTGTGGGCATCCCGTACCTGTACGTCGCCACGGGGCTGATGCTGTCCGAGGTACTCCAGGCCACGGGCGACGCGGCGAAGGCGTCGCGCGTGATGTCGCAGGCCCGCGACATCGCCAAGGGGGTGCAGCTCAACGATCTCCTCGGGCAATTGGAGAACGCGACGCCGGTGCCCGCGCAGGAGAACCCGCTGCTCGCCCCGCCGTCGGACACGCAGCGCAAGACAACGGTGCCCGCCAAGAAGCCGTGAGTTCTCTGTCATCCTGAGCGCAGCCCTTTGTCATCCTGAGCGCAGCCCTTTGTCATCCTGAGCGCAGCCCTTTGTCATCCTGAGCGCAGCGAAGGATCTGCTTTGGGCGGGCTGAAAGCAGATCCTTCGCTATCGCTCAGGATGACAGGGGTGGCGGCCGGCTACTTCAGGGGAGGCCGACGCGCGATCGATGTGCGGACGAGCACAAGCACCTCGTCGCGTTCCTCACCCTCGAGTTCCATCCGCGGCGGCCGCACCACCGCGCTCCCGTGGCCGACCTCGGCCTGCACGAGCTTGATCAGCTGCACGAACTTCGGCACGGTGTCGAGCCGGAGCAGCGGCAGGAACCACTCGTACAGCGCGCGCGCCTCGTCCATCCGCCCGTCGCGCCCCAGCTCGTAGACGCGCACGGACTCCACCGGGAAGGCATTCACCAGACCGGCGATCCACCCGACCGCACCCATCGGGATGCTCTCGAGGATCATGTCGTCCATGCCGGCGAAGATCGCGAGGCGGTCGCCCAGCTCGGCGCGCACGTGCGTCACGCGGCGCACGTCGCCGCTCGACTCCTTCACCGCGTGCAGGTTGGCGTGCGCCGCGGCCAGCTCGGCAAGCTGGTGCGGCTTCACGTCGGTGCCGTAAGCGATGGGGTTGTTGTACAGCATGCACGACAGCGTCGTGGCGCCAATCACCGCGCTGTAGTGCGCCTTCGTCTCGCGCCAGTCGCCCTTGTAGACATACGCCGGCAGCACCATGAGCCCGTTGCATCCCGCCCGCTCTGCCCGCTGCGCGAGCGCCACGCACTCCGGCGTGCTCAGCCCGGCGATGCCCGCCACCAGCGGCGTGCCGGCCGGCAACGCTGCACGCAGCGTGTCGAGGATCGTGACTTTCTCGTCGGCGGTGAGCGTCTGCGATTCACCGAGTGACCCCAGTGCGACGATGCCGACGCAGCCGCTGGCGATGAGCCACTTCGCATGCGCGGCCAGTGTGGCGTGGTCGATCGAGAAGTCATCGTGGAAGGGCGTGGTGATCGCCGGGAATACGCCAACCCAGTCGCGCTTGTCCATGTCGTCAGGCTCCGTGTGTCGCGGACGGCACACGTTCGGTGCCCTCCGACGTGAGGGTCGCGCAGCGCACCGGAATCGCCGGCACGCGGACGGCGTCAGGCGGCCATCCGTTGAGGTATTCCAGCGCCGCGCCACAGACGCGGCCCTGGCACGCGCCCATGCCGGCACGCGTGTACAGCTTGGCCTGGCGGATCGTCCACGTGTGGTCGATGGCGCCGAGTGGCACGTCCTCGCAGCGGCAGACGATGGTGTCGGGGGTGGCGAGACTGCGCAGTTCGTCGCGCAAGGCGAAGGCGCGCGCCATGGCCACGGCGCTCGCGCGCAGCGATGCGCGGCGCGCATGGAGAGGTCGAGCCTCGTCCGGCCGACCAGCCGCGCAGAGGCCGGCGATCTCCCCTTCGACGAGCGACAGCTCCATGCCGCCCACGCCCGTCGGCTCGCCGGCGCAGTACACGCCGCGGTTCGACGTGACCTGTCGTGCGTCCACCGCCACGCCGTCGGCGTCCACGACGCAGCCGAGCAACCGCGCGAGCGTCGTGTCCGGCACGAGGCCGAACGCGGCGCACAGGATGTCGCAGGGAATCGTGCGCGACGTCCGGCCGTCGGTGACGACCACTTCCTGCACGCGCCCGTCGCCGCGTGCGTGCGTGACCCACTGCCCCGTCGCATACGTCGTGCGCCCGAACGCGGCGCGATAGCGTGCGGCCTGCACGAGCGTGGCGGGGTGTCGCCACAATCCGGCCGCAAACCGCATCACGTCGCGCCCACTCGCCTGCTCGGCCACCAGCGCGATGCGGGCGCCATCCGCCGCGAGCGACGCGGCCACCGGCAGCAGCAGCGGTCCGCTCCCCGCGATCACCACGCGCTTGCCGGTGAACGACATGCCCGTCTTGTGCAGCGCCTGCGCCGCGCCGACGCCGATCACTCCCGGTAGCGTCCAGCCGGGGAATGGCAGGAACCGCTCGCGCGCGCCCGTCGCCAGGACGAGCGCCGCTCCATGCACGACGAGCGGCACGCCGGCGCGCTCGGCCACAACGGTGCATCCGTCGCCCGCTGAATCGATGACGATGTCGACGACGGACGCGCCGCGATGCACCGTGGCGCCCGAGCGCGCGAGCCGCGTGAGCCATCGTGCCGCCACGCGCGAACGCACGCGGCCCGTGCGATGTCGCCAGATCTGTCCACCCACTTCCGGGCTCTCGTCGAGCACCACGACACGCCGTCCTGCTTCCGCCGCGCGCGTGGCCGCCGCAATCCCCGCGGGACCGGCACCCACCACGACGACGTCGCACTCCGTGCGCGATGACGACGGCGTCACGACCGGCGACCAGTAATCGGAGAGCGCTTCACGATTCAGCCCGCGTCGATACCCGAAGGCCCTGCGCGACCGGCACAAGGCAGGCGCGCCGCTGCGCCACGTCGTCGATCGTCACGCGGCATTCGAAACAGGTGCCCATGCCGCACAACGGCGCGCGCCGCTCTCCGCTGGCAGAAGTGCGAAACGTCGTGATCCCCGCGTTCCACAGCGCCGCTGCCACGGTCATGCCGCTCGACGTACGCACCTCGCGACTGTCCACCACGATCGTCAGGTCACCCGACTTCAATTCGCTCATGCGTGCCCTTGCGCCAGCGCAGCGCCGCGCATCGGCGAGTAGGGCGCCGGATCGATCGACGGCGTGCGCCCCAGCACCAGGTCAGCCAGCAACTGCGCGGTGCCCAGCGAGGTCGTGATGCCGAGTCCTTCGTGTCCCGCGGCGATCCACAGTCCTGCCGTGTGTTCGTGTCGGCCGATCACGGGCAGCTTGTCCGGCGTCGCGGGGCGGAAGCCCGTCCATGTGCGAATCACGGCAAGCTGCGCGAGCGCCGGCATGAAAAGCACGGCGCGCTCGAGCATTTCGCCGAGCACCCGACGGTTCGTCGAACCGTCCCACCCCGCCAGCTCGCGCGACGACCCGATCAGCACCTGCGTCGTCGCGCGCGGCTGGACGTTGAACGCCACCGACTCGCTCGTCATCGTGTGCGCGCTCGCCAGGTAGCCCAGCTCCACGAGCTGGTGCCGCACGAAGCCGCGCGCCCGGTCGGTGATCGCGAGGTGGCCTTTGCGCGGCACGATGGGTAGCCCCGGCGTGAGTCGCGCGGCCTCTGCGCCAGCGGCATTCACGATGACCCCAGCCGCGAACGATTCACTGCCGCAGCTTACGGCGCCGTCCAGGATCGCGTCCACGCGACACGACTCCCGGAGCACTGCACCATGCGCGCGCGCCTCCGCGAGCATCGCGAGCGCGGCCAACGGCGGATACAACACGCCGTCGCCCGGCACGAGCAACCCGCCGGCCAGCCCCGCGCGAAGGTTGGGCTCCAGTGTGGCGAGTTGGCTCGCACCCACCACCTCGCTCGCGATGCCCACGCTGCGGTACACCTCCTGCTTCTCGCGCACCGCCCCCATCTGCGCGTCGTCTTCGGCCACCCAGATCGTGCCGCAGGCGTCGTACTCCACCGCTGCCGGAAGCGTCGGCGCGAGCGCGCGCCAGAGCGAGAGTGACAACGCCGTGAGCGCGAGCTGTTCCGGCGAGTCGTCCATCACCACGAGGTGCCCCATGCCTGCCGCCGTCGTGCCGCCGCCCGCGAAGCCAGCGTCGAGCACGAGCACGCGCATGCCGCCGAGCGCCAGCGCGCGCGCGCATGCGGCGCCTACGATGCCCGCGCCAACCACGATTGCATCCCACCGCGACGCTGACGTCACGCCGAAACGGTCGCCTCGGAGGGAATGCCGAAGCGGAAGGGATCGCGCACGTCGAAGAACAACGTCGTCTCCGCCGTAATGAAGGCCGTGCCGCGCACGTGGGGCACCAGCGCGTCGTTCGCGCCCGGCGTGAGCCATCCGGTGAACATGCCGCCGGCGATGCCTTCCTGGTGCCACGGCTCGCCGAACGCGAGCTCGCCGCGCGCGTGCAGCGCGGCCATCTTCGCGGAGGTGCCCGTGCCGCATGGCGAGCGGTCGTACTCGCCACCCGAGCAGAGCACGTAGTTCCGGCAGTGCGCGTCCTCGCGCGACGGCGGCGCCGAGATCTCGATGTGGTCGATGTGGCCGCCGTCCGCGCCGGTGATGCCCGCCGCGTCGATCGCATCCTGGATCGCCTGCGTGAAGCGCGTCAGCTCATCCACGTGCGCCATGTCCACCGGCACGTTGTCCGCATGCGTGATGAAGAACCAGTTGCCGCCCCACGCCACGTCGCCCGTGACGCGCCCGTACGCCGGCACCTCCACCACGACGTCGCGTGCATGCACATGGGCCAGCACGTTCTCGATCGTCACGGAGCCGTCCGCACCCAGCTCCGCGCTCACCGGGCCCACCGGCGTGTCGAACCGCGCCACGCCCGGCGACAGCCGCCCGAGATATTCGAGCGTCCGCACGACGCCGATGAGCCCGTGCCCGCACATGCCGAGATACGTCTCGTTGTTGAAGAACACGATGCCGGCGACGGAGTCCGCATGCACGGCGGGCGTGAGCAGCGCGCCGACGACCGCATCGTGCCCGCGCGGCTCGCACACCACCGCGCGCCGCAGGTGGTCGAACCGCGCGAGCAGGTCGTCGCGGCGTTCCGCCATCGTGTCACCCTGCGGCTGCGGCCAGCCGCTCACCACCACGCGCGTCGGCTCGCCTTCCGTGTGCGAGTCCACCACGCGCATCGACGGCAACGCGGGCGCCCCGCTCATGGCGCCACCCGCCGGCGCGGCTGCGGGGCGACCACCTGCCGATGCTCTTCCAGGAACGACACGAGCGAGCGGCCGGCGCCGAGGATGTGGCCGCGCATGAGTTGCGCGGCCTTGCGCGTGTCGCGCTTCTTCGCGGCCGCGAGAATGGCGCGATGCTCCTGCCGCGCGCGCGTCTCGCCGTGCGTCAGCGCGAGCTGCATGCGCAGGTACCGGTCGCTGTGCTGGTGCAGCTTGCTCACGATACCAAGGGTGAATGGCCGGTTCGCCGGCGCATAGAGTGCCGAGTGGAAGCGCCAGTTGAGCGCTCCCCAGGCGGAGACCTCGCCGTTGCGCAGCGCCGTGTCGTACGTGTCGAGGATCTCCGTCGCCGCACGATGGTCATCAGTCGTCATGAGCGGAATCGACCGCCGCAGCACGTCGCTCTCGATCTCCGCGCGCAACTCGAACAGCTCGGCAATCTCCTCGAGCGACAATGTCGTCACCACT
Organism: Gemmatimonadales bacterium; assembly: GCA_038236775.1. Taxonomy (GTDB): domain Bacteria; phylum Gemmatimonadota; class Gemmatimonadetes; order Gemmatimonadales; family Gemmatimonadaceae; genus AG11. Next base: position 25,232 of record JBBRZK010000043.1, read on the forward strand.
GCGCCGCGATGCGGATGGAAGGTCACCAGGCCCTCCGCCTCGAGCTGGCGGAGCGCCTCGCGCACGGGGATGCGGCTCACGCCAAGTTCGTCCGCGATGGCGTCCTGCCGCAGTGGCTCGCCGTCCGGAAATCCGCCCTGGAGGATGCGGTCGCGCAGCGCCATGAGCGTCATCCCGGTGAGCGTCTGGCGCCGGAGCGGGACGATGTCCGGCGTCGCCGGCATGGACACGATGGCGCGCCTCATCGGCCGCCCGCCGGCAGGTTGGTGAGCAGGTAGCGCGTGAGCAGCGAGTACACGTGCAGCGTGGTGCCGGCGCCTTCGCAGATGCAGTGCGTGCGGTTGGGGTACACCATCATGTCGAACGGCTTGCCCAGTTCCACGAGCCGGTTCACGAGTCGCTCCGTGCCCTGATAGTGCACGTTGTCGTCGCCTTCGCCATGCACCACGAGCAGCTTGCCGGCGAGGCCCGCGGCGTACGAAATCGGCGAGCCCGCCGCATATCCCTTCGGGTTGTCCTGCGGCAGGCCTTCGTACCGCTCCTGGTAGATCGTGTCGTACAGCCGCTGGTCCGCTACCGGTGCTACGGCCATGCCCACCGCGTACACGTCGGGATAGCGGAACATCGCGTTCAGGGTGCTCGATCCGCCGCCGCTCCAGCCCCAGATCGCCACGCGGCTCGCGTCGAGGTACGGACGCTGCTTCGTCAACGTGCGGACCGCATCCGCTTCCTCGCGGCTCGAGAGCGGCCCGATCGCGCCGTAAATGACCTTGCGCCACGCGCGCCCCTTCGGCGCCGGCGTGCCGCGCGTGTCCACGCTCATCACGATGTAGCCGCGGTCGGCGAGCATGCGGTACCACTGGTCCTGCGCGCCGCCCCAGCGATCCATCACCGTCTGCGCCGCGGGCTCGCCATACACGTACACCAGCACCGGATACTTCTTCGTCGCGTCGAAGTCGCGCGGCTTGATCATCCAGCCATCCAGCGTGGCGCCGTCGGGTATCGTGACCTGGAAGAACTCCGTGGGGGATGCCGCCAACGATGCGGGCGCCGGAGCGCGGCCGAGTGCACGGACGACACGGTGGTCCGGCAGCGCGACGAGGTCCGTCGTCGGTGCGCGGTCGGTTCGTGAGTACGTGTGGAACGCCCAGCGTGCATTCGGCGAGATGTCGTAGGCGTGCACGCCGGGTGCATTGATAGGACTCACGCGCTGCGGTGGTCCCGCATTGACGAGCGACACGCGATAGAGCGCACGCTGCACCGCGCTCTCCGGCGACGCGATCACGTACAGCCATCCGGTCGCCTCATCCACCGCGGCCACGCTGATCACGTCATACGCGCCCGGCGTGAGCAGCCGCGGAGTGCCTCCCTCGCGCGGCGCGAGGTACACGTGCCGCCAACCATCGCGCTCGCTCACCCAGAGGAAGTTCTTGCCACCGTTCATCCAGTGCAGGTCGTCCACCACGTCCACCCAGGCGGAGTCGCTCTCCGTGAGCGCGACGTGCGCGGCGCCGGTGTGCGCGTTCACGAGGGTGACCCAGTCGTGCTGCTGCAGCCGGTCCATGTACTGCACCACCAGCTCGTCGTTCCCTGCCCACTCGGCGCGAGGGATATAGTGCTGCCGCGAATCACCATCCAGGTGCGCCCACGTCACTCTGCCGGTGCCGTCAGCGCGGATGACACCGAGCCGCACGGCCGAGTTGGTCGTGCCCGCCTTGGGATACTGCACCGGCACCGTGAACGGATACAGCGAGTCCGTGTCGTTGATGAGCAGGTAGTCGCGGATGCCCGTCATGTCGAACTGCCAGAACGCGATCGACCGGCTGTCCGGACTCCAGCGGAATCCGTCGCGCAGGTCGAACTCCTCCTCGTAGACCCAGTCGGTCATGCCGTTCACGACCTTGCGCGAGGCATCGTGCGTGAGGCGGGTGGCCTTGCCGCCAGTCGCCGGTTCGACGTACAGCTCGCCGCCGCGCACGTAGGCGACCTTCGCATCATCGGGCGAGAACTTCGCGAACATCAGCGTGGCTTCCGGCGCGCCCGCGCCCACCTGGTGCAACTTCCCGCTCGCGACGTCGAGCACCCAGTAGTCGCCGCGCGTATTCTGGCGCCACACCTTCCGCGTGTTCGTGAACACCAGCAGCCGCTTGCCGTCGGCCGACCACGTGTAATCCTCGACGTCGAGCGGCGCCGCAGCGCCCGCGGGCTGGAGCTGGTGCGCCGTGACGCGGACCCGGCGCTGCCCCGTCGCGGCATCGTACTCCACGATGTCCGCGCCGCCGTCGGCGCCGCGCTCGAGCGTCGCGTAGCTGTTGCCGTCCGCGGTCCACCGGGCCGGCCCGAATGGCACCCCTCCGCTCAGCCCGGGTCCGGTGAAGATCACGCGGACGGCGGAGTCGGCGCTCGTCGCGACCTGCGCCGCGGCGGGATGGGCGAGCACCAGGCCCGCAACGGCAACGTGAACCGCTCGGAGGAATCGTGTGGACATCGGAAGATCGGGGTAATGAGGAAAACGCCTTGTCATCCTGAGCGCAGCGAGCACTTGTCATCCTGAGCGCAGCGAAGGATCTGCTTGGAAAACGCCTGTCATCCTGAGCGCAGCGAGCAGTTGTCATCCTGAGCGCAGCGAAGGATCTGCTTGTGGATTACAGGAGCGCACACCGACAGTTCCACTGACCCACCGTCCCGCTGAAAAGCAGATCCTTCCCTTCGTCGCTTTCGCTCCTGGAGGGCAGGCTGCTGCGCTCAGGATGACAGCTGCTCCGCCCCGCCATCCAGGGAATCTGCTGCCAGGATCGGATACAATATTCTTTATCTCACCCGTCCACAAGCACACCCCTCGCCGAACCGTCCGCTCCCCTTGCCTTGCCCGGGGGACTGTATACACTACCATGGAAGGACTCACCGCAGGAGCGCCCCGCGCCGTCGGAGTCCTCCGCCACGCATGCACCTCCGTTCGCGCCGTACCTGCGAGGAAGTACATCGATGCCCCACTGGCACACGCCGCGACTGACGCGAGCCCATTGTCATCCTGAGCGCAGCGAAGGATCTGCTTTCGCCAGCGTCGCGCCGCTCGTCGGCGCCCCCGAATGAATGCTGCGATGCGCACGCTCGCCGTAGGGGCGGCGCTGGTGCTCACCAGCGCCCGCGCCGTCGCCCAGGACACGGCCGCCGCCCCGCCCCATGTCGTCGCGGGCACCGTCTACGACTCCGTCGCGCAGGCGCCCCTTGCGGGCGCCGTGGTGCAACTGGCACGCATCGCTGGCGCGGACTCGGCGCCCCGCATCATCACCACGCGCGCCGACGACGCCGGCCGCTATCGGTTCACCGGCTTCCCGAACGGCCGCTACGCCATCGGCTTCCAGCACGATGCACTCAACGCCCTCGGCATCGAGTCCCCGCTGCGCGCCTTCGAGCTGCGCGACGACACCGGCATCGCGATGGACCTCGCCATCGCCTCGGGCGCGGCCGTCCGCATGCAGCGGTGCGGCGACCTCGCCGGTGGCCCAGGGGAGGGCATGCTCGCGGGTTACGTGCTCGATGCGCGTGGACAAGCGCCAGTGGCCGGCGCAAAGGTCGAGCTGCACTGGCTCGAGACCGCCGTGCAGCGCCGCGGGCTGCGCACGGTGGACAAGCGCCTCACCTCGGAGGTGAGTGCCGAGGGCGCATACGTCGCCTGCGGCGTGCCGAGCGACGCACCGCTCGACATCGCCATCCGGCATGACGGCTTTCGCCCCCTCGTCGCGCAACTGACAATTCCCGCCGGCGGCGCCATGCGCCAGGACTTCCTCCTCGCCGACTCGAGCGCGATGCGCGGCGCCGGCGCAATCGCCGGGCGTGCGACGCATGACTCCACCCCACTCGCGTCCGGACAGGCCACCATCGCGGCGCTCGGCATCGACGTCCCCGTGCGCGACGGCGCCTTCACGATGGCCGCCCTGCCCGCGGATACGTGGTTCGTCGAGCTCAAGGGCATCGGTGTCGAGCCGGCCGCACGCCTCGTCACGGTGTCGGATCGGGCCACCACCAACGTCGTCGTCGCGATGAACCGCCGGGCGCAGACGCTGGAGACGGTGAACGTGGTGGGCAAGGCGGGTCGGGAATTGCGTGTGCTCGATGACATCGCGCTGCGCAACAAGGTCGCGAGCGGCACCGTCTTCCTGCCCGGCAGCAGTTGGCTTGCTGCCGCAGACACGCCGGCCGACGTGCTGCGCGCCGCGCGCGGGTTCATTCAGCGCAGCCCCACCCGGGCGGTGATCGCCGGTTGCGATCCCGTCAACCCCGTGAGCGGCGACAAGTACGACGAGAAGGGCCACGAGAAGACAAACCTCGCGGTCTACCTCGATGGCGCGCGACTCGGCACCGGACTGCAGGGACTGGCCGACGCAGTCCCGATGCGTGACGTCCTCGCGATCGAGACCTACCCTGACGTGCAGTTTGCCCCATTCCTCTGGCGCACCAACGACGCATGCGCCGTGATGGCCGTGTGGACCAGGCGATGAGCCCCACCATATCCCGCTTTCTGCTCGTGCTGCTGCTTGGCCACGCCGCCATCGCCCCGGCTCGCGCGCAGCAGGCATTCGTCGTGCGCGGCACCGTGTACGACTCCATGTCGCGCCACTCGCTGGCCGGCGCGGTAGTGCAAGTCGCGCGCATCGCGGGCGACTCGACGCCGCGCATCACCACCACGCGCACCGACGACGCGGGCCGCTACCGCATCGACGGGCTCCGCGAAGGCCGCTACGCTATCGGCTTCCAGCACGAGGCCCTCAACACGCTCGGCCTCGAGTCGCCGCTCCGAGCCTTCGAGCTGGGCGTGGACAGCGCGGTGCGCGTCGACCTCGCCATCGAGTCGGGGGCGGCCATCCGCCGCCTGCGCTGCGGCAAGGACTCCGGTGGCGCGAGCGACGGCATGCTTGCCGGCGTCGTCGAGCATGCAACGCGCGAGACGCCGGCCGTGGGCGCGCGCGTGCTGGTCCGCTGGGTGGAGACGGCGCTCCAGCGCACGGGATTTCGCGCAGAGCCGCACGAGACCGTCGTCATCGCGGACGACGAGGGCCGTTATCTCGCCTGCGGCGTGCCGAGCGACGCGGTGATCGACGTCGTGGCGCGGCAGCCGGGCTATCGCGACGTCACCGGGCAGGTGAACATCGCGCTCGGCGGCGCGCTGCGGCAGGACTTCCTGCTCGCCGACTCCGGCACGACGCATGGGCCCGCGGCTATCGCCGGCCGAGTGGTGACGCAGGACTCGAGCGCGCTGGCGTCCGGCGTCGTGAGCGTGGACGCCCTCGCCATCGACACGCCCATCAAGGACGGCGCCTTCTCGCTCGGCGGCATTCCCGCCGGCACGTGGTTCATCGAGTTGAAGGCCATCGGGTACGAGCCGCGCACGCTGCTCGTGAATGCCACCGCCGATGGAAGCGCGCCGCTTCGCCTCGTGATCGAGAAGAAGCCGCAGGTGCTCGAGGCCATCAACGTCATCGGCGCCACGAGCGCGGACACCAGGGCACTCGGCCGCATCATCGACCGCGGGCGCCGCTCCAGCGGTACCGTCTTCCTTCCCGGGAACTCGTGGCTCGCCACGTCCGCCTACCCCGCTGACGTGCTGCGCGCCGCCCCGGGCTTTCACTACAAGGACCCGTATCACGTGGAGGGCCGCCTCGCCTGCAAGAGCGTCGCGGTGTACCTCGACGGACTCCGCATGGTGGACCTCGAACAGGCGACGAACGCCGCGCCGATGAACAGGGTGCTCGCCATCGAAGCGTATCCTGACGTGGACAGTGCGCCACTCGAGTTCCGTTCGGACAGCTACGGGCACGGGTGCGCCGTGGTCGCGATCTGGACCAGGCATTGAGGGCGGCCGCATCCGTTGTCCTCGCCGTCGTCGCCCTTCAGGCCGCCGGCGCACAGCACGCAGCCGGTGACGTTGCCCTGCGGCGCGGCCTCGTCATCACCCGGTCCGTGCGCATCGCGCGTCGGGTCTATGACCTGCCGGCCAGTCCTTCCGTCGATTCGGCCGTCATCGTCATCCGCGGCAACGACATCACGGTGGACTTCAATGGCGCGGAGCTGCGCGGCGCGCCGCTGTCCGCGGATCCCGACCAGGGTGCAGGCGTGGCGATCCGCATCGAGGGCGGACACAACGTCCACGTCCTCAATGCGCGGGCGCGCGGCTATCGCGTCGGCCTGATGGCCGTGGGCACGCGCAGGCTCGTGCTGGCCGGCAACGACATGAGCTACGGCTCGAAGCCGCGGCTGTTCAGCGTCATGGAGCACGAGAGCCTCGTGGACTGGATGTCGTACCACCACAACGAGCAGCGCGAATGGCTGCGCTTCGGCGCGGGCTTCTACCTCGAAAACGTGCGCGGCGGCGACCTGCGGCACAATCGCGCCGAACAGGGCAGCAGCGGCGTGATGCTCGTGCGCAGCGATTCCCTCTCGATTCACGACAACACGTTGTCGTTCAATTCCGGCCTCGGGCTCGGCATGTATCGGGCGAGCTGGAACCACATTACGCACAACGCCATCGACTACGACGTCCGCGGCTACAGCCACGGCTTCTTCCGCCGTGGGCAGGATTCCGCGGGCCTGCTCATGTTCGAGCAGAGCTCGCACAACGTCGTGGCCGACAATTCCGTCACGCATGGCGGCGACGGACTCTTCCTGTGGACCGGCCAGTCCACGATGGACACCGGCGAGGGCGGCGCCAACGACAACCTGTATGCGCGCAACGATTTCAGTTTCGCGCCGACCAACGGGATGGAAGCCACCTTCAGCCGCAACGACTTCATCGGCAACCGCATCGAGGGCAGCGACAACGGCCTCTGGGGCGGATACAGTTACGGGTCGCGCGTGATCGGCAACTGCTTCGTGCGCAACCGCGTGGGCATCGCCATCGAGCACGGCCAGGACATCGACATCCGTTCCAACGCCTTCGATGGCGACTCCACGGGCGTCAGCCTGTGGGCGAACCCCATCGAGCCGTCCGACTGGGGTTACCCGAAGCATCGCGACACGAGGAGTCGCGATTATCACATCGACGACAACGCCTTCTCCGGCGTGGCCACCGCGCTCAGGATCGTGAACACGTCGCCGGTGGATACGTCGCACAACCGGAGCGAGACGGCCTCTGCTCCCTCGTGCGATCCGGCGCGTCTGGTCCCGCTCGACGTGATCGCGTCGGTTGCGTCACGGCTGCCGGCCCCACGCCCCATTCCCGCGAGCACCGCGTCACGCATGGACCGCTCGGCCATCATCGTGGACGAGTGGGGACCGTTCGACTGGCGCTCGCCAAAACTCTGGCCCGTGGACAGCGAGCGCGCGGTCCCGTTGCGCCTCCGCGTCGTCGGGCCCGCGGGCGCGTGGCGGCTCGTCGGACGCACGCGTGTCGACGACGTGTCGGCGTCGGCTGGCCGCGTTGGTGACACCATCACCGTGACCCCGGCACGCGGCACCGACGAGTGGTCCGTGACGCTCGAGTATCGCGGCGGCGCCACGGTGGACTCGCGCGGGACGCATCGCGCCGCGGGCACGCCGTTCCGGTTCACGTATGGTCGTTTCGCTCCGCACACCGATTGGGACATTCGCTTCTTCCGCTGGCCTGATACCGCCGCGAAGGCGCTTCCAACGGCAGTGATGGATTCTCTGCGGCGCGGAACCCCGCTGCTCGTCCGCCACGAGCCACGCCTCGATTACATGTGGTACCGGCCGGCGCTCGCCGGGCTGCCCCAGGCGCACTTCGCGCTCGAGGCGTCGACGCACGTCACGCTCGCGCCCGGCACGTACACGCTGCGCGCAATCAGCGACGACGCGATTCGCGTATGGGTCGATGGCGTCCTCCAGGTCGACCACTGGACGCCACACGAGTCGGCCGTCGATGCGGTCGTTCTTGCCGGCGGCTCGCACGAACTGCGCGTGGAGTACGCGCAGGTGGACGGCTGGGCCGAGTTGCGCGTGGAGATCGTGCGCGGCACGTCGCGTTCCGTTGGTTCGGCAGGACCCCACTGAGGTCGCCTGTCGTCACGGCGACTTTTCTCTCGATGACGATGCCATTCTGCTTGACGGCACAGTTTACCCGGTGGCATCATTCACCTTCCCTTCGCAGGCAGGCTCTAATGTCCTCCAGGCTCCTCAGCGCGTGCGTGATCGTGGCGGCATGCGGCGCGTGCGCCAAGGCACCCGCACCGGAAACCGCACCCTCGCAGTCCGGCGCCATCATCACCTCCGACGCGCAGCAGCAGGTGGCGCCGGAACGGCGCAACCGCGACGTCATCACCCAGGAGGAGATGCGGAATGCCCAGGTCGGGTCGCAGAGCGTCCTCGACGTGGTCACCTCGCTCCGGCCGGCGTTCCTGACCGTTCGCGGCACGCACAACGTCTCGGCCGCGGGCGGCGATCCCGAAGCGGGCAAGGTTCACGCATCCATCGACGGCAACAAGGTGGTGGCGCTCGATGAGCTGCGCGGCGTGCTGGCCAGCAACGTCAAGGAGATCCGTTTCCTCAATCCCTCCGCGGCCATGCAGCGGTTCGGCAGCAATTCGCACGAGGGCCCGGTCATCCTCGTCACCACGATGTAAAGAGGTCACTGCGGGGCCGCCAGGGCCTCGCGCAGCGTACGAACGGGGCATGCCGGTAGTCCGTCTCTTGTCATCCTGAGCGAGGAGCGAAAGCGACGAAGGGAAGGATCTGCTTGTCATCCTGAGCGCAGCAGCCTGCCCTCGAGGAGCGAAAGCGACGAAGGGAAGGATCTGCTTGTCGCGCGGCCCGGACAGCAGAAGGGCCCACCGAACCGGAGTTCGGTGGGCCCTTCTGTGTAGTCAGGTTCAGGCGAGGAAGCCTACTTGTCCCACCACACGTGGGTGAGGTAGGTGTCCGGGCCCTGTGCGGCGATCGCCGCATTCAGGCTCGTCTTGTTCACCGACAGCTCGGCGCCCGAGTACACCAGGCGGCGCGGCACGCCGGGGACGTCCGCATACATCTTCGG
>JBBRZK010000044.1:0-33713 GCA_038236775.1 Gemmatimonadales bacterium
CCGCACGCTGCGCGCGCCTCACACCGCTCGCCGAGCGGGTGGGCGCCGTGAACGTGTTCTGGCACGAGGACGGCCTGCTGGTGGGCGACAACAGCGACGTCGGCGGGGCGGAGGTCACGTTGCGCGCACTGCTGGCCGACGCGATTGCCGGCGCCGACGTGGCGTTGCTTGGCGCGGGAGGCAGCGCCGCCGCGGTACTGTGCGCGGCGGAACGATGCGGCATCGCGCGGGTGCGCGTGTACAATCGCACGATGCATCGCGCCGAGCTCCTCGCCACGCGGTTTCCCGGGCTGGTCACCGTGGCGGGGTCGCCCGACGAGGCTCTCACCGGCGCTGCCCTCGTGATCAATGCCACGCCACTCGGCCTCCGGCCCACCGATCCTCCGCCCGTTCCAGTCGAGGCACTGCCGCCGGGATGCGCCGTGTTCGACCTCGCGTATGCGCCTGGCGAGACGGCGTGGGTCACCGCCGCGCGCGATGCGGGCCACCGCGCCGCCGATGGCGAAGGCATGCTGATCGAGCAGGGCGCCATCGCCTTCGAGCGCTGGTTCGGCATCGCGCCGGATCGCGACGCGATGTGGAAAGCGGTGGCGTAGCCTGGTCCTCCGCGCGTCGCGCGGGCGCGGCGCTGCTCGACCTGCTCCTTCCACCAGCGTGCGCCGTGTGTGGCGCGTCACGGACGGAGCGGGAGACGGAGCTCGTGTGCGGCGCGTGCTGGGTGCGCGCGCAGGAGCTGCCGCGTCCCCGGTGCGACCGGTGCGGCCATCCGCGCAACGCAGTGCGACCGGACGCGCCGTGTGCGTGGTGCGATCTGCTGCCGCCGTACGTGCGAGCGGTGCGCTCCGCGTATGCTGTTCCCGGCGGCGCGGCGGGTGCCATCGTCCACGCATTCAAGTACCGCGACTGGCCCGCCATCGCGCGGCCGATGGCCCGGCGCATGGCGTCACTGCGCTTCCCGCGCGACGTCGAGCAGGAGCGCGCCGCCCTCGTCCCGGTGCCGCTCGCAACGTCACGGCTGCGCGAGCGCGGCTATAACCAGAGTCTCGAGCTCGCCCGGAATCTTTCCGTGTGGTGGGGGATTCCGATGCGTGAGGACCTGCTCATTCGGGCACGCGCGACGGAGACGCAGACGCGGTTGACACCGGGGGAGCGCCGCCGCAACGTTTCGGGCGCGTTCCGTGCGTCTGCGGAGCGCTCCACGCTGCGCGGTCAGCATCTCGTCCTCGTGGACGACGTGGTGACGACGGCGGCGACCCTCAACGCGTGCGCTGCCGCGCTCCACGACGGCGGAGCACGCATTCTCAGTTTTGTGACCTTTGGCCGGGCGCCCGCCTCTGGCGACCGGTGGTAATTCACCAGGAGAGCACGATGGCAATTCGGGTTGGTATCAACGGCTTCGGCCGCATCGGACGTCAGGTGCTGCGCGCGGCCAAGCAGGCCGGCATCACCGACATCGACTTCGTGGCGGTGAACGATCTCACCGATACCAGGACGCTGGCGCACCTCTTCAAGTACGACTCCGTCCATCGCGAGTACCAGGGCGAAGTCTCGGCCGGGAACGGCTCGATCATCGTCGATGGTGACGAGATCAAGGTCCTTGCCGAGAAGGACCCGGCGAAGCTGCCGTGGAAGGCGCTCGGGGTGGACATCGTGCTGGAGTCCACGGGCCACTTCACCGACGCCTCCAAGGCGCAGGCCCACCTCACCGGCGGCGCGAAGAAGGTCATCATCTCCGCTCCCGCCAAGGGCGAGGACATCACGATCGTGATGGGCGTGAACAACGACAAGTACGACGCCGCCAGGCATCACATCATCTCGAACGCCTCGTGCACCACCAACTGCCTCGTGCCGATGGTGAAGGTGGTGCGTGACAACTTCGGTTTCGTCCGCGGCTCCATGGTCACCATCCACAGCTACACCAACGACCAGAGCATCCTCGACCTGCCGCACAAGGACCTGCGCCGCGCGCGCGCCGCGGCGATGTCGATGATTCCCACTACCACCGGTGCCGCGAAGGCCACGTCGCTCGTGATCCCGGAGCTCAAGGGGAAGATCGACGGCATCGCCATCCGCGTACCCACCCCCGACGTCTCCATGACCGACCTCGCGGTGGTCGTGGAGAAGCCGGTGACGGTGGAGCAGATCAACGCCGCCTTCCGCAAGGCCGCCGACGGCGCGATGAAGGGGATCCTCCAGTACACCGAGGAGGAGCTCGTCTCGGTGGACTACATCGGCAACCCGCATTCCTGCATCTTCGACTCGAAGTGCACGAACGTTGTGGACGGACTGCTGCTCAAGGTGTCCGGCTGGTACGACAACGAGTGGGGCTACGCATCCCGCTGCGTGGACCTGCTGCAGTACGTCGGCGCCAAGCTCTAGCCCATGGCCAAGCTGACCATTCGCGACCTCCCCGCAGAGACGCTGCGGGGACAGCGCGCACTCGTGCGCGTGGACTTCAACGTGCCGCTCGACTCGGACCGGCACGTCACGGACGACACGCGGATCCGCGCGGCGATTCCCACCATCGAGTACCTGCTCGACCGCGGGGCGCGCGTGGTGCTGCTGTCCCACCTTGGCCGCCCCAAGGCGAAGGTGGAACCGAAGTATTCGCTGGAGCCGGTGGCGCGCCGGCTGGGCGAGCTGCTGCCCGGCCGCGTCGTCACGTTCGTGGAGTCCACCGACAGCGACGAAGCGCAGAAGGCGACGCACGAGATGAAGGCCGGCGAAGTGGTGCTGCTGGAGAACACGCGCTTCCTGCCCGGCGAGGAGGAGAACGACGAAGCGCTGTCGCGCACCCTGGCCGAGCTCGGCGACCTGTACGTGAACGATGCCTTCGGCACGGCACATCGGGCGCACGCGTCCACGGAAGGCGTGGCGCGCCACCTGAAGCCCGCCGTGGCGGGCCTGCTGATGCAGAAGGAGCTCGACTACCTGCACGGCGCGCTCGAGTCGCCGAAGAAGCCGTTCGTCGCGATCCTCGGCGGCTCGAAGATCTCGGGGAAGATCGACGTGATCGAGGCGCTGCTGCCGAAGGTGGACGCGTTGCTCGTGGGCGGCGCCATGGCGTGCACGTTCTTCAAGGCGATGGGCCTCGAGACGGGGAAGTCGCTGGTGGAGGCAGACCGCGTGGACATGGCGAAGGACCTCATCGACAAGGCCGGCACGGTGCTGATCCTGCCGCACGACGCCACGGTGGCGCCGTCGATCGAGGCGGGCAGCCAGGCGAAGGCGGTGAGCCGCGAGAACATTCCCGCGGACATGGCGATGCTCGACATCGGGCCGCGCACGATGGAGTCGTACGCGCGCGCGATCCTCAGCGCGAAGACCGTGCTGTGGAACGGGCCCATGGGCGTGTTCGAGACGCCGCCGTTCGACAGGGGCACGCGCGCCATCGCCGACGCAATGGCGCAGGCGACGGCCAAGGGTGCGACGACGATCGTCGGCGGCGGCGACTCCGCGGCGGCGGTGGAGCAGGCAGGCCTGTCGTCGAAGATGAGTCACGTGTCCACCGGCGGTGGCGCATCGCTCGAGTTTCTCGAGGGAAAGACGCTGCCCGGCGTGGCCATCCTGGACGAGCGCTAGCCGATGGTAGCCCTCGCGCGCCCGGTGTTCGCGGCGAACTGGAAGATGAACCTCGGTCCCACGGCCGCGGCGGCGTTCGTGACGCAGTTCACGTCGGCGCATGCGGCCGGCGCGGCGGGCACGGTGCTGCTCTTTCCCTCTGCGCTGGCGGTCGCCGCGGTGCGCGCGGGGCTCTCGAGCCGGCCCGACATCCGCCTCGGCGTGCAGAACGTGCACGCAGAGGAGAAGGGTGCGTTCACTGGCGAAAACTCGGCGGCCATGGCCGCGGATGCGGGCGCCAGCTTCGTGCTCGTGGGCCACTCCGAGCGGCGGCATGTGTTCGGCGAGACCGACGCGGAGGCGGCGCGGAAGTGTGCTCGCGTCGTGGAGCATGGCCTCGTGCCGGTGCTCTGCGTGGGTGAGACAATCGAGCAGCGGGAGCGCGGCGAGACGGTGCCGGTCGTGCTGCACCAGCTGCGCACGGGACTGGCCGCGCTCACCCACGAGGCAGTGCGCGGGGCCATCATCGCCTACGAGCCCGTGTGGGCCATCGGGACGGGCAGGACGGCCACGCCGGATGACGCAGGCGCGGTGCACGCGGTGATTCGTGGAGCGCTCGAGAGTCTGGCGGGCGCGGACGCCGGTGGCATGCCCATCCTCTACGGCGGCAGCGTCACGCCGACGAACGCCGCTGCGCTGCTGGCGGCGGCCAACGTGGACGGCGTCCTCGTCGGCGGCGCGAGCCTCGACCCGGCGAACTGGGCCGCTATCTGCGCGGCGGGGCAGCGGTAGAAGCAGATCCTTCGCTCCGCCCAGGATGACCGCCATTCGGCGGCGCGCGGCTTGACTGGAGGGCGTAACTCCCGTCATATTTACGGTTTACCCCACCAGACGACACTTCAACACCGCCGGCGGAATGTTCACGTTTCTCCTCGTCCTGCTCATTATCGACAGCCTCGTGCTGATCGCAGCGATCCTTTTTCAGAGCGGAAAGGGAAGCGGGCTCGCGGCCAGCTTCGGCGGCGTGAGCAGCTCGGCAGACTCGCTGCTCGGCACGCGGCAAGCCGGCAACCTCCTGACGAAGGCCAGCTGGTGGGGCGGCGCGATCTTCCTGTTCCTCGCGTTCGTGCTCTCGCTGGCATCCAGCCGGCAGCGCGCACCGAAGTCGGTGCTCGACGACGCCTTCACACAGCCGCCGGTCACGGCGCCTGCACCCGCGACGACGGCCCCCTCGCCGGCAGCTGCCGGCGGCGTGAACCTGACGCCGGCCACGCCGACCCAGCCGCCGGCGACGATCCCCACGGGCAGCGCTCCGGCGACGCCCGCGCCCAAGAAGCCGTAGCGCGGTGAACGAGCGCGTTGTTGCGCCGGGGTTCCTCCTCCTCGAGGACGGAGCCCTGTTTCGTGGTGTCTTGCACGGGTCCATCACGGCGACCGTGGCGGAGGTGGTGTTCACGACGAACATGAGCGGCTACCAGGAGGTCTTCACCGACCCTTCGTACCGCGGCCAGATCGTCGTGATGACCGCCCCCATGATCGGGAACTACGGCGTGAACCCCGCCGATCCGGAGTCCGGCTCCGCCCAGGTGGCGGGCGTCGTCTGCCGGGAGCTCGCAAGGCATTACTCGAACTGGCGCGCCGAGGGCGACCTCGGAAGCTATCTCGAGGCTGCGCAAATCCCGCTGCTGGAAGGCGTTGACACACGACGCCTCACGCGTCACCTGAGGACCGTCGGCGTCATGCGCGGCGTCATCGCGGCAGGCGATGCGCCCACGGCCGAGGTACAGGCGGCGCTCGACGCGTGCCCGTCGATGGAGGGGCTGGACCTCGCCTCGCGGGTGACGACAGCGGAGCAGTACGAGTGGGGCAACCCGCAGGCGCCGCATCACATCGTGGCTTACGACTTCGGCATCAAGCGGAACATCCTTCGCCTGTTCGACGAGGCGGGGTGCCGGGTGACCGTCGTCCCCGCGCAGACGCCCGCGGAGGCCATGCTCGACATGGGGGCAGACGGCGTGTTCCTGTCGAACGGACCCGGCGATCCGGACGCCATCAGCTACGCGCCGCAGACCGTTCGCACGCTGGCGGAGCAGGAGGTGCCCATCTTCGGCATCTGTCTGGGACACCAGCTGTTGGGGCTCACCTTCGGCGCCACGACGACCAAGATGCCGTACGGCCATCGCGGGGGAAATCATCCCGTTCGTGAGCTCGAGACGGGTCGCATCCTGATCACGTCGCAGAACCACGGGTTTGCCGTCCAGGGCACCGAGGCGTCGATCCCGGGCGCCCCGGCACTGGAGGTGACCCACGTGAACCTGAATGACGGCACCGTGGAGGGGCTGCGGCATCGAGAGCTACCCATCTTCGCCGTGCAGTACCACCCGGAGGCCGCTCCGGGCCCGCACGACGCCCGCCCGCTCTTCGAGCAGTTCATGGAAACCGTTCGCAAGTCACGTGGCTGAAGTGCTTTAAGCTCTTGACACACAAGAGTTAACGCGGATAAGTTCGATCTGCTTCCACCCCTCCGCTGCCCCGCTCAGAGGCACTTCTCATGACGAAAGCTGATCTGGTCGAGCGTGTAACCGCCCAGATTTCCCGCACGGCCGGTCCGATGATCTCGAAGAAGGACTGTGCCCGCGTGGTTGATTCGTTCCTCGACGCCATCAAGGAGGCGCTCCAGGAGCAGAAGAACATCGAAGTGCGTGGATTCGGCACGTTCAAGATCCGCCACCGGAAGACCCGCATGGCGCGCAACCCGCGCACCGGGTCGCCCGTCGAGGTGTCCGCGCGTCCGGTGCCCGTGTTCAAGCCGAGCAAGGAGCTGCGCGCCATGGTGGCGAACATCTCCATCGACGAGCTGGAACACGAGAACGAGTACGAGGAGACGGACGTCTAACCGCTTCGCCCGCCGTCGTTTGAGCCCCGGCCTCGCGCCGGGGCTTTGTGTTTCGTCAGTATCTGCCTGTGACCGGATGCTCATTCCGACACGGAACTTCCGTCGCGAGCCGCGGTTCTGTAGCATGCAACCATGAGCGTTACCGTCCTTCTCTTCGCGTCCTACGCCGATGCACTCGGCGCACCGAGCGTGTCGGTCGAGCTGCCACCCGACGCCACGGTGGCGGACGTGCTCGCGGATATCACGCGGCGGCCCGGCTGGGGACGACTCCCCGCGACGCCGCTCGTGGCCGTGAACCAGCGGTACGCGTCGCGGAGCACACGCATCCAGGAAGGCGACGAAGTGGCGCTCATTCCCCCGGTGGCCGGCGGATGACGGCGATGGGACGCCTCACCCGGGACGTGGTGGATCCGTCCGCGCTCGTCCGCCAGGTCGTCGCCCCGATGCACGGCGCGGTGCTGCTGTTCCTCGGCGTCGTCCGCGCCGTGAACGACGGGCGTGGCGTGACCGGCATCGAGTATTCTGCCTACGAGGCCATGGCCGCCGCGGAGCTGCAGGCGATCGCGGAGGAAGCGGCGGCGCTGGTGGGCGAGGCCGACGTGGCGATCGTTCACCGCCTCGGCGCGCTGGCGCTGGAGGAGGCGAGCGTGGGCATCGCCGTGGCGCACGCGCACCGCGACGAAGCGTACCGCGTGTCACGCTTCGTGATCGAGGAGCTCAAGCGGCGCGTGCCCATCTGGAAGCGGGAGCACTACGTGGACGGCACGCGCGAATGGGTCGATCCGTCGGGACGACCAGTGGCCGAGGTGGCGCCATGACCGCGCTGCTCGACCAGTTCGGCCGCTCGATCGAGTACCTCCGCATCTCCGTGACCGATCGGTGCAACTTCCGGTGTCGTTACTGCATGCCGATAGAGGGGCTGCCCTGGCTCCCGAAGGCGGACATCCTGAGCTACGAGGAGATCCGCGAGGTCGTGACGCAGCTTGCGCCGCTGGGGCTGCGGCGCATCCGCATCACCGGCGGTGAGCCCACCATCCGCCCCGCGCTCGCGACGCTGGTGCGCTTCATCCGCGACGTACCGGACGTAGAGGACATCGCGCTCTCCACGAATGGCGTGAAGCTGCCGGAGCTCGCCGCGCCGCTCGCGGACGCAGGGCTCGACCGCGTGAACATCTCGGCAGACAGCCTCCGCGCCGACCGCATCGTGGCGATCGCGCGGCGCGATCTCGGATTCGACCCGGTAACCGCCGCGCGCGCGGCGCAGTCGGCCGGCCTCGAGCCGATCAAGCTCAACGTCGTGGTGATGCGCGGCGTGAACGACGACGAGGTCGTGGACTTCGCGCGGCTCACGCTCGACCATCCGTGGCACGTGCGCTTCATCGAGCTCATGCCGGTGGGCTCGCTCGAGCCCATCACCGAGGAGATGGTGGTGCCGAGCGACGAGCTGCTGACGCGCATCCAGGACGCCCTTGGGCCGCTCACGGCCGGCGGCGGACCGCCGCGCGGCAATGGGCCGGCGCAGTACTACACGCTCGCCGCCGCGGCCGGCAGCATCGGCGTGATCACGCCGATGACGCACACCTACTGCGGCAGCTGCAATCGCGTGCGCCTCACCGCGGACGGCCGGCTGCGCACCTGCCTGTTCGGCGACCACGAGGTGGACCTGCGCGCGCCGCTGCGCGCTGGCGAGCCACTCGCCCCGTTCGTCCGCCAGGCCCTGGCTGAAAAACCCGAGGCGCACGCGTTGCTGACGCATCGCGTCGGCGGACTGCGCGCGCTCTCGCAGGTCGGAGGGTAGCGTCAGCAGGGGCGTGCGATAGTTTTCAGTGTCGTCCCGAGCAGTGCGCCGCGTCGCATTGTCATCCTGAGCGCAGCGAAGGATCTGCTTCCCGGGCAGGATCGCCGCGACGACACATCTACCCTCACACATTCGCTCTCATGGTCAATAAGATCACTGTCGTCGGCGCCGGGAACGTGGGCGCGACGACTGCGCAGCGTGTCGCGGAGAAGGAATTGGCGCGCACCGTCGTCATGGTCGACGTCGCCGAAGGCATTCCGCAGGGCAAGGGGCTGGACCAGTGGCAGAGCGCGCCCATCGAGGGTTTCGACTCCCGGATCATCGGCACGAACGGCTACGACGAGACGAAGGATTCCGACGTCGTCATCATCACGGCCGGCATCGCCCGCAAGCCGGGCATGTCGCGCGACGACCTGCTCAACACGAATGCCGGCATCGTGAAGTCGGTGTCGGAGCAGATCGCGAAGAGCTCGCCCAACGCCATCCTCATCATCGTGAGCAACCCGCTCGACGTGATGTGCTACGTCGCGAAACAGGCGAGCGGATTCCCGCGCGAGCGCGTCATCGGCATGGCGGGCGTGCTCGACACGGCGCGCTTCCGCGGCTTCCTGGCCGAGGCGCTCGACGTCTCCGTGCGCGACATCCAGGCGATGGTGCTCGGCGGACACGGCGACACGATGGTGCCGCTCATCTCCTACACCAGCGTGAGCGGCATCCCGATCACGCAGCTGATGGACAAGGCGACGCTCGACGCGATCGTCACGCGCACGCGCAACGGCGGCGCCGAGATCGTGAAGCACCTCAAGACCGGCTCGGCGTACTACGCGCCGTCGGCGGGCGCGGTGCAGATGGCCGAGGCGATCGTGAATGACCAGCGGCGGATCCTGCCGTGCGCCGCGTGGCTCGAAGGCGAGTACGGAATGTCCGGCCTGTTCCTGGGCGTGCCGTGCAAGCTCGGTCGCAAGGGGCTCGAGAAGATCATCGAGGTGGAGCTCACGGCGGACGAGCGCGCGGCGCTCGCGAAGAGCGCCGAGGCGGTGCGCGAGCCCATGTCGGCGATCAAGATGTGATTGGTGCAGCGGGCGGGCTGCACGGCAGTCCCGCCCGAAGGCATGGGGCGTTAGGTGTGAGGTGTGAGGGGTAAGAGGTGAGACGCAAGGGTTGAGGCGTGAGGCGTGAGGCGTGAGGGAGCCTGCCTCGCAGAAGGAGTCTCCAGGGACTCGTTCCAGTTCGGCGGACATGCCGGACGCGCGCCACCCCGAAGGAGGAGTGTTCAACGGCGCCGGCAGGTGCGGCGCGCAGTCGACTGTCCATCCGGATCCGCGATTCAATGTGGTTGTTGACGTTGTACCGTTCGACGATCGGCAAGAAAGTGATCATGGCCGTGACCGGCCTCCTGCTGATCCTGTTCGTGCTCGGCCACATGGCGGGCAACCTGCAGGTGTTCATCGGGGCGGCGAAGATGAACGGCTATGCCGCGTTCCTGAAGAGCACGGGTGAGCTACTCTGGCTCGTGCGAATCGGCCTTCTCGTCGCCGTGCTGCTGCACATCCTCATGGCGTGGCAGCTGACGCGCATCAAGGCAGCGGCGCGGCCGGTGGACTACACCCGGCGCACCCCGCAGGTGAGCACGCTCGCATCCCGCACGATGCGCTGGGGCGGCGTGCTGCTGCTGGTGTTCATCGTCTTCCACATCCTGCACTTCACCACGGGCACACTCTTCCCGGTGGCCAGCCGTCCGGACGCGCTTTATCCGGCGTTCAGCCACGCCGACGTGTACGGCAACGTGATCAGCGCGTTCCACGTGCCGTGGGTCGTGGCGTTCTACGTCGTCGCGATGCTGTTCCTGATGCTGCACCTGTTCCACGGCGCGTGGAGCTCGATGCGCACGCTCGGCCTCACGAAGCCGTCGCCCGATCCGCTGCACCGACCCGTCGCGACTGCCATCGCGCTCATCGTCTGGCTCGGCTTCACGGCGGTGCCGGTGGCCGTGTTCCTCGGAGTGATTCGATAGATGACCCTCGACCTCAATGCGCGCGCGCCCGGCGGCGCCCTGGCCGACAAGTGGGACCGCCACAAGTTCGCGATGAAGCTCGTGAATCCCGCGAACAAGCGGAAATACACGGTGATCGTCGTGGGGTCGGGGCTGGCCGGCGCGTCGGCGGCCGCGACGTTCAGCGAGCTGGGCTACAACGTGCAGTGCTACTGCTACCAGGATTCGCCGCGCCGAGCCCACTCCATCGCTGCGCAGGGCGGCATCAACGCCGCGAAGAACTACCAGAATGACGGTGACAGCGTCCACCGGCTGTTCTACGACACGATCAAGGGCGGCGACTTCCGCTCGCGCGAGAGCAACGTGTACCGGCTCGCGCAGATCAGCGTGGACATCATCGACCAGTGCGTGGCGCAGGGGGTGCCGTTCGCCCGCGAGTACGGCGGCCTGTTGGACAACCGCTCGTTCGGTGGCGCGCAGGTGTCTCGTACCTTCTACGCGCGGGGACAGACGGGCCAGCAACTGCTGCTCGGCGCGTACCAGGCGCTGGAGAAGGAGATCGCGAAGGGCGGCGTGACGATGTATTCGCGTGCCGAGATGCTCGACCTGATCGTGGTGAACGGGCGGGCGCGCGGCATCGTGGTGCGCGACGAGGTCACGGGCACGGTGGAGGCGCACCTGGCGGACGCAGTCGTACTGGCGACGGGCGGATACGGCAACGTGTTCTACCTCTCGACGAACGCGAAGGGCTGCAACACGACGGCGATCTGGCGCTCGTACAAGCGCGGCGCGGCGTTCGCGAACCCCTGCTACACCCAGATCCATCCCACCTGCATCCCGGTGCACGGCGACTACCAGTCGAAGCTGACGCTGATGTCGGAGTCGCTGCGGAATGACGGGCGCGTCTGGGTACCGCAGCGGCGCGAGGACGTCGGCAAGGCACCGGGCGACATCCCCGAGGCGGATCGCGATTACTACCTCGAGCGGAAGTATCCCAGCTTCGGCAACCTCTCGCCGCGCGACATCGCGTCGCGTGCCGCGAAGGAAGCGTGCGACGACGGACGCGGCGTGGGACCGGGCGGGCGCGGCGTGTACCTCGACTTCGCGGACGCGATCAAGCGCGTGGGCGAGGACAAGATCCGCGAGCGGTACGGCAACCTGTTCGAGATGTACGAGCGCATCACGGCGGAGAATCCATACCGCGTGCCGATGCGCATCTACCCCGCCGTGCACTACACGATGGGCGGGCTGTGGGTGGACTACAACCTCATGAGCACGATTCCCGGCCTGCACGTGGCCGGCGAGGCGAACTTCTCCGACCACGGCGCGAACCGCCTCGGGGCGAGCGCGCTGATGCAGGGACTGGCGGACGGGTACTTCGTGCTGCCGTACACCATCGGCGACTACCTGGCGTCGAACAAGCTGGAACCGGTGTCGCAGGATGCCCCGGAGGTGAGGGCGGCCATCGCCGACGTGAAGGCGCGCACCGACCGCCTGCTGTCGGTGAAGGGAAGTCGGACCGTGACGTCGTTCCACCAGGAGCTCGGGCGCATCATGTGGGAGTATTGTGGCATGGCGCGCGACGCGGCGGGGCTCACGAAGGCACTGGAGCTCATCCCGGCGCTCCGCGAGGAGTTCTGGAACGACGTGACTGTGCCCGGCAGCGGCGCAGACCTCAACCAGACCCTCGAGCGCGCGGGCCGCGTGGCGGACTTCCTGGAGCTGGGCGAACTGATGTGCCGCGACGCGCTGCACCGCGAGGAGTCGTGCGGCGGGCACTTCCGCACGGAGTACCAGACGCCGGACGGCGAGGCGCTCCGCAACGACGAGGAGTTCGCCTACGTGGCCGCGTGGCAGTATGCCGGCGATGGCAAGGTGCCGGTGCTCAACAAGGAGCCCCTCGTTTTCGAGAACATCAAGCTGTCGCAGCGGAGCTACAAGTGAGCGGAACAATGACCATCAGCCTGAAGGTCTGGCGGCAGGCGGGTCCCGATGCCACCGGCAGCCTCGTGGACTATCAGGCGACCGACGTGAGCCCCGAGATGTCGTTCCTCGAGATGCTCGACATGGTGAACGAGCGGCTGACCAAGGAGGGCGAGGTGCCCATCGCGTTCGACCAGGACTGCCGCGAGGGGATCTGCGGGTCGTGCGGCGTGATGATCAACGGCGTGGCGCACGGCCCGATGAAGGGGACGGCCACCTGCCAGCTCCACATGCGGAGCTTCAAGGACGGCGACACGATCCTGATCGAGCCGTGGCGGGCGCAGGCGTTCCCGGTGGTCAAGGATCTGGTGGTGAACCGCGGCGCGTTCGACCGGATCATCCAGGCCGGCGGCTACGTCAGCGTCGCCACCGGCGGGGCGCAGGATGCCAATGCCACGCCGGTGCCCAAGCTCGACGCCGATTCAGCGATGGACGCCGCGGCGTGCATCGGCTGCGGGGCGTGCGTCGCGGCCTGCCCGAACGCGTCGGCGTCACTGTTCACGAGCGCCAAGCTGTCGCACCTGGGCCTGCTGCCGCAGGGACAGCCCGAGCGGTATCGCCGTGCGTTGAAGATGGTGGCGCAGATGGACCTCGAGAGTTTCGGCGGGTGCACGCTGTTCGGCGAGTGCCACGAGGCGTGCCCGAAGGAGATCAGCATCGACTTCATCACGCGCATGAACCGCGACTTCATTTACGCGTCGGCGACGAAGGTTGAGGAGAAAGCGGGCGGGGGACACGGATGACCTGTCATCCTGAGCGCAGCGAAGGATCTGCTTCGGGCCGGCGTACAAGCAGATCCTTCGCTGCGCTCAGGATGACAAGGGTCTAAATCCGCGGCAGCGTCACGCCCACCTGCGCCTGGTACTTCCCCTTCTTGTCCTTGTAGGACACGTCCGGCGCCTCGTTGCCCTCGAAGAACAGCACCTGCGCGATGCCCTCGTTGGCGTAGATCTTCGCCGGCAGCGGGGTGGTGTTCGAGATCTCGAGCGTCACGTAGCCCTCCCACTCCGGCTCGAACGGGGTGACGTTCGTGATGATGCCGCACCGCGCGTAGGTGGACTTGCCGACGGTGACCGTGAGGATGTTCCGCGGGATGCGGAAGTATTCCACGGACCGGGCGAGCGCGAAGCTGTTCGGGGGCACGATGCAGACGTCGGTCTCGACCTCGACAAAGCACTTGCTGTCGAAGTTCTTGGGGTCGACGATGGAGTTCATGACGTTGGTGAAGATCCGGAACTCGGTGGCGACGCGCATGTCGTAGCCGTAGGAGCTCACGCCGTAGGAAATGACTCCCTGGCGCACCTGGCGCCCCTCGAAGGGCTCGATCATCGCGTGCTCGGTGGCCATGCGGGTGATCCAGCGGTCGGACATGATGCTCATGCGATCGGCTGTCGTGAGGCGTGAGGTTTGTGGCGGGCGGCGTCGCGCCGGCGGGCGCATCGGCTCGGTTGGCCGGCGACGCGATGAAATCGGCGCGAAAGGTACGGGCGGTGTCGGGCGCGCGCCACAGCCTCGGCGCGATGAGGGCGCCGCGCACGCGCGCGTCACGCGACGAACATGCAGCGCAGGAGAAAATCCGCGGGCTCGCGCCGTTGACACTGCTTCGCGGCACCGGGTAACTTCATGCGCTGCGACTTAGTGAAAGATTTCACGAGTGCGGAGACCATGGAACGTACGTACCTGCCGGTGTTGCTACTGCTGGGTTTCGCCGTGATGAACGGCGTCCTCATCCTTCTCATATCGCACCTCACCCTGCGCCCTCGGCCCACCGAGGTGAAGCAGACGCCGTACGAGTCCGGCATTCCGGTGCTCGGCGACGCGCGCGAGCGCTTCTCGGTGAAGTTCTACATGGTGGCGGTGCTGTTCATCATCTTCGACATCGAGACGGTGTTCATGATCCCGTGGGGCGCCCACTTCCGGCAGCTCTCGTGCGGCGTGGACCTCGTGGCGGGCGCGTGTCCGTCGGGACGGCTCTCGCTGTTCGGCCTCTGGGAGATGCTCGTGTTCATCGCGATCCTCCTCGTGGGATACGTCTACGTGTGGAAGAAGGGAGCGCTGCAATGGGATTGAGCACGGAGCCCACCGTTCGCACGGTTGACCCACAGTCACAGGAGAGTTGGGTCACCACGAAGCTCGACTTCCTCGTGAACTGGGGCCGCGCGAACTCGCTGTGGCCGATGCCGTTCGGCACCGCGTGCTGTGCCATCGAGTTCATGGCCTCGGCGGCGAGCAAGTTCGACCTCGCGCGCTTCGGCATGGAGCGCATGAGCTTCTCGCCGCGCCAGGCGGACGTGTTGATCTGCGCGGGCCGCGTGCCGTTCAAGCTCGCGCCGGTGATCCGGCGCATCTGGCTCCAGATGCCGCAGCCCAAGTGGTGCATCTCCATGGGCGCGTGCGCGTCGAGCGGCGGCATGTTCGACAATTACGCCGTGGTGCAGGGCATCGACACGATCATCCCGGTGGATGTGTACGTCCCGGGCTGCCCGCCGCGCCCCGAGGCGCTGATGTACGGGATCATGATGCTGCACGAGAAGATCAAGAAGGAGCGCATGGCCGACAAGTCGCTCCGCAACGAGATGGAGCCCGATCCCACGAGCCAGCTGTACATCCCGCCCCGCTTGATCGACGAGCTGTCCGAGCCGTTCGGGAACTCGATCCACCAGACGCGGTCGAGCCTGTGAGCACACCGTTCGTCCCGGTCGTCGCCGGACATGCCGAGGGCGCCAATGCGCCGACGCCGGTGACCCCGAAGAACGTGCCGCACCAAGGTGGCCCGGAGAATCCGTCCGCTGCGGCGCTGCGCGCGCAGTTCGGCGCCGCGGTGCATCGCGTGGACGTCGTGTGGGGCGAGACCACCGTGATCGTGGAGCGCGCCCAGGTGAACGCCATCGTGCGCTGGCTGCACGATGATCCGGCGCAGCGGTACGACTACTGTTCGGACGTCACGGCCGTGGAGTACCGCGACATGGAGCTCCCGATCGAGGTCGTCTGGCACCTCCGATCGCTCCCGCACCGCCGCTTTCTCCGCCTCAAGGCGCTGCTCCCCAAGGGCGAACCGCTCGAGGTACCGAGCGTGTGGGACATCTACAAGAGCGTGGACTGGATGGAGCGCGAGTGCTACGACATGTTCGGCATCCGGTTCGCCGGCCATCCGGACCTGCGGCGCATCCTGATGTGGGAGCAGTACAAGGAAGGGTACCCGCTGCGGAAGGACTTCCCGCTGCGCGGCCGCTTCAGCCGCTCCGAGCAGCTCCGCCAGGCGCTCGCCCAGAACACGGAAGCCAAGTACAGCATGGAAGAACTATCGATCGCCGAGGCGTTCGAGGACCTGCCGGTCGAGATGCAGCAGCGTCTTGGCGCGGGCGAGCGGGTGGGAGAGTAGCGATGGCGACGACGAAACGGACCGTCGAGGTCGAGCTCTCCACCACCGGCCTCGATTCCCGTGGCCGCCCGCAGCGCGTACCGCTGGTGACGGACGACGCGGGCAACGTGGTGCCGATGACCGCGCATCCGGCGGCGGAGCCCGAGCTCGAGGGCGATCACATGCTGATCAACATCGGGCCGCAGCATCCGGCGACGCATGGCGTGCTGCGCCTGGTGCTCGAGCTGGACGGCGAGACGGTGGTGCGCTGCATCCCGCACATCGGCTACCTGCACTGCGGCTTCGAGAAGATCGGCGAGTACCGGACGTACAACCAGATCATCCCCTGGACGGACCGCGAGGACTACCTCAACTCGCCGGGCAACAACGTCGCGTTCGCGCTCGGTGCGGAGCGGCTGTTCGGCATCGAGATCACGGAGCGCTGCAAGGTGCTGCGCGTGATTGCGAGCGAGCTGTCGCGCCTCATCTCGCACGCCGTGTGGCTTGGCACGTTCTGCATCGACATCGGCGCGTTCACGCCGTTCCTCTGGATCTTCCAGCAGCGCGAGCGCGTGTACTCGATGCTCGAGAGCTGGATCGGCGCGCGGCTCACCACCACGCTGACGCGCGTGGGCGGCATGGGCGCCGACATCCCGGACGGCTTCACCGAGAACCTCGCCAATTTCTGCCGCACCTTCCCCAAGGTGCTGGCGGAGTGCGACGCGATGCTCACGAAGAACGCCATCTGGGTGGGTCGCACCGTCGGGCTCGGCGCCATGTCGGCGGACGAGGCGGTGAACTACGGGCTCTCCGGCCCGATGCTCCGCGCGTCGGGTGTGGCGTATGACGTCCGCAAGGACTTCCCGTACCTCGACTACGAGACCTACGACTTCGACGTCGCCGTCGGCGAGGCGGGCGACGTGTATGACCGCTTCCTGGTCCGCATGGAGGAGATGCGTCAGTCCATCCGCATCCTGGAGCAGGCGCTCGACCGGCTGCCCGACGGCCCGGTGAACGTGGACGACCACCGCGTCATCCTGCCGCCCAAGTCGAAGGCGACGAGCGACATGGAGAGCATGATCCATCACTTCAAGCAGGTGATGGAAGGCCCGCGTCCGCCAATCGGCGAGGCGTACGTGGCCACGGAAAGCCCCAAGGGAGAGAAGGGCTACTACATGGTGTCGGACGGCACGTCGAAGCCGGTGCGCTGGCGCATCCGTCCGCCGTCATTCGTGAACCTCGCCGCGATTCCGAAGATGGTGGAGGGCCACCTGCTGTCCGACGTGATCGCGATCAACGCGTCGATCGACATCGTGATGGGGGAGATCGACCGATGACTGCGGACCTCACAAGCAGATCCTTCGCTTCGCTCAGGATGACAGACGTAAAGCAGATCCTTCGCACCGCTCCCTTCGACTGCGCTCAGGGCAGGCAGGATGACAACTCATAACGAGATGGGCGGCGTCCGCTCGCCTGGCGACGCACCGCACGCCGAGCACGGCTCGCCGTACACGCCGGTGTTCACGGGCGCGCGGAAGGCGGAGCTCGACGAGCTGCTGACGCGCTACCCCACGAAGATGGCGGCGCTGCTACCGGCGCTCTGGATGGTGCAGGAGGATCGCGGCTGGATCCCGAGCGAGGGAGTCGCCGAGGTGGCCGAGGTGCTCGAGCTCACGCCAGCGTACGTGAAGGGCGTGGTCACGTTCTACACGATGTACCACCAGCATCCGGTCGCGACCCACTTCATCCAGGTCTGCACGACGTCGCCCTGCAACGTGCGCGGGGCGGAGGATGTCGTGAATGCCCTGCTGAAGGCGACGCACTGCGAGGAGCTGGGCGTCACGTCGCCGGACGGCAAGTACGCCGTGATCGAGGTCGAGTGCCTCGGCGCCTGCGGCTTCAACACGCCGCTGATGGTCAACAAGCAGGTCATCGAGTCGGTCACCGTCGAGTCGGTGCCCGCGCTCCTCGCCTCACTGGGCTGACATGGGCTTTCCGCACACGCCGCACGAGCGCGAGTCGCTCGTCCTCTCGAAGTACTTTGGCGATCAGGATGCCATCAGCCTCGCGGGCTGGCGCCAGCGCGGCGGTTATGTCGCGCTCGAGAAGGCATTGAAGATGGAGCCGGCCGAGATCGTCCAGGTCGTGAAGGATTCCGGGCTACGCGGGCGCGGCGGTGCCGGCTTCCCCACGGGCCTCAAGTGGAGCTTCATGAAGCCGGGCGACGGCAAGCAGCACTACCTTGCCTGCAACGCCGACGAGTCCGAGCCGGGCACGTTCAAGGATCGCGAGATCATGCGCTGGACCCCGCATGCGCTGGTGGAAGGCTGCGCGATCGGCGCGTACGCGATCGGCGCCACGGTGACCTACATCTACATCCGCGGCGAGTACACGGAACCGCTCGAGAAGATGCACGCCGCGTGCAAGGAAGCGTACGCCGCCGGCATCCTCGGCACGAACGCGATGGGCACGGGTAAGACGGTGCACGTCTACGTCCACAAGGGCGCGGGCGCGTACATCTGCGGCGAGGAGACGGCGATGATGAATTCGCTGGAAGGCCGCCGCGGCAACCCGCGCATCAAGCCGCCGTTTCCCGCCGTGTCGGGCCTGTTCGGCATGCCGACGACGATCAACAACGTCGAGACGCTGGCCGCGGTGCCGCACATCCTGAACAACGGCGCCGACTGGTACAAGACGTTCGGCCGAGCGGACAACCCGAAGAGCACGGGCACGAAGCTGTTCTCCGTCTGCGGCAACATCGCGAAGCCGGGCAACTACGAGGTGGCCCTCGGCTTCCCGTTCAAGGACTTCCTGTACGACCTCTGCGGCGGCCCGCTGCCGGGCCGCAAGTTCAAGGCGATCATCCCGGGCGGCATCTCGGTGCCCATCCAGACGGTGGCCGAGGCGGAGAACTCGCCGATGGACTACGAGGGCTTCGTCGCCAACGGGACGATGCTCGGCTCCGGCGGCGTGATCGTCATCGATGACGCGCAGAACCTCGTGAAGCAGATCGCGCGCGCGGCGCGCTTCTTCGCCCACGAGAGCTGTGCGCAGTGCACGCAGTGCCGCGAGGGCACCGCGTGGACGACGAAGATCCTCGAGCGCATCGTGGCGGGGGATGGTACGCACGAGGACCTGGACACCCTGTTGGATATCGGCGAGCAGATGACGGGCAAGACGATCTGCGTGCTGAGCGACTCGTGCGCAACGCCGGTGGCGTCGGGCATCCTGAAGTTCCGCCCCGATTTCGAGGCGCTGATCAAGCAGAAGAAGGTCCACATGGTGCCCGCGCAGGTGGCCTGATGGCGGACGTGAAGATGGTGAGCCTGACGATCGAGGGGCGCGCGGTGAGCGTGCCCGACGGGACGTCGATCCTGGAAGCCACGAAACTGGCCGGCGTCCTCGTCCCGCACTACTGCTACCACCCGGGCCTCCCGGTGGCGGGCGTCTGCCGCATGTGCCTCGTGGAGGTGGAGAAGGCGCCGAAGCTCGCGCCCTCCTGCGCGACCGCGGTGGCCGACGGGCAGGTCGTGCACGTGCACTCCGCGAAGGCGCTCGAGGCGCGGAAGGGCGTGCTCGAGATGCTCCTCATCAACCACCCGCTCGACTGCCCGATCTGCGACCAGGCCGGCGAGTGCGAACTGCAGGACTACACGTACCAGGAAGGCCGTGCCGAGGGACGTTACCGCGACCCGAAGCGCTTCAATCCGGTGGAGGACTTCGGCGGCGACGTCATGTACGTCGCGAACCGCTGCATTCTCTGCACGCGCTGCGTGCGCTTCATGGACGATGTGGCGCATGATCCCGTGCTGTCCGTCGTCGAGCGCGGCGACCGCGCGCTCATCGGCAAGTTCGAGGGCGAGGACCTCACGCACGCGTGGGCCGGCAACGTGATCGACCTCTGCCCGGTGGGCGCCCTGCTGTCGAAGGACTCGCTGAACAAGGCGCGTGCCTGGGAGCTGGACCGCTCCGCGTCCGTGTGCCCGAACTGCTCGCAGGGCTGCAACATGATCGTCGAGACGCGCGACAACCAGGTGGTGCGGCTCCGTCCACGCCCGAACGCCGACGTGAACGAGTACTTCATGTGCGATCACGGACGGCTGAACTACCGGTGGATGAACCGGCCCGACCGCGTGGATGCGCCGCTGGTGCGTCAGGCTGGCCTGCTCGCGAAGGCCGACTGGGAGGTGGCGCTGCGCGCCGCCGCCGCGCTGCTCGACGGCAAGCGCGCGTTCGTGCTCGCGTCGCCCAACCTCTCGAATGAAGCGCTGTTCCTGCTGGGCCGGCTCGTCGCGATGACGGGCGGGGCGGGCACGTTCCGCGTGAATCAGGGACAGGAAGCACCGCTGCCGGGCGTCGACGACCTGGCCCTCCGTGCCGACCGCGCCGCGAACGTGCGCGGCGCGGAGCTGGCCGGCTTCACGCGTTCGGACAACCCGCTGCGCGACATGCAGCCGGGCGACGTGCTCGTGGTGGCCGACGAAGAATTGGACGGTATCGAGATCGCCGAGATCGCGAAGGCGGGCGCCATCGTGGTGATCGGCACGACGCTGCCCACGTGGGCGCGTCACGGTGCAGAGGTGGTGCTGCCCATCGCCAACTGCGTCGAGGAGGACGGCACCTTCACGAACCTCCGCGGCCGAGTGCAGCGGTTCCTGCAGGCGAAGGCGGCGCCGGGCCTTGCGCGCCCGAGCTTCTTCGCCATCGGTGACCTGCTGGCGGCGATGGGCGAGGGGGCAGGGTACTGGACCGCGTCCGAGGCGTTCGACGCGCTGGCCAAGGCACATCCGGAGTTCGCCGGCATGTCGTATGACCGACTCGCGCTCCGCGGTGCAGCGACCGCCGGCGCCTCGGCGGAGGCCGCCAAGTGATGCCGATCCACGCACTGCTCGAGATTGCCGGGCCCACGACGGAGCCCGGCTTCGGTGTCTGGCTGATCGCGACGCTCGTGAAGCTGGTCGTCGTCTTCACCCTCTACATGGTGGGCGCGGCGCTCTTCACCCTCGCCGAGCGCAAGATCTCGGCATGGATGCAGGATCGGCATGGCCCGAACCGCGTCGGCAAGGGATGGCTGCAACCCATTGCCGACGGCGTGAAGAACTTCGTGAAGGAGGAGACGTATCCGGCGGCAGCGAACATGCCGCTCTTCATCCTCGCGCCGGTGCTCTCGTTCATTCCGGCGATGGTGACGTGGGCGGTGATCCCGTTCGCCGCGCCATGGGGTTCGCGCTGGGGCATCATCGAGATGGTGCTGGCTCCGATGCCCGTGGGCTTCCTGTTCATCCTCGCCTTCTCGTCAGTGGGCGTCTACGGCATCGTCATCGCCGGCTGGGCCTCCAACAACAAGTACGCGCTGCTCGGGAGCATCCGGTCGAGCGCGCAGATGGTGTCGTACGAGATTGCCATGGGGATGAGTACGATCCCCGTGTTGCTGCTGGCCGGCAACGTCTCGATGTCGAAGATCGTGAACCAGCAGGCGTTCGAGACCTGGAACGTGCTGAACCTCACGATTGCGTTCTTCATCTTCCTCATCGCCGCCTTCGCCGAGACGAACCGCCTGCCGTTCGACCTGCCGGAAGCCGAGTCGGAGCTGATCACGGGCTACCACACGGAGTACAGCGCGATGAAGTTCTCGCTGTTCTTCATCGCCGAGTACTGCAACATGCTCACGGCGAGCGCCCTGATGGCGACGCTGTTCTTCGGCGGCTGGGACATCCCGTTCACGCTGTGGGACAACGTGGCCCCGCACACGGGCCTCAAGACCCTGCTCACCATGGGCGCCTTCGCCACGAAGACGCTGTTCTTCGTCTTCTTCTTCATGTGGATCCGCTGGACGCTGCCGCGCTTCCGCTACGACCAGCTCATGTCCCTCGGCTGGAAGCTGCTGCTGCCCCTCTCGCTGGGTTACATCGTCGCGGTGGCCGGTACGGTGGTGACGCTCGACGCGCTCGGCTTCGCGCGGGGCTCGGTGCCGTTCCACACAGGCCTGATCCTGCTCAACCTCGCGGCGGTGGTGATCCTGTTCAACATCCTCGATCGCGGGCGGCTCATCAGCCCGGCGTTTTCGCGGCTCAATACACGCGATCTCGACAAGCTGCGCGCCGTCAGCGCGCCGCATCGCGCTCCCCTTGTCCCCGAGTCCGGAGACTGATGGCCATCGGCGTCAAGGTCGTCCATCGACCAATCGACGAAGTCAGCTACGTGCGCGCAACCCTCGGGGGCATGACGCGCACGCTGCGGCACATCTTCGAAGAGAAGGTGACCACGCAGTATCCCGAGGAGAAGGAGTCGATCTCCAAGCGGTGGCGCGGCACGCATCGCATGCTCACCACGGAAGACGGCAAGGCCAAGTGCGTGGCCTGCGGCCTGTGCCCGTCCGTGTGCCCGGCCAACTGCATCAAGCTCGTGCCGGGCGAGGACGAGCAGGGCAACCGCTATCCGCTCGTGTTCGAGATCGACGAGTTCCGGTGCATCTTCTGCGGCTACTGCCAGGAAGTCTGTCCGGAGGAGGCCATTTATGTGGGCCGGCATTATGAGAATGCCGAGTACAGCCGCGAGGGCTTCGTCTACGACCTGGAGCGCCTGATGGCGCAGACGCACCCGGTGTGCGAGATGTGGGACCCCAGCGACCCGAAGGGGGAGTGATGACGCACAACGAGCTCCCGCTCTTCTACGTCTTTCTCTTCTACCTGTTCGGCCTCGTCTCGATCATCTCGGCGCTGGCGTTCGTCACGCGGAAGAGTCCCGTGGCAGCGGCGATGTGGCTGGTGAGCGTGATGTTCAGCCTCGCCGTGCTGTACATCCTGCTCGACGCGCAGTTCATCGGGACGATGCAGGTGCTGGTGTATACCGGCGCCATCATGGTCGTGTTCCTCTTCGTCATCATGCTGCTCAACCTCGGACACCCCTCTCAGGTGGCGGACGCGCGCGGCATGTGGTGGAAGCTCGCCGCGGGTGGGGTGGGGCTGGTGTTTCTCGCGGAGGTCTTCGCGCTGACGAAGGCGAAGATCCCCGAGGCGTTCGTGCTGCCGGAGAACACCATCGCGAACCAGGTCACGCGGGACGGCGCCATCGCGCCGCTGGCCGGCCCGCTGTTCCACGAGTACCTGCTGGCCTTCGAGGTGACGAGCGTGCTGCTCCTCGCCGCGGTGGTTGGCGCCGTGGTGCTCGGCAAGCGGAAGGAGAGTTCCCGTGCTCGCTGAGTCGCTGTTCTTCAGTGCCGTGCTGTTCGTGATCGGCGTGGTGGGCGTGCTCACGCGCCGCAACGCGATCATCATCTTCATGTGCGTGGAGCTGATGCTCAACGCCGTGAACCTCACGTTCGTCGCGTTCGCCCAGGTGTACGGCGTCGCCGGACAGATCTTCGTGTTCTTCGTCATGACGGTGGCGGCGGCCGAGGCCGCCGTGGGGCTGGCGATCATCATCGCCCTGTTCCGCCATCGCCAGACGGTCAATCTGTCGAACATCAATCTCCTCAAGGGATGATGCTTCTCCAAGCAGCGGCGGCCGCGGTTGGCACGCATCCCCTGAGCGGCACCGTGGCGAGCTACGTCTGGCTCCTGCCGATCCTGCCGCTCATCGGGTTCGTGATCAACGGCCTGCTCTCGCTCACCAGCGCCGTGCACCTCGGGCCCACCGATCCGGGCGCGGACCACGGCCACGCGCCGACCCACGCCGCCGAACATGCGCCCGATGCGCATGCCGCCGGCGCCACGGGCGACGACCATCATCCGGTCGCGCGCCACCGGTACGCGACGCTCGTCAGCCTGATTGGTCCGGGGGTGCTGCTGCTGTCGTTCGTGCTCGCGGCAGCCATCTTCCTCGCGATGCGCGCCGCCGGTACGCACGAGCCGTTCATCCAGCGCTACTTCAGCTGGATGCCCGTGGGCGACCTCCAGATCGACGCCGCCTTCCAGCTCGACCCGCTGTCGATGCTGATGGTGCTGATCATCACGGGGGTCGGCGCCCTGATCCACCTGTTCAGCATCGGCTACATGATCGACGATCCGGGGTATCCGCGATTCTTCGCGTACCTCAACCTGTTCGTCTTCTTCATGCTCGTGCTGGTGCTGGGCTCGAGCTACCCGCTGATGTTCGTCGGCTGGGAAGGGGTGGGCCTCTGCTCCTACCTGCTCATCGGCTTCTGGTTCAGCGAGAAGGCCAACGCGGACGCGGGCAAGAAGGCGTTCATCGTCAACCGCATCGGCGATTTCGGGTTTCTCGTCGCGATGTTCATGCTGTTCGCGAACGTCGGCAAGCTGGATTATGCCGGTGTGAACGCGGCCGTCACGGCGCTGCCCGTGGGCGGCGTGCTGATCACGACCATCTGCCTCTTCTTCTTCCTGGGCTGCGCCGGCAAGAGCGCGCAGATCCCGCTGTACGTGTGGCTGCCGGACGCCATGGCGGGCCCGACCCCTGTCTCTGCGCTCATCCACGCCGCCACGATGGTGACGGCAGGCGTCTACCTCATCGCGCGCAGCAACGTCCTCTTCTCGATGGCGCCGGTGGCGGGCCTCACCGTGGTGGCCATCGGCGCGCTGACGTCGATCTTCGCCGCGTCCATCGGCCTCAAGCAGTGGGACATCAAGAAGGTGCTGGCGTATTCCACGGTGTCGCAGCTCGGCTACATGTTCATGGGCGTCGGCTCCGGCGCGTACGTCGCCGGCGTGTTCCACCTGATGACGCACGCCTTCTTCAAGGCGCTCCTCTTCCTCGGGGCGGGCTCGGTGATCTACGCCATGCACGCGGCGTATCACCACACGGACAACCACGAGGACGCGCAGGACATGCGCAACATGGGTGGCCTGCGGAAGTTCATGCCGGTCACGTGGATCCTGATGTGGGCGGCGACGCTCGCCATCTCGGGCATCCCGCCGTTCGCCGGCTTCTTCTCGAAGGACGAGATCCTGGGCTCGGTGTTCGCGCGCCACGAGAACTCGACGCTCGCCAGCGCGCACTGGCTGGGCATTCCCGGCGGCACGCTGCTGGTGGTGTGCTACGTGCTCGGCCTCGCGGCGGCGTTCATGACCGCGGTCTACATGACGCGCATGATGCTCTACACCTTCCACGGCCCCAACCGCACCGGCGAGACGGAGCGCGGGCACCTGCACGAGGCGCCGTGGATCATGACCGGTCCGCTCGTCGTGCTCGGCGCGCTCAGCGTCTTCGGCGGGTGGTTCAACCTGCCGGCGCTCATCCCCATCGGTCCCGTCGGGGCGCTCGAGCACTGGCTGGAGCCGGTGGTGGGCGAGGGCGCGCTGCGCGTCACGAACGGCACCGTGCTCGAGACCTCGCACAGCACGGAGATCGCGCTCATCAGCGCCGCGGTGATCATCGCCCTCGCCGGCATTGCCCTGGCATTCGCGCGGCTGCGGCCGGCGTCGCTCGTGCCCGCCCGCGAGGCGCCGGCGGAGCACGGCTTCGAGCGCGTACTCCTGAACAAGTACTACGTCGACGAGATCTACGACGCGGCCATCGTCGAGCCGGTCGTGGCCACGTCGCGCGGCCTGCTGTGGCGCGGCATCGACGTCGGGCTGATCGACGGCCTGACGCGGTTGTTCGTCCAGAGCAAGGACGACGACAACGCGCCCGGCACCACGGTGCCGATGGGCGGGCTCCTGCCGCGCATGGTGGGACGCCTCGGGTCGTACATGCAGTCCGGACGTGTCGGAACCTACGCGTGGGTCCTTGTCGTCGGAGTGCTGTTCGTGCTCGGCGCCTTCACTTTCAGATAGGCCGAGATGCGCGAGTTTCTGCTTTCTGTCGGCTACGACCGCTGGATCCTCCCGGCGCTCCTCGTCATCCCGTTGCTCGCGTCGCTCGCCGTCATGGCCGGCGGCCGCGCGGCCGAGGGAGAAGACGAGGTCCTGTCCGGCGCGGCGCGCCGCCCCCGTACCATCGCGACCCTCGCCTTCGCCCTCGAGTTCATCCTCTCGGTGGGGCTCTGGTGGGCGTTCGATCCCGCGGTATCGGGGTGGCAGCAGATGTTCGACATCCCGTGGATCCCGTCGTGGGGCACTCGCCTCACGCTGGGCCTCGACGGCATCGCGATGATGATGATCCTGCTCACCACGTTCATCATGCTCCTGGCGTCCATCGGGAGCTGGACGTCGGTGCGGCAGAAGACGTCGTCGTACTACTCGCTCCTGCTCGTGCTCACCACGGGCATGCTGGGCGTGTTCATGGCGCTCGACCTGTTCCTGTTCTACGCGATGTGGGAGATGATGCTCATCCCCATGTACTTCATCGTGGGCATCTGGGGCGGGCAGCGGCGCATCTACGCGAGCCTCAAGTTCTTCATCTACACGATGATCGGTTCGCTGCTGATGCTCGTCGGCATTATCTACCTGGGGCTCGCGGCACGGCAGCCGCACCTCATCAACGGCGCGCCGGTGGTGGTGAACGGCGCGGTGGAGATGATCCCGAACTTCTCCTACGACGCGATCATGGCGCAGGTGCAGCTCAGCCCGCAGGCGGGGCTCTGGCTGTTCGGCGCCTTCTTCCTCGCGTTCGCGGTGAAGGTGCCGATGTTCCCCTTCCACACCTGGCTGCCCGACGCGCACGTCGAGGCACCCACCGCGGGTTCCGTCGTGCTGGCGGCCATCATGCTCAAGCTGGGCACCTTCGGGTTCCTGCGCCTGGCCGTGCCGCTCTTTCCTGCCGCGGCGATGAACCCCACGGTCCGCAACATCGTGCTCACCCTTGCGGTCATCGGCATCGTGTACGGCGCGCTCCTCTCGCTCGTGCAGCCGGACTTCAAGAAGCTGGTCGCGTACAGCTCGGTGAGCCACCTCGGCTTCGTGATGCTGGGCATCTTCGCGCTCACCGTGCAGAGCGTGCAGGGCGCCCTCATGGTCATGATCAACCATGGCCTCTCCACTGGCGCGCTGTTCTTCCTCATCGGCATGATCTACGAGCGGCGACACACCCGCCTCATCGCGGCGTACGGCGGCATCGCGCGGGCCGTCCCGCTCTTCTCCGCAGTCCTCGTATTCGTGTCGTTCAGCGCCATCGGTGTTCCCGGTACCAACGGGTTCATCGGCGAGTTCCTCGTGCTCCTTGGCTCCTACCGGACGTATCCCGTGCTCGCCGTCGTCGCGGCCACGAGCGTCATCATCACCGCGGCGTACCTGCTCTGGGCGGTGCAGCGCATCGTCTTCAACCCGCTGGACAAGCCGGAGAACGAGCACATTCCCGACATGAACCGCCGCGAGCTCCTCCTCATGGTGCCGCTCCTCGCGAGCATCATCTGGCTCGGTGTCTACCCGGCGCCCGTGCTGCGCCGCCTGCAGCCGGCGGCCGAGCAGTTCGTGCGCATCGTCGAGACCCGGTCGTCGCAGTCCAGCGCGTCGATGGGCGGAGGCCGCTGATGCACACCTTCAACCTCGCCGTCCCGTCGCAGCTTACGGGCGCGCTCATTCCCGACCTGCTGCTCGCGGCCGGGGCCATGGTGCTGCTGCTGGTCGCCGTGTGGCGGCGCGAGTCGGCGTCGCACCAGCGCACCGTGGGCGTGCTGTCGATCGGCCTCTGCGTCGCGACGCTCGTCGCCGTGTACGTCATGATGCGGCAGCGTGGCACGGCCACCGACGGCCCCATCGCCGTGGACAACTTCCGCTGGATGGCGGACATCGTCATCCTGCTCGGCACCATCGGCGCGCTCGCACTCGGCATCGACGACAACGACCGCGCCGGCACCGTCACGGCCGAGACGCACGTGCTCATCCTGCTGGCGTCAAGCGGCATGATGCTGCTGGCCGCGGCGCGCGACCTGATGATCGTGTTCCTCGGCATCGAGCTGATGTCGATCTCGGTGTACGCCCTGGCCGGGTTGAACCGGCGCAGCGAGCGGTCCGCCGAGGGCGCGCTCAAGTACTTCCTGCTCGGCGCATTCTCCACGGCGTTTCTGCTCTACGGCATCGCGCTCGTCTACGGCGCCACCGGTACCACGGGCCTGCACCAGATCGGCCTGCGCGTGGTGCAGCAGCAGCTGTTCACGAGCCCGTTGCTCCTGATCGGCATCGCCTTGCTGCTCGTCGGGTTCGGGTTCAAGGTGGCGGCGGTGCCGTTCCACATGTGGGCGCCGGACGTGTATGACGGCTCCCCCAACCCCATCACGGCCTACATGGCCGCGACGGTGAAGACGGCCGCATTCGTGGCCTTCCTGCGCGTGTGGCTCGAGGCCTTCGGCGGCGAGTTCACCAGCTGGCACCGCGCGCTCGTCGGCCTGGCCATCGCCACGATGGTCATCGGCAACGCCATCGGGCTCGTGCAGCGCAACCTCAAGCGGCTGCTCGCGTATTCGTCCATCGCACATGCCGGCGCCATCATGGTCGCCATCGCGGCGGGCACGGGGCAGGGCGCGTCGGCCATGCTGTTCTACCTCCTGGCGTACACCCTGGCCACGTTCGGCGCGTTCGCGGTCATCATCGTGCTGTCGCGCGGCGACGCGCCGCTCACCACGGACGACGTGAGCGGGCTGTGGACCGTGCGGCCCTGGCTCGCGCTGGCGATGACGGTGTTCATGCTCTCCCTGATGGGCTTTCCCATCTTCGGCGGCATGGGGTTCTTCGCGAAGTGGTACGTGCTCAAGGCGGCGCTCGACGCGCCGCAGCACCAGACGCTGCTCGCGGTCGTCCTCGTGCTCACCACCGTGATCTCGGCCGGCTATTACCTCTATGTGGTCATGGTGATGTTCATGCGCCCGCGGCGTGAGGATGCGCCGCCGGTGCCCGCCACGCGTGGCTGGACGCAACTCGTGATGGTCGCCGCCGCCGCCGCCATTCTGATCCTCGGCATCATGCCCGAGATCACGGTGCGCTACGCCACCTACGGGTACCCGAACCTGTTCGCACCCGCCGACGTCGCGCGCATCCAGCCCGCGCCGGTGACTCCACCCGTCCGCTGACCACGCGGGGCCGCACCTTCCCGCCCGACATGAGCATCGCCGCAGGAATCTTCCGCCAGTACGACGTGCGTGGTGTCGTGGACTCCGACCTCACCGTCGAGGCCGCGCAGGCCATTGGCGGCGCGTACGCGGCGCTCATGCGCGAGCGCGGCGTCGCCGGGGAAGTGGCCGTGGGCCGCGACAACCGCCCCAGCGGCAAGAAGCTGCGCGATGCACTCGTCGCGGGACTCACCGGCGCCGGCGTCAGCGTCGTGGATATCGGCGTGGTGCCGACGCCCGCGCTGTACTGGGCGCTGCACCACCTGCCGGTGATGGGCGGCATCCAGATCACCGGCTCGCACAACCCGCCCGAGTACAACGGCTTCAAGCTGTGCTTCGGCACTGAGTCGCTGCACGGCCACGACCTGCAGCACCTCCTCGCGCTCATCCGCTCGACCGCGGCGCCCACGGGTCAGGGCGCGGTGCGCCACGAGAGCGTGATCGATCCGTACATCGCCGACGTGGTGGCCCGCACAGGGCCGCTCGCGCGGCCCATGAAGATCGTCTACGACTGCGGCAACGGCGCCGCGGCGCTCGTCGCACCGCAACTCATGCGCGCCCTCGGCGTCGATGCTACGGGACTCTTCACAGAGAGCGACGGCACCTTCCCGAACCACCATCCCGATCCCACCGTCCCCGAGAACCTCACCGACCTCATCGCCGCGGTGAAGCGCGAGGGTGCGGAGCTCGGCCTGGCGTTCGACGGGGATGCGGACCGGATCGGGCTCGTGGACGACCAGGGCCGCA
The DNA here is from genome assembly GCA_038236775.1 of Gemmatimonadales bacterium. GTDB lineage: Bacteria > Gemmatimonadota > Gemmatimonadetes > Gemmatimonadales > Gemmatimonadaceae > AG11. Next base: position 29,283 of record JBBRZK010000044.1, read on the forward strand.
TCATCTGGGGCGACCACATCCTCATCCTCTACGCGCGCGACGTCCTGGCGCGCACCGGCACCGGCCAGCCCATCATCTTCGACGTGAAGTGCAGCCAGGCCCTCACGGACGAGATCACGCGCGCCGGTGGCGAGCCGGTGATGTGGAAGACCGGCCACTCCCTCATCAAGGACAAGATGAAGGAGCGCAACGCGCCGCTCGCCGGCGAGATGTCAGGGCACATGTTCTTCAACGAAGGCTTCTACGGTCACGACGACGCCCTCTACGGCGCGGCGCGCCTGCTGCGCATCGTGGCGGAATCCGGGCGCACGGTGCGTGAGCTGCTGGCCGACGTGCCGGAGTTCGTGAGCACTCCCGAGATCCGCGTCGAGTGCGGCGACGACCGCAAGTTCGAGCTGGTGGATCGCGCGGTGACGCACTTCCGTGGCCTGCACGATGTTCTCGACGTGGACGGCGTCCGCGTCCTGTTCGGCGACGGCTGGGGACTCATCCGCGCCTCGAACACGCAGCCCATCCTCGTCACCCGCTACGAGGCCCGCTCCGCCGCGCGGCTGGCCGTGATCCGCGACGAGATGGAGAGCTGGATCCGCGCGCAGGGCGTCAGTATCTGACGTGACCGGCCGCCGCACCCTCGGTGGCGCGATCGCCGCCACAGCGCTTGTCCTCCTGGTCGGACACTGGACCGCGGCGCTCTACGCCGAGCACGCGTGGTACGTCGCCCTCGGTGCGCCAGAGGTGTGGAGCACGCGGACGGCCACTATCGCCGCGATGAGCGCCGGCTCATTCCTCGTCGCGGCACTGTTCGCCTTCGTGAACCTCTACGCCGTGCGGATGTCCGTGGTCTCGCTCGTGCTGCCGCGGCGCGTGGCGAACATCGAGATCGCCGAGGAGGTCACGAGCCGCTACCTGCTCGTCGCGGTGGCCGTGCTGTCGGTGCTCTTCGGCGCATCGCTCACGCTGTCCGCCGACCACTGGCACGAAGCACTGCTTGCCGTGGTCGGCCGCCCGTTCGGCGAGTCCGACCCGTACTTCGGCGCCGACCTCGGATTCTTCGTCTACTGGCTGCCCTTCGAGACCACCGTGCACGTGTGGTCGATCGTCGTGCTCGTCGTGGTCACGGCCCTCGTGATCGCACTCTATGCGCTCACCCCGCACCTCCGCTGGGAGCGCGGCCGCCTGTTCGTCTCGGCGTACGTCCGCCGCCACTTCACGATACTGGGTGCGGTGCTGCTGCTCGTGCTCGCGTGGAGCTACCGACTCGCGATGTACCAGCTGCTCGCCTTTGGCAGCGGGCCGGGGGGCGTGTTCACCAGCATCGACCACCGGCTTGTCTCCGCCATGCTGCTGCTCTCCGTGTCCACGGTGGGCGCGGCGATCGTCGTGGCGTGGGCCGGCTGGAGCGGGCAGATGCGGCTCGCGTTCGCCGCCGTGACCACCGTGCTCGTGTTCTCGCTGGCCAGTCGCACGGTGGTTCCACTGGTCATGCGCCGGTCACTCGACCCCTCGGCGCACGCGCGGCAGGAAGCCCCGTACATCGCCACGCGCCTCAACTTCACGCGCCGGGCGTACGGCGTGGACCGCATGCGCCCCGAGCTGCTGGGCGCCGGGTTCGCATCGGCCGCCGACATGGCCAGCCGCCTGGCCGTGTGGGACGGCAGCGCCCTCGCCCGCGCGACGGAGCGGGCGCCGCGCGTCCACGCCATCGGCGACCGGGCCGCGTGGCAGGTCCAGCCGGGCGGCATGAGCGCGCTGCTCGTGGAGCGCAGCAGCGACCGCGAGGCCGGCGGACGCGAGGTGTGGAGCATCGGACGCTTCGACCCCACGAGCGCCGACGAGCGCGGGCTGCCGTTGCGTACGCTGGGCGCGGGAATCGCCGCGGACGAGCTGGTGGCTGGTGAGCCCGCCGTGTTCGACTCCGCGCCCGGCTACAGCGTGCTCTCCGATTCCCTCCGGCAGCTTGCAGGCGTGGAGATGGTGTCCACGCGCTCGCGGCTGATGTATGCGTGGAGTCTCCAGAACTTCCGGCTCCTCTTTGGCGACTTGCCGCCCAACCGGCCGGTGATGGTGCAGCGCCGCGACGTGCGTGACCGCGTCCGCGCGCTGGCGCCGTTCCTCGAGCAGGGCAGCGAAGTGGTGCCGCTCGTGTCCGCGGACACGCTCTACTGGGTAATCGAGCTGTACGCCGCGTCGTCCAGCTATCCGCTGTCACAGCGTTTCACGGTGCTCGGCGACGAGCGCAGCTACCTCCAGCACGCAGCGACTGCGCTCGTGCATGCGGCGTCGGGACGCGTGACCATCGTCCTCGCCGCGGCGCCAGACCCGGTGACGCAGAGCTGGGTGGCCGAGTTTCCCCGGCTCTTCCAGCCCGCGTCGTCACTGGCGCCCGCGTTGCGCGCACAACTTCCGCCTGTCACAGACGGCGCCCGCACGCAGGCGCTCGCGTTCGCCGCCGCGGGCTTCCGCGGCGACAGCCTCGAGGTGCGTCATTTCGCGACCCCCGACGGCGCGGACTCACTGGCCGCGGTCCGCGAACCCGCCCACGCGGCGCTGCCCGCCTTTCCCGGTGTCGCCGAGCTGTGGCCGCTGCTCGATTCCACCGAGCGGGTGCGCGGCGTGGTAGTCGCGAGCGCAGGGCCGACGCGCACCACGGCGTGGCTGCCCGTGGCCAGTGATGGTCGTCGCTGGGGCGCCGTCGTGGACCTGCTTCGCGTGGCGGACTCGGCGCAGCATGATGCGGCCGCGGTGCGCGCGCCGCTCCGCGTCGTGCCCGTCGGCGAGCACGCTGCGTACGTGCAGCCCGTGTTCCAGTGGCGGCCCGGCGCCACGCCGACGCTCGCGCGCGTCCAAGTGCTCTCGGGAGACAGCGTCCGCACCGGGCCCACGCTGGCCGCCGCGCTCGGCGAGCCCGCGTCAGGGCGACCGCGGACGCCCGCGATCGCCGCCGACGCCCGCGCGCAGGCCGACAGCGTCTATCACGTCATGCGGGACGCACTCGCGCGCGGCGACTGGGCCACGTTCGGGCGTGCGTTCGATGCGCTCGGAGTCGTGTTGCGCACGATGCGGCCGTGAACTTGCCCGGGATATGGGAGGGGTCTAGCTTGCCCACGGCGACTGCAATGGACATGAGCCTGAAGCGGACCGCCGTCATCGCGCTGGGAGGTAACGCGCTGGCGCCCGCGGACGAGAAGAGCACCATCTACGATCAGTTCCGTCACGCGCGCGAGAGCTTGGCCCCGATCGTCGACCTCGCTCACGACGGCTGGAACGTGTGTGTCGTGCACGGGAACGGTCCCCAGGTCGGCGACGAACTCGTGCGCAACGAGGTTGCCCGCCGAGAGGCCAGTCCGCTTCCGCTTGGCGTGCTCGTCGCGGCGACCGCCGGCTGGATCGGCTACATGGTCCAGCAGTCGATCGAGAACGCATTGCGACGCGCCGGCTCTGCCCGGGACGTGGCGACCATCATCACGCAGGTGCACGTGCGCGCGGACGATCCCGCGCTGCAGCATCCGACGAAGTTCATCGGCCAGCCACTCGGCGCGGAACGCGCCGATGAGTTGCGCCGCGAGGGACATGTGGTGCTGGCGGACGGCCGGGGACACCTGCGACGGGTCGTGGGCAGCCCGGTGCCGCAAGCGATCCACGAGCTGCGCATCATCAAGCGGCTCGTCGAGCAGGGCACGATCGTCATCGCCTGTGGCGGTGGTGGCGCGCCGATCTACGACGATCCGGTGAAGGGATGGGAAGGCATCGACGCCGTCGTGGACAAGGATCTCGCCGCGGCGGTGCTCGCGCGGGATCTCGGGGCGACATTGTTGTTGATCTTGACCGACGTGGATGCAGTGTACGCGGACTGGGGCACGCCGCAGCAGCGGGCGCTCCGGGAGCTGTCCGTGGACGAGGCGTCGGAGATGGACAGGGCGGGTGCATTCGGCGAGGGCAGCATGGCGCCGAAGGTCCGCGCGGCAATCGACTTCGTCCGGCGCACCGGTGGCCGGGCGATCATCACGGAGCTCAGCCGCGGCCGCGAGGCGGTGCGCGGCGAGGCAGGGACGACCATCACAGCGGAGAAGGCGTGAACATCCACGAATATCAGGCCAAGGACATCCTGCGCGCCGAGGGCGTGCCGATTCCCGCGGGCGAGGTGGCGAGCACCCCCGAGCAGGTCGAGGCGATCGCCACGAAGATCGGCGGCATGGTCGTCGTGAAGGCGCAGGTGCACACCGGCGGCCGCGGCAAGGCGGGCGGCGTGAAGCTCGCCAAGACGCCGGCCGAGGCGAAGGCGATCGCGACGAAGATTCTCGGCATGAAGATCAACGGCCTCACCGTGTACAAGGTGCTCGTGACCGCCGCGGCGGACATCGCGACCGAAGCGTACGTCGGCATCATCCTCGACCGCGCCACGAAGAAGCCGGTGTTCATGGTGAGCCCCGC
>JBBRZK010000045.1:0-33667 GCA_038236775.1 Gemmatimonadales bacterium
CCATCGCCGCGCGCAGCTGCGCGTTCTCGTATTCCAGGTCGCGCAGGCTGCCGAGCGCGAGGCGGCCGCGCGCCACGATACTGTCCGCCGTTGCCGGTCGTCCGAGCTGGATGAGCATGCGCGCGTATTCGCGATAGGGCGCCGCGTCGCGCGGCACCGCGCGCACCCACCGCTCGAACGCCTCGCGCATGCGATCGTCGCGCCGCAGGATCTGCAGCGTGCGCAACTGCACCGTGCGATACAGCGACTCGTGCGGGAACTGCGCGATGAGCGTATCGAGCGGCGCCAGCAGCGAGTCGCTCATGCCCAGTTCGGCGTACACCCGCTCGAGCCCGAGCACCGCATTCGGCGACGGGGCCACGTGGACTTCCGCGCGAAAGAGCACGGCGGCTTCGCGATACTTGCCGTCGTTCTCCAGCTCGAGCGCGCGCACCACGTTCGGCCGCTCTTCCTGCGCGCGCAGCGCGCTGCGGCCAATGGCCGGTCCCATCAACACGATGACCAGCGCTCCGGCGAGTGCGCGGACCGCGCGGCCGTCAGGGCGACGAGGACGGCGCATTGTTCAACCGCGTGAAGTAGTCGAGGATGGCGCGACGCTCGTCTGCCGAGAGGGCGCGCAGTTCGTCCCACGAGGGTGGCCGGAATCGCACTGCCGCGCGCGCATCGACCTTCGTGCCCGGCGTGAACACGTCGTTGCCCGTCGCGGATTTCGCCTCGCGCTTGCCGTTGTCGTCGCGCTCTTCCTTTTCCAGCGACTTCCCGGCGTCGAGCAGGCGGCGGAACAACTGCTGCTGTCGCGCGAGCGTGCTGCCGTCGAGTCGCCCGTTGTCGAGCGCGTCGGCGAGCTGTCGTGCCTCCTGCGCGAGCTGGGCCGCGCGCGTGCCGCCCGCTGCGTCGCCCGCATCCTCGAGCTGCTCCGACAGCTGGCGCTGCTGCTGCGCGAGAGCGCGCGCGAGTGCCTGTCCCGCCGCGCTGTTCTGGCCGTTCGGCATGTTGAACAGGCTCTGTGCCTGCCCGTTGATCTGCCCCTGCTTCTGCGCCATCGCCTGCATCTGCTTCAGCATTTCCTCGAAACCGGAGGCGCTGCTCGCGTTGTTCGCGCGCTCGCGATCGCGTGCGAGCGAAGCAGCCGCCTTGGTCAGCGCGTCTGCCGCCTCGCCGAGCGCGCTCGCCTGCGCCTGCCCCGTGCTGGCCGCCTGGCTCACGCGCTCGGTGGCCTGCGCGACCTTGTTCTTCGCGTCCGCCACCGCGCGCTGCGTGGTGCCCGAGAGCAGTGCGCTCTTCTTGCCGGCGCCCTGCAATCGCTCGCTCGCCTTGTCCACGCCCTGCTCGATCGCGCTCTGCGCGCTGCGCCGCTCGTCGCCGGAGGCACCGCTGCGTGCCTTCTGCTCGAGGGAGCGCTCCTCGCGCGCGAGCTGCATCATCTCCTGCACGGACTGGTCGAGCTCCGACGTGAGCTCCTGCTTCCATTCCTTCACCTGCGCGCTCCGCGCGTCCTGCATCGACTGCGCGGCACGATCCATCTCGTCCGCTGCCGCGCGCGCGTCTGCGGACGGCTTGCCGCCACCCGACTTCCGGTCGGCGCCAGCCTGTGGCTCTCCGGACTTTCCATCGGCGCCGGGCTGCCCCTGTCCTGCCTTCTTCTCACCGCCAGCCTGCGCGTCACCCGCCTTGGTGTCGCCGCCGGACTGTCCCTCCCCCGCCTTCTTCTCCGTGCCGGCCTGGCCCTCCCCTGCCTTCGACTCGCCCGCCGCCTTCGCATCCGCGGACTTCGCATCGCCAGCCTTTGCGGCACCCGCCTTCGCGTCGGCAGCCTTCTTCCCGTCGGCGATCTTCTTCTCGAGGTCGCGCTCGCCCGCCTGCATCTCATTCGCCGCGCGCCGCATCCCGGACTCGGACTTCGCCGCGTGCTGGCCTGCCTCGTCCGTCCGCGAGGCACCCGCCTCCGCCTTGTCCTTCGCGAGTCGCGTCTTGAGCTCGTCCATCGCCTGGTGCAGCCGCTCCGCCCGCTCCGCCAGCGCTGCGGCGTCCGCCGGCTTCGCCTCATCGCGCCGCTCCGCGTCGGCGAGCGCGCGGTCCTTCTGCGCCAGCTCCTTCGCCTCGTCGCCCAGCGTCTGCATCGCGCCCTCATGCGCCGCGCGCTTGAGCATCTCGGCGCTGCGCTCGAGCTGCTCGCGCATCTTCTGCTGCATCGCGGCCATGTCGCGCAGCGCGTCGCGCGACTGGTCGCCGTTCATCTGCGTCGATGCGTTCTCGAGCTTCTGCATCTGCGCGAGCAGCTCCGGCGTGAGCGCCTGGCGCATGAGTGCCTGCGCTTCGCCCAGCTGCCGTGCGAGCGACGTATCGAGCGCGCCGGCGGCCTTGAGCTGCTGCTCGAGTTGCTGCGTCGCCTGCCGCAACTTCTGCACGCGATCCGCCATGGCGCGCTGCGCCTGGGCAAGGCTGCGCGCCTTTTCCGCCGCGTCGAAGTTCATCGGCGTCTTGTGCTGTCCCGCGGCCGCGGCCTTGTCGGCACCGGAGCGCGCCTGCACACGCGCCGCCTCGTCGGTGCGCTGGGCGAGCGCCTTCTGGTCCCGCACCGCCGCGAGCGCATCCTTCACGGCGGAATCGCCGAGGGCACGCGCGGCGCGGCGCTGCTCCTCGCTGGTGGCGCGCCGCAGGATGATCTCGCGGCTCACGCCCCGCTGTGCCCACGGGGATTCATCCACAGCCTCGGCGCGTACGGAGACCGCGTCGCCGGGCGCGAGCTGCAGCGCGGCGATGTCCACCGACGTGCTGCCCGCCCAGCTCGTCCCCACGCTGCCCGCCACCACCTGCATCATCGGCGTCGCACCGCGCGCGCTGCGCAACACGCGCACCGTTACCGACGCCACGCCGTGGTCATCCGATACGAGCAGCGTGAGCGGCACGGGTGCGTCGCCGACGAGCAGCGTATCCGCCACCGGCTCCGAGATCGTGACACGCGGCGCCTCGTCCGCGACGACCGTCACGTCGAGCGGATCGGGGAGGTCGGGCACGAGCCCGCCGGGACCGCGTGCGGCCCAGTGCAGCTGCATCGAGTGCGCGGGCACGAACCGGCCGGCGAACGTCTGCCCACTCGCCTCCAGCGCAACGCGTTCGCCGGTCGCGGACACCAGGGTCACGTCGCTGAGCGCAACGGACGCGCGTCCCGCGATGGCGAGCGTCGTACCGCGCGGCAGGTGCAGTGGCTCGCCCACCGGCAGCGATTCGTCCGCGCGTCCGAGGTACGAGGGATAGTGCACGCGCAGCGTGACGGCGCCCACGAACGGGCGATCCGCCGCGTGCACGACGACACTGTCGCTCGCGGTGCGTCCGTCGGAGACGGCGAGGCGAAGGTCGCCGCGCAGCGCCTCGATCGTCCAGGGCGCCGTACCGCGCACCGGGTCGATCGCCACCGTGTCGGTGCGCCATGCGTCACCCGTCTGGCGAACGTCCACGTAGACCACCCGGCGGCCTGGCGCGCGCAGCGTGATGCGGAGCGGTGATCCGCGCAGCAGCTCGTGCGGCGCGCCCTCGATGACGGGGCGGTCCAGCAGGCGGCCCCTCCACGCATCGATGGGGCGAAGCACGGCGCGCAGTCCATCACCGAACAGCGGCGATGCCGTCACCAGCACGAGCAGGCATGCTGCTGCCGCCCCGGCGCTCACGAGCGCGCGCCGCGAGCCGGCTTGCCGCATCGCCGGCGCGAGCGAGGCGTTCACCGGCAGCGTACCGCGAACGCCGCGCGCCGCGCGGTCCGCGAGCGCACCGGTACCCTCGAGCTCGAGCACGCCAACGAGCGCGCCGCGCCGCATGCCCTGCTCCTGCTCGATCGCGAGGGCCACGTCGCGGCGCGATGCGCGCCGTGCGAGGCGCTGGCGCGTATGCAGCGCGAGCGCCGCCACGACGCCGACGACCAGCGCCCACACGACGAACGGCAGCCCACGCGGCAGCGACAGCCAGCGCGCGCGCGCCAGCAGCGCGGCGCCGGCGAACAGCAGGAGCGCGGCGAGCGCCGCCGCGCCCAGTACCCCGGCGGCCACCTCGGTACGACGCAGGTGACGTCGCTCCCGCTCGACCAGCGCGCGCAGGGTCATGGCAGGGGCCGGCTCGTCACGGCATACACGAACAGGTTCACGCCCATGCGCAGCGCCGCCTCGTGCAGCGCGATCGGGTCGTGATATGTCTCCGGATCCTCCCACCCGTTGCCAAGGTCGGAGGAGTACGTGTAGTACACGGCGAGGCGGTCACCGAGGAAGATCCCGAAACCACGCGCGGGCTTGCCGTCGTGCTCGTGGATCTTCGGCACGCCTTTCGGAAAGTCGTACACGACGTGGTAGATCGGGTGCGACAGCGGAACGTCCACCAGCTCGCGGTCGGGGAACACGCGCTTGATCTCGCGGCGGAAGCTCTCGTCGAGGCCGTAGTTGTCGTCGGCGTGCAGGAACCCGCCGCGCAGCAGGTACTCGCGCAGGCGCACGACCTCCGCATCCGACAGGTGGATGTTGCCGTGTCCCGTCAAGTGCAGGAACGGGTAGTCCCACAACCGATCGTCCATGAGCGTGACGCGGGCCTCGGTCTTCTCCACCGGCAGCGACGTGCGTTCGCGGATGGCGGCCAGCAGGTTGGGCAGGCTCGAGGGGTTCGCGTACCAGTCGCCGCCGCCGTCGTACTGGAGACGGGCCACCGTGAGGTGCGGGAGCCGTCGCGCGGCGACGATGGATGCCAGCAGCAGCACGAGCAGCGCCGCCGCACCACTCCACCGGATGCGGGGGCCGCTCACTCGTGCGCGAGCCGATAGGCGACGTTGCGGGACGCGCCCATCTCGGACGCGAGCGCAGCCGCGACATCGCGGGGCGAATGGCCGGACGCGCGCAGCTCGGCGGCGCGCGCACGCATGACGTCCTCGCTCACTCCCATGGGTGCGCTCGCTCCGGCAACGACGATCACGACTTCTCCGCGTGGTGGTGCTTCCCCGTAGTACGCCGCGAGGGCGCTCGCCGTTCCCCGGCGCAATTCCTCGTACTGCTTGGTCAGCTCGCGTGCGACAACGGTTGCCCGCTCGCCGGCACCGGCGGCAGCGAGCTCGGCCAGCGTGTCCGCCACGCGCGACGGCGCCTCGTATATGACAGCCGCATGGCGCAGGTCGACGATGTCGCCCAGCGCGACGCGCCGCTCCGCGCCCTTGCGCGGCAGGAAGCCGAAGAAGGTGAAGCGCGTCAGGTCGAGGCCGGAGGCAACGAGCGCGGCCAGCAGTGCCGACGCGCCCGGCACGGGCGACACGGGAATGCCTTCATCGACCGCCGCGCGCACGAGCCGCGCGCCGGGATCGGAGAGGAGCGGTGTGCCGGCGTCGGAGATGAGGGCGAGACTCTCGCCCGCACGCAGGCGCGCGACGAGCCGCGGCGTCGCCGCTGCCTCGTTGTGCTCATGATACGCCTGCAGCGGTGTCGCCACCTCGTACCGGTCGAGGAGGTGACGCGAGTGGCGCGTGTCCTCCGCGAGCACCAAGGCCACCTGCTGCAGCACCTCCACCGCCCTGAAAGAAAAATCCCCCATGTTTCCGATGGGGGTGCTGACGACGTACAGCGTGCCGGGCCCCGCGGAGGTCACGCCAGCTTCCACGACAGCCGGTCGAAGAGGCCAGCCGAGAGGAAAAGGTGCCGGCGTTCGTAGGTGAGCTCGCGGAGCAGCTCTTCCGGCCCGTGATCGGACTGGTCCGCCACCGTCCACAGGATGTCGTTGATCAGTGCCGCGATCCCGTCGGTGAGGGCATCCGCGTCGGCCACCACGGCGCGCGCGGGCCGGCCGTTGAACGAGAACCCGTCGAGCGCGGGATGCGTCGTCGCGAGCGCCTGTCGAGCATGCTCGGCTATGGTGGGCGCGCTCTCGCGTCCATCCGCGACGAGGCGCAGCACGAGCGATGTCGTGAGGTCGCGGTACGCCTGCACCAGCCCCGTGGCGGCCTGCACGGGCAGCGGTTCCGGCACCGGCCAGTGGCGCACGGCCACGTGCAGCGCGCGGCGGTCGCGCTCGAACAGCCGCCCCACGCGCTCCACCAGCGAGCCCGGATGGTTGCCCGACAGGAACGCCGTGCGCACGCCGCCGTGCTTGAACAGCAGGTAGTTCACCTCACCCTCGGCGGCGATCTCCACGAGGCCGTCGAACGTCGTCGCCATCAGGTAGGGGAACAGCGCGGAGGGATCGGTGGGGCGCAACTCCTGTGGCCACGGCGTGGGAAACGCCGTCTGCGACGTGTACATGCACGCGAGCTGCTCGTCGTCCGCCTCGCAGAACGTGATCTCGCCGTACTCCGGCTCGCTCGGCACTTTCTCCACCGCCGCGCCGATGGCGACCGGCTGGAACTCGCGCCCGTCGTGCGAGCACGCGTTCACCAGCTCGCCCTGCTGGAGGTAGAGCACGAGGAACTCTTCGGGCAGCCAGATCGCCACGTATCCGGACACCCGTGCACCGCGGTCGCGCTTGGCGTCCGTGAGCAGGTTCTTCAGGTGGACGTAGGCCAGGCGCGTGCGCGGCAGGAGAACGCGCGAGAGCGGGTAGCGCAGGCCGGCGACGGTGGCTGGCATCAGGCGGGAAAAAGAATCGGGACGACGAGTGTCGTCCCGGCAAATGTGCGCCACGTCATCCGCCGGTGCAACGGCGGAGTTGCATCGCGGCTACGCCGCCGGCGCCACCGCGTGCTTCTTCAGCTTCTCCTCGATCGCAGGACGGGGCACCGCGCCGACAATCTGGTCCACGACCTTGCCGTCCTTGAAGAACAGGAGCATGGGGATGGAGCGCACGTTGAAGCGCGTCGCCGTCTTGATGTTGGCGTCGACGTCGAGCTTCGTGACCGTGACGCCCTTGTCGGCGTATTCCACCGCCAGCTGGTCCAGGATCGGCGCGATCATGCGGCACGGGCCGCACCACGTCGCCCAGAAATCCACCACGGTGAGTCCGCTGCCCTTCTCCACCTTGTCCTCGAAATCCGCATCCGTGACTGCCTGGGCATTCGACATTCCCTTCCTCCTCTCCTGGCGGCCATCACTCGTGGCGCCCACAGAATTAGTATTCAGCGCCGGCGCACTCACACACCAGCGCACTCGCCAATGACCCACGCTGCTTCCCGTCCCACGCGCATCGCCCATGTGGGCATCGCCGTCCGCGCGCTCGACGCGATCCTGCCGTTCTATCGTGACATCCTCGGCATGCCGGAGGTTCCGCTTGACGACGCGGATAGTGCCCGCATCGCCGGCGTGCAGGCCGGGGACTCCCTGGTCGAACTTCTCGAGGCAAACGCGGCCGACACTCCCATCGGCAAGTTCGTCGCCAACCGCGGTCCGGGCATCCATCACATCTGTTTCGCCGTCGATGACCTCGACGGCACGCTCGCCCGCTGCCGGGCGGCGGGCCTCCGCCTCATCGACGAGACGCCGCGCATCGGCGCCGAGGGAAAACGTATCGCGTTCCTGCATCCGGGTGCCACTGCCGGTGTGCTCGTCGAGCTCACCGAGTTCTGATCGCCCAATGCCGTGCTTACCTCGTGGAGCAGAGATCGCGCACGGGTTCCATGTTCGCGGAGCGGACATACCAGCGGTCACCGCCACGCGCCGTATAGAAGTCGGTGACCTTCGTGACAGTTCCCCGCACGAGCTCGACGGTGAGCACCCGCTCGTTGTCCGCTGCCGGCGAGTCGCCGAGCACGCGGTAGCGATCGTGCTTGAGGCAGCGCACGAGGTAGAGCTCCCGTTGCTCCATCTCCTCGCGCGGGAACACCTTGGAGTCGCGCACGGGACCGTCCTTGTTGCCCCACACGCCCGACATCGCCTGGAGGTCCTGGGACTTGATGGCGTTCATGAAGGCGTCCAGCGCGCCGCGTGGCGTCGCGGCTCCGGGCGCATTCGACGCGACCGGCGCGGGGAAGGGCGACGGCGCCGGAACCTCGACAGTCCGCGAGCTGCAGGCGCCCGCACTCAACAGTCCAATCAGCAGCAGCTTTCTCACTCGTGTTCTCCTCGGGGAGTGGGTGCGAACCTAACGAACCTCGCCCTTTTCCGGCAGCCATGCCAGTGACGCGCGACACATGACCACCAGCAAGCAGCGCCTCTACATCAACATCGACCACATCGCCACGTTGCGGCAGGCACGACGCGGCGACGAGCCGGTGCCCGTCGACGCGGTCGCCGTGTGCGAACGCGCCGGTGCCGACGGCATCACCGCGCACCTCCGCGAAGACCGGCGACACATGCAGGACGCCGACATCGACGCCGTGGCCGCCGCCGTGACGACGGTCTTCAACCTCGAGATCGCCGCCACCGACGAGATGATCGACCTCGCCGAACGGCTGCGGCCGCGTCAGGTGACGCTCGTGCCCGAACGGCGCGAGGAAGTCACCACCGAAGGCGGACTCAACGTGGCGGCAGAACCCGCGCGGCTTGCTCGCGCCCTCGAGCGACTTCGCGACGCCGGCGTGCGCACCAGCCTGTTCATCGACGCCGACCGGGATAGTGTTACCCGCTCCCGCGATCTTGGTGCCGATGCGATCGAGCTGCACACGGGACGCTACGCGCACGCCGCGAGCGATCCGTCGGCGCTGCGGGCCCTGCGCGACGGCACCGAGCTTGGAGTGACGCTCGGGCTCGCCGTTCATGCGGGCCACGGCCTCACGACCGCCAACGTGGGGCCGGTTGCCGCGATTTCCGCGATCGAGGAGCTCAACATCGGGCACCATGTCATCGCGCGCGCCGTGTTCGTGGGGCTGGACGCGGCCATCCGCGAGCTGCGCGCAGCGATGGACGCCGCGCGACGCCGGCCCTAACTTCGACCCTGGCCACTCGTGTCACGCCGGTTCACCAGCCTGGAGCGGGAATGACCGCCCCCACCCCCGTCGGGTTTCTCGACTTCTTCATCCTCGAAGCCAGCGACTACGTCGAACAGCTCGATACGCTGCTCGATGCCGGTGGCGTGTCCGGGCCGGACGCGGATGCGTTCCAGCGCGTGGCGCGCGCCCTCCGCGGCAGCGCGACGATGGCGAAGCTCTCGTCGTTCGCGGAGGTCGCTGCCGGAGTCGAGCGCGTGGGCCGCGCGCTCCGCGAAGGACCACTCGAGTGGGACGCCGGCCTCAGCGCCGTGGTCGTCGCCGCTGTGGACGACTGCAAACTGCTGCTCCGCAGCGTGCGCACGTGGGGCGAGGCCGAGGATGCGCGCGCCCGCGCCCGTGTCTCCGAGCTGACGCAGTACGCCGCCGTGCGCAGCCCCACACCGATGGCGTCGCCCAGCACCGCGGGCCACGACAGCTATCTCGCCACCGAGTCCGCAAACATCGGCGCGGGGCTCGAGCTACTCGCCACGCGCCCCAGCGACCGCGACGCGGCCACCAACGTGCTGCGCCGCGTGCGTGCGCTGCGGGGCATCGCCAGCGTGAAGGACCATCCGGCCCTCGCCGACGTGCTCGAGGCGGCCGAGCAGGCCGCACATCCGCTCGAGGCGGGCGAGCCCAACCTCGGCGCCGAGCGCGTTGCGCTGCTCGCCGCGGCGGCGACGGTGCTGCGCGGCGTCGCGGCCGCTATTCGCACCGGGCGGGATGACGCGCCGGCCGCCGACCTGGCCCGCTTTGCCGCGGCACTCGACACGCTGCAGGCGCACGAGACCGGCGCGGACCGTGTCGTGCCCATCGCCGAGCTGTTCTATTCGGACGGTGGCCCCACGGTGGTGGACGCGGCCACGCAGCCACCCACGACGCCCGCCGAGCGGTTCCGCCTCGAAGCGGTGGGCCAGGGCGAGCACCTGCGGCGACTGGTCGGGGATGCACGCGCCGCCCACGACGAACTCGCGCGCGAGCGCGTGCGGCGCGGGCTGCGGCAGGCTCTGCGGTCGCTGCGGCTCACGGCCGAGAGCTTCGGCGAGCACGATGTCACCGCATTCGTTGCGGCGCGTGAGGGCGCCGTGGTGCAACTCGACGCGGCGGCGCTCGAGACACTCGACCAGGCCGCCACGCAGCTGTCGCAGCCCGGCGCCGCGCGGCCCATCGGCGAGCGGCTGGCCGCGCTCGCCGGACCACGTATGCCGTCCGCGACGCCGATCGCGCCTGCACCTGCCGCGCCGCGCACGCCGTCCATGACGCCGCTCGCTGCGGCGCCCGCCGTCGCGAGGCCCACGGAGGCCGCGGAGGAGCGCATCATGCCGGCCGTGGCGGAGATCGCCGCCGTCGTGACGATCGCGGCCGCGCAGACTGCCACCACCGCCGCCGCGCGGCTCGGCAGCCTGCTGGATGCCGGCATCCGCAGCCTCGGTACGCTCGCGGCCACGCCGCTCAGCGTGCCGGTGCAGATCGCGGAGCAGCCTCCCGTCCCGATCGACGTCCTGCTCTACCGCGGCCGATCGGCTATCGAGCGCTGCGTGCAGATCCGGGACGAGGCGCGCAGCGCCGGCGAGTCGATCGACGGCGACTCCCTGGACGAGCTCCTCGACCTCCTCGACCTCGCCCTGGTCGACTGACCCGTCATGAGCTTCGGCCGGCGCGTGACGCGCGATGCGCCATCGGGCCTCGGCACCCTGCCCGCGTGACTGAGCCGGACGACGCTGCATCCCTGCGCGGCGCAGAAGCCGTGACGCTGGATGCGCAGGCCAAGGTCAACCTCCGCTTGCGTGTGCTTGCCCGCGAGACGAGCGGCTATCACCAGATCGAGACGCTGTTCCTTCGCCTCGCACTCGCAGACACGGTGCGCATCCGTCGCACGAGCGGTGCGCGCTCGCTCGACGTGGCGTTCGACGAACGGACGTACGACATCGGTCCGGTCGAGCAGAACCTCGCGTGGCGTGCGGCCGAGTCGTACTTCGACGCGAGTGGCATGCGCGGCGGTTTCGCGATCGAGCTGGTCAAGCGCATTCCGGCTGGCGGCGGACTCGGCGGCGGCAGCGCGGATGCGGGCGCCGTGTTGCGCGCGCTCGATGCCATCGCCCACGAGTCGATCGGCGAGGCCATGCTCCTGTCGCTCGCGGCGCGACTCGGCGCGGACGTGCCGTTTCTCACGGCGACGCACGCCTACGCGCTGGCGTGGGGACGTGGCGAACGGATGCTCGCCCTCGAGGCGCCGAGGGCGACGGGCGTGCGGGTGATCGTGCCACCGATCGGGGTGAACACCGCGGAGGCGTACGGGTGGCTGGCCGCGGAGCGAGCCGACCGGCCAGAGCAGCCGGCGGACCCGACGGTCCTCGACGTCGCGTCGCTGTCCGACTGGGAGGCCATCGCCCGCCTTGCCCGCAACGACTTCGAACCGGTGGTCTTCGCCCGTCACCCCGCCCTGCAGAGCCGCGTGCGCGCGTTGGAGGAGTCCGGTTTTCGCGTTGCGATGCTGAGCGGGTCGGGGTCGGCGGTGTTCGGCGCGGACATGCGCGGGGATGGCGAGATCGTCACCGTGCGGCGGGGGGAGGATACCGACATGGACCGCGACATCCTCACGCAGACGGCAACGCGAGTTGAGCGACCCTCTCGCACCGAGTAGGTTATTGGGCTGATACAGCCTGCTGCCCCTTCGTCCAATGGCAGGACAGCGGCCTTTGGAGCCGCGAATCTTGGTTCGAATCCAAGAGGGGCAATTGCGGCTCCATTGATTGACCAAGTCACTGATCTACCTTACTTTACAAGGCTCTGCATGGACGGCCTCGCCGTACCCGCTCACGGGTTCAAGCTGTTGTCGGGGACGGGGAACCGGCCGCTGGCAGAGGAAATCGCGAAGCAGCTGGGCACCTCGGTCTGCAAGCTCACCTGCACGCGGTTCGCGGACGGCGAGATCTTCGTCCGCATCGACGAGAACGTGCGCGGCAACGATGTCTTCATCGTGCAGAGCACGAACCCGCCGGCCGAGAACATCATGGAGCTGCTGCTCCTGATCGACGCGGCGAAGCGGGCGAGCGCGGCGCGGGTGACGGTGGTGATGCCGTACTACGGCTACGCCAGGCAGGACCGGAAGGACCAGCCGCGGGTGGCCATCGGGGCCAAGCTGCTGGCGAACATGATCGTCGGGGCCGGCGCGGATCGCGTGCTCGGCATCGACTTCCATCAGCACCAGCTGCAGGGGTTCTTCGACATTCCCGTCGACCACCTCTATGCGATGCCGGTGCTGACGGCGCACTTCAAGAAGAAGCAGCTGAAGGACACGGTCATCGTGGCGCCGGACGTCGGGTCGGCGAAGATGGCACGCGGCTTCGCCAAGCGGCTCGATGCATCGCTCGCGATCATCGACAAGCGACGGCCCCGCGCGAACGTGAGCGAGGTAGTGAACGTGGTGGGCGAGGTGGAGGGACGCGATTGCATCCTCGCCGACGACATGATCGATACGGCAGGGACGATCTCGGAAGCGGCGCATGCGCTGAAGCGGCTGGGCGCCAACTCGGTGTACGCGTGCGCGACGCATGCGCTGCTGAGCGGGCCGGCCATCCAGCGGCTCCAGGATTCACCGATCGTGGAGCTGGTGGTGACGGATACGATCCTGCTGCCGCCGGAGCGCCGCTTCGATCGGCTGACGATCCTGTCGGTGGGCGAGTTGCTGAGCAAGGCGATCCGCTATACGCATGCGGAGCAGAGTGTGAGTTCGCTGTTCGAGTAACGGCTGACGGCTGACGGCTGACGGGTTTGGGTTTTAGGTTTACGGTCTATGCTTGCGGTTCGTGGCTAGCCGAGGCGCCTTGCGTGCCGTGAGCCGTCCGCCGCAGTTGTCGTTCTTCCCGCGAAACGCTGCGATGGCAGCACCGGCATGGTAGGGCGGACGCAGCCGCCTGAGAGTAGCACCGGCTTCGCGGTTCGCTGCAGTCGAAGCACGTACGTTCTCGACATCATCACATGGCAAACGCAAACCTCAGCGCGGAAACGCGCACCGACGCGGGCAAGGGCTTCGCGCGCAAGCTGCGCGCGGCCGGCCGCGTCCCCGGCATCGTCTACGGCCACGGTCGCGAGCCGCAGTCGCTCTCCGTCAACGCACGCGACCTCGACAAGCTCCTGTCGTCCATCGCAGTGAGCAGCACGGTCGTCGAGCTCGGCCTCGGCAGCACGTCCACGAAGACCCTCATTCGCGAGATCCAGCGCCACCCGTTCAAGAAGATGATCATGCACGTCGACTTCCAGGAACTGGTCGCCGGCGAGAAGGTCATCGTGGACCTGCCGCTCGTGTTCGTCGGCATTCCCGAGGGCGTGCGCCTCAGCGGCGCGCTGCTCGAGCAGATCCTCCACAGCATCGAGGTGCGCGTCGATCCGGCGAACATCCCGAACCACGTGGACGTCGACGTCTCGCACCTCGCGATGGGACACTCGCTCCACATCCGCGACCTCAACCTGCCGGCGGGCGTGGAAGTCCTCTCGGACGGGGATGCCACGATCTGCGCCGTCATCGCGCCGCGCGCCGCCGTCGAGGCCGCAGCGGCCGAGCCGGGCGTTGCCGAACCGGAGCTGATCCGGAAGACGAAGGAAGAAGAGGACGCGAAGTAACATTCGCGCGTTCCTCGCAGCACTCACGCGACGGCTCCGCCCTTCCGGGGCGGAGCCGTCGTCGCATGCAGACCTCGAGCCCCACGCCATGAAGGTGATCGTCGGCCTCGGCAATCCGGGCAAGGAATACGAGCACACGCGCCACAACGTGGGCTGGTGGCTCGTGGACCACCTCGCGGACCATTGGCACCTGGACGGCTGGAAGAAGGACGGACAGGCGAAGGTCGCGCAGGGGCACGTCACCGGCGTGAAGGAAGCCGTGCGTCTCGTGAAGCCGCAGACGTACATGAACCTGTCGGGCGGGGTGCTCGTGCAGTATGCGCGTCGCCCCTTCTGGTCGGCGGCGAACGACCTGCTCGTGATCTCCGACGACGTCGCCATTCCCGCGGGAACGTGGCGGCTTCGCGCGGAAGGCGGCGCAGGCGGCCACAACGGATTGAAATCGATCCAGCAGGCGCTCGGCACACAGCAGTACGCGCGGCTCCGCATCGGCGTGGGGGATCCCGAGCGGGCGCCCGGTGGGCCACTCACGGACTTCGTGCTTGGTGCGGTGGGAAAGCGAGACGGGGAGGCGATACGGGGGTTGTTTCCCGTGATGGCGGAGGCGATCGAGGCGTTCGTGCGGGAAGGCGTGAAAAGCGCGCTCGACGTACAGTCGAGGGCAAAGGGGGCCTGAGCCGGCACTCGGCGCGCGTATTCGGATCAGCCTTCAGCTGACAGGCGTTCAGGGGGCAGCCGCAGCCGCAGCTTTCAGCGGTGTGGCGTAACCGGTCCGAGGACCATGGACGCCATGACACTGAGGGCTGTAGCTGTAGCTGACCCCTGAACGGCTGGAGGCTTCTCATCCTCGTCGATCGCGTTGCGGCCGCACGGCATGCGTGTAGCCGTAGAGCATGCGCTTCACTTCGTCGAGGTCATCCAGCACACGATTCGCTACTGGAGCATCGAGACACCCGATGTCCCGAGCGACCAGCAAGTGATTCTCGGCTTCACGCGCTGTCGCCATGGCCATGTCGAGGTAGCGCCCGAACTCCGCCTCCGTCGACTTTCCCGCGCCCTCCGCGATCAACGCCCCAACCGCATCGGCGGAACGCAGGAGTTGTGACCGCAGTCCCGGCCTGACGCGAAAACGTGAGGGCTCCACGACGCCCGTGAGCGACACCGCGAGCGCGTGGGCCTTCTGCCAGGCGATTATCTTCCGGAAGTCTCGCACGCCCGACCTTGGCGCCGATCGTCGGCGCCCCCGCACCACCGCACCATCCCCCGAAGCATTTCCATGCTCAGACTCGGCATCGTCGGTCTTCCCAACGTCGGCAAATCGACGCTGTTCAACGCCCTCACCAGCGCCGGCGTCCTCGCAGCGAACTACCCGTTCGCCACGAAGGACCCCAACATCGGCCGCGTGAACGTGCCCGACGCGCGGCTCGCCGAGCTCGCGCGCGTGGTCGAGCCGCAGCGCACCGTGCCCGCCGCGGTGGAGTTCGTGGACATCGCCGGCCTCGTCGCCGGCGCGAGCAAGGGTGAGGGACTGGGCAACCAGTTCCTCGCGAACATCCGCGAGACGGACGCCATCGTGCACGTCGTGCGCTGCTTCGACGACGACGACATCCTGCACGTGATGGGCTCCGTGGATCCCGTGCGCGACCGCGAGGTGATCGAGTTCGAGCTCGCGCTCGCCGACCTCTCGACGGTGGAGAAGCGGCTCGACCGCGTGAAGCGCTCCGCGAAGACCGGCGACAAGGAAGCACTCGCCGAACTGCCGACGCTCGAGAAGGCGTACGAGTTCCTGAAGGAAGGCCGCGGACTGTGGGAGGCGAGGCTAAACGCGGACCAGCTCGCGCTCCTCAAGCCACTGTCCCTGCTCACGGCGAAGCCGGTGCTGTACGCCGCCAACGTCACCGATGCCGAGCTGTCCGGCGACGAAGGCCCGCACCTGAAGGCGCTGCGCGCATCCATCGCGAAGAGCGGCGAGCTGGCGGAGATCGTCCCCTTCTCCGCGAAGATCGAGAGCGAGCTCGCCGAGCTGCCGCCGGAAGACCGACAGGAATTCCTCGCCACGCTGGGGCTCGAGAGCGCGGGGCTCGACCGGCTCATCAAGGGCGGCTTCCACCTGCTCGGCCTGCAGACGTATTTCACCGCCGGCGAGCAGGAAGTGCGCGCGTGGACCATTCATCGCGGCGACACCGCGCCGCAGGCCGCGGGCGTGATTCACTCCGACTTCGAGCGCGGCTTCATCAAGGCGGAGACCGCGGGCTACGACGACTTCATCGGCCAGAGCGGCTGGAAGGGCGTGAAGGACAAGGGCCTCATGCGCCAGGAAGGCAAGGAGTACGTCGTGAAGGACGGCGACGTGCTGTTGTTCCGCTTCAACGTCTGACGAAGAAACGCGACGGTCTTGTCGTCCTGAGTGAAACGAAGGACCTGCTTCTCCCACATCCGGCCATGTCGGACACTGCAGGCGCGCCGCGTGACGAGGCATTGCCCCGATCGGCGCACTCGGCCTACCCGGGCCCCAGGCTGCTGTGCTGCTCGCCGGCGTACTGCGTGGCGGCCATGTTGTCGAGCATCGCCTCGAACACGGGACTCGGTATGTCGCGTCGCACGAACGTGAGACACCGCCTCAGTTCGTCCCGAATCACGTTGATGCGTTCGATTGCTCGTGCGCGGTCTCCCAGTGACATCATGGCATCCCCCAAGGCGCCTGATTGCATCATGTCAAGGCAAGAGTGGGCAAGTACCCGCTGGCCTGTGACGGGGCGCGCAGGAGCCGGAACACTCTTGTCATGTGCAGGCGCGCCGGATCACGTGCTGCTTCACGCGTGACAGCGCCGCGCGCACATCAGCCGCGCGTGCGCAACCAGAAGTCGAAGATGCCCTGCAGCACCCAGAGCATCACGAGCGTGAGTGGGTGCACCGCCCAGCGCGGCGCGTTCGGCGAGCGGCGCAGCAGCAGCCAGCCCGCCGTCATGAGCGCGCACTCGACACCGAAGTCCGCGTATGCGAACCGGTAAAGATCGAGCCCCGTCGGCTGGCCGCCGGCCCAGAACGGCTTGAACCCCGTGAAGAAATCGCAGAGCACGTGCACCACCACCAGCGCGCCGGCGAGGAGCGCGGTGATGCGCCGGTGCCAGATGCCCCACGACAGCGCCGCCATCGCCGCCGCCAGGACGAGGACGGCAGGAAATGCGTGCGTGTACATCACGCACGCCGCGCGGCAGCGGTCGCCCTGCGGGAGCACGAAATCCGCGAGGTCGGGCAGCGCGGTGGCCACGAGCAGCGCCACGAGCGACGCGCGCTGCCAGCGGGCGCGGGCCGCATACGCTACGGCGAGGTGCCCGGTTACCACGCGGGTCGGTCAGTCGGCATCGTGAGCGCAAGCTACTGCGTCGGAACCAGCTCCCGGTAGCCGGTGACCGGCGCGGGCCGCGACAGTTCCACGCGGAAGGTCGATCCCACGCCGAGCTGGCTCTCCACTTCCAGGCGGAAGCCCATCGCCTCGCTCAGCGCGCGCGAGATCGAGAGGCCGAGGCCGGTGCCGCCGTACCGGCGCGAGGTCGACGATTCCGCCTGCTCGAATGCATCGAACACCGCGCCGAGCCGGTCGGGTGGAATGCCGACGCCCGAATCCGCCACCTCGATGCGGCGCACCGGCGCGCCGTGCCCGTCGAGCGTGTCGATGATGCGGACGGTCACGCTGCCGGACGGCGTGAACTTGAGCGCATTGCCGACGATGTTGAGCAGCACCTGGTGCAGCTTGCCCGCGTCGGCCGCGACGACGACGGGATGGCCGGGGGCGTCGAGGCCGAGCGTGATGCCGCCCGCCTGGGCCTGCGCATCGAGCTGCGTGATTACGCTGCGCGCCACGCCCACCACATCCACCGCGACGGTCTCGAGGGTCATGCGGCCCGCCTCGATCTTCGCGATGTCGAGCACGTCGTTGATGAGGCCGAGCAGGTGCGTGCCGGCGATGTTGATGCGCGAGAGGTAGGCGAGCTCGGTCTCGTCGAGCGCGTGGCGCTTGTTGCGCAGCAGGATGCGCGAGAAGCCGATCACGGAGTTGAGCGGCGTCCTCAGTTCATGGCTCATGCGCGCGACGAAGTCGGTCTTGGCGCGATTGGCCGCCTCCGCGGTCTCGCGTGCGCGGCGCACTTCGGCGTCCGCCTCCACGCGTGCCGTGACGTCGCGCACCGTGATGGTGACGCCGTCGTCGAGCGGGACGATCTGCTCGTGGATCCAGCGCACGCCGCCCGCGGCGTCAGTGGTCGCCCGCTCCTGTTCCAGGGCGGTGCGCGATTCCACCACCGTCGCCAAGGTCTCGATGGGCGCGAGCTGACCCGCCACGGCGGGGAGGAGGCGGAGCCGCTCGCCGGCGGCACTCCCGTGCGCGAGCCCGCAGAGCTCCTCGGCGCGGCGGTTGGCGTCCAGCAGCCGGAAGTCCACGAGGCCGCCCGCCGCGTCGCGCACGGCGGCGACGATGAAGAGGGCGTCGAGCGACGCATCCATCGCGGCGCGGAAGCGGGCCTCGCTCTCGCGCTGCGCCGCCTGGGCGCGGCTGCGTTCCGCCAGCAGCGAGCGACGGGCTTCCGCCGCCTGTGCCTGCGCGACGGGTGCGCCGAGCAGCGTGGACATCAGCTCGATGGTGTTGGCGTGCTGCTCGTCGAACGCATGCGGCGAGCGCGCGAGCACGGCGAGCCAGCCGATGGTGACCTGGTCGTGCAGGATGGGAATCGCGCGCACGGAGCCGACGCCCAGGCGGTCGCAGACGTCGCCGAGGATGGCGGGGGACTCGTGGCGTGCGTCGTAGGCGAGGCAGTGCAGGCGATGGGTTGGCAGCGGCTCGCCGTGCGGAAAAAGGACGGCCCCGAGCTCGATGTCGAACAGGGGCGCGCCGTCGTGCGCGCGCGCGCGGTCGCCTACGCCGTCGCGGAGCTCGATGATGGCGGCGTCGGCGCCGGTGAGCTCGCGCGCTCGCAGGGCGATGCGCGCGAGCAGGGTGGCGAGGTCGGGCCCGTAGCCCGCCACGTCCTCGCGCGTGACCGCGAGGGCGGCAAGCTGCTCGGCACGTGCGCGGCGGCGGCCCTCTGCGGCGGTGCGCGCAGTGAGGTCGTGCGCATGGCAGGCGAAGCCGGAGACGGTGCCGAGTTCGCTCCGGAGCGGGGTGAACACGGTATCCACGCGGATGCGCGCGCCGCCCCGACGAAGGAGCCAGGTCTCGCCCTCGAAGCGGCCGGCGCGGGTGGCGTAGGCGAGGTCGGCGTCGGGATGGCCGTCGGCCTGGACGTCCCCGGGGTAGAGCACCGAGAGGTGCTGCCCCACCACCTCGGCGGCCGTGTAGCCGGTGACGCCCGCGGCGCCGGGGCTCCAACCGGTGATGCGGCCGTCGGCGTCGGTGAGGTACACGGCGGACGTGGCGTCCGCCGGCGGGCCATCGCGACTGAGGGCTGGACCTGGCTCGGGAGTGGTCATGGCGGGGGGCGGAGATGGCTCCCAGTATCGGCGCGGCGCGGCAGAAGCTGGAGCATCCGCGCCGTTCGCTGTCGTCCCCTTCACCTGTGCCCTGTCCCCGACTAACTTCAACGGCTTGCACGACCGGTCCGGCTCGCGCCACTGCGGGCCCCGGAAAAATTCCCCTCCTCCCGCTTCGGCAAACCAGCGGGGGGCTGGATTTCCGTCCAAAGGGAGGATTGCCAGGACATGCCACGTCCATACGAGGCGGTCTATGTCTTCGACTCCACGCTCGAAGACAGTGCCGTCACCGAGAAGCTTGACCGCTTCCACTCACTCCTCGGCACGTCCGGGGAGATGAAGCTCGACCACTGGGGACGCCGCCAGCTCGCGTACCCGATCGGTTCCCGCGAGAATGGCTACTACGTCATCGCGCGTTTCGAGGCCGACACCGCCGGCATTCCCGAGTATGAGCGCGCGCTCAAGCTCGATGACGGTGTCATCCGCCACTTGCTCACCATCTTCGAGAATGAAGTCGGCGCCCCGCCGATGACCGAAGAGGAGCTCGCCCTCGCGAAGAAGCGCGGCGACGACGACGACGAGGACGAGGAGTAGACCATGCGACGCCCATCGAAGGCTTGCCCGTTCTGCGAGACCCGCGTCCGGTTCGTGGACTACAAGGACGAGCGCACGCTCGGCCGGTTCATCACCGACCACGGAAAGATCCTGCCCAGCCGACTCAGCGGCGTGTGTGCCCGGCACCAGCGTCAGCTGAGCACCGCCGTCAAGCGCGCCCGCTTCCTGGCGCTGTTGCCGTACACGCGGGGTCTGCAGGGATAACATGCAGGACCCCGCGCCTCCGGCGCCGTCCGAGCGCGGATGGGGAAAGCTCCTCCTCGCGCTCGCGGCGTTCCTGTTCATCCCCTGGATGCCGCCGCTGCGGGCATTGCTGCCGGTGGAGGAGACGCTGTTGCTCCTCCTTCCGGCGCTCGCGGCGTGCTGCCTGGTGGGATGGTGGGCGGGGGGACGTTTTGCCCTGGCGGTGATCTGGGTGGCGCTCGCGGGTTGGGCGCTTGCACAGCCCGCCGTGCCGGGGTCGTTCTACAACCTCGTGCGGGGATGGAGCCTGCTGCTCGCGGGAGCATTCGGACTGGTGTGCCTGTTCGGCCTCCACCGTCCGTTCTTCCCGCGGGCGATGGCGACGCTCTCGCTCGCCCTCGTGATCGTGCTGGTGATGAGCGCGCGGGGCCCGCTGACCCCCTCCCGGGCACAGCAGGCGGTGACGGCGGAGTTCGCCCGGCGGAACACGGAGTCGTTGGCCATGCTGCGGGCGTTCATGACCGAGCACCCGGAGGTCGTGAAGGCGATGCCGCAGGTGGGATCGCTGCCCGAGGAGTTCGATCGACAGTTGACGCTCATGGCGCAGACGGGGGTGGGCCTGTTCCCTTCCCTGCTGCTCCTCGAGTCGCTGGGGGCCCTCGCGCTTGCGTGGGCGACGTTTCACCGCCTCTCTCGTACGCGCCTCGGCGCGCCGTTGGGGCACCTGAAGGACTTTCGCTTCAACGACCAGCTCGTCTGGGGGTTGATTGCCGGCCTTGCGATCGTGTTCGTGCCGGCGCTCGCCTTCCTCGGCGGTGCGGGTCGCAACCTGCTCGTCTTCTTCGGCGCGCTCTACGCGATCCGCGGATTCGGCGTGCTCTCCTGGTTCCTTGCGCCGGGAGCGCTCGCCGTCACGCTGTTCGTGGGGTTCGCCATGTTGTGGTGGCCGGTGCTCAACGCGGTCGCCGTGCTCGGGTTCATGCTCCTGGCGCTTGCTGCCTTCGGACTTGGCCTGGGCGATACCTGGGCCGACTGGCGCCGCCGTGCGCGCCCTACCACGTAACTAGAGGGTTCTAACATGGAAATCATTCTTCGGCAGACGGTCGAGAACCTCGGACATCCCGGGGACGTCGTCACGGTCAAGAACGGCTACGCCCGCAACTTCCTCCTCCCCCGCGGCTTCGCCTTCGAGGCGACGCCGGGCAACCTGAAGCGCATCAACGCCGAGCGCTCGCGGCTCGAGGCGGCGGAGAACGACCGCCGTGGCAGCGCGTCGGAACTGGCCAAGAAGCTGGAGGAAGTGCAGCTCACCTTCTCCGCGCGCGTGGGCGAGGAAGGCAAGCTCTTCGGGTCGGTGACGTCCGCCGACATCGCGGAGCAGCTGGCCGCGCAGGGGTTCACGATCGAGAAGCGCCTCATCGACTTGCACGACCCGATCAAGGCGCTCGGCGTCTATCGGGTGCCGATCAAGCTCCACGCTGACGTCAAGCCCGAAATTCGCGTCTGGGTCATCAAGCAGTAGGCGAGGACGACGCGAGGCAGGTCGTCCTCGCGCGTCCCGGTTCGTCGAGGATGCAGCTGGATACCGCTGGGTGCAGGAGACCCCTCCAGCGGCATCCGCCGGCCTGACCGCATGGCGCACCAGCGCCGTGCGTGCGCGCCGTGTGGGCTCGGGTCTTGGTTCCCAGTGGCCCGTGTGCCATTCCTCGTACGGCACCACGTACGAGTCTTTCGCAGGACAACGCCATGAGCGCGAATCGAATGCCCGTTTCCTCCGCACCAAAACCGAAGATCCACGTCGATGAGCTGGCGCAGCGCGCCGCGGCGATCCTGCTGGAGCACAAGGCCAACGACGTCGTGCTGCTCGACCTGAAGGGCGTGTCGGACATGACCGACTACTTCCTCATCGCGAGCGGTACGTCCGACACCCATGTGCGTTCGCTGGGCAACTCGGTGCTGGAGGACCTGAAGAAGGAGACAGGCCAGATGGCGAACCATTCCGAGGGCCTGTCGCAGGGCCGCTGGGTGCTGCTGGACTACGTCGACTTCGTCGTGCACGTCTTCCATCCGACCCTCAGGAACTTCTACCAGATCGAGCGGCTGTGGGCCGACGCGCAGGTCGTGCCGATCGTCGCGCAGGCGACGGGCGCGGCGCGCTGACGTCCCCCCGGAGCATCGACCCACCTCCTCGGCGGAGGAAGCTCACGTGAGACTGCGTTCGACGGTGCTCATGCTCACGCTTGCGCTTGCCGGTTGCGGGCGCGGCGAGCGGGCGGACACGCCCACGCTTCGTGCGACGGCATCCGTCGCGTCGCCGCGCGGGCCGGACCACCTCGTGCTCCGGGTGCCGCGCGCCGGCGGTGACGCGCGCGTGTACGCCTACCCGCGACTCGACACCGTGCTCTGGAGCGCCGCCTCCTCACCGGCACCTGCGCGCGTGC
The DNA here is from genome assembly GCA_038236775.1 of Gemmatimonadales bacterium. Taxonomy (GTDB): domain Bacteria; phylum Gemmatimonadota; class Gemmatimonadetes; order Gemmatimonadales; family Gemmatimonadaceae; genus AG11. Next base: position 22,189 of record JBBRZK010000045.1, read on the forward strand.
TGGCCTTCGACGACGACGCGGGCAGCATCGCCTTCGTGGATGCGAAGGGCGCGCCGGCGCGCATCGACTTCCGCCAGGGTGTGGCCAGCACGGTCACGAAGGCACGCCTCAGCGGCCTGGCGTCGTGGGACGGGGCGAACATCTACGGCATCGCCACCGACGGTGCGGTGGAGCGCTACGGCCCGAACGGTCCCTGGAAGTGGCACCCCAAGCTGCCCGCCCGCGCCGTATTTCCGCAGCCGGACGGATCGGTGCTGGTGCTCGCGCAGCGGGCCGAGCGCAGCGTCGTGTGGCGCGTGCGTCCGCCGGCGTCGCGCATCGTGGACTCGGTGTCGCTTGGCACGGTGAACCGCACCCTGCGCACGCAGGTGGGCGACCGCCTGTATCTCGGCAGCGGCAGCGACCTCACGGGCGTGCGCACGCGCACGATGCAGCGCGCCGCGACCATCCACTTCGACGACGACATCCAGTTGCTCGCGGCCACGCCGAGCGGCGACCGCGTCTTCGTGGTGACGAAGAACGGGACGACGGTGGAGGTCGTGGACCGCTATCACGAAACGATCAGCGACCACATCGCCATCGGCCGCCACGCGGAGGACCTGCGCGTGGATGCGCTGGGCCGCTACCTGCTGGCTCGGCCCGAGGGCACCGACAGCGCGCTCGTCATCGCGCTCGGCACCAATCGCGTGGTGGGTGCCGTCGCGACCAGCTGGCGTGAAGACCTGCCCTTCGTCGCGCCTGACGGCGGCATCGCGGTCGCGCAGGGCGCGGACGTGGTCGTCGTGGATGGCGAGACGCTCAAGCCCACTGTGCGCGTGCGCGCCGGCGCCGCCGACTTCTGGTATGCGTTCCGCTGGACGGGCTTCCGCCCGCGGGACGCGCGACTCGACGCGCCGGTGAGCTTCGGCCCACCGGTGGACAGCACGAAGCCGCCTGCCGACAGCGCCGCACCGCCGCACACGGATTCCGTCGCCGCGCCGGCACCGCCGCCTCGCGACACGGTGGTGCGACGCGCCAGCGGCTTCACCGTCTCGTTCGCGGCCCTGCTCGTGGCCGACAAGGCGCGCGACCTCGCGGCGCAGATCAAGGTGGGCAATGATGCGGCGCGCGTCGTCACCTCCGTCCGCGACGGCGCGACGATCTACCGCGTGGTGCTCGGCCCGTATCCCACGCGCGAGGACGCTGAGCGGGTGGGGCGCGATTCGCACCAGTCGTTCTGGGTCTACGAGGGTGGGCCGTGACGCCGCCGCTCGACTGGACCGAGCGCGGGCGCGAGCTCGGCGCCACGCTCGATGGCCATCATGCGCTGGTGGTCGTCGGCAGCGATCCGGTCGCAGCGTCCGAAGTCGCCCTCGGCATCGCGCGGCTCCAGGCCGCGCATCGTCGCGTGGCCGTCGCCGACCTGTTCGGCGAGGCCCCGCCGCTTCAGTCGCTCGTGGTCACGGACGACCCGCATGGCATCGTGGACAGCTTCCAGTTCGGTGTCTCGCTGAACAAGGTCGCGTATCCGGTGGCCGATGCGGGCGAGCTGTACATCATCCCCAGTGGATCCACCCCGATCGACTACGAGGACATCTGCGCGAACCCGCGCTGGCGCCGCCTCGCCGCGGGCTTTCGCGAAGTCGGGGCGCTGCTCATCGTCGTGGCGCCGGCCGATGCCGCGCAGCTGGCGGACCTGGTGTACTCGACCGACGGCGCGGTCATCGTGGGCGACGTCGTGCCCGCGGATATCCCCGTGGCGCAGACCATCGCATGGCTGCGTCCCAGGCGCAGTGGCCCGACGTCCATCGCCGGTGCGGCGCCGCTCGCGATCGTCGAGGCCGCGCGCGAGAAACCGCGCAGCCGCCGATACCTCGCCGGCATCGCGGGCGTCGCGATCACGCTCGTCGCGGTCGCGGTCGCTGCCTGGTTCGCCTACCGTCCCTTCGCCTCCGACCGCCCGGTGCGTGTGGGCGCGCGGCCGGAAGCGTCGCCGCTCGCCGGCGCGCTGGCGAGCGACAGCGCGGTGCTGCGCGCGCGCGCGGACAGCGTGCGCCGCGACAGCCTCGCGCGCGTGGGTGACTCGACCGCGGCAGCCGATTCCTTCCCGCTGCTGAGCGCGGACAACGCGGTCGACTCCGCGCGCGCGTCCGCGTGGGCCGTGCAGCTGGAGCGCACGAATACCAAGTCGGGCGCCATCATGGACCTGCGCATCCGGTTCGAGACGGTGCCCGCCGGCACGTACGGCCAGGTGTATCCCAGCCGCGAGTTCCTGCTCGTGGCCGGCGCATACCCGTCGCGTGCCGGCGCCGAGTCGCTGCTCGTGCAGCTGCGCAATCACAAGACACTCGGTCCCGGCCTCGGGGTCGTGTCGTCCATGCCGTTCGCCTTCCTCGTGCAGGCCGACGTTCCGTCGGCCGATGTGCCGGCGCGCCTCGCGCGCTTTGCCGCGCGCGGACAGCCGGTCTATGCGCTACGCCAGGCCAGCGGCGCGGTGAACCTGTACTTCGGCGCCTACGAGAGCACGCAGCAGGCCGCCCTCGCCGTACCCACGGTGCGGGAGGCCGGCGTGACGCCATCGCTCGTCTATCGAATCGGGAGAGTGTTCTAGTGCGGTTGACCAAGCTGGAGCTGCACGGCTTCAAGTCCTTTGCGGACGCCACGCAGCTCGTGTTCGAGCCCGGCGTGACGGCCATCGTCGGTCCCAACGGCTGCGGAAAGTCCAACGTGAGCGACGCCGTGCGCTGGGTGCTCGGCGAGCAGCGCGCGCGGCTGATGCGCGGCGCGAAGATGGATGAAGTCATCTTCCAGGGCTCGTCCGCGCGGCGCGCCGTGAACGTCGCGGAAGTCTCGCTGCACTTCTCGAATGACGAAGGCATCCTGCCGGTGCCGTTCAAGGAAGTGGTCATCACGCGGCGTCTCTCGCGGTCCGGCGACAGTGACTACTTCCTGAACCGCGCACCTTGCCGGCTGCGCGACATCTCCGACATGCTGCGCGGCACGGGCCTCGGCGCGGGCACGGGCGTGGTGATCGAGAGCAAGATGATCGATGCCCTGCTCTCCGACCGGCCGGACGAGCGGCGCGAGCTGTTCGAGGAAGCGGCGGGCGTGGGCCTCTACCGCGATCGGCGCCGCACCACGGAACGCCGGCTCGAGGAAACGACCGGCGATCTCCAGCGCCTCGACGACCTGATCAACGAGGTGTCGAGCCAGGTGCGAAGCCTCTCGCGCCAGCGCCGCCGCGCAGAGCGCCACGGCGAGATCATGGTACGGCGGTTCACCGTCGAGCTGTCGCTGGCCGCGCGCTCCATGGAAGCGTGGCGCGAGGAGCTCGCGCAACTCGAACTGCGCGTGGCAGCACTGCGCGAGCTGTTGCCCGCGGCGGAAGCCGCGATGGTGGATGCCGAGCGCGCCCGCGAGCTCGCTCATGGCAACCGGGCCGCGGCGGAAGCGCAGCGCAACGAGCTCTCGCGCCTCGTGAATGCCCAGCGCGAGCAGGTGCAGCGCATCCGCGGCGAGATGGCGGTGGCCCAGGAGCGCCAGCGCAACGCCACCACGCGTCGCCAGCGCGCCGAGGCGGAGGCCACCGCCGGCGAGCAGACCGGCACACTCATCGCCACGGAGCAGCAGACCACCACCGTGGAGCGCGGACGCGTCGAGGAAGCGCTGAAGCAGGCGGAGGCGGAGCTCGCCCAGCACCAGGACGCGGAGAACGAGGTGCGACGCATGGTCGCCGAGGCGCGCGCCGCGGTGGAGCACGCGGAGCGTCGCCTGCGCGAGACGCAGGACCGTGCGCGGCGGCTGGAGCACGAGCGCGAGCGCGCCCTGCGCGAGCTGGACGAGGTGACGCAGCGCATCGAGGCGCTGGCGCTCGAGCGTGCGCACCTCGAGGACGTACTCGCGCTGGCGCTGCGCGAGCAGGAAGAGTCGCAGGCGGACGTGGACACAGCGCAGGCGACGTCGGCCGACGCGGCAGCGGCACTGGAGTCAGCGCGCGTGATGGACCGTGAGGCGCGCGAGATGGAATCCCTCGCCCGCGCGGAGCTCTTCCGCGCCGACGAGGCCCTCACCGCGCTGCAGGGGCGAGTGAATGCGCTGGAACAGCTCGAGCGCGATCGCGTGGGCCTCGCCCCGGCCGCCTCCAGCCTGCTCAAGGCGCGCGAGAGGTTCGGCGACGGCGCGATCCTTGGCCCACTGTCCGACTTCATCGGCGCGGACGAAGGGTCTGCGCTGCTCGTCGAGAAGTTCCTCGGCAACTCCGTGCATGCGGTGCTGGTGCGGGATTCGGCCGCCGCAGACGCGGTGCGCGCGTGGCACGCCACCGCGAACCCGGGGCCCTTGCTCCTCCTGCCCGCCGACGCGATGACGGAAGAGGCGGCGGGTGAACCGCTGCCCGACGCGCTCGCGCACCTCGTGAACGCTGCCGCCCCCGCGCGCGCCTGGGTGCGCAACCTGCTTGGCCACGTGCACGCCGTCGACGACGGCAGCGCTTTCGTGGACGCACGCGGTGCGGTCTGGCTCCCCGGCACCACGGCGGGCCCCGGCCCGCTGCGCCGCCGCGCCGAGCTCGCGCAGCTGCGCACCGATCTCGCGAAGCTCGAGCAGTCGCGACAGCAGGCATCGCGCACGGCGGACGAGATGCGCGAGGCGCTCGCCCGCAGCGAGCGACTCGTGCTCGAAGCCGCGGAGGCGAACGCACTCGCGCAGCAGCAGGCACGCACCGCGGCGGAGACGCATGCAGAATTGGTCCGGCGCGTCGCGCGGGCAACGAAGGAGACACAGGACGCCGCCGCGCTGTCCGACCGACTCGAGGCGCGCCGCCTGGAGCTTGGCGAGCGCGGCAATGCGCTCGATGCCGATGCGGCGGCGCTCGCGACGGAGGCCACCGCGCATGAGCAGGTGATCAACGAGGCGCGGGTACGAGCGGCGGATGCAGAGCGCGGCCAGGAAGAAGCGCGCGAGCTGCGCACGAAGTGGCAGGTGGAGCAGGCGCAGGCACGCGCGCGCGTGCAGATGGCGGTGGATCGCGAGCGCCGGCTGTCGCAGGAAGTCGCGACGGCCACGCAGCGGCTGGCGCAGCTGCGCATCGAGCTGAGCGAGCTCTCGCAGTCCGACAGCGCGCTCGCCGAGCAGATGGCGGTGTGGACGCTGGACCTCGAGACGCGTGAGGCGACGCTCTCGGATGGCGAGGCGAGGCTGTCCGACTCGGAAGCCGCCGTGCGGCAGGCCGATGAATTCCTCGCGACGAGCGAGACCGCGCTCAACGACGTGCGGCGGCGCTCGAGTGCCGTGAGCGACGAGCTCCATCACGCCGAGCTGCGGTTCACCGAGCTGTCGGGGCGCCGGCTGGCGATCCGCGAGCGGCTCGAGACCGAGTGGAAGCGCCCGCTCGACGAGATGATCGCCGAGGTGCCGCCGGTGGACCTCGACGACGAGGCGCTGAAGGCGGAAGCCGAGGACCTGCGCAGGCAGCTCGACCAGCTCGGCCCCGTGAACGTGCTGGCCATCGAGGAGCACGACGAGACGGTGAAGCGGCACGACTTCCTCGTCGCGCAGCGCACGGACCTGTTCGATGCGCGCGCCTCGCTCCTCCAGGCGATCAAGGAGATCGACGCCACGGCGCGCGAACTGTTCATGGCGACGTTCGAGCAGGTGCGCGTGAACTTCCGCGAGATCTTCATGTCCCTGTTCGGCGGCGGCGAGTGCGACCTGCGCCTCGAGAACCGCGACGCGCCGCTCGACTGCGACATCGAGATCCACGCGTCGCCCCGGGGCAAGAAGACGCAGCGGATCCACCTGCTGTCGAGCGGCGAGCGCGCGCTCGTGGCGCTCTCGCTGCTCTTCGGCATCTTCCTCACCAAGCCGAGCCCCTTCTGCCTGCTCGACGAGGTGGATGCGCCGCTCGACGACGCCAACGTCGGCCGGTTCGTGAAGATGCTGAACCAGTTCAAGAACCGGACGCAGTTCATCGTCATCACGCACAATCCCCGCACGACCACCGAGGCCGGCGACGCCGTCTACGGCGTGACGATGCAGGAGCCCGGCGTGTCGTCGCTCGTGAGCGTACGGATGCGCGGCCCGTCCACCGAGAGCAGCCGAACTGCCGCGGAAGACGGCGTGACGGTGGCGGAGGAGGAAGCCGCCGTCCCGTGATGCTGCGCGTGCTGCCGGTCCGGCGCCCGCCGGCTCGATCCTGATGCGCCTCGTCACGCTCGGCACCGGCACCATCTCGCTGCCGCCCGACCGGGTGTGCGCGGGGCACCTCGTGGAAGCGGGCGCCGTGCGGCTGCTGATGGACTGTGGCAGCGGCGTGGCGCACCGGCTCGCCGCGGACGGCATCGCGTGGCGGGAGATCACGCACGTGGCCTTCACGCACTTCCACCTCGACCACATCGCGGACTTCGCCACGCTGGTGTTCGCGTGGAAGTATGCGGACCGGCCGGGCCGCTCGGCGCCACTCGCGGTGATTGGTCCGGCGGGTACCGTGGCGCTGCTGGGTCGGTTGGCAGACGCATACGGGGAGTGGCTGCGAGAGCCCGGCTTTCCGCTCACCGTGACGGAGATCGCGCCCGGCGCGACGATGGATCTTGGCGACGGCGTCGTGCTCGCGGCGACGAAAGTCCCCCACACGGCGGAAAGTGTGGCATATTCCGTCACGCGCGGCGGGCGCCGCATCGTCTATACCGGCGACACGGGCTACGATCCGATGTTCGGCGAGTGGGCGCGGGGCGCCGATGTGTTGCTGTGCGAATGTTCACTGCCCGCGGAGCTGGCCATCGCGGAGCATCTCACCCCCGAGCAGTGCGGTGCGCTCGCGGCCGCCGCGCTGCCGCAGCACCTGGTGCTCACGCATTTCTATCCGCCCGTCGAACGCATGGACATCCGTGCGGCGGTGGCGGCACACTACGCTGGACCCGTGACGCTCGCGTCCGACGGGGCCGTGTTTCAGATCGAGGAAGGCTGATGCTGGTCGTCATGTCGAACGACGCGACCGACGCGCAGGTGGCGCGGGTCGTGGAAGTGATCAGGGAGATGGGCTACGAAGGCCGGCCGATGCCGGGCGCGCAGCGCACCACGGTCGGCCTCGTCGGCAACGACGGCCGCGTGGATGGATCGCGCCTCGAGTCGCTGGACGGCGTGGCGGAAGTCATCCACGTGTCGCGCCCGTACAAGCAGGTCTCGCGCGAGTGGAAGCCAGAGAACACGCTCGTCACCATCGCACCGGGCGTGGTGTTCGGCGGCACGGAGATCCCCATCATCGCGGGCCCATGCTCGGTGGAGAACGAGCACCAGATCGTGCTCGCCGCGCAGCAGGTGCGCGACGCGGGCGCCAGCGCGCTCCGCGGCGGCGCGTTCAAGCCGCGCAGCTCGCCGTACTCCTTCCAGGGACTCGGCCGCAAGGGACTCGAGCTGCTCGCCCTCGCCCGCGCCGAGACCGGCCTGCCGATCGTTACCGAGGCGCTCGACGAGGAAGGCGCGCACCTCGTGGCCGAAGTGGCCGACTGCATCCAGATCGGCGCGCGCAACATGCAGAACTACTCGCTGCTGCGCACCATCGGCCGCCTCGGCAAGCCAGTGCTGCTGAAGCGCGGCATGTCCGCGACGATCGTGGACCTGCTGCTGAGCGCCGAGTACCTGCTCGCCGAGGGCAACGGACAGGTCATCCTCTGCGAGCGCGGCATCCGCAGCTTCGATCCGTCCACGCGCAACCTCTTCGACCTCACGGCCATTCCGCTCGTGCAGAAGCTGTCGCACCTGCCCATCGTGGCCGACCCGAGCCATGGCACCGGCCTGCGCAACAAGGTCATCCCGATGGGACGCGCGGCCATCGCGGCCGGCGCCGACGGATTGCTCGTCGAGATGCACCCGCAGCCGGATCGCGCGATGTCGGACGGCGGGCAGTCGCTGTATCCCGAGCAGTTCGCGCGCCTCGTGCGCGAGACGCGCACGATTGCCGAGGCCATCGGCCGCTCCATCACGCCGGGTCCCGGAACCGCGTCCGCCGCACGCGGGTAGAACCTGCTGCGATGCGCGCTGTGCGCACCGACGCCATGGAGCTGGCATGACTCGACCTGGACTGAAGTCACTCGGCGCCGCCGTCGCGCTGTTCGTCACCGCCCTTAGCGGTAATGCGCTGCCGACGCGTGGTCACGTCGCGCAAGGTGACCTGCTCGATCGCGCCGTGGTAGCGTGGGCGAAGGTGCGGACGGCGCGCGGCACCTTCGAGCAGACGATCACCAACTCGCTCACCGGGCGCACCATGACCACCACCGGCGAGTACCAGCAGGACCGGCCGGACAAGCTGGCGGTGACGTTCGCCGCGCCCGGGAACGACCGCATCGTGGCCGATGGGAAGTACGTGTGGCTCTACCTCCCGAGCAGTGCGCCGGACCAGGTGATCCGCACGGCCCTCGGCCCCGGCGGCACCGGCACGATGGACCTCACGGCGCAATTCCTCACGGCGCCCAGGACGCGTTACACCGTCACGACGATTGGCACGCTCGCGGTGGGCGGACGACCGACGCATGGCTACACCCTGGTGCCGAAGTCGCGCGAGGGCGCACCGTTCACGACGGCCTCGGTGTGGATCGACGACGCCGACGCGACGATACGGCAGTTCGAGGTAACGGAGACGAACGGCGTGCAGCGCCGCATCCGGCTCACTTCGTTCCGGCCGAATGCGAAAGTGGACGCGAGCGCGTTCGTCTTCACGCCGCCGGCCGGCGTCCGCATCGTCATCCGGTAAGCGCCACACGCGATACGGCGCCTTGCGGCGCCGTCGCGCACGCGCGACGATTCCCCATGGCGCCGCGCCCACTCCTCCGCCTCCGCAAGTTGTGCCTGACCCTGCCTGAAGCCCACGAGGTGGAGGCATGGGGGGAGCCGACATTTCGCGTGAAGAACAAGCTGTTCGCGATGTTTGCGTCTGCCTCGACGCATCATGGGGGCGGACGTCACGGGGTCTGGTGCAAGGCCGCGCCGGGCAACCAGGAGTTCATGGTGCGCGACGCGCCGGACCGCTTCTTCGTGCCGCCGTACGTGGGCCCCAGCGGTTGGGTAGGCATCTACCTCGATGCGGAAATCGACTGGGCCGGCCTCGACGAGCTTCTGCGCGACTCGTACCGTCTCGTCGCGCCGAAGAAGCTCGCGAAGGCGCTGCTCACCGACTGAGTAGCGCGATCACTCCTGGGTGACGGCCTTCTTCACGTTCTCGCGATTCTCCTCAACGAGTTCGGTGATGTGCGCGCCGCGACGGCCGGCATCGGGGCCGACGTCCTCCACCGCACCGCCCAGCCGCACGTCATCGCGGAGGTAGTCCGTCCCCGCGGGATCGGTCACGAGGTCGTCCACGTCGGCCTTGCGGACCTTGAAGTGTCCATCGACGGCCCGGCCATTGTGCGGCTTGTTGCGCTCAGACATTCGCCAGCTCCAGCGTTGAATGGAGCTATCTGAGGAGGCAAGGACTACACCAGTGCCAGGTCTTTCGCGTAGACGCCCTTGTACCGCGACACTTCGCTGCGCTCACGGTCGAGCTCGGGTATGTGGCGCGCCACGAAGCCGAAGCGCTGGAAGAACGCCTCGTCGTTGCTCACGGCGAACAGCGTGGCACAGTCGCGACGGCGCGCCAGCTGTTCCGTCGCCTGCACGAGCGCTCGGCCGACTCCACTTCCCCGCATGGAGGGATCCACGGCGAGCGAGCGGACCTCGGCCAGGCTGGGCGCATACTCGTCGAGGTGCACGCATCCCACCAGGCGGCCGCCTTCCTCCGCCACGATGAAGTGATGCGCATTCTGCGCGATGTACGTCTCCGTGCGCGGCAGCAGCGTTCCGTCGGCGACGTACTCGTCGATGAGCAGTCGAATGGCGTGGGCATCATTCGGCGTTGCGGCGCGGGTACGCATGTGTGCGGGTCAGCGACGCGCCTGCGGCGCGCGGGCCAGGAGTTCAGCGGGCGTGTGCACGCCAGCGAGCAGCGCCTCGGCGCGCGCGACAGTGGGATCCTCATGAACGCTGCGCGCGAACTCGGCCTGCCGTCCGAACGTGTACCGCATGACCTGCGACGTCAGCGCGCGATTCACCAGCGGCGCCGCCGAATCGTACACGGCACGACTCACGTCGATGCCGCTTGACTGCATGCGGCGGAAGAGTACATCGCGCATCTCCGGCGTGATCGTGAACGCCGGATCGCGCACGACGTGCGATGCACTGGCGGCCAGCGCGTACTCGACGACGGCATCGCGGAACCGGGGCGCCTTGGCGCCAAGGGCAACCTGAAGCGCCTTGTCGGCTGCGCTGGGAGCGCGCCTGGGAACCTCCACATCCGGAACGATGCCACCACCGCCAAGCACCGTGCGGCCGGCGTCGGTCCGAAAGGCGGGTCGAGGCGCCGCCGAGTCGGGCTTCGGCGCCGCATCCTCCGTGTCATCGGTCAATCGCACCCGCGGCCGGTCGATGCTGCGGCCGCTCGGCGTATACCACAGGGCCGTGGTGAGCTTGAGTGCGCCCCCATCGACGCGAAAGACGCGCTGCGCACTCCCCTTCCCGTAGGTCGCCGTGCCGACGACGAGCGCCCGGTCGTGATCCTGGAGGGCACCCGCGACGATCTCGCTCGCCGACGCCGTGGAGCTGTCCGTGAGCACGACCATCGGCATGTCGGGCCACCGTTGCGGCGCCCGATCGTTGACGGCTTGCGTCTCGTCTGGTACGCGGCCGCGCGTGGACACGATGCCCTGCCGCGCATCGAGGAACAGGTCGGCGACGTCGACCCCCTGCGCGAGCAGGCCACCCGGATCGCCACGCAGGTCGAGCACGAGCGATCGCGCGCCGGCAGACCGCAGCGAGTCGATCGCGTGCGTGAGATCCGGGGCGGCTGCCTCGCTGAAGATCGTGAGCGCGACGTAGCCGATGCCGTCGCGCAGGATCATTGCGTGCTGCGCCGGATTCACCTCGATCACGCGGCGAACCAGGGCGAATGGCAGGCGCTCAGCGATGCCGGCGCGCTCGATGACGACATGAACCGTGGTGCCGCCCGTTCCGCGCAGCGTCGAGAGGAGTTCGCCCGACGTGAGGCCGTGCACAGGCTTGCCGTCGATCGTGACGATGCGGTCGCCGGTGCCGATGCCCGCCTGCTCCGCCGGCGAGCCCGGCAGCGTGCCGATGACCGTCACGCCGCTGTCGCGCACGTCGATCTGGATGCCGACGCCGGCGTATCGGCCAGTCGTGGACTCGTCGAGGCTGGTGAGGCGTCGTGCATCGAGGAACACGGTGTGCGGATCGTGCAGCTCGCGCAGCGCGCCGTCGATCGCGTGCCGGTACAGCGTGGAGTCCGATAGCGTGTCCACGTAGTCGCGCCGCACGTGCTGGAGCACCTCTTCGAACAGGTGCACCCGCGACGCCAGGTCGCGCACCGGCGCGCGCGAGCCGCGCTCCATGAGCCAGCCGCCCGTGACAAGGGCGCTCGACAGAACCGCGGCCAGTGCGATGCTCCTGTTCTTCATGG
>JBBRZK010000046.1:0-33376 GCA_038236775.1 Gemmatimonadales bacterium
GCGTGCAACGCAAGCACGACAAGCGCGACGCGACCGATCTCGCGCGCTACTATCGCGCCGGGGAGCTCGTCGTCGTGCGCATCCCGAGCGAGGCGGAAGAGCGCGTGCGCGATGTGGTGCGCTGCCGCGAGGTGTTTCAGCCGCGGCAGTCCCTCGAAGCGCCGCGCGATGAAACGACCTGCCCCGCACAGGCGCAAGCGTAAAGGTGTCCACGCCTGCCTGACAGACGCGCCCGGACGACGTGGTGAACGTTGGATGCGCGAGGTGGAGCGTTTGCTCCGCGGCAACGCCAGTTCACGTCACCGCGAGTCTAATGCGGAACACGAAAGTGCGATCGGCGCACACCACGATCGTTCAGCTCGTCCTCCTCGTCGTCGCCGTCAGCACGGCGGGCGCGCAGGGCGTGCCGGCGATGCCACCGATGCGATGGCTGCGGCACGAGATTGCGGTGGGTTCCCTGCAGGGCGCATCGCACGGGGACCTGCCGCGCTTCCGCCCCTCGCTGCTCCGCCTCTACTCCGACAGCGCCACCGTACCGCTGTGGTTCTCCCATGGTGTGCTCACCCAACAGGGTGGGCTGCTCATGACGGAGCTTCGCGGCGCAGCGACCCGTGGGTTGCGCGCCACGGACTATGATGCGGAGTCGATTGCCCGCGGCCTGGCGGATGTCCGTTCCTCCACGTCCGCCACGCCTGACACGACGGTGCTGCGCGCCGACGCATGGCTGACCCTCTCCGCGTTGCGATTCGTGGATCACGCGCATCGCGGTCGCGTGGATCCGCGCGCGCTCGGCTTCGCCCTGGACTCGCAGCACGAGCGACACGACTTCGCACCATTGGTCGCATCGCTGAGCCGGACGTCCAGCGTGCAGCGGACGATCGATTCGATCGAGCCGCCATTCGCGCGATTCCGGGCGCTCAAGGTGCTGCTGTCGCGATACATGGCACTCGCGGCGGACAGCACGCTGCGCGACCTGCCTGGTACGCGTGCGACTGTCCGCCCGGGTGATGCATGGACCGGGGCAGCGCGGCTGCGACGTCTTCTCGTGGCGCTCGGCGACCTGCCGGACGCGCCGGCCGCCGGTACTCCAACCGACACGAACCGATTCGACAGCGTGCTCGCGAACGGCGTGAAGCGTTTCCAGCGACGACATGGTCTCGACGCCGACGGCAACCTCGGGCCAGCGACGCTCGCGCAACTGCGCGTGCCGCTCGCGCGACGCGTGACGCAGATCGAGCTCGCGATGGAGCGGTGGCGCTGGCTTCCCGACATCACGTCGCCCCGGTTCGTCGTCGTCAACATCCCCGCCTTCCGGCTGTACGCCTTCGACCGGACCGCGGACGACCAGCGGCCGGTTCGCCGGATGGACGTCATCGTCGGCAGCGCCTACCGGCGCCGGCACACGCCGGTCTTCACGGGCGAGATGCGCTTCGTCGTCTTCCATCCATACTGGGACGTGCCGCCGTCCATCGCCCGCAACGAGGAGATTCCCCGACTGCGCCGCGATCCCGCCTACGCCGAGCGTCAGGGCTTCGAGATCGTGCGCGGTGGCGATGTGGGGGCAACCGTGTATCCCATGACCAGCGCCAACCTGCAGCGTGTGGCCGATGGCACACTTCGGCTCCGCCAGCGGCCGGGACCGGGCAATGCACTCGGCCCGGTGAAGTTCGTGTTCCCGAACCAGTTCAACGTGTACCTGCACGGCACGCCGGCGCAGTCGCTGTTCGAGCGCACGCGGCGCGACTTCAGCCATGGATGCATTCGCACGAGCGATCCGGCGGGCCTGGCGGAGTTCGTGTTGAAGGGCCAGTCGGGATGGGATCGTGCGCGCATCGACCGGACGATGCTCGAGGACAGTGGCATGTTGCGCGTGACGCTCGACCGGGCGGTGCCGGTCTACATCCTCTATGTCACGGTGATGACCGACGACGCCGGGATGCCGTTGTTCTATCCCGACCTCTACGGTCACGATGGGGCGCTCGCACGAGCGCTCAGGCCACACGTGTCGCCGGCATCGCTCGCCAGGTAGCGCGTAGCCGCGCACCGGTGCCGGTCTTTGCCTGACAGCGAGCCGCCGGTCGTGCTCGCATCGTATGAGTTCAGCCAAGGGACGACACTTGCGCGGGACGGTCGCGTGCCGCACCCGCATTAGCTCGAGGTGAAAGCGTGTACACCACCACCACTTGTGCGACATGTCCGCCCCCTCTGGGCGGCTACACTCCTTCCGCCGATGCGGATACTGGCCTGTGCCTGGTACGACGGTTCGAGCAGGCGGTTGCCAGGCCGTCGGCCGAGGCGATGGCGCTGCTGGATGCCGCTACGGTGGCTCTTGCCGCGTCGATGCGACTGGCGGGCATGCACCCGGAAACCGCCGTGGTCGCGTTGAAGGCGCTGCTCCGCGGCCACGCCGGGACGGGCTGGTCTCCCTCCATCATCGCGGAGGGCGACGTCGCGCTGGCGCCCCCGGAGGCCGCGATCTACGACCGGCTATTTGCGTCGTGGGTGAACGCGTACTACAGCGGCATCGGCTGATCGCCGCGGGCGCAGCAGCGCAGGGGTCGAGGACCACTGACCACGTTGGCGCGACCGCAGGGAAGGCCGTTCAAGGCCGACGAAGCGAAATCACGCTTTCGACGCGCTCGAGTACGATGCCTTTCGCAACGAGCGCCAACTGATCCGGCGAACCCTCATCGGTGCCGCTCGTCTTCAACTCGCCCGCGAACCGCCGGTCCTTCCAGTCCAGGGACAGGCACACGCTCTCCCGGCGGATGCCTTCGGAAAGAATCAGCGGCCCGGACAGCGTGCCCCTGATGTCGTACTCGTGACCGAGACGCAGCGCGCGCGACACGGGACCTCGTGCGCTGAAGAATCGCGCGTTGACGAGTTGCGCATCGCCGACGCTGCCCACGACGCTGCCATCGGCCCTGATCGTGACGCGGACGGGTAACTCGCGCTGCGCCGTCCACGGCACCGTGATGTGCGCGGTGCCGCCCCACGCGCCAATCATGGCGGTGTCCGGGCGCTGCGACCAGGCGGCCGGCGCGGCGCTGCCGAGCAGTGCCACGGCGACGAGAAGCGATGTGTGCCGACGCATGGTGCCCTCACATTCTGTACGGTTGGGCGACGCGCGAGTGGTGCGTCGCGGGGCGAGCCTGACGTACAGTGGCCGCGCGCCGGACCGCGGGGTATCCGTGTTCGCCTGACACCCGCCGTGCACCGGTCATATCCGGCCGATGCAGGGCGTACCCCGTCACCGTCAGTCCGCGACCGCAGGGAAGGTCAACACGGTCTGGCCGGGTGAATGCACGACACGGAGTCCGGTGTCGCGTCCATGGTGATCGGAGGTGATGACGATGGATTCGGCGTTTGCGATGGCACGCGTCACATGGCGCGACCGCATGCCCGGATCGCCGAACATCAACTCGATCCGGTGATCGTGCGGATCATACGCGGCACCCTGCAGCGCATAGCCCGTCTCCATCACGTGCCCGCCGAGGACATAGTCGTCCACCTCGACGGTCGTGCGCCGGCCCTGGTTGCGGCGCGCGAACGCATCCAGCTGCACGGCCCACTCCTCGGGCGAGCTGCTTTCGCGGCTGCCCTCGAAGATCCGGCCGAAACGGTCGCGGTCGGCGACCGTGGGCTCCGGCGCGATCAGCACCGAGCACGTGGCGGCGCGCAGTATCGTCGTGCTCACGCTGCCCACGAGGAGCCGCGTGAGGACGTTCATCCCGTGCCGGCCGGCGACGATGAGGTCGGCGGAGATGGTCGATGCGTAGTCCAGCACGCGTTCGCCCGGCTTGCCCTCGCGCACCACTTCCTGCACGGTGACGCCCTTCGGGAGCGACAGCATGGCGCGCAGCCGACGGAACTTGTCCGGGAGCCCGAGCAGGTAGGCCCGGTCCACGAGCGAGAGCCGCGCGTCGGCGGGGGCGTTCGGATCCCACGCGTGCACGAGGTGCAGCGTGGCGTCGGCGGCGACGAAGGGAAGCACGGACTCGGCCGCCTTCATGCTGGAGGCACTGAAGTCCGTGGCGACGACGACGCGCCGGAGGGGCGTGTCGAAGTGCGGCCCGACCGCGAGCACCGGGCACGTCGCGCGCCGGATGGTGCGCAGCGTGGTCTCGCCGCCGAGCAGTCGCTCGAGCGGGCGGTGCCGGCCGATGCCCATCACGATGAGCGGCGCGAGGCGCGCGCGCGCGAGGTCACTGATGACGTAGGACGGTTCCCCGTAGCTGACCGCACTGTTCCAGCCGGAGTCCGTGCCGGCCACCTCCTGCACGCGCGCCTTCACTGCCGCCACGCGATCGTCCGCGCGATCACTGTCGAACGTGGGCGGCAGGATGGTGGGCTCGAAGCCCGTGGAGAACGTGGGAAGCGCCTCGACGGCGGAGGCCACGAGGACGCCGCCCGCGGACATCGGGGCGAGCATGCGGGCCGCCGCGAGCAAGGCGGGATCGGCTGACGCGCCGACGGCAACGATGATCGGCCCGGGACGCGACTGCGGTGGATCGGCGGTGCGCGGCCAGCGGTCGTCGTCGTTCGTCGCCGTCCTCGCGCTGCGCTGCTGCTGTTCCGTGCCGTTCATGCGGTGGCGCCTCCAGTCGGGAGGGATGCTGCAGGGATGTCCGTGGCGGCGCTCTGCACCGGCACGAGGAGGACGGAGCATTCCGCGCCGGCGAGCAGGTGGAGCGCGGTGTTGCGCATGAGCTGGCGCTCATTGTACGTCGTCCCGTGCAGGCCGCCGACGATGAGGTCCACGTGCTCGTCGCGCGCGAGCGTGAGCAGGCACTGCACGGGATCGCCCGTGAGCATGCGCGTCTCCACGCGCGCGTGTGGCCAGGCCGTGAGCGCCTGCTGCAGCGCGTCGAGCTGGATGATCTCCTTGTTCGTCGCGTCGGGCATGGCGTCCGCCGTCGCTATTCCCATCGCGCACGGGCCGGGCACGACGTGCGCGAGACAGGCAACGTCCGGCTCCGGAAAGAGCAGCGTCGCGAACGTGCCCGCGCTGTTCGTCGCAGAGTCGAGCCCCACGGCGAACATCACGCGACGTGGACGCCCGGTGAAGTGCGAAGCGACGGCAAGGAGCGGCCGGTCCAGGCAGGCGGCGATCGCAATGGCACTCCGGTCGCCCAGGTGCCGGTCGGCAGCCGTCGGACGGCCGTTGCCCATCACGACGAGGCCGGCGTCATCCGCCACCGCCCTGTCCGCGATGCTCCGGCCGATATGACCTGCTTCCTGTGTGATCGTGCAGTCGTCCATGGAGGCCCCGACGGATTCCACCTGCCGCCGCACCGCGGCCATCTGCGCATCCGCCGCGTGACGGTCCGAGGGCGTGATGCCTGGCGATATGTGGTCCCCGGGCAGGCGCGGGTACGCCACCCGTGGCTGGAAGACCGTGACGACATCGACGGCCGCGCCATGGCGCCGGGCCAGCTCGAATGCAGTGAGCGCGACATCCTTCGTATCCGGCGTGCCGCCGGACGCCAGCAGGATACGCCGGATGACCATCCGCGGCTCCGTGACGAGGCTGGCCTGACCGCCCAGTTCCGTCCGGTCGCGACGACGGATGTCGGTTGGTGCGCGAGTGGTGGTGCTCATGGTTGGCTCTTGTCCACGCTCGAGGCGGCGCGGGCATCACGTACCAGTGACGCGCGCAGCACGATACGCTGTTCCGCGGCCGCGATGCTCCTGCGTGTGCGATCGACGGCGTCGGGATTGACGGAGATCGAGTCGATGCCCCAGCGCACCAGTTGCTCCACGATCTCCGGATGCGTCGATGGTGCCTGCCCGCAGATGGAGCACGTGATCCCGAGCCGGCGGCACTCGTGGATGATCTGCCGGATCACCTCGAGCACGGCCTTGTCACGCTCGTCGTAGAACGGGGCCAGCACCTCGCTGTCGCGATCGACGCCCAGCACGAGCTGGGTGAGGTCGTTCGAGCCGATGGAGACGCCGGTGACGCCCATCGCCGCATAGTCGGGCAGCCACGTGACCACGGACGGCACCTCGGCCATGATCCAGAGCTGCAGGTCGCGGTCGCTGCCGAGTCCCTGTGCGTCGATCAGGCGGCGGCACGCGGCGAGCTCGCTGCCGGTACGCACGAAGGGAATCATGAGATGCAGGTTCGGATACCGCGCACGCACCCGCGCGATCGCCGCCAGCTCGAGCGCGAAGACCTTCGGCTCCTGCGTGTAGCGGAAGCATCCACGATAGCCGAGCATCGGATTCGCTTCGACCGGCTCGAAGCGCTCGCCGCCGCGGAGCCCGCGGAACTCGTTCGTGCGGAAATCCGTGGCGCGATAGATGACGGGACGCGGCGCGAAGGCCGCGGCGAAGGTCTCGAGCGCGGCGGTCATGCGCGCCACGACCTCGTCGGAGCGGCCCTCCTCGATGAGGGTCATCGGATGCGCGCCCCCAAGCACGTCGAGCAGCATGAACTCGGCACGGAGCAGGCCCACCCCATCCACCGGCATGGCGGCGACCTTCGCTGCCAGCGCGGGCTCGCCGAGATTGACGTAGAGTCGCGTGGCGGTGACGATGTCCGTGCGCACCTGCTGCGCTGCGGGCGCTGCCGGCTCCGGCGCGACCTGCGGTGACGCGACCGACGCAGCCGCTTCGCGCGTCGTGGCGCTCCGCACGGTGCCGGCGCCCGCATCGACGACCACGACCATGCCGTCCGCCAGGAGGGCCGTGGCGTTGCGCGTTCCCACGATGCAGGGAATGCCGAGCTCGCGCGAGACGATGGCGGCGTGCGATGTCATGCCGCCCGCGTCCGTCACGATGGCGGCGGCGCGGCGCATGAGCGGCACCCAGTCCGGCGTGGTCATGCTCGCCACGAGCACGTCGCCCTTCTGCAGCGCGCTCGTCTCCGCCGACGACGCGAGCACGCGCACCGGGCCCGTTGCGACACCGGGCCCAGCGCCCACGCCATGGAGCAGAATCCCTCCGGACGCGCTCTCCGTTCCCGCCCCCGTCGGGCTCGCCGTGCCGAGCGTGGTGATGGGGCGGGTCTGTACGAGGTAGATGTGTTCCGCCTCGATGGCCCACTCCGCATCCTGCGGCACCCCGTAGTGCGCCTCGTCCCGCTTCGCGAGGCCGGCAATCGCGATGACGTCCGCGTCGGAGAGGCAGGGCGCGGAAGCTTTGGGCTCGTCGAGGGTGACGCTCGCGGTGTCGCCGCTCGCGGGATCGCGCGCGAGGAGGAACGACTTCCGCGCAATCGAACGGCTGGTGATCGCCAGGGTCGCCTTGTCGACCTCCCAGCGATCCGGCGTCACCTGCCCGAGCACCACCGCTTCACCGAGTCCCCACGCGCCCTCGATCACGATCTGGCCCGCGTCCTTCGTGGCCGGGTTGACCGTGAAGACGACACCGGCGCATTCCGAGTTCACCATCGCCTGCACGACCACCGCGATACGGAGGTCGCCGCCGCCACCGCGCTTCTGGCGGTAGAAGAGCAGGCGCTCGGTGAAGCCCGACGCCCAGCACGCCTTCACGGCGCGCAGGAGCGCGGCTTCACCCTGCACGTTGAGCACGCTCTCGAACATGCCGGCGAAGGACAGCTCAGCGTTGTCCTCCACGGTCCCGGACGAGCGCACGGCCACGAGTGCGTCGAGCGCGCCGGTGCCGGGCAATGCCTGATAGGCCTCACGAATTGCCGCGACGACGGGAGCGGGCAGGGGCGTGCGGCGAATGAGCCGCTGGATCGTGCGCGCCGTCGCGCGCAGCGCCGCCGGGTCGTCGACGTCGAGCGTTGCCATGCGGCGGGCGATGAGCGGATCGAGTCCGCCCGCCGCCACGAACGCGTCGTACGCGCTCACGGTGAGCACGAAACCCGGAGGCACGGGGAGTCCGGCCCGCGTCAGCTCGCACAGGTTGGCGCCCTTGCCGCCGGCGATGGCGACGTCGTTACGGGAGCCGTCCTGGAAGCGCAGGATGTACGGAGCGGCGGTCGGCAGCGCGTTCAGCGTGCCGGGCATGTATGGCGCGCCGGTTGTCGGCACGCTGGGCGGCTCGGCTGCGGCACGCGAGGGCGTCGGTGCGGGTGCGAGGGTGGTTGCGGTCACGGGTTCCTCCGGAGAAAGGTGCTCGTATGTACAGTGCCTCCCAGCCCGCGGAGGACTGTCGGGCAAGCACGGACAGCGTCGTGGGCTGTCCGGCAGTGCGCGACACGCCCCACGCCGGATGCGGAGTATTCCCGACGCCGACGCCACTCGCCTCGCGGCTAGCTTCGTGCTGTGACGCGCGTCATGCGCGCGCAATTGCCCAGCGATCGAGGACACGCATGGCCGTAGCACTCGACATCGAGCCCGCCCGCTCCGACGAGGACGATGCCAGCGCGGCCGTGAGCGCGCTCCAGCCATTCTTCAACCCGCGCTCCATCGCGGTGATCGGCGCCTCGCGGCAGCGCGGGACGATCGCCGGTGAGGTGCTGCACAACCTGCTCGGCTACGGCTTCGCCGGCCCGGTGCTTCCAGTGAACACGAGCGCGGCCGTCGTGCAGAGCGTCGTCGCGTACCCATCGGTGGAGGACGTCCCGGGCCCGGTGGATCTCGCGATCATCGTCGTCCCGGCACGGAGTGTCCTCGACGTGGCGCGTGGCTGCGCGCGGAAGGGCGTTCGCGCGCTCGTCGTGATCTCGTCGGGATTCGCCGAGAGCGGCGCGGACGGCCGGCGCCTGCAGGACGCGCTCCTGGATATATGCCGCGAGGGGGGAATGCGGCTCATCGGGCCCAACTGCATGGGCATCGTGAACACCGCGGCGGCAGCTCGCGTCAACGCGACCTTCGCGCCCATCGCGCCGCGCACCGGCCGGATCGGCTTCATGTCGCAGAGCGGCGCCCTCGGCCTCGCGGTGATGGATCATGCGGAGGCGCTCGGGCTCGGCCTCTCGACCTTCGTGTCGGTCGGGAACAAGGCGGACATCTCCGGCAACGACCTGCTCTGTCACTGGGAGCAGGATCCGGAGACGGACGTGATCCTGCTGTATCTCGAGTCCTTCGGCAATCCGCGGAAGTTCTCGCGCATGGCGCGGCGCGTGGCGCGGCAGAAGCCCATCGTCGCCGTGAAGAGCGGGCGCACGCCGGCGGGCGCCCGCGCCGCCGGCTCGCATACGGGCGCCATGCTCGCGGCGTCGGACGTCACGGTGGACGCGCTCTTCCGTTACGCCGGTGTCATTCGCACGGACACCCTTTCCGAGATGTTCGACGTTGCGTCGCTGCTCGCCAGCCAGCCCCTGCCCACCGGGCGCCGGGTGGCGATCCTCACCAACGCCGGTGGGCCTGGCATCCTCTGCGCCGACGCCTGCGTGAGCGAAGGGCTGGAGATCCCGACGCTCGGCGACGCGACGCAGGCGCGCCTCCGCGCGCTGTTGCCCGCGGAGGCAGGCATCCAGAATCCGGTGGACATGATCGCGTCGGCCAGCGCGGCGCACTATCGGCAGGCCATCGAGATCCTCGTCGCTGATGAAAACATCGACGCGTTGGTGGTGATCTTCATTCCGCCGCTCGTCACGCGCGCGGAGGATGTGGCGCGGGCGATCGTGGACGGCGCGCGCAGCACGCGGGGCACCAGGCCGGTGCTCAGCGTGTTCATGCAGGCGCGGGGCGTACCAGCCGAGCTGACTGCGTCGGACGTGCATGTGCCGACGTACGCGTTCCCCGAGGATGCCGCCATCGCGCTCGCCCGTGTGGCGCGCTATGCCGAGTGGCGCGCGCGCCCGGTGCCGCCGTTCCGTCCCCTCGACGGCGTGCAGCGCGAGGAGGCCCAGGGCATCGTCACGCGCGCGCTCGCGCGCGGCGCCGAGTGGCTCACCCCGGAAGAGTGCCGCGCGCTGCTGTCGTGCTACGGCCTGCCGGTACTGCTGCAGCGGGAAGTACGCACCGCGGATGAGGCGGCGCGCGTGGCGGGCGAGATGGGCGGTACCGTCGCGCTGAAGGCGGTGGCACCCACCCTGGTGCACAAGACGGAAGCGGGCGCCGTGTGCCTCGGGCTCACGGCGGCGACCGTCGCCGCCGCGGCGCGCGCGATGACCGCGAGCGTGAGCAATCACGGTCACGAGGTGCAGGGATTCCTCGTGCAGCGCATGGCCGCGGCCGGTGTCGAGATGGTGATCGGCGTGGTGCACGACCCCAGCTTCGGTCCGGTGGTCGCGTGCGGCGCGGGCGGCGTGCTCGTGGAACTCCTGCACGATCTCTCCGTGCGGCTTGCTCCCGTGTCCGAGAGCGATGCCGAGGACATGCTGCGCGAGCTGAAGACGTACCCGCTGCTCGCGGGCTACCGGGGCGCGCCAGCCCACGATGCGCGGGCCGTGGCCGACGTGATCATGCGCGCCAGCGTGATGGCCGACGACCTGCCGGAGATCGCGGAACTCGACCTCAATCCGCTCATCGTGCACGAGCACGGCGCATCGGTCGTCGACGTGCGCGTCCGGGTGTCGGCCAGGCGACAGCCGACCTGAGCGCCGCGCGTTCACCATCGGTAGGGAAGGTTCCTGACACGGAAGCAGCACAACGACTGACGCAACCCACGGCGCGCGTCCGGTATCCTCCGGATGTCGAGCCGTGTTGTCTGCCTCAGCGTCACCGGCGTCGGACTGGAGACACGAATGAGCACCCGCGGGACCGCCGCTCTTGAAGGCTGGCGATCGCATCTGATGATGCCGGCCGCAGTCGGGGCGCTCCTCATTCGCCCGTGCCGCGGCCATGCTGCCGCCGCGACAGGACACACTGCGCCCATCGGCGGCGCGCTGCTGCAGGAAGCCATCGGTGTCGCCGTGATCCTGAACGCACTACGCACGAGTCGCTGATCTCTTACCGGAGTCCACCTTCACCAGGGTATTCCCATGCTGATCACATCACGCGAGCGAGGGACCGCGAAACCGATTGCGCACGTCCCCGTATCCGGGTCGACGACCGAGTCGCTGTCGTCCGGCACCGACGATGTGCGCGTCGCCGACTGGCCGGTGCTGCACGCGCCGCTGTCCCTGTCAGGACGCACCGTGCTGCTGGCGACGGACGGCTCGCCGGAGGCCGCGGCCGCCACCCGGTTCGTGCTGGCGCTCCACGAGCAACGTGACGCGAGGGTGCACGCGCTCAGCGTGATGGATATGCGCTCCGCGCCCATTCCGCCGCCACTGGACATGGCACTCGCGTTCAACGAGCCGGCCACGGCGCAGGCGATGCGCGACGTCAGGGAGGAAGAAATCCTGCGCTCCATCATCGGTGTGCTCGGGCGGGATGTGGAGTGGCCCGTGCGCCTGGCGCTGGGCGAGCCGGCCGAGGCGATTGCGCGCGAGGCTGCGCACGAGCAGGCGGCGCTGGTGGTGTTGGGGCTGCGGCCGCACGGGAAGGTGGAGCGCGCGCTGCACCTCGAGACGACCCTGGAGGTGATGCGGACGGCGGCCTGTCCGGTACTTGGGGTTCCCGCGGACATGACCGAGTTGCCGAGCCGCGTGCTCGTGGCAATGGACTTCGGCCGAGCCAGCCTCGAGGCCGCGCGGATCGCGCGGGCGCTGCTCGCCCCGGGTGGCACGCTCGTCCTCGCGTACGCGGCGCCCACGTCGTTCTACGGACCACAGGACGGGGAGCGTCTGATCCACGCGCACGGGGTCCAGGCATGCTTCGACCGGATCACGCGCGAGTTGACCACAGACGGCGTCACCGTCCAGCAGGTCGTCCTGCGTCACGAGCGACCCGCCACCATCAGCGGCGTGCTCCTCGACTACGCGCAGGCACACGACATCCGGCTCATGGCCGTGGGGAGCGCCCATCACAACGTCATCGACCGGTGGATGCTGGGCAGCGTGAGCACCGATCTCGCCCACGAGGCGCGTTGCGCCCTGCTCGTGATGCCGCCCGACGTCCCGCGCGCCGAATCCTTGGAGCCGCGCGTGCCATGACTGCACGCGCCGGCGCCGGCCGTCGGGCGCGCGCAGCGAGCGGATCCGATGCACTGGCGATGTACCTGCGCGAGATCGGGACCTATCGGCGGATCTGGGGATGAGCGAGACGGAGATCGCGGGCACGCTGGCCATCGGGCGAGCCTGGGCGTCATTCGGCGCGCCGGTCGCGGAGGCGGAAGGCCGCGAGCTTCTGGAGGTCGTATCCGACGAGGTGAGCCCGGCGCCGGGCCAGCGGCTGGCGCACCACGGGCTCACGGCATCGGTGCAGGCGGCGCTCTGTCACCTGGGGCTGCGCGAAGCCGCCGTGCTCCGTCGCTACTTCGGCCTCGACGGCAACGATCCAATGACCCTCGAGGCAATCGCGACCTCGTTCGGCATCACGCGCGAGCACGTGCGGCCGATCAGGGAACGAGCGCTTGCGCGACTGCGCAAGGCGGAGCAGGCCACGGTGCTTGCCTCGTTCTACGCGGGGTGAAGGCACGAAGAACGTGGCGCCATGCTGAGGACCGACTCGCCACGCCCATGAACGATGCGGAGCGCGACGTCGGCGCCCGCCGCATCACCGACCAGCGACAGGCCCTCCGCGCCGCGAATGCGTCGCGTGAGGTGGGCACGCCGGCCATTGTTCTCGCCCAGCACGATGCCCACTTCGCCGGTGGTCGGGTCGAACGTCGTGCCGAACAGGAGGTAGCCGTGCTCCCGCGACGTGACCCCGTGTTCCGGGTCGTCGCTCGCAAGCGTGACGACGTGGCCCGCATTGCGCCTGGCGAAGGCGTCGAGCTCGGACGTCCAGGCGCTGCGTGGCAGGGAGCGCTCGCACGCCTCCGCGGGCAGGCCTGACAAGGTGATGTCCGGCAGGACCGGCTCCGGCGCGATGAGCACCGTGCAGTCGGCGCTGCGCAGCACGCGTCCTGCCACGCCACCCACGAGGAGGCGCTGCGACGGCGTGCGTCCATGGCGCCCGATCGCAATGACGTCGATGCGGTGCGCGCTGGCAAAATCGGTGAGCCGCTCCGTGGGTGGGCCCTCGCGCACCGCGCAGGTTACGTGCAGGCGCTCCGGGAGCGCGAGATCCGCAACGAAGCGACGAAGGCGCTGCGGCAACTCCTGTCGGTATCTGTCGTCCTCCTGCTGCCGCGAGCGGTCATTGGCCGCGAGCGGCTGCCACACGTGGACGAGATGCAGGATGCCGTCGGGCGGCAGCAGCCGGGCCACCGCGCTGGCGGCGCTGCGGCTGGCGCCACTGAAATCCACTCCGACCGCGGCGGATTTCGGCAGCGCGTCCAGAGACCGGGAAACAGCCAGCACGGGGCAGTCGAGCGTGCGCAGCGTACGCAGCACCGTCTCGGCACCGGTCACGCGATCCACCGGGCGATGCGGGCCGATACCCATCACGACGAGCGAGGCCTCGAGCTCACGCGCCACGCGCGCGATGGTCCGAGGTACCTCGCCCGCGACGATTGCCATGCGTGACGGACCTTCCGCTGCGTCGGGCGGCAGGACGGATCGCATCTCATCGCGTGCGGCGGCGGCATGTGCGTCGAATCGGAGCAGTTCGGCGCGTGCGGTTTCGGTATCCGGCAGGCTCATGAGCGGCACATCGACGACGCGAAGGAACGTGGTGGCGCACGCGAGCCGATCCGCGATGGCCGCTCCGACACGCATCGTCGTGGCGGCATCTGGTCCGGCCACCGCCACCACGACGGGGCCGTTCCGCGCAGACCCGCGCGCGACCGTGGCTGCTGCGATGCGCAGTTCGTTGGTCAGCATCGGATGTCGATCACTGGAAAGGATTGCCCGCATAGAGCCTGAGAGTCGTTCGCGCGGCGCGCTGCGGTTATCAGGCAACGGAGGACATCACGCGGCCCGGGGCAGGCGTGGGCAACAATCGGGACGGAGACGACACCTGCGTGGTTGGCGAGGCCTCGCGCCTCAGTGGGCGCGAACGCACCGTGCTGGCGCTCAGGGCGGCCCCGCGATGCCGACCTGGTCATCGATCCGGAACTCGCGCTGGCGTGGTAAGGAACGTCAGCAGCGCGCTGCCCTGCTCGCCTTCGATGCAGAGGGCGTCGTCCACGTCGGCCGACGTCGCCCGCATGGCAATGTGGCGCACGCCGCCGATGCTCCGCGTGAGGTGGTCCCCGTCGCCCGCCGCGCGCTCGAACATCAGCTGGACGCGCCGGTCGTGGCGATCGTACGTCGCGCCCGCGAGTCGGTACCCCGATTCCTGGATCTGCGCACCGATGGCCTGGTCGTCGATCTCCAGCGTCGTGCGACGCTGCGCGTTGCGCCTGGCGAACGCCGCGAGCGCCGCGTCCCACTCGGCCGGCGTCTTCACCGTGGACGTACCCGTCATGTGTCGTTCGATGCGCGCACGTTCGACGCTGTCGGGCGACGGCACCAGCAGCACCGAGCCGGGAAAGCCGCGCAGGAGCGCGGTGGAAACGCTGCCGAGGAGGAGGCGGTCGATGGCGCCGAGGCCGCGCGTGCCGGCCACGACCACGTCGGTCCTGAGAGCGCGTGCGGCGGCGAGAATCGTTTTCGCCAGCGGGCCGTCCCGCGCAACGGAGGTGAAAGTGACGGGACCCGCATCGCCGAGCAGGCTGCGCATTCGCGCGAAGCGGTGCGGCAGCGCACGCTCGTACTCGTCGTCCAGGTCGCGCAGGCCGCCCGCATCGGAAGGGGAGATGCGATGCCACGCGTGCACGACGTGGAACGTCGCGCTGTCGGGCATCAGTCGCCGGGCCTGCAGCGCGGCGTGGACGCTCGCGGCCCCGAAGTCCGTCGCGACGACGACGGTGGCGGGCAAGGCGCGCGCGGATGGGCCCACGACGAGCACGGGGCACGGTGCACGACGACTCGACTCGAGCGGCGTTCCCGACGCGAACATGGCGCGCGCGCCATGCGGGCCCGATCCCATCACGATCAGCTTCGCACGCCGCTCGCACGCCAGCTCGGCAATCGATTCCGCCGCATCGCCGAAGGGCGTCGCCAGCATGATGAGCCGGCCCCCTTCCGCATGGCCAAGCTCGTGCAGCCGGCGATGGAGCTCCTGCCGCCGCTCCATCTGCTGATGCTCGATCGGCCAGGTGCTCAGCAGCGGCCGTCGCGCCGGGAAGTCGTAGACGGGCGGCGGCTCCACCACCGACACCACCAGCACCGGGCGGTCGTCGCGCTCGGCCATGAGGAACGCCATGCGCAGGGCGGACTCACCCCCCGTCGGCCCCACGGCCACGAGGATGGGCCGACGCTCGTGCTGTGGCCGGTGTGAAGCAGCCTGGGGCTCCTGTGTCGCGTGCGGCATGTCGCTCCTCCTGGCAGGACGAATGGTGTACGTTGCGCTCCCGATCCATCGCGCGCCGCAATCCGGCGACGCGCGGCCACGCTCAATGATGGCCGTGTCGAGGCGAGGCCACCGTCGGCGATTGCCTGACGGCGACGACAGGCACGCGCCACGAGTGTTCACGAGTAGCGGTACTGCGACCCACCCGGAGATGTCCCATGACCACCGCCCACGACGCGACGCCGGCTTCGGCGAACGCGAGCGCCATGTCGCTGCACCCCCTGGAGCTCACCGGACGTGTGGTGCTGCTGGCCACCGACGGCTCGCCGGCGGCGGAGGCCGCGACGCGCGTGGCTCATGCGCTCGCCGGCCGGCACAAGGCGCGCGTGCACGTCGTGAGCGCGCAGGATACACGACCCGTCGCGCTCCCCGCGCCGCTGGGTGCGCTCCTGGTGATGGCCGACGCCGCCACCGGCACCGCCATTCATGAGGGGCAGGTGCGCGAGGTGCGCGAGAAGATCGCGGCCGTGACCGGCGCGCCCTGCGAGTGGCCCGTGCGCATCCTGCTGGACACGCCGGCACGGGCGATCACCAGGGAGGCGAAGCATCTCGGCGCCGCCCTCATCGTGCTCGGGCTCCGCAGGCATGGGCGCTTCGATCGCGCCGTACACGACGAGACGGTCCTGAACGTGCTCCGCGCAGTCGAATGCCCCGTCCTCGCGGTGCCAGACGGCGTGACGGCCCTTCCCACGCGCGCCCTCGCGGCGCTCGACTACAGTGCCGGCAGTCAGCTCGCGGCACACGCGGCCGTTGCCGTCATCGGCACGCCGGGCTCCCTCCTGCTGGCGTACGTGCCCTCGCTGATGGGCTACGTCCCCGGCGACGGGGAGTACGTGATCCATGAGCTGGGCGTCCAGGCCGGTTTCGAGAAGCTCGCGGCCGGGCTGCGACGGCCGGGCATCGAGGTGGATCACGTCCAGCTGCACCACGAGATGTCACGCACGGTGGCCAATGTCATGCTCGACTACGCCGGGGAGATGAGCATCGACCTCATCGCGGCGGGCAGCGAACGGCACCGCGGCCTCGACGCGTGGCTGATCGGGAGTGTCAGCGCCGACCTCGTGCGCGATGGTCGGCGCACGGTGCTCATCGTGCCACCTCACGGTGCGCCAGGCGCCCGGGCGGAGTGACGCGTTTCAGCGGGACGGCGCTGTCCACCCGAACTGCACCGGCGGCGCGAAGTAGGGTTCGGCAACCCGCCGCAGCCACAGGCCGAGCGCCACGTGCAGCGCGCCGAATCCCACCGCGTATCCCGCGCCGGCGTACAGCACCGCGTTGATGGACGCGCCGCGACCAGCGACGATGAGCGCGGCCAGCAGGAGGTGCAGCAGAGTCCACAGCACGAGCACCGAGCGGGTCCGCTGCATCGGCCAGAACGCCAGGGCCAGCGCCCCGGTCATGGCGGCGTAGAGGACGAGCCAGACCGCGACGAGCACCATGGTGAGCGCGAGCGCGAGGGAGGGGAGGACCATCGTGAGCACCGCGAAGCCCACGCACGCAAGGCCATCCGCCATCGGGATCATCCAGCCGCGGGTCGCGTCGCGCACCCGCAGCGCAAGGAGCATCTCGTAGCCGCCGGTGAGCAGCAGCAACACTGCGGCGATGTGCATTGCGGTCGCCGTCGCGACCACCGGCGAGGCGAGGGCGGCGATGCCCAGCAGCACCAGGACGCCGCCGCGCGTGATCACGGCGGTGGAGAGTCGCGTAGCCGCCGTTGACAAGGTGGTCATGGGATCCTCCGGAGTGCGAGACGAGAACCCGCGTCGCATTGTACGCCACGCGATGCGGTCACGGCGTCGGGAGGCGTGCCTGGAATCGTGGGACGCCTCCCGACGCACCGACCCGGAACTGTCCGGACGCAGCCTGCGCGTACGCCCGTCATGATCGCATCCGGAATGCAAGACCGCATCCATCCCGACTGGCAGGCGGTGCGAGGCGCCTCGTCCCCGAAAGGGGAAACTCCCGACACCTTTTCGAAGGAACGCCCGACGGGTCCGGAATCCGAGGTCCGAGATACTTGCTGGAGGAGGACCGCCCACCCATTTCCCTGCGTTCGACCCGTCTCCCCACGTGATGACACATGCCCTGCCCGCCGCCGCCGCGCCCGCACTGGGCCCGCCGGCCGCGACGACGCTGGAGCGCTTTTCGTACGACGACGACATCGTCCGCAAGTTCCTCTTCGCCACGCTGGTGTGGGGCATCGTGGGCATGCTCGTCGGCCTGCTGATCGCCCTCCAGCTGGCGAACCCGTTCTTCAACTTCAACACGCCGTGGCTGTCGTTCGGCC
Source organism: Gemmatimonadales bacterium (assembly GCA_038236775.1). Lineage (GTDB taxonomy): Bacteria > Gemmatimonadota > Gemmatimonadetes > Gemmatimonadales > Gemmatimonadaceae > AG11. The sequence goes on from JBBRZK010000046.1 coordinate 17,536, forward strand.
GCCTCCGGCCACTGCACACCAATGCGGTGATCTTCGCGTTCGCCGGCAACGCGTTCTTCACCGGCGCCTACTACTCCACGCAGCGGCTGCTCAAGGCACGGATGTTCTCCGATGGCCTGGGCCGGTTCCACTTCTGGGGATGGCAGGCGATCATCGTGAGCGCGGCGCTCACGCTGCCGTTCGGCTTCACGCAGGCCAAGGAGTACGCGGAGCTCGAATGGCCGATCGACATCGCGATCGCGATCGTCTGGGTGGCTTTCGCCGTCAACTTCTTCGGCACCATTGCCCGCCGGCGCGAGCGGCACATCTACGTCGCCATCTGGTTCTACATCGCCAGCATCGTGACGGTCACCATCCTGCACGTCTTCAACAACCTCGCGCTGCCGGTCGGCATCCTGAAGAGCTACAGCATCTACGCCGGCGTGCAGGATGCCTTCATGCAGTGGTGGTACGGCCACAACGCCGTCGCGTTCTTCCTCACGACGCCGTTCCTCGGGCTGATGTACTACTTCATGCCCAAGGCGGCCGAAGGGCCGGTGTACTCGTACAAGCTGTCGATCCTGCACTTCTGGTCGCTGGTGTTCATGTACATCTGGGCCGGCCCGCACCATCTGCACTACACGGCCCTCCCGGAATGGGCCAGCACCACCGGCATGCTCTTCTCCGTCATGCTCTGGGCGCCGAGCTGGGGCGGCATGATCAACGGGCTGCTCACGCTGCGGGGCGCGTGGCACAAGGTGGCCGAGGACCCCGTGCTCAAGTTCTTCGTGGTCGCCATCACGGCATACGGCATGTCCACGTTCGAGGGGCCGATGCTGTCGATCCGCAGCGTCAACGCGCTCGCCCACTACACCGACTGGATCATCGCCCACGTCCACACGGGCACGCTCGGCTGGAACGGCTTCATGACCTTCGGCATGGTCTACTGGCTGCTGCCGCGGCTCTTCCAGACGAAGATCTACAGCAAGCGGGCGATGGAAGTGCACTTCTGGATCGCGTCGATCGGCATCGTGCTCTACGTCGTCGCGATCTACAGCGCCGGCGTGACGCAGGGCCTCATGTGGCGCGCGTTCGACGAGACGGGGCGCCTCGCCTATCCGGATTTCGTGGAGACGGTGGCGAAGCTCATGCCGATGTACTGGATGCGCGCCGTCGGCGGCACGTTCTACGTGATCGGCATGTTCATCTTCGGGTGGAACATCATCATGACGTGGCGCAACCGGCCGGCGGTGTACGACGTCCCCGTCATCGAAGCCGCGCCGCTGGCGCGGAGTCACGAGCCCGTCGTGGTGCTGCCGGAACCGCAAGGTGTGTGGGCCCGCTTCCGCGATGCCCGGTGGCACCGCCGCTGGGAGGGCGCGCCGCTGCTGTTCACCACGCTCACCATCCTCGCCGTGGTCGTCGCGTCGCTGTTCGAGATCATCCCCACGTTCCTCATCAAGTCGAACGTCCCCACGATCGCGTCGGTGAAGCCGTACACGCCGCTCGAGCTGGCCGGCCGCGACATCTACATCAGCGAGGGATGCTTCAACTGCCACTCGCAGATGATCCGCCCGTTCCGCTACGAGACCGAGCGCTTCGGCGACTACTCGAAGCCCGGCGAGTCGGTGTACGACCACCCGTTCCTCTGGGGCTCGCGCCGCATCGGGCCCGACCTCGCGCGCGAGGGCGGCAAGTATCCCGACCTCTGGCACGTGCGCCACTTCCAGGATCCGCGCGCGGTCACGGCGAAGTCGATCATGCCGTCGTACGCGCAGCTCCTCACCGAGCCCACCGACTTCGGCGGCATCCAGAAACGCGTCGACGCGATGGCGATGCTCGGCGTCCCCTCCGGCGATGCCATCAACAGGGCCGAGGCGATGGCGCGCGCGCAGGCGAAGACGATTGCCGTGGGGATCGTGGAGCAGGGCGGACCGCGCGGTCTCGAGGACAAGCAGATGGTGGCCCTCATCGCCTACATCCAGCGGCTCGGCCACGACATCAAGGTGCAGACGGCCGCCACCCCACCGGCCGCACCGCGCGGAGGCACCGACTGATGAAGCTCTCCGACATCATGTCCAATGCCGGCCTGTCGATCTACGCCGAGATCGCGCTGGTGCTCTTCCTCGCCTTGTTCATCGTGGTGGTGATCCGCACCTGGATGCCTTCGCGCCGCCGCGGGCTGGATGAAGCCGCGCAACTGCCGCTCGACGATGGAAAAGTCGTCGCGCATCATCCGGAGGAGCGCTGACATGACCGATCCCGGGAACCCGCCGGATACCGGCGCGGCGCGCGGCGACGTGCCCAGGCCGATGGACCGCGTGCTCGAGCACTCCTACGACGGCATCCAGGAATACGACAACCCGATGCCGCGCTGGTGGCTCATGACGTTCGCCGGCACGATCATCTTCGCCCTGCTCTACCTGCTGAACATCGGGCCGGTGGGCAACGGGAAGGGGCGTATCGCCGACTACAACGCCGACATGAAGGCGTTCGCCGCGGCGCATCCCGCACCCACGGGCGACGTGTCGGCCGCCACACTCCTCGCCCTCGCGAAGGACCACGAAGCGCTCGAGAAGGGCAAGGAGACCTTCGCGAAGAACTGCACGCCATGCCACCGCCCCGATGCCGGGGGCCTGATCGGGCCGAACCTCACGGACCGCTACTGGCTGCATGGCGGCACGCTGCCGGACATCTACCGCACCGTGACGAACGGCGTGCTCGAGAAGGGCATGCCGCCCTGGGGGAAGATGCTGAAGCCGGAAGAGTTGCGCGCGGTGGTCGTGTACGTCGCGTCGCTCCAGGGCACGAATCCGCCCAATCCCAAGGCGCCGCAGGGCGTGTTGCTCGCGCCGTGACCGCCGACGGCCGGCCACCCGTCGCTCGGGGACGCGTCCTCCCCACGATGAACGAGGACGGGAGCCGCCACTGGATCCGCCCGAAGCCTTCGCACGGCGCTTGGTGGCGCCGCCGCCGGACGCTCGCCTATGCCCTCATGGCCGTCTTCTTTTTCGTGCCGCACCTGCGCTTCGCGGGCAAGCCGCTCTTCCTGATGGACCTCCCGCGCCGACAGTTCACGTTCGTCGGCTACACGTTCCTGCCCACGGACACGCTGCTGTTCATGTTCCTGCTCGGCAGCGTGATCTTCGGGATCTTCCTGCTCACGGCGTTCTTCGGGCGCGCGTGGTGCGGCTGGGCCTGTCCGCAGACGGTCTTCCTCGAGTTCCTCTTCCGCCCCGTCGGCCGCTGGTTCGACGGCGGCTACTCCGGCGCTCGGCACGCGGACAAGGCGGGTGAATGGTTCACGCCATGGCGCATCGGCAAGTACACCGCGTTCCTCGTGATGTCGCTGTTCGTGTCGCACACGTTCCTCGCGTTCTTCGTCGGTCCCGCGAACCTCTATCACTGGATCCTGAGCCCGCCCAGCGAGCATCCCACCGCATTCCTCTTCATCGTCCTGTTCACGGGCGTCGTCTGGTTCAACTTCACGTACTTCCGCGAGCAGACGTGCCTCATCGTCTGCCCCTACGGTCGCTGGCAGTCCGCGCTCATCGACAGCCAGTCCCTCATCGTCGCCTACGACTACAACCGCGGCGAGCCGCGCGCGCTCGGCATGAAGGACCGGGATCCCGCCGCGGGCGACTGCATCGCCTGCAACGCGTGCGTGCAGACGTGCCCCACCGGCATCGACATCCGCAACGGGCTCCAGATGGAATGCGTGCACTGCACGCAGTGCATGGACGCGTGCGACGACGTGATGCGGCGCGTGGACAAGCCCGTGGGCCTCATCCGCTATTCGTCGCAGGACGCCATGGCCGGCAAGGCGCGCCGGCTCGTTCGCCTGCGGACCATACTCTACCCGCTCGTGCTCGTCATCCTCGTGGGTGGGCTGGTGACGACCTTGGCGATGAAGGCGCCCGCGGACGTCACGATCCTTCGCGGGCTCGACGGTCCGTTCACCGAGGAGGCCGACGGCCGCATCTCGAACCAGGTACGCATCAAGATCACCAACCGCGGATCGCACGACGAGCTGTACACGCTCTCCGTCGAGCAGTTGTCCGGCGCGGGTATCGACTCCGCCACCGACGTGATGATCGTCGCGCCGGAAAATCCCCTGCCGGTGAAGGCGGGCGCCACCCAGGCCACCAGCATGTTCATCGTCCTGCCGCGCCGTGCGTTCGTGAACGGTGAACGCGCCGTGCGCATCGTCGTCACGGACACGAAGCGCTACGCCGACCGCGAGTCGTGGCGGCTCCTCGGCCCCTCCGCTGGCAACAGGCCATGAAGCCCGGTGCCGCGTGGCCCATCGGCGTCGTCGTGATCCTCGCCGTGTTCGTGGGCGGCAACCTCCTGATGATGCGCATCGCGAACGACGATCCGTCGATGGCGGTGGAGCCTGACTACTATCGCAAGGCGGTCGCCTTCGACTCCACCATGGCCGAGGAGCGCCGGAGCGCGGCAGTGGGCTGGTCGGCGCAGACGAGGATCGTCGGCAGCGACAGTGCGCCCGGTGCTACGGTCCGGGTGTGGCTCCGCGATGCCGCGCACCAGCCCGTGAACGGCGCCAGGGTGACGATCGCCGCGCGGTTCAACGCGCGGGCCAACGACATCATCGTCGATACGCTCACCGAGCGGACAGGCGGCGAGTACGCGGCGCCGCTGCGGGTCTCGCACGCCGGCGTATGGGAGGTGCGCGTGACGGCCGAGCGCGGCACGAGCCGCTTCTCGGCGAGCACGCGTGCTGAGGCACCCGCGTCAGCGGTCATCCAGTGATTCCCTCCGTCGCCGCGATCCTCGCGGCGAGCCTGCTCGGCAGCGTGCACTGCGCGGCCATGTGCGGCGGCTTCGTGTGTTTCTACACTGGTTCTGCGCCGCGCGATGCGTCGCTGGTGCGTGCACACGTGCTCTATCACGCGGGACGCCTGATCTCGTACGTGACGCTCGGTGCGCTGGCGGGCCTGCTTGGTGCGGGGGTGGCGCGTGCCGGCGTGCTCGCGGGCGTCGGGCACGCGGCGAGCCTCATTGCTGGCCTGTTGATGGTCGCGTGGGCCGCGACGACCATCGCCGCGCAGCGGGGCGTGCGGCTGCGCCTGCCCTCGATGCCCCAGGCGTGGCCGGCGCTCGTCGGCGGGGTGCTCCAGCGCTTGCGCGGGCAGCCGCTCGCGGTGCGCGCCGCAGTCACGGGGCTGGCCACCACGCTGATCCCGTGCGGATGGCTGTACGTGTACGTCGCCGTCGCGGGCGGCACGGGCCGCGTGCTCGCCGGCATGCTGGTGATGGCCGTGTTCTGGATCGGAACAGTGCCGGCGCTCGCTGCCGTGGGCGTCGGAGCGCAGCGCACGTTCGGTCCGCTGCGGGCACGTCTTCCACTCGCGAGTGCCGTGATCGTGCTCGTGATCGGGATGCTCGCCATCAGCGGCCGCCTCGCGAGCTCCGGGGCAGCGATGGTCCATGGCCACTGAGGCGCTCCGGCGCGGCGTGGACGCGGGGCGGCAGGGACTCAGCGGCACCGCCGCGGTGCTGTGCACCCATTGCTTGCTGCCCGTGCCGCCTGGATTCGTGGACGCGGAGCACGACGCACAGTTCTGCTGTGCCGGGTGCCGAGTCGCGTTCGAGATTCTCGATGCGCACGGGCTGGGCAACTACTACACGTTCGCGGTGCGGCGAGCGCTGCCCGTGCAGGCCAGTGACCGCGCGTTCGGGGAGTTCGATCATCCCGCCTTTCGCGAGCGGTACGTGACACGACTGCCGGATGGCCTCTCGCGCACGGAGCTGTACCTCGAGGGCGTGCACTGCGCGTCGTGCGTGTGGCTCGTGGAGCGGATGCCGCTCATCGCCCACGGCGTGCTTCGCGCGGAGCTCGACGTCCGGCGTTCGCTCGCCGTCGTCGAGTGGGACGACGCCCGGCTGCCGCTGTCGGCGGTGGCGCGCAGCCTCGGGCAGCTCGGCTATACGCCGCATCCATTCCGTGGCGTGACGCGCGACGCAATGCGGACGCGTGAGGATCGCGCGATGCTCGTGCGCATCGGCGTCTCGGGGGCGATCGCGATCAACGTGATGCTCGCCGCCTTCGTGCTGTACAGTGGATCTCTCAACGGGATGGACCCGTCGGTCACGCGCCTGTTCCGCTGGATCAGCCTCGCACTCACGCTGCCCGACCTCATCTGGCCTGGCCGCGTGTTCTTCACCGGGGCGTGGGCATCCCTCCGCACGCGATCGCTGCACATGGACGTGCCCGTCGCGCTCGCGCTCGCGGCCGGCGTGGCGCAGGGCGCGGTGAACACGGTGCGTGACGCGGGGCCCGTGTACTTCGACGGACTTGCCCTGTTGATCTTCGCACTGCTCGTGGGCCGCTTCCTCCAGCAGCGCGGACAGCGGCTCGCGACCGATGCGACGGAGCTCATGCATGCCGTCGCGCCCATGTCTTCACGTATCGTCGACGACGCCGGCACGCGCGACATCCCCACCGACGCGCTGCTTCCCGGCATGGTGCTCGACGTGCGGGCCGGCGAAGGCTTCGGCGCCGACGGCGTCGTGGTGGAGGGCCGGTCGAGCGTGAACGCGGCGCTCCTCACCGGCGAGTCGGCCGCCGTGCGCGTGGAATGCGGTGCCCGCGTCTACGCCGGCACGCTGAACGTCGACGCGCCGCTTCGCGTACGTGTGGAAGACGCGGGCGAGACGAGCCGGATCGGGCGCCTGATGCGGCAGGTCGAGGAGAGCGCGCGCCGGAGGGCGCCCGTCGTCGCGCTCGCGAATCGCGTCGCCGGCGTGTTCGTCGCCGTGGTGCTGGTGGCCGCCGTCGTCACGTTTGCGGTCAAGCGGCACACCGCGCCGGACCGTGCGCTCGACGATGCGATCGCACTGCTCATCGTCACCTGCCCGTGCGCGCTCGCCCTCGCGACCCCGCTCGTCATCTCCGTGGCAATGGGCCGAGCGGCGAGGCGCGGCATGCTCATCAAGGGCGGCGATGCACTCGAGCGGCTCGCCACGCCGGCCACCCTGGTGCTGGACAAGACCGGCACCGTGACCGAGGGCGCGACGGCGCTCGTCTCGTGGACGGGCGCGGAGTGGGTGAAGCCGCTCGTGCTCGCGCTCGAGCAGGGCTCGTCGCATCCCATCGCCGACGGCTTCCGGCGTGCATGGTCTCATGTGACCGCCGCAGAGAGCACGGAGGTGAGGCACGTGGCCGGCGGCGGATGTGGAGGCCATGTCGACGGACGCGAGGTGATGGTCGGCTCCCTGCGCTTCGTCCTCGACGCAGCCAGGGCGGTCGACCCGACGGTGCGCGCCGCGCTCGACGGCATGAGTCCCGTGCTCACGCCCGTCTACGTCGCCGTCGACGGCATCATCGTCGCCGTCGCCGGCCTCGGCGATCGCATCCGGGACGATGCGCGCGCGTCGCTCGACGCACTGCGCGCCGCCGGGTGGCGCACGGTGCTCCTCAGTGGCGATGCGCCCGACGTGGTCGACGCCGTCGGCGAGGCGCTCGGTTTTGCGCGCGACGACGCGATCGGCGCCGCGTCGCCGGAAGACAAGCGCGCCATCGTCCAACGGCTCGCGGCGTCCGGATGCGTCGTGATGGTGGGCGACGGGGTGAACGACGCCGCCGCCATCGCCGCGGCGAGCGTGGGCATCGGCGTGCATGGCGGCGCGGAAGCCTGCCTCGCCTCGGCCGACATCTACCTCACGCGCCCCGGTCTCGCACCGCTCGTCGAACTCGCCGACGGAGCGGCGCGCACCATGCGCGTGATCAAGCGCAACATCGCCTTTTCGATCGTCTACAATGTCGCGGGCGCAACGCTCGCCGTCGCGGGCGTACTCACGCCGCTCGTGGCGGCCGTGCTGATGCCCGCCAGTTCGCTCACCGTCGTCCTTGCGTCTTGGTACGGCACGACCTTCTCGAGGCGTCGCGCGTGAGCGTCATCTACGTGGTGCTGCCGATCGCGCTCGTCATCGTTGGACTGGCCGTCGCGGCTTTTGTATGGTCGGTCCGCACGGGGCAGCTCGACGACCTGGAGACGCCCGCGGTGCGGATGCTGTATGACGAACAGCAAGGGAGCGCGCACAAACCTCCGCGCGCGCCGGCGCCCGGCAATCAGGAGCGGGAGGAGTAAGACTCCGGAAAGAAATAACATGTACAGAATCGGTGGCCGCGTGTATCTTGCACGCTATGATCGATCCCTGTGCCCTGCAAGAGAGGCTGGATGGCCTGTGGCCGCATCTGGACGAGCGCGGGCGGCGGTTGTGTGCGGCGAGTGAGGCGCGACAGATCGGGCGCGGGGGGATCTCGATGGTGAGTCGGGCGTGCGGATTATCGCGCGTCACGATCACCAAAGGCCTCCGGGAACTGGCAGAGGCCTCATTGCCCGCCGGTCGGGTGCGCCGCATCGGCGGCGGGCGCCCGATGCTGGAGGTGGATGATCCCGACCTTCCAGCCCGACTGGAGGCCCTGGTCGAACCCTTGGCCCGCGGGGACCGGGAATCCCCGCTGCGGTGGACGAGCAAGAGTACGCGGGTGCTCGCGGCGGAACTCACGGCGGAGGGCCATCCGGTCAGCCACGCGACGGTCGGGCCGTTGCTGCACTCGCTGCGGTATAGCCTGCAGGGGAATCGGAAGACGGAGGAAGGCGACGATCACGAGGACCGGGACGCGCAATTCCGGTTCATCAACGACGCCGTCCGCAAGGCCCTCGCGGCGAACCGCCCGGTCATTTCGGTGGAGACGAAGAAGAAGGAGCTCCTCGGCAATTACCAGAATGCCGGGCAGCAGTGGCGCCAGGCCAAGACGCCGCAGCGGGTGCAGGTCCATGACTTCCCTGGCCCGGCGGTGCCGCGCGCCTATCCGTACGGGATCTACGATCTGCAGCGCAACACCGGGTTTGTGAATGTCGGGACGGACCACGACACGGGCGCCTTTGCGGTGGCGTCGATCCGCGGATGGTGGCGCGCCGAGGGACGGCGGTTGTATCCCGACGCGCGGAGTCTGCTGATCACGGCCGATGGCGGAGGGAGCAACGGCTATCGCCTCCGCCAGTGGAAGGTCCGCCTCCAAGCGCTCGCGGACGAGGCCCAGATCACCATCCGGGTCTGCCACTTCCCCCCGGGAACCAGCAAGTGGAACAAGGTCGAACACCGCCTGTTCTCCTTCATCTCGTCGAATTGGCGCCGGGAACCCCTGCGCGATTACGAAACCATCGTGCAGTTGATCGTCCGGACGACGACCGCCAAGGGACTGCGCGTCACCTGCCGCCTCGATCGGCGCCGGTATCCGGTGGGCCACACGGTGTCCAACGCGGAGATCGCGGCCGTGAGCCTCTGGCCCAACGCCTTCCACGGCGAGTGGAACTACGCCATTAAGCCACGCGCCGTACTGTAAAGGTTATTCATTTCCACCGCCTAAGTACCCACAGAGGTTCCAGGTGCGACGACTGCACTGCGTCGAGCAGGTCAGTGCGCAAGCGCTTCGCGATGATATATCTCTCGCGATCGAACGGGCGCTCGTAGCGCGTGATGAGGGCCATTTCCTCGAGCACTTTGCTGCCCGGCGCCGGACGACCGGTGCGATCAGCGCGCCGCCCCTCACCTCGCAGGCTCGCCCGGCGCACCGAAGCCCCGGCACGTCGCTCGTGGCGCACCGTCCTGGCGCGACACCCAACGACTGCGTCGCGATCTCTACCGACCGGCGCATTCGGGCCGGCGCGCTCAGTTCCAGCCACGGCTCACTCGATGGCGCGCCCCCGACATCAAGGCTCTGCTCTCATCGGTTGGCGCATGTAACGCCTCAGCTCACCTGCGGGCGAATCAAACACAATGCGAGCGAAGCGAGCTTCCATCGATCGCCCGACAGGTTCAGCGCACGTTATGCCGCACCGCGGCTCGGACCCCGATGCAGGGCCTCGACGACGGCGGCGGGATTCTGCGCGGTGACGCGGAGCAGGGCGAGCGCGGGACCATCCGGTGTGCGGCGTCCCTGCTCCCAGTTGCGTAGTGTGGCCACGCTGACGCCAATCATCAGCGCGAACTCGACCTGCGATTGTCCCAGGTCCGTCCGCAGTCCTTTGACGTCGGCCGGCTTAAAGCTGGCCGTCCGTGACGGCTTCCGCCGGCCGCGGCGAATCTCGCCCGCCTGCCGGACGCTGCTCAGCAACTCCTCGAACGCGGCTGCCTTCATTTGAACTCCTCCCGGACGAGGCGCGCGAGCGCCTTCACCTGTGCGGGCGTGAGATCGCCCTGCTCGTTCTTGGCGTAGACGTAGAGCATGTAGCAGACATGCTCCTCGACCGCCCAGTAATAGATCGTGCGGACGCTACCTCGTTTCCCGCGCCCCTCCGCGCCCCAGCGAAGCTTGCGCAGTCCGGCCGCGCCGGGAATCAGCTTCCCTTGCTCGGGACGGAGGACGAGCGCCAACTGGAGGGCGCGATACTGGTCATCATCAAGGCGGCGGCGGACACTGGAGGTGAAGGCCGACGTCTCGATGAAGCGCAGGGAGCAGTATACGCCAATGGCGTACTATCCGCCAGTGCTCGATGTGCGGCATAGAAGTTATGACTGGGCTGGCCTGCGCACTTCGCGTGGGTTAATTCCTCGCGCGTGAAGACGGAGTCACCAGCGCCACCTGCGACGATCGCACTGTCGCATCACCGGCGACCAACCCATGTCATCCCTCGCTGTTCGGACCCCGGAGCCGTGCCCGCGCCCGCGACGCCCGCGCACGCAATCATCTATCTCGGGATGAATGTGCACAAGGACTCCATCACTATCGCGGTGCTTCCCGCGCTCGCGAAGGAGCGACTTGGCTGGACAGGCTGCCCAACGAGCTCCCGAAGCTCAAGAAGTGGTTGGATCGTGTGGCGTGGGACGGCAAAAGTCAGGCCTGCTATGAGGCGAGCGGCGCGGGGTACGTGCTCCATCGGGCGCTCCGTGACTGGGGCTACGCGTGCGCGGTGATCGATCGCGCCCTCGCTGATCCCGAAGCGCGCCGGCGTGCATCGCAAGCACGACAAGCGGGATGCGGCAGATCTCGCGTGCTTGTTCCGCGCGGGCGAGCTCGTGCCGGTCCGCATCCCGAGCGAAGCAGACGAACGCGTGCGGGACGTGGTGCGCTGCCGGGAGACCTTCCAGCGGGAGATCCTCAAGTCCCGGCACTACATCCTGAAGTTCCTGGCGACGCGGGGCTTCGTGTTCCGCGAGGGGACGAACTGGTGCACGCTGCATCTCCGATGGCTGCAGCAGCTGACGACGGACGACTCGCCGCTCGCCGTGGAGGATCGGCTCGTGTATCGGGAGTACCATGCGCTGCTCCTGTACAAGTTGCAGCGCCGCGAGGAACTCGACCGCCAGATTGAGCAGCTCGCCGAGCTGCCGACGCTGAAGCCCATGGTGCAGCGGCTGCAGTGCTTCCGGGGGATCTCGCTGCACTCGGCGATGGTGTTGGCGACGGAGCTCGTGGACTGGCGCCGCTTCGCACGGCCCGGCCAGCTGGCGTGCTATCTGGGGCTCGTGTCGCGCGAGGACTCGAGCGGCAACTGGCAACGCCTCGGGTCGATCACCAAAGCCGGGAAGAGCCACTGCCGGCACGTGCTGGTCCAGGCAGCCTGGAGCTATCGGCATCGCCCGCAGATCAGCGTGGATCTCACGCGTCGGCAGGAAGGGCAACCGCCGGCGGTGATCACGCACGCGTGGAAGGCGCAGCAGCGATTGCACTCGCGCTTCAATCACCTGTCCCTGTCGTATCGCAAGCGGCCCCAGATCGCGGTCGTAGCGGCTGCCCGGGAGCTCGTGGGATTCCTGTGGGCGGTCGCGCGCGAGGTTGAACCCGTGAATGCGATCTGAACGGAGGGCGATGGTCCGACGTGTGGCGCCGAGGTGCGAGAGGTGAGCACGCTCGACGGCGTTATGCGGGCCGGGCAGGACGCAGGACCGGCATCCCCGACTATAGAATGAGCCAGCTCCCGACGCATCTGCTTCTTGCCGTACTCCCGCGAGGGGGAAACCGGCGTATATCAGCAGGATCAACCGTCGATGCTGCCTCGGGCCCACGTCGTACCACCGCCTCACATCATGCAATGCCTGTAAACTGACACTCTTGACACCAGCCCAGTCATATCAACGCCCAAGTTCACTTGCAAGCGAGCCAAATAAAGTGCCCGCGTCAGCGGGCGCCATCATTAAATCGCTTGTCGAGTGCAACGCACGTTATGCCGCAGGCGGGCGGATGATGGGTCTGCGCGGACCCTGAATGGCGCGCAGCACCACGCGGGGCTCTCGCTCAACGAGTTCGAGCAACCTCCGGGATGGCCCATCGGGAATGCGAGCGCCCTGCTCCCAGCCACGCACGGTTCCGACGCTCACATTTAAGGTCTGCGCAAAGACCGGCTGCGAGAGCCCGAGTCGATCACGAAGAGCGCGTACACGCGTGGCCCCATATGTCGGCGGTGGACTCACGCTTGCATCCGCGGCCGTTCGCCGATGGCGCCGCGTGGGCCGAAGCGTGCCCGCCTCGATTTGCACTGCCTCTCGCATACTCTCAACCAACATCTTCCCGAGATTCCGTCGCGTCGTCATGAGTCGCTACCTTTGAGTTCGGTCACCAATTGTCGCAGCATCTTTCTGTCGGCCGCCGTAAGATCGACTCGATCGCCCTTCGCATATGCGAGCAAGAAATAGATCTGTCCACGCACTTCGATGTAGAGGTAGGCAATGCGAGCACTCCCTCGTTTGCCACGCCCGGGCAGCGCGGCACGCAGCTTCCGAATCCCTCCGGCATCGGCCACCGTATCGCCTGCGCGCGGATCGGCGAGCAGCTCCAGCTCGACGTGTCGCATCGCCTCATCGTCGAGTAACCCCCGGGCGGAACGCTCAAAGAGCGGCGTGTAGATGAAATCGAATGCGCGCCCTCGCTCGGCCATGGCGTAGTCTACTACTGGGTAGCATGGCGCGCAAGGCGGTCGTCACTCGGATTGTGTTGCGGCATAGAAGTTATGACTGGGCTGGCCTCCGCACTTCGCGTGGGTTAATTCCTCGCGCGTTAGGACGGAGTCACCAGAGCCACCTGCGACGATCGAACATGTCGCACACCACGGAGACCAACCCATGTCATCACTTGCTGTACGGACGCCAGAACCCGAGAGCGCGGTGGCGACGTCCACCCGCACAATCATCTATCTCGGCATGGATGTGCACAAGGACTCGATCACCATCGCGGTGCTGCCGGCGGAGGCGAAGACGCCCACCCGGATCGACAAGCTGCCCAACGATCTCCCTAAACTCAAGAAATGGCTCGCGCGGATCGCGCGTGATGGAGACCTCCGCGCGTGTTACGAGGCGAGTGGCGCGGGCTATGTGTTGCATCGCGCGTTGCGCGAGTGGGGCTACGCCTGCGAGGTGATCGCCCCGTCGCTGATCCCGAAGCGCCCCGGCGTGCAGCGCAAGCATGACAAGCGCGATGCCACCGATCTCGCGCGCTACTATCGCGCGGGCGAACTGGTGGTCGTGCGCATCCCGAGCGAGGCCGAGGAGCGGGTCCGCGATGTCGTCCGCTGTCGGGAGACGTTCCAGCGCGAGATCCTCAAGTCCCGGCACTACATCCTCAAGTTCCTGGCCCGCCGCGGCTTCGTGTATCGCGAGGGGACCAACTGGTGCACGCCGCATCTCAAGTGGCTTCAGCATGTGACCACGGAGGGCTCACCGCTCGCGCCCGATGATCGGCTCGTGTTCCGCGAGTATCACGCGTTGCTCGAGTATAAACTGCAACGGCGGGAGGAACTTGACCGGAAGATCGAGCAACTCGCTCTGCTCCCGTCGCTCGCGCCGATGGTGCAGACGCTGCAGTGCTTCCGCGGGATCTCGCTCCACTCCGCGATGGTCCTCGCCACGGAGATCGGCGACTGGCGGCGCTTCGCGCATCCCCGGCAGTTGGCCTGCTATCTCGGGCTGGTGCGAAAGGAGGACTCGAGCGGCGACCGTATCCGCCTTGGCGCGATCACAAAGGCCGGCAACACCCATTGTCGCCATGTGCTCGTCCAGGCCGCGTGGAGCTATCGGCACCGGCCGCAAACGAGCGTCGACTTGAAACGCCGGCAACAGGGGCAGCCGCCCGCGGTGATCACGCATGCGATGAAGGCGCAGCACCGACTGCACGCGCGGTTCAACCACCTGTCGTACCGGAAGCGGTCGCAGATCGCGGTAGTCGCCGTCGCGCGCGAGTTGGTCGGGTTCCTGTGGGCCGTCATGCAGGACGTCGTGATCCCTGACCCGCAGTCCGTCTAATGCAGGGTGTCGTGGTTCGACGTGTGGCGCCGAGGCTCGATGTGCGAGCACTCCCGACGGCGTTATGCGGCCTGGGTAGGACGTAGCACCAGGATCCCCGAGCCTAGAATGAGCCAGCTCCCGACGAATCCAATTCTTGCCGCGCTGCCGGGGCGACTCGGTAATCGGCGTATATCAGCAGGATTCATCGTCGATGCTGCCTCGGCCCCACGTCGTGCCACGACCTCACCCCCAAGTCGTTCCCCAATCACCTTTTACCCCGCCCCGTCACGCGCCACTTGACACCAGCCCAGTCATATCAACGCCCAAGTTCAGCTGCAAGGAATCAAACAAACTGCGAGCGCATCGAGCTACCGCAACTCCTTGTCACTCAGCCACGACGAAGCCAGGCACGCGGATGGCGGTGACCGTGAATTACTCCTACCACGCTGATGACGTGTGGATAGGTCTTGTAGTAGACGGCGTACGGATACGCATCGAGAAGCGTGCGGCGCAGCAACCCGCGCACCACGAGATGCTGCTCCGGCGCCCGCGCGATCTTGAGTAACGCGTCATCAATGGCATCGAGGAAACCCATCGCGGCGGTCGAGGATCGCGCCGCGTACCAGTCGAACGCCTCGTCGATCTCCCGCCGCGCGAGCGCACGGACGCGGACCGGGAGCACCTAGCCGAGCTTTCGAAGGAGCGCGGCGTGAATCTCAGGCCACGGTTCGCCCGCATCGGGTGCCGCATCGGCATCGGCTTCGCGGCGGTCTAGCTCCGCGGCGAGCTCCTCGGTCACGGGCGCGGCGCTGGCGGAGTCGAGACTGTTCCAGAGCTGCCCGATCAGTTCGAGGCGCTCTTCAGCGGACAGGGTGTCGAGAGGAAACACGGGGGAAGCCATGCGTGAATGTATGTAGACCGGAGGCTGGTCGCGCAACCTCCGCGCTGACGAGAGATTGGCATGCCCGGACGCGTCGAATCAGAAGGCAAATGATAGTGGCGCATTCTGAGACCCTGTTGAGTGCTAGAAGTTATGACTGGGCTGGCCCCCGAACTTCGCGTGGGTTAGATCCTCGCGCGTAAAGACGGAGTCACCAGAGCCACCTGCGACGAGACCACGCTGTCGCACATCACGGAGACCAACCCATGTCAGCACTCGCTGTTCGGACCCCGGAGCCCACCATCGCGACCCCGACGCCTGCCCGCACAATCATCTACCTCGGCATGGATGTGCACAAGGACTCGATCACCATTGCGGTCTTGCCCGCGTCGGCCAAGACACCGACGCAGCTCGACCGGTTGGTGCACGATCTCCCGAAGCTGAAGAAGTGGATCGACCGCGTGGCCAAACAGGGGGAGATCCGCGCGTGCTACGAGGCGAGTGGCGCCGGGTATGTCCTGCACCGCGCCATGCGCGAGTGGGGCTATGCCTGCGAGGTGATTGCGCCGTCCTTGATTCCGACGCGGCCCGGCGTGCAACGCAAGCACGACAAGCGCGACGCGACCGATCTCGCGCGCTACTATCGCGCCGGGGAGCTCGTCGTCGTGCGCATCCCGAGCGAGGCGGAAGAGCGCGTGCGCGATGTGGTGCGCTGCCGCGAGGTGTTTCAGC
>JBBRZK010000047.1:0-33090 GCA_038236775.1 Gemmatimonadales bacterium
CTCTGTGGTAATGCCCCGCTGTCATCCTGAGCGCAGCGAAGGATCTGCTCTGTGGTAATGCCCCGCTGTCATCCTGAGCGCAGCGAAGGATCTGCTCTGTGGTAATGCCCTGCTGTCATCCTGAGCGCAGCAAAGGATCTGCTCTGTGGTAATGCCCTGCTGTCATCCTGAGCGCAGCGAAGGATCTGCTCTGTGGTAATGCCCTGCTGTCATCCTGAGCGCAGCGAAGGATCTGCTTTGCGCCCATCGATCTTGAACTGCCAAGGGCGCCGAGGGCGTCAGGAAAGAAGCACGGCAAGCTTGACGTACCTGGCGGTTGAACACGCTCGGCAGATTGAACCGCCAAGCGAAGGATCTGCCTTTCGCCAGCCGCGACAAGCAGATCCTTCGCTGCGCTCAGGATGACAGTGTGGTGTTGTGGTACCTACCGCAGCGTGCCGCGCAGCCGGATGTCCCGCGACGACGACCCCACCAGCACCGCCCGTTCGCCCGGCACCATTGTCCACCCGTGTGTAGTCTCTGCCCAGATGGAAAGCGCGCGCGAATCCACGTGCATCGTGATCCTCCGGCTCGCACCCGGCTCGAGCTCCACCCGCTCGAAGCCGGCGAGACTCTGTGCCGCCATCGGCACGGGCGCCGACTGCGGGGCATCGAGGTACAGCTGCGGCACCTCGGCGCCGCGGCGCGTGCCGGTGTTGGTGAGCCGGAACGTCACGTCACGACCGTGCACCGCGAGGTGCGAGTAGCGGAACGTCGTGTACGAGAGCCCGTGCCCGAACGGGTAGAGCGGCGTCACCTGCTTCGTGTCGTACCAGCGGTAGCCGACCAGCACGCCCTCGGAATACTGCTGCTGGTCGTTCACGCCGGGATAGCGGTCCGGCATCGCCGTCGGCGCATCCGACTCGCGCGCCGGAAACGTCTCCGGCAGCTTGCCGCCCGGGTTCGCGGCGCCGAGCAGCAGGTCGGCGGTCGCCTCGCCGCCCTCCTGGCCGGGGAACCACATCTCGAGGATCGCATTCGTGCTCGCCGCCCACGGCATCAGCACCGGATCGCCCGTGTCGAGCACCACCACCGTGCGCGGATTCGCCGCCGCCACCGCGGCAATCAGCTCGTCCTGCCCCAACGGCAGCGCGAGCGACGGACGATCCACGCCCTCCGACCCTTCATTATGAGCGAACACGATAGCCGTGTGCGCCTGTCGCGCCGCCGAAACCGCCGTGGCGATGTTCGCGGCGCGCATCTCCGGCGTGGTCCAGACGAAGCGCACCTGCAGCGGCTGCGGCGCCATCGGCGCCGCGACGCCCATCGCCATCCCGAAGTTCACGCGCACCGCGTGCGCACCCGCCGTGAGGTGCGCCCGTCCCGACGCGTTCGTGAGACCGCCGTTCGTGGGAATGAGGCTCAGCGTGTGACTCACGAACGGGGCATTCGACGTCACCTGCACGCCATCCACCGAGATCGACGAGTTGCCGCCGGGGTTGAACAGGAACGGACCCACGCCCCAGTCGGTCTGGATCGCGAGATCGTAGTCGCCTTCCGTTGGTGCGGTGAGCGTCCCCGTCCAGAAAAGATGCGAGCCCGCCGGCAGCGCGTTGCTTCCCACGAAGTCCACCTGCGCATCCACGCGCGACGTGCCGCTCGCGGAGTCCGTGCGCAGCAGGCCGTGCGCACCGTCCGCGCCTCCCGGCGGCGTGAGCGCGGCGCTCGGCACCGCGACACCATCGGGATCTATGCCCGGCAGGTAGGTCACGTTCGCGCCGCTGCCGGCGCGCTCGCGCAGTGCGGCGAGGGGACTCTTTTCGCGCGCGATGAACCCTGCCACACGCGAGCTGCCGCCGCCGCCCACCAGCGCGTGCCGCGCACTCACGCCGATCACCACAAGCGACCGCAGGTCCTCGGCACTCAGGGGCAACGCGCCGCCGTTGCGCAGCAGCACGGCACCGTCCGTCGCCACCTGGCGCGCGATGCGCGCGGAGCTGAGCGTGTCGAACGCGGGCACGGGACGCACGATCGCACGTCCACCCGTGGGCGACGCGCCCGCGAGCAGCCCGAACCGCTTCATCGTCGTGAGGATGTGGCGCATCGCGTCGTCGAGAGTGGCATCCGTCGCGGTCCCCGCGCGCAATGAATCGCCGAGCGTGCGGAAGCGGTCGCTCATGAACTCCACGTCCATGCCTGCCACGAGTGACGCCACCGTCGAGTGGTTCGCGCCGTAGTCCGACACCACGAAGCCGTCGAAGCCCCACTGCTTGCGCAGGATGTCCGTGAGCAGCACGCGGTTCTCGCAGCCGTGGTAGCCGTTGATCCGGTTGTACGAGCACATCACGCTGCCCACGCCGGCCTTCACGCTCGCCTCGAACGCCGGCAGCTCGATCTCGTGCAGGGTGCGCTCGTCCACGTTCACGTTCACGGACATGCGCCCGTTCTCCTGGTTGTTCTCGGCAAAATGCTTCGCCGTCGCGATGACCCCTTCCCGCTGGATCGCGCCGATCTCGGCCACCGCGAGCCGCGACGCGAGCAGTGGATCCTCGCCGATGGTCTCGAAGTTCCGTCCGCCCTGCGGCACGCGCACGATGTTCATCATCGGCCCGTAGATGACATCCTGCCGCGTGGCGCGCGCCTCGCGACCGAGCACCGTGCCGTACTTCGCGGCATCCTGGACGCTGAACGTGGACGCCAGCGACACGGGCGCCGGCATCGCGGTGGCCGCGCGACCGATGCGCACGCCGGCGGGTCCGTCGGTGAGCCGCATGGCGGGAATGCCGAGCCGCGGTACGCCTGGCATGTAGCCCACCTCGCCCATCGGGTCCGTGGGCGACGGTCCCATCACGCCGGGAAATCCGCCGCGCACCATCGAGATCTTCTCGTCGCGCGTCATCGCGGCGATGAGGTGCTCGATCGCCGCATCGCGACGGGGCGGCGTGCCCTGCGACGCGGCGGGCCGCGAAGCGGCAAGGACGAGCGCGAGCGCGAGCACGGGCGACAACGATGCACGAAGCCGTGACATGACGTTCCTCGACGATGGAGTCAGTGGGCAGGACACCTGAAGGTCGCGCGGGCACGTCCGTCCCGCCAGCGGCGTCGTCCATACCGGGCTCGAGTTGCTCAACACTCATGGCGTTGGTCCAGCACCTCCCTGAGGACTGACGTCCGTCATCTCCCTTGTGTAGCCGATCCCTCGTTCAACGACGCTGGGAGTTTCTACTGCAGAGGACGCAAAGGAACACAGAGGATCGCGTGAGCGCGAAAGGGTGCTCGCCGTGTCACCGGAATCAAGGCACGTGCAGTAGCTGGTGTTCCTCTGCGTCCCTCCGCGTCCTCTGTGGTAATGATCCTCGCGCAGTTCGCGCAGTGCGAACAATCGACCGCTATTTCCGTAGTCGAAATCCCACCGCCGAGGATCACGCCTCGACCGAAACGCGGAACGGTCGCGTACGCTGCGGTATTCGTATAATGGAACGACAGTGCGGAGGCACCATGACAACCCGCGTGGATCGGCGCACGGAGGACCTGTCCGGCTACCCTGACCTCGTAATCATCGGAACCGTACCGCGCGTGGTGGCAGAAGTCCCTGAAGGATGCCGATGGAACCGGCTTCTGGCACGAGACGTACTCGATGCGCGGTGGCGTCGAGGCCGTCTACGACGACGTGCCCGCATCCTCTCCTATCGGACTACAGGCCTTCGCACCGGGCGGCCCCCCACGCGGCCCGATGTTCGCCGCAGGAAGTCGCATGCGGAACGACGGTGGCCCCGCTGCACCGCCTCAACCGCCAGACACCACGAAACACGACCTGTACGAGGCAACCAATGACGGATGACGATGAGCTGAAGCCCGGCATCGACAAGCCTCGGCGCTGGCAGTACCCCATCGGCGTCGCATTCATCCTGCTGCTCGCGCTGCTCGCCTGGTGGCGGCTGGGCTGAACGCGACACGTCCCGCCGCCGGTGCAGCGGCGACGGGACGCGATCACGCGCGCGTGCTCAAGGGACAAGCGGCACTTCCACGAAGGTGAAGGGACTGCCGTTCTTCGCCTTCGGATCGATCGTCATCCGCACGTACTCCGTACGGCTCGCGCTGCCATTCACGACCAGGCGCGTCACGTTCGGCGCGATCGGCGTACCCGCGTGCAGGCCGAAGAGCGGCGACGCCGGGGTATACGGCTGGTCGACGCGGAAGACATGCGAGTCGCCCATGACGAGCAGCACCGGCTTGCCGTATCGCGCAGCGAGCGTGCCGATCTTCACGACCATGGCGTCATAGGCCGAGATCGTCGTCGAGCGGTTGGCGAGGGTGCCGTCCCACATGTCGGCCTGGAACAGGAGCACCACCGCGCGCGAATCGGTGTGCGCGTTGGCGAAGACGCGATCGAGCCATGCATTGTTCGCCTGGGTGCGACTCGCAATCTCCGCCGGCTGCTGCGCGAGCTGCGATGCCCACGTGCTCACCGGCCCCGGAAGTTCCGGCACCGGCAGCGCCTTCGGCGGCGAGGAGGTCCAGGGCGCCGTGTCGTCGTTGCTGCCCGTGATGTTCAGCGACGCGAACACCACCTTCGACTGCACCCACATCACGTTCTCGACGTAGTCGGCATTCGTCGGATCCACCTGCGCCTGGCTCGTCACGCGCGCAGCATTCACGCCGAGCGTCTGTCCTGCGACGGGGAAGAAGAGCGAGCGGATCGTCTGGAGACGTTCCGTCGGCAGGTACAGGCCGGTGTTCTTGAACGCGACGTGGCAGTCCGTCCACTCGTTGTCGCCCGGTGTGTAGACGAACGGATCCTGGAAGCGGTCGAACTGGTTGCGGATGTCCTGGAAGTACGTGTCCGTGCACGCCGAGTTGCTGCCGGACTTGATGTCGCCCGCATGGAGCACGCGCTCCACCGCCGGATCGGCATTGATCCGATCTACCAGCGCGGGGAACTCGGCACGCTTGACGACGCCGTAAGGAGAGTCACCGATCACGGCGTACGTGAACGGCCCGGTGTCCGCGTTACCGTCGGAGTGATCCGCATCCGACTTGTCCGCGTCGATGCCGGAAGCCGAGGGTGCGACGATCGACGACGGCGACGAGAGGTCCCGCGTGCACGCAAGGGTGCCGAGTGCAACTGCAACTGCGATCCACAGCCTGGGAGTGAGGGGCTTCATGATCTGGATGGTTGGTTGGGTGAGCGGAACCGGGACACGCCACCAAGATCAGTGCGGATTTCGTCAATGCCGTCACGAGCGCGTCTCTCTCGCGTCTCGGTCTCTGGATGAATGCTCCGTGATGGACCGCTCTGTGGTGCTGGGCATTCAGGATTGGCCGAGCCTTGAACGAGCAATTAGCACAGAGGATACAAAGGGCCGCGGAGGAGACCGCCAGCGCTTTGTGTCCCTCATGCCGTCCTCTGCGTTCCTCCGCGTCCTCTGTGGTTGAAGTGTTTCATGAATCGCCAATTACCACTTAGGACACGGAGGGCCGCAGAGGAAACCGCCAGCGCTTTGTGTCCCGCATGCCGTCCTCTGCGTTCCTCCGTGTCCTCTGTGGTTGAAGTCCGTCATGAATGGCCAATTACCGCAGAGGACACGGAGGGCCGCAGAGGACAAACACATGCGCAGGAAGGTGAACCGCCAAGTGCGCTGGGAGCGCCAAGGGCGCGAGGGATCGATCAGCACGGGTCACGTAGGCTGGACCATGACTCCGCGCATGGGACTTTCCCGGGAATTCATTGGGCCTCGGCCACACGGTTCGGCTCGGGTGC
This sequence comes from Gemmatimonadales bacterium, assembly GCA_038236775.1. Lineage (GTDB taxonomy): Bacteria > Gemmatimonadota > Gemmatimonadetes > Gemmatimonadales > Gemmatimonadaceae > AG11. Next base: position 5,741 of record JBBRZK010000047.1, read on the forward strand.
GAAATGCGATCGGCCGCATGTATCCAAAGCACCGGCTACGACTCACCGGCCGGAAGTGGGCTGCTGAGACGTGATGTCCTGCCAATTGCTATCGCCAGAAGAACCAACAGCGCTGACGCCGCAAAGGTCATTCGCATGCCATGAGCGACTGCCTCCGGTCTCGGCAACGTCGCCTCCACTCCGGCAGAGGCAAACGCGAACAGCGCGCCCAGGGCCGAGGCACCCGTGATGAGTCCGAGATTGCGCGAGAGGCTCAGCAATGCGGATACAACGCCGCGTTGCAGCGGCGAGACATTCGTCATGACTGCCGTGTTGTTCGCGGTCTGGAACAGTGCATAGCCGATCGTGACACAGATGATGGAGATGACGTAGCCTGCAGCGCCGAGACTCGTCGGAAGTGTCGCGAGGAGAACGAGGCCAATGGAGAGCCCGACGAGTCCCAGCATTGTCACACGTTCAGCACCGAAACGATCGGTCAGCTGGCCAGCGGGCACGCCAGTCAGCGCCGTGACCACCGGTCCTGTGGAAAGAACGAGGCCGACGCGAGCGGCATCCAGTGACAGCGCCCCCGAGAGGTAGAACGGCCCGACGACCAACGTGGCCATCATCACGGTCGATACGAGCGTGCTCATACCGAGGCCTCCGCGCAATGCCGCATCACGGAACATGGCGATGCGAAGCAACGGCGATGGTGCGTTCGATTCAACGGCGAGGAAGGCGCACACGCCGACACTCGCCGCTGCGAAGAGCACCACGTTGGTCGCCGTGAAATGCCCACGCCCAAGGGTCATGGCGAGTGAATAGGCGACGAGCGTGGCGACGAGCACCACCGTGCCCGTCACATCGAAGCGGCCAGACGCCTCGGCTCGGGCGACCTGCTCGGCGGGCAAGTGGCGCCACACCATGAAGCAGGCCAGTAATCCCAGAGGGACATTCGCAAGGAATATCGCGCGCCACCCGACACTCGCCACCAGGATGCCGCCCACTGATGGGCCCAGTGCGGTGCCAATCGCCGACATCGTGCCGAGCAGCCCCATTGCGCCTCCCACCCGTGCCTTGGGCACGCTTTCGGAGACCAGTGCCAGGGAGAGTGCCATCATGATCGCGCCACCAAGGCCCTGCACTGCTCGCGCGGCAACGAGCCACCCGAGTGATGGTGCGACACCACAGCACGCGGACGCAGTCGCGAAGAGCATCAGGCCGCCGAGCATGAGCCGCCGCTTGCCCATCATGTCACCGAGCCGCCCGACACTCACGATCATTGCCGTCACCGCGAGCAGATAGGCGAGGACGACCCACTGCACCGCCTGAAAGGATGCGCCGAACGCCTTCACCAGAGTGGGAAGGGCGACATTGGCGCTGCTCGTTCCGACCGAGGACAACAGCATCGGGAACGAGAGACTGGCCAGTGTCCATCGCTCAGCGGTCGCCGGGTTCACCCGGGTAACGCCCGTGGCGGAGCTGTAGTCACCTCGTGTCCTCATGCGCGCCTCGTCGTGGTCGCCTCCGCTGTCGGAGGTCTTCGCAACGTCGCGGCAACGAGATATGGCGGGAAGCGCACGGATTGCATTGTATTCGTGCGTCCCGCGCCATATCACCTTTCAGTGAACGGCCATGACCATCCCGGATCTCAACCTCCTCGTCCCGCTCGAGGTGCTGCTGGCGGAAGGCAGTGTGGCGCGTGCGGCGGATCGCCTGAACCTCAGCCCCTCCGCCATGAGCAGGACGCTGGCGCGACTGCGCCACGCGACGGGCGATCCGCTTCTGGTGCGCGCGGGGCGCGGCCTCGTTCCCACGCCACGCGCGCTCGAGCTCCGCACCCGGATCGGCGCCCTGGTCGAGGGCTCCATCGCCGTGCTACGGCCCGCAGAACAGCTGGACATGATGCAGGTCGTTCGCACGTTCACGCTGCGAAGCCGTGAAGGCTTCGTCGAGAGCTTCGGACCGGCACTGCTCGCCCGGATGGAGCGGGACGCTCCCGGTGTGCGACTGCGCTTCGTCCTGAAACTCAACAGGGACAGCTCACAACTGCGCGACGGCACCGTGGACCTGGAAACCGGAGTCGTGGGCAGCGACACGAGTCCGGAGGTGCGGGCGCAGGGGCTGTTTCGCGACCGCTACATCGGCGTGGTCAGGAGCGGTCACGCGTTCAGCAAGGGCAGGATCACCTCGGCGCGCTATGCCGCTGGCAGGCACGTCTCCGTCTTGCGCCATGGAGACGAGCGCGGACCGATCGACGAGGCGTTGCGCGCCATCGGGGTCGAACGCCACATCGCGACGGCCGTCGGCGGATTCTCTTCTGCCATTTCCCTGGCGCGCGCGTCGGACCTGATCGCGACGGTCCCCGAGCGGCACACCGAAGCACTGCGGGGCGGGATGCACTCCTTTTCCCTTCCGATCCTGCTGCCGGAGATCACGGTATCATTACTCTGGCATCCGCGTCTCGATGCGGATCCCGCGCACAAGTGGCTGCGCGCGTGCGTGCGGGATGTCTGCGTGAAGAAGAATGCTCGTTCCCGCTGAGACCACGACGAACTCGCCAGCATTGTATCGCACCAGGGTCCGACCAGGACCGTGCGGGCCACATGGCCGGCGGTATCGCGAGGCTACGCCGCACTGGGAGTGTCATCTGTGGCGCTCCGCATCCCTTTGCGTGATTACCATTCAAGAACTTTGAACCGCCGAGGGCGCAGAGGTGCGCAAAGGGCTGCATGGGAACATCAAGGGAAAGCGTGAAACAGCATCGGGCAGTCCTCTGCGGCCCTCCGCGTCCTCTGCGGTAAATGCAGCTATAGTTCAAGAGCGCGAACCGATTGCCGTCCTCACTGACTGCCGAGGGAGAATCCTGAAGATGCCAATCCACGAGGGCTCGGCGCTCAGGCGCGTGTCGCGCTCAGCATGACCATCGAAGCTCCTGCGTTCGAGCAGCGCTCGCCTCAGCGCCAAGGCCCGGCCGCGTGGTTCGTGTTGGCCGGCTGGATCGTGCTCGCCGGGATCGCGGCCGCGGCGGGCGGAGTGGCATCGCTGAATGCGCGGGAGTTCTACTCGACGCTCATGAAGCCAGGCTGGGCGCCGCCCGGCTGGTTGTTCGGCCCGGTGTGGTCGGTGCTCTACCTGCTCATGGGAATCGCCGCATGGCTCGTCTGGCGTGAGCGACCTTACGACGCGCCTGTTGCGCGCGCGCGGGCACGGGGGCTCCAGCTTTTCGTTGGACAACTGGTGCTCAATGCCCTGTGGACCTGGCTGTTCTTCGCGTGGCGGCAAGGCGCGCTGGCGTTCGCGGAGATCGTGCTGCTCTGGGTCGTCATTGCCGTGACGATCCGGGAATTCGGTCGCGTTCGCCGAGCGGCGGCGTGGTGCCTGGTTCCCTACATAGCCTGGGTGAGCCTGGCGACGGCGCTGACGTGGTCCGTGTGGCACCTGAATCCCGGGCGGATCTGACCTCGTCATCCGCGCGGTCACTCGGCGGTGAAAATTGCGCTCACGTGAGAATGTCGCATCTTGCCATCGTCACCGAGCGCGTCTCACTCCGAGGAGGTGGAACATGCCCGTCGCAGCAGTCGCGAATCATGAACGCATCTGGATCGAGAGCCTCAATCGAGGCGACGTGTCCGCCGCGGATCTCGCGTTCTCGCCGGACTGCACCGTGCACATCACCGGCGTCTCGCAGCCCGTGCGCGGTGTTGCAGCGTGGAAGGAGCTGGTCGGAGGATTGCTCTCGGCATTTCCCGACCTGCACTTCACGATCGACGAACAAATCGGTGACGAGACGCGTATCGCCTTCCGCTGGCACGCCGAGGGCACGCACAAGGGGCCGTTCGGGCCCATCCCGCCAACCAATCGACCCGTCGCCATTTCGGGCCTGATCATCGATCATCTCCGCGACGGCAAGGTCGTTGAACGCTGGGAGCAGTGGGACCAGTCGGTCATGCTGCAGCAACTCGGCGTCGCGTGAGGCTGGTGGGGGCAAGGTTTGGTGAGAAGCAGATCCTTCGCTGCGCTCAGGATGACAAAGGCTGCGCGCAGGATTACAAAGCGGTGCGAGTGGCTCGCGCGTGCGGAGTCGTTCGCCGAGCGTTTCGCCTTCCACATGGCCCATGACGAAGAAGACGAAGCCGCGCGATTCGCCGACGCGATGGATGGGGACGATGTGCGGGTGCGAGAGCCCGGCCGCCGTGCGCGCCTCGCGCACGAATCGCTCGCGTGCCTCGGTGTCTTGCGCGAGGTGCACGGACGCCGCACTTGTTGCGAATGTTCGCAATGATTCCAGCCAAGCTGTAACGGAATATCACGTCAGCTGGCGTCAATCATAACGCTTGACGTTATGGTTGTCAGCGGCTAATGTTCGGGGTGATCAGGAGCTTCGGGGACCGGGATACAGAACGGCTCTTCGGCCGCGAGTCGATGCGTCGCTTCCCGAACGAGCTTCAGCGCACCATGCTGCGCAAGCTGGTCGTCGTGGACGCCGCCGAGGCGTTGGAGGATCTACGGCTGCCGCCCGGCAACCGGCTCGAGAAGTTGAAAGGCGATCGCGCCGGGCAGCACAGCATTCGCGTCAACGACCAGTGGCGCATCTGCTTTCGCTGGTACGAGGGGGATGCGTACGACGTGGCGCTCGTGGACTATCACTGAGGCTCATTCGATGACGACACGCAAGGCTGCCAAACTCGCGCCCATCCATCCGGGGGAGGTCCTGCTCGCCGACTTCCTCGAGCCCTTGGCGCTCTCACAGTATCGGTTGGCGCAGGATGTCTCCGTGCCGCCGCGCCGCATCAACGAGATCGTGCATGGCACGCGCGCCGTCACGGCGGATACTGCGCTCCGCCTCGCGCGCTATTTTGGCACCACGGATCGCTTCTGGCTCAACCTGCAGGCGCGCTTTGATCTCGAGACGCAGCGCGACGCCCTGGGACCGCGGCTCGCCCGTGAGGTCCGGATTCTCGTGCGCGCCAGCTAACGCGCGTTTCGGCGGTCAAGCGATCCAAGGTGGCGGCGGCTCCGCCGCCACCTTCAAGGCGATTCGCTTGCAGCACAACTTGGGGCGTTATGCGCCAGCACCGCAGGTTCCATGCGTGCTGGACAGAGGCTCGCACGGCTTGTACACTATATTGTACAATTTGTGCCGAGCTGAAATGCGCCGCGGTCGACCCAGCCAGGATATTCGTTCCCTCTCCGAGTTTCGCGCCAGCGTTGCCGCCTTCGTGGAGCAGGTCCAAACCACCCAGCGCCCGCTCGTGTTGACGCAACACGGCCGCAGTGCCGCCATACTCCTGGCGGTCGATGCCTACGAGGCCCTCCTCGAGCGCGCCGAACTGGCCGAGGATGTGCGCGCCGCTGAGTCCCAAGTCGCCGCAGGACTCGGTATTCCGCACGGCAAGGCACAGTCGCTGATCCTCGCGAGCGTGGGCGCACCCCCCAAGGCCCGCAAGCGCAGCGCCTGATTCGGGCCACGCCCCCGCGAAACGCTCCATGCGCATTGTCTGGTCGCCGCTCGCGCTGGAGCGAGTGCGACATATCGCCCAGGAGATTGCCACCGAACGGCCTGCCGTCGCCAAACGCTGGGTACGCGCCATCTTCACGCGCGTCCACCAATTGCGCGAGTATCCGCAGTCGGGGCGGATCTCGCCGGATCTCGGTCGCGCCGAGGTGCGACAACTTCCGTATCCGCCGTATCGGATCATTTACCGCGTCGAGCGGTCGCGCATCTTCATCCTGACCGTCCGGCATGCCCGCGAAGAGGACCTGGATCCCACGACAGAGCTCTAACCGCCAGGTTCGCATATAACCTGCACGACGAAGCACGTGGGCCAACGTCCACGATGTTACTTCACCGGCTTCGGCATCGCGGGATAGAGCCCCGCATCCGAAAGTTGCTTCACGAACGCCGAGAATTTCGTCACCAGCGCGTTCGTCTCCGTGACGGCCTCCGGTATCTCCTTCCGCAGTTCTTCCATCGTCCGGAGGTTCTGCGCCGTCGGACCCGAGAGGAAGCCGCCGAGGTCTCCGGCAAGGCCGCTGACCTTGAAGGTCAGCACCTGACGGAACATCTCGCTGCTGAACTCGATTTCCTCACCCTCGTCGCGGACGAAGAACTTCCGCTTGAGCGGAGCGACCATCTTCGTGAGGGTATCGAGCGACGCGCGGTACTGAGCCGGTATCTTCGTCGAATCGCCCAGTTCCTTCCTGATCGCCGCGAGTTGCGTGTTGACCTGCTTCACCGCCGTGACGGCATCGGCCAGCCGGCCGTTGATGACCTGCAACTCCTTCGACAGCTCGAAGTTCGACTTGCGGTCTGCGGCCGCGACCTGTGATTCGGGATCGGACCGCACCACGACGTCCGTCGCGCCGATCGACTTGCCGTTCACGAACACCGTCGCGACGTAGGTGGCCGGAAGAACGTACGGCCCCTCACGCCCACCGCCGCCGCCGAACGGGTTGTCGGCCGACGGCGCGCCACCCTTCGGCTCCGGCAGCGGCTCGATGCGGAGGTCCCACCGCGCGAGATTCAGCCCCATCGCGGGACGCGTCGCCTTCGCCGTGTCGCCCTTCACCTGCCGCACCACCATCCCTGCCGCATCCTTGATCTCGATCCGCACGCTGTCCGGTTTCGTCTTCGTCACGTAGGCGATGGTCGCGGCCATCGGCGGATTTTCACCGAGGAACAGCATGTCGCCCTGGAAGCCGCGCTCCTGATCCGAGGTGGGCAGGCGCAGCGTCGCCGGCCTGCTGCCATACACCCACGCGTCGCGCGACTGCGCTTGCGTCCAGCCCTGAAACGGCGTCATGTCGTCGAGAATCCAGATCGCCCGCCCGTGCGTCGCGAGGATCATCGCGTTGTCTCGGCTGTGCTGCGTGATCTCGTAGACGGGCACGGTCGGCAGGTTCGCGCGCACGCGCGTCCACGCCGTGCCGCGATCGACGCTCACCCACAGCCCTGTCTCGGTGCCTACGTAGAGGACGTCGGGATTCTTCTGGTCCTCGGTGACCGTCCGCACGACTTCGCCCTTCGGCAGGTTGGCGGCGATGGAGCGGAAGCTGGCGCCGTAGTCGCTGCTGGCGTAGAGATAGGTGCCGTAATCGCCGGTGCGATGTCCGTCGAACGACACGTACACCGTCCCCTCGTCCGCGCGTGACGGCTCGACCTTGGAGACGTACGCGAGCTTCGGCGCTCCGGGAATCTTCTGCGTCACGTTCGTCCACGTCGCGCCACCGTCGCGGGTGACGTGCACCTGCCCATCATCCGACCCCGTCCAGATCAACCCCGGCCGCTTCCACGACTCGGCAATGCTGAAGAGCGCGCCGTACTGATCGACACCGTCGTTCTTCGCGATCTTGATCTCCTTGCCCTTTACGCCCATGAGCTCGACGGTGTCGCGGTCGATGGCCATGGTGAGGTCGCCGCTGATCGCCGTCCACGTCTGGCCACGATCGGTTGACTTGAACAGCTTGTTCGCGCCAGCATAGATGGTTGCCGGATCGGTGTGGGACAGCATCATCGGCGTGTCCCAGTTGAACCGGTACGGCTTCTCGGTGGACGGCGCCTCGGGGCGAATGCTCTTCGATTCGTTGGTCACCTTGTCGATGCGCGTCATGAAGCCTTCCTGCGACTCCGAGAACACGATGCGGTGGTTGGTGGGGTCGATGAGGCTCACGAAGCCGTCGCCACTCACCACCGACAGCCAACTGTCGTTCCCGATGCCGAACTGCGACCGCGTCGCGCTCGGCCCGCACCACGAGTTGTTGTCCTGGAGGCCGCCGCAGACGTTGTACGGCTCCTGCATGTCGTAGCCGACGTGGTAGAACTGTCCCACCGGGAGGTGCGACAGCCACATCCATCGCTTGCCCTTGTCGTACGTGATGCCGACGCCGCCGTCGCCGCCGATCATCATGTGGTCGCCGTCCTTCGGGTCGATCCACATCGCGTGGAGGTCCACGTGGATCGTGCGCGCGCCGTCGCTGCGGAAGGTCTTCCCGCCGTCGTCGCTCACCTGCAGCGGCGTGGCCGGCGAATAGACACGCAGGTCGTTCTCGGGATCCACGCGAATGATGCCGAAGTACATCGGCCGCATGTTCGTGCCGCCCATCTTCGTCCACGACTGTCCGGCATCGTCGCTGCGATACACGCCCCCCTGTTTCGGATGCTCGACGCGCGCGTACACGATGCTCGGGTTGCGCCGGAAGATGTCGAGTCCGATGCGCCCCATCGCACCCTCAGGGAGTCCCTTCGTCAGGCGTGTCCAGGTCCGACCCGCGTTCGAGGACTTCCAGATGCCGCTCTTCGGACCACCGCCGTTCATCCCCCAGCTCGAGCGCCGCCGCTGGTACGTCGCGGCGTACAGTGTCTTGTTGTTCACGGGATCCATCACCAGGGCGGTGCCGCCGGCGTCGGGGCCGGCGTCGAGCACCCGCGTCCACGTGCCGCCGCCATCGATGGACTTGTAGATGCCGCGCTCGCCGCCGTCCTTCCACAGGTCGCCGAGTGCGGCGACATACACGATGTCGTGGTCGATGGGATCGATGACGATGCGCGCGACCTGCTTCGAGTCGCGCAGCCCCATGTTCGCCCAACTCTTGCCGCCGTCGGTGGACTTGTAGACGCCATCACCCCAACTCGAGCTCTGGCGGTTGTTGTTCTCCCCGGTGCCCACCCACACGAGGTTCGGGTCGTCGGCAGGAATCGTCACCGCGCCGACGGACGACGAGCCAGCGGAGTCGAACACGGGGGTGAGCGACACGCCGTTATTGGTGGTCTTCCACAGTCCGCCCGTTGCGGCCGCGATGTAGAAGATGCGTGGGTCACGCTCGGACACGGCGATGTCGTCGATGCGTCCCGACATGGTGGCCGGCCCAATGGAGCGGAAGTGGAGGCGGTCGAACGGCCCACCTGCTGGGGGCGGCGACGAGTCCGGCTTCGCGGCCGAGTCGGGCTTGGCGGGCGTCGGCCTGGTCCGCGCCTGGGCGGCGGCAGAAGCAACGGGAGTGGCGGCCGCAGCGGCGAGGAGCGATGCGACACATGCGAGGCGAACACGGGCAGCGAGCACGGAGTACCTCTTGCGGAATCGGACGGGTGGCGCCGGGACGGACGCGCTCAAATCTCCGCCGTCGCACGCGGGGCCGCTACCAGCGGGGCTGCGTTGTGGCGGAGCCGCCTTACATCGACATCATCTGGGTGAACTTCACGATCACGCCGAACCCCGTCGCCGGTGCGTCCGGCAGGTTGATCTTCTGCTCGTTGAACACGACGAACAGGTTGCTCAGCGGATGATGGATGACGTTGAAGCGCAGGTTGGCATTCAACTGGTGCTGATGCGGATCGTACTGCGCGAGCGCGTCGAAGAACATGTTCGTCGTGAACGAGTACGTCGCGCGGGTGGTCCAGAGCAGCGCCTCGAAGCTCGCATCGGGAATGGACAGTGTGGCTTCGGTATGGGACACGCCCAGCGATACGCCGGCGTTCCCCGACGGGCGTGCCGACACCGTGAGCTGCTGCGCGCGCTGGTGCCCGCTCCACAACCCGCCGGTGATGAACGTGTAGGAGGCCGAGAGGGGCTGGCTGGCGTTCGTGCCACCGCGCACCTGCCAGTAGGTCCACGCATAGGCACCAGCGGGAATCGGGGCGATGGCGGGGCTGATGGCGAACGGCGTGGCAATGCGCTGGAAGCTCGGATTCACCGACAGCTCGGTGTATCCGCCGTTGTCGAGAAAGAAGGTGTAGCCGCTGTGGAGATCCTTCGCGGTCATGACGCCGTGGAGGTTCTCGTAGTAGTTCCACACGACGTGTGGGTGCATCTCGCGGATGCCGGTGCCTGCGAGCCAACTGGGTCGCGGGCGCAGCCCCAGGTCGAGGAGGTACTTCCGCGAATCGGTACGGCGAAAGTAGCCGAGATCATCCGCGAAGCCGGGCCCGACTTCCAGCGTTCCGACCTTGCCGTGGAAGAAATTGCCCTCGTGACTGAGCGAGCTGCGATAGGTGTACTGGCCCGCGCTCTTGCCCGGTGCGCGGCTGGCCACGCCGTAGCTGTTCCAGTCCCAGTCGCCCTTGAGGCGGAAGTTGGCATCGACGCCGCCGAGGCGGTTCCAGTTGCGATCGGTACCGAGTGCCTCCCGGTCGAGCGCGATGATGCCGATGTCGGATCCGGCGAACAGGTTGCGCCGCAGTCGCAGCGCGGAGTACTGGCTCGCCGGTGTGCCTTCCATGGCGCTGGCCTGCATCGAAAGCGCGCCGACGGTCATGCCGGCCATGCTGCCGGTGAGTCGCACGCCGGCGGGAATGGTCACACTCCGGCCCGACGGCGCAATGCCGATCCGGCGGCTGAAGAAGAGCAGCATGTCCTCGTCCGGGGTCGGTGCCGTTGACACGCGATTGTTGCGCGCGGCGTCGCCCACGTAGAAGATCCCCGAGTTCTCGAGGAAGAACTCACGTTTTTCGGGAAAGAACTGGCTGAACTGCGTGAGATTCACCTGCTGCTCGTCGGCCTCGGCCTGCGCGAAGTCGGGATTCACGGTGACGTCGAGGGTGAGTCCGGGGCTGACGCCGTACTTCACGTCGAGGCCGGCGGCGCCCTTCGAGGTGAACGCCGGCCCGCCCAGCTCGCGGACGCTGCGTGCGGCAACGTAGGGTGTCACGCGGAGGTCGCGCGCGGTGACGCGCTGCGCGATGCCGGTGAGGTCCCCGGCGAGCGAGAGGCGTGCGAGCGTGTAGCTGCGCGGCACCGGTGCCCAGAAGCTCACCTCGTTCCGGCGGCGGATGTGGCGGGAGAAGTTGATGCCCCAGCTCTCGGCACTGGCGAAGTCGAAACGCAGTGTGCGGTACGGGATGGCCATCTCGACCACCCAGCCGTCGGCGACCCGGCGTGACGCCACGGACCACACGCCGTCCCAGCTGGTGTTGACGTCGCGGCCTTCGTTCGCCACCTGGCGGTCGGCGCGGGCGCCAGCAGCGTTAGTGATGAACACGTAGCCGTTGCGCCGGTCGTGGAAGGTGTCGAGGATGACCTCGAAGTCGTCCTGCTGGTCGGGGTCGAAGTCCTTGCGGATATCGTTGACGACGATGCCATCGGGATCGCGGTCGTGCAGGTACGCGCCGATGTAGAGTCGCTCGCCGTCCACGAGCACCTGGACGTCGGTGCGCTCCGACGCGGGTTCGCCGGTGCGCGGCTCGCTCTGCACGAAGTCGGAGGCGACGGGTGCGGTGCGCCAGGCCGGCTCGTCGAGGCGGCCATCGAGCGTGATGGGTCCGTCGGCGGCGTGCGCGGCCAGGGTGCGGAGGGTTGGTGCCGCCGTGCTCGTTGCGGCGGCGTCGGCGCTCTTCCCTTGAGCGCCGAGTGGTCGCGCCATGAGTGTTGCGGTAACGGCGAGCAGGGCCACAGTGGATTTCATGCGTCCGAAGTTAGCGCGCGCGCCACGCCTTCGCGGCGCCATGACTTTGGCGTTGATATGACTGGGCTGGTGTCAAGGGACTCCGTTTGCAGACATCGCATGTGAGAGCGTGGACGACGTGGGCCCGGGGCAGCATCGACGGTTGATCCTGCTGATAGGAGGCTCTGGTGACTCCGTCCTCAACGCGCGAGGAACTGCCGCGGTGTCGCTCTGGATGGTTGCGATCGCGACGCCCTTGTTGGGCACCGCCAACGCGGCGCTTGTGCCGTGGCGCGCGACTCTGCTCACGCTTGCACTCGCGTTGGCGATCATGCGTCCCGTGAGTGAGCTTGTCTGGAGACGTCTGCATGCGGCCAGTCGGTCCGACGAGCCAACGCGGAAAGACGCCTGACACGGGTCGATGCTGACAACGCCGTCGAGGACGCGGCTGCGGGCGCATCAATCCTGAAGACTTGCTGCACAAACGTCCGCCGTCAGGACGACAACGAGCGGCCAGTCACCATTCTCCGAGGTCTACTGTCCGATGACGATGCTTCGGGACGTCCGTGCACGCGCAGCCGCGCTGCTGCTGCTGCTGCCGCTGGTGCCGCCGCTGTTACTGGCGTGCGACGGAGCTGCGGTGCCGCAGCCGCCAGCGGCGGCAGTAGTGGACCACCGCGATACCGCCTCGCGCTCTGCGGCGGTCGTGACGACAACGCCGCCCGCGGCGCCCGTCGATACGGCACACGCCGCGCGGCTCGCCGTGGATGCCGAAGGGCTGCGCCTCGTGCTGGTGCCCTCGGGCTCGACGCGTGCACTGCCGTTCGGTACGCCGCGCCGGCGTCTCCTCGAGATGCTCACGGCCAGTGTCCACGGCGACGCGCCGGAGTTGGGCGAGAATATCGACTGCCGCGCGACCCTGGCGACGTGGCGCGCGACGGGGCTTCAACTCTGGTTCGCCAAGGACACCGCAGCGCGGTTCATTGGCTGGTCGCTCGGCGGGCACGGCACGATCGCCCCCACGCACGGTGCGCGCAGTCCTGCGCCGACCACGATGAGCGGCATCGGTATGGGGTCCTCGCGCGCGGCACTCGAGCGCGCGTACGCGGTCCAGATACGGAAATCCACGCTCGGCACCGAGTTCACCGCCGGGGGGCTCGCGGGACTGCTCGCGTCGGAGCGCGCGGACGCCCGCATCGTGAACTTCTGGGCGGGGCAGGTCTGCCTGGCGCGGTAGCGAGCCATCGTGGCGCTCGCGCACGACCTCACGATCGGCTCGTTCTCCTGGCGCGCATCGAGGTGGCACGCTGGCCGCCCGAGTCATCCGCGCCGTGAGCCGCTGAGACTCATCGCGGCGTAACGTGCTCCCTGGTGATCGACGCCAGCGTCGGGGTCCCCGACTGTTTCATCACTGTGTCGAGTTCCTTCCGCAGCAGCGCAAGCACGGTCTCCACGCCCTCCTGACCGAACGCGCCGAGGCCCCAGATGTACGGCCGGCCGATCCCCGACGCGGTGGCGCCGAGTGCGAGCGCCTTGTAGATGTCGGTGCCACGGCGCACGCCGCCGTCGCCGATCACCGGAATGCGGCCGGCCACGCCCTGCACCACCTCGGGGAGCGACGTCACCGTCGCGCGCAGCGAACTCTCGGCGCGTCCGCCGTGATTCGACACGAAAATGCCGTCGACGCCCTTCTGTACGGCGATCTCGGCGTCCTCCTTCGTCACGATGCCCTTCACGAGCACCTTCATTTTGGTGATGCTCTTGAGCCGCTCGATGTATTCCCACGTCGGCGTATGCGCATCGAGCATCGGCGTGACCCGTGGATAGCCGTAGAGATTCGGCTTCCGGCTGTTGTCACGATCGTCGACGCGCCCGCTCACGCCGGGCAGTGGCGCACCGCCCTTGTGGCAATCGAGACAGTGGCGGGTATCGAGCCTCGCGTAGCGGATCATCGTCTCGCGATTGCTTCCGCCCAGCAGGTCGACGGTGAAGACCAGCGCCGGTGCGCCGGCGCGTTCGGCGCGCTGCACGACTTGCTTGACGATGGCCCAGTCCTTCTGCCAGTAGAGCTGGAACCAGACCGGCCCGCCACGCGCGGCGATCGCGTCTTCGATCGACGTCGATGCCACATTCGAGAGCACCATGAGATGATCTTTCGCCCTGGCGGCGCGTGCGGTGCCGATTTCGCCGATCGCGTTGAAGGCCTTCTGACTGCCGACCGGATTGATGACGATCGGCGTCGCGTATGTCGTTCCGAAGAACGAGACGCTCGTATCGAAGTGGCTCAGGTCGACGAGGCGGCGCGGACGGAGCGCCCAGCGCTCGTAACCCTCGCGGTTGGCGCGGATGGTCGCGTCATCGTCGGTGCCGGTCGAGAGATAGCCCCAGTGGGCCACCGGGATCTTCGCCCTGGCCGCCGCTTCGAAATCCAGCACGTCGAGCGCGTCTTTCGCCGATCTGATGACCGGCGACTGCGTCGCAAGCTGTTGCGCGGCGGCCATCGCCTGCTCAGCGCCGCGCGGCGTCGCCGCGAACAGACGGTGGAGCGTCTTTCCGTCGAGACCGGCGGCGACGAGGAGCGGGCTGCCGGCGAGGAACGAAACGAAGTCGCGGCGCGACGTTTCACGATGTTGCATGGCATGAAACGACAGCGGTCGTGCGCGAATGTCCAGAGTTATCCCCGCGGCCGAGCACGTGGTCGCCGTTCTGTAGCCTTCGGTGTCGCACGACATGGGCACGAGCCTCGCGCACCTTCGGCCAACGGCACGCCGCGTTTGCCCTGCGAGCCCGGGCAGTCCACATTGGTGGTCATGACGACACTTCCATGGCAGCGCACGGCGGCGACACTCTTCGTCGGCCTCCTCCTCGCCTCGTCGGTGGCGCAGGGGCAAACCACGTGGCCGACGAAGCAATGGCCCACGGCGTCGCCCAAAGCCGTCGGGCTGAACGTGAAGGTGCTCGACAGCATCGACAGCGAGATTCGCTCCGGCCGGTACGGCCTCGTGGATCGGCTCCTGGTGATTCGGCATGGGCGCATCGCCTACGACCGCAGCTACCGGCAGAACTACGACAGCGCGTATGCAGACTCCGTGCACGTGAACGGGCCGCTCAATCCGCACGACGTCACGGGGCCGTACAACTACTTCAATCCCTGGTGGCACCCCTACTACCAGCGTGGTGATCTGCACTCGCTGCAGTCGGTCACGAAGACGATGACCTCGATCGTGATGGGCATCGCGACCGCGCGCGGTGAGTATCCGAGCCTCGACCGCACGGTGCTGTCATTCTTCGACACCACGAAGGTGGCGAACATCGATGCACGGAAGCGCCGCATGACCCTGCGTCACCTCGTGACCATGACATCGGGCCTCGACTGGAACGAGTCGGTGCCCTACGCCGATCCGCGCAACACGGCCACCATGCTGGAGGAGAGTCCGGATTGGGTGAAGTTCGTGATCGACCGCCCGATGACGCAGGAGCCCGGGGCCTCGTTCGTCTACAACAGCGGCGCCACCGTGCTGCTCGGCGAGGTCTTCAAGCGCGCGACCGGCAAGGACATCGAAGAGTACGCCGCCCGGTATCTCTTCGCGCCGCTCGGCATCACCCGGTGGTTCTGGAAGCGGTCGCCAACGGGGCTCGCCGACACCGAGGGCGGGCTGTATCTCGAAGCCCGCGACCTCGCGAAGATATGGTACGTGTTCCTGCACGACGGCCAGTGGGAGGGGAAGCAGATCGTGTCCCGCGAATGGGTCAAGGCGTCGGTCTCGCCGGCCATCGCGGCGAGCAGCGCGCCCGGGGCGCCGAAATACGGGCTCGCCTGGTGGCTCTACCAGAATCCGCGCGATCCCTCGGCGCTCGTGTGGAGCGGATCGGGTTTTGGTGGGCAGGTGCCGATGATCGTTCCGGAGGACGACCTGCTGGTGGTGTTCTACGCGTGGAACATCCTGCCGGGGAAACCCGTGTTGCCGCGCGCGAAGATCCTGGAGCGGATCAGCGCCGGGGTGACGGATCGAAAGAAGTAGGCGATCCGGATTGGCGCGACGTTTTCCCGGCACGCGCTGCTCATCGCGGAATCACCGGCAACACAACGTGCGACGGATGCGTTGCGTCGTGCACGAGTCGCTGGTGCGCCACGACGAACGTGCTGTCACGCTCGTTGTTGCCACCCGTGTTGAGATTCCGGTCGTACTTGGGGAACAACGCTGACGACACCGTCACCCGGAGCCGGTGTCCGGGCCCGAATACGCGCGACGTGAACCAGAGATCCATGTCGTACCGCTCCACGCTGCCCGGCGTGAGCATCACTTCCCTGTCGTTCCCCTGCCGGAACCGCGCCCGCGCCACACCGTCCTGCACCCGCTCGGCGTGCCCGTCGGGGAACACATCCAGCAGCATCACGTCCCAGTCGGTGTCCTTCGCATCGCTCGCCGCCCAGAGCGTCGCCGACAGCTGGCCCGTTACCTCGATCGCCTTCGTCAACGGCTTCGATGTGAACACCAGCGCGTCCGCCCGGGTCGCATTGAGTGCCGTGTAATCCTCGTTCAGCGACGTCTCGAGTTCGCGCGAGTCGATGAGGAACGGCGTGGGATTGGCCGGGTCGTACGTGAACGTGTCAGCCACCGCCCCCGACGGGGGAATCGTGTCGAGCACGCCGTCGCCCGCACTGGTGTTCGCCTTGCCGCCCGATGAGGCGTACCACTTCATGTTCACCGCGCGCGCCAGCGGCCATGCCGCCTCCTTCCGCCACGTGTTGTCGCCAAGGACGAACACGTCCACTGGCGGCTCACGATCCACGCCGTTGTCCTTGCCCAGCAGGTAGTGATCGAACCACCGGAGCTGCAACCGGCGTGTATCCACGCGCGACTGCGGTCCGAATTCACCCGCCACGTAGTCCACGCCCTTGTGTGCGCCGGGTCCCATCACCAGCCGCATGTACGGATGCCCGGGCACCGCGTTCAGCGCGTTGGTGTAGTCGATGGGGCCGCGTGAATCATCGTACCATCCGGATATCTGCAGCACGGGCGCCTTCACCTTCGCGATGTTCGTCGTCACCGCGTGCGCGCGCCAGTACGCATCCAGTGTCGGATGCGCGATCCAGCGATCCCACAACGGCACGTCGCCGCACCCGAGCTTCTGCGGCAGGTCGGAGAGCGGCAGGTGCGTGAGCGCCGATCCGATGTCCAGGTCGCTGATGTCCTGCAGCGTGCGCGCTCGCATCAGGCACGCCCACGCCACGTTGATCGGCGAGAACACCATGTCCTCGTAGGGCACGATCCGCCATGGATCACCCGTCGCCGCCGATGGCGCGATCGCTGCCAGGTGCGGCGGTGCACTGACCGCGGCGTACCACGCCAGCCGCCCCTCGTCGGAGTGCCCGATCAACCCCACCTTGCCATTGGCGTTCGGCAACGTCGCGGCCCACTCCACCGCATCGTATCCGTCGCGCACGTCCGTGTCGTAGTCACCGAAATCCGTGCCGTCCGACACGTCTCGTCCGCGCACGTGCTGCGCCACGAAGATGTACCCGCGAGCCGCCCAGTACCGGCCGGCCGGATGCAGGATGCGCGTGTACGGCGTGCGCTGGAGCACCACGCCAAACGGACCGGCCCCCACCGGGCGCGCGACGTAACTCGCCAGTCGCGCACCGTCGCGCGTCGTCATGAACACGAGCGTGTCCTCGGTCACGGCGTACTGCGAGTCGCTCACCGCGCCCGGCCACAACTCGTATGCCTTCTCGTTCACGAACGGCCCACTCCGTCGTACGAACCGGATCATCCGCCCAGATGGCTTGCCCCTGGCCAGCATCACGCCGGTGAGCGTGTCACCATGCCACCACGCGTGGATGGCCTGCTCCCCGGCGCCGGTGAGCACCACCGAGTCGCCCCGCATCGCCACGCGCTTCACGTCCACCAGCGACTCGCCTGTGCGCCGCCTCACCGATCCCGCGTTGGCCGAGTCGGCGGCGAAGTGCGCGGAGCCCATGCGCCGCCATCCCACGAATCCCGGTCGCGCAGTCGAACCACTCGCAAGGTAGATGTCCCAGTCGCCACCGATCGACGGAGCCAACGTCTTCGTGGCGCAGGCCGCGGACACCACCACGGCACCGAGCAGTGCACGGCGTACGAAAATACGGAGGTTGCTGGTCATGGGGGAGAATGCGCGCTCCCCCCGTCCGGCGCCAGCGCACGCCCATCAGTGGCCGTCGCGCAGCGGCACCGGTAGGTTCTCCACACACCTCGCCCCGGAATTCCTGTGCGCATTGCCGACATGAACTGGATGCAGGTAGGCGCCTACCTGCAGCACGACGACCGCGCCATCCTGCCCCTCGGCAGCACGGAACAGCACAGCCACCTGAGACTCACGGTGGACTGCATCCTGCCCGAGCGCGTGGCCGCCGACGCCGCCGAACCACTCGGCATCCCCGTCTTTCCGGTGGTGCCCTACGGCGTCACACCCTACTTCCGTGAATTCCCGGGCTCCATCTCGCTCAAGGTCGAGACCCACCTGCGAGTGGTTCGCGACATCCTCGACGGCATGGCACACAGTGGGTTCCGCCGCATCCTGATCGTCAACGGCCACGGCGGCAATGGCGCCGCCCAGCCGTTTGCACAGGAATGGGCCGCTGATCATCCGGACTGCCGCGTCCTGTTCCACAACTGGTGGAACGCGCCGAACACATGGGCCAAGGTGCAGGCAATCGATCCCGTCGCATCGCACGGATCGTGGATGGAGAACTTTCCATGGACCCGCCTGCCCGGCATCGACATGCCATCGACGCAGCGCCCCATGGTCGATCTCGCCCGCGTCCGCGCACTCGACCCTGTCTCGCTCAAGCACTACCTCGGCGACGGCAACTACGGCGGCCTGTATCAACGCTCGGACGAAGACATGCTCGCCCTCTGGCAGGTGGCGGTCGACGAAACCCGCGCGCTGCTGGACGGCTCCTGGGGCAGCGCCTGAGCGCGCGTCAGGACGGCCGCGAAAAAATGCGAATCCTCGTCTGGGGCGCGGGCGCCATCGGCGGCTCCATGGCCGCTTGCCTCGTGCGTGCCGGTCACGATATCACCGTCGTGGATACCGTCGCGGAGCACGTCGCCGCCATCAACGACATCGGCCTCCGCATCACCGGACCCATCGCGGAGTTCACCGCGCGCATGCCGGCGTGCACGCCAGCAACGGTCGCGGGCGAGTGGGACACCATCATGCTCGCGACCAAGGCGCACCACACCGAGGCTGCCACGCGCGCACTGCGCCCGCATCTCGCCCACAACGGATGCGTGATCTCCGTGCAGAATGGCCTCAATGAACTCGCTATCGCGGACATCGTCGGTGCCGAACGCACGGTTGGCGCGTTCGTCAACTTTGGCGCGGACTACATCGAGCCTGGCGTGATCCTCCACGGCAGCCATGCCGCGGTGGTCGTCGGCGAGATCAACGGGCGCATCACCCAGCGCGTCATGGCCATCCGCGACGCATGGCTCGATTTCGACGACCGCGCGATCGTCACGCCGAACATCTGGGGATACCTGTGGGGCAAGGAGGCATACGGCGCCATGCTCTTCGCCACGGCGCTCACGAACGAATCAATCGCCGACGCCCTCGCGAGCCCTGAGTATCGCCCTGTGTACGTCGCCCTCGCGCGCGAGATGCTCGCCGTGGCTGACGCGCGCCACGTCACCCCGGAGTCGCTCGACGGGTTCGATCCCGCCGCCTATCTGCCGAACGCCGAACCTGGCGCCGCGGAGCGTTCGCTCGACGCGCTGGTCACGCACAACCGCAAATCGGCCAAGACCCACAGCGGCATCTGGCGCGACCTCGCTATCCGCAAGCGCCCCACCGAAGTCGACGCGCAACTCGGCATCGTCGTGACGCTGGGGCGCGAATCCGGCGTGCCCACGCCGCTCACCGCGCGCCTCGTCAACCTCATACACGACATCGAGCGTGGCACGCGTCCCCAGTCGCTCGACACCCTCAACGCGCTCAGCGACCCATGACCTACGACTTCACCGGCCGTACCGCCGTCGTCACCGGCGCCGCCCACGGGTTCGGTCGCGCAATCAGCCTCGCGTTCGCCACGCGCGGCGCCGTGGTGCACGCATGCGATGTGCTCGACGCCGAGCTGCGCGAAACGGAACGCCTTTGCCTGACGGCAGGTGGCTCATGTCGCGCACACATCCTCGACGTCCGCGACAAGCACGCCGCTGACACCATGATCGCCAGCGCATCGCAGGCGACGGGGCGCGTGGACATCCTCGTCAACAACGCCGGCGGCGTGCTGGGGCAGGTGGGCTTGCCACTCGAGGACGTCACGCCCGAACAATGGCAGGCCATCTTCGACGTGAACGTCTCCGGCGCGTTCTACCTCGCGCAGGCAGTCGCCCCACTCATGAAGGCCGCAAACTTCGGACGCATCGTCAACATCTCCAGCGGCGCCGGACTCGGCATCAGCCTCACCGGCATCCAGGCATACGCGTCGGCCAAGGCCGCGCAGATCGGCCTCACGCGCCAGCTCGCCCACGAACTCGGCCCATGGAACATCACCGTGAATAACGTCGCGCCGGGATTCGTGCGCTCCAATCCCGCAACGGAACGCCAGTGGGAATCGTACGGCGACGACGGCCAGCGCGCCCTCATCGACCGCATTGCGCTCAAGCGCCTCGGCACGCCCGACGACATCGCGCATGGTGTGCTCTTCTTTGCCAGCAACGACGCGAACTGGATCACCGGGCAGGTCCTCTCCATCGACGGCGGAAAATGACGGCCCCCGTGCTCGCAGACCTGCACGCGAACCACGACCGCATCCTCGCGGAGCTCGTGGAATTCGCCGCCATCCCCAGCGTGAGCACCGACCCCGCGCACGCCACCGACATGGACGCCGCCGCGCAATGGGTCGCCAACAAGCTCTCGTCAGCCGGCCCCATCGCCGTGCAAACCATCCCCACTCCAGGCAACCCGGTGGTGTACGGCGAATGGCTCGGCGCACCCGGCAAACTCACGGTGCTGGTGTACGGTCATTACGACGTGCAGCCCGCCGACCCATTGGAGAAGTGGCACAGCGCGCCGTTCACACCCACGGTGCGCGACGGCCGCCTGTACGCCCGCGGCGTCTCTGACGACAAGGGCCCCATGCTCATCCCCATCAAGGTCGCCGAGTCGTTCTTCGCGAACGAGGGCGCGTTGCCGGTGAACGTGAAGTTCATGTTCGAGGGCGAAGAAGAGATCGGCAGCAAGCACCTCGAGGCGTTCATCACGCAACACAAGGAACTCCTCGCCGCCGATGTCGTCCTCTCGGCCGATGGCGCCATGTGGCGCATCGACGAGCCTTCGCTCACGGTATCGAGCCGAGGACTCGCCGGTCTTGAACTCACGCTCACCGCGGCATCGAAGGACCTGCACTCCGGGCGGCACGGCGGCAGCGTCGCCAATCCACTCCACGCCATGGCGCGGTTGATCGCGTCCCTGCACGACGCCACCGGACGCATCGCCGTGGACGGCTTCTACGACAGCGTCCGCGAACTCACCACGGCGGAACGCCACGCGATTGCCGCGCTGCCATTCGTGGAGGCGAACTACCTGAAGCAGGTTGGTGCGCCATCCACCTTCGGCGAGCCAGGCTATTCAACCCTCGAGCGCCAGTGGACTCGTCCTACCATTGAAGTGAACGGTATGTGGGGCGGCTACGAGGGGCCGGGCCAGAAGACCGTCATCCCCAGCGAGGCGCACGCCAAGATCACGTGCCGCCTCGTTCCCGATCAGGATCCCGACGACGTGGTGTCAGCCGTCGCCCATCATCTCGAGACGCTCGTGCCACCCGGCACGACACTCTCCATCGTGAAGGACGATCACGGTGCGCGCCCGTCGCTCATCGAGTCGGACCACTTTGCATTGCACGCCGCCGATACCGCCCTCTTGGACGTCTATGGCGTCCGGCCACTCATCGTCCGCATGGGCGGCACCGTGCCGATCTCGGAACTGTTCAAGCGCCACATGGACCTGGACACGGTCTTCTTTTCGTTCTCCACCGCCGACGAAGACTACCACGCACCGAACGAGTTCTTTCGCATCCACCGGCTGCACGAAGGCCTCGACGCCTGGGCACGCTGCTGGACCATCCTCGGCAACACCCACCCATGACCACCGCGCCCGGGAACGAACTCGCGCAGGCTGAAGCACGCGTCGAAGCCAACAGCGCCTCGCTCAGGAAGGAACTCGGCGTCCGCGACCTGACGCTGACCCAGATCCTCTTCATTGTCGGCCTCGGCTGGATCGGCACCGCGGGCAAGCTGGGGCCGTCGCACGTCGTGTTCTGGGTACTCGCACTCGTGCTCTTCTACCTGCCGTCGGCCGCCGTGGTGATGTACCTCAACGGCCTGATGCCGCTCGAGGGCGGATTGTACCAGTGGGCAAAGCTCGGCTTCAACCAGACCATCGGCTTCCTGCTCGCCTGGAACCTGTGGTTGTACGTCATCGTGTTCACGTCGGAGATCGGCCTCACGTGCGCCACGTATCTCTCCTACGCGGTGGGCCCGAGTGCGGCGTGGATGACATCCAGCACGTGGTTCGTTGGCGGAGCGACCGCGGTGATCCTCACCATGATGATCATCGCATCCACCATCGGGCTCTCGGTGGGGAAGTGGGTGCACAACTCGGGAGGCGCGATGATGCTCATCATCTTCGCCGCATTGTTGCTGCTGCCTGTGCTCGGCCTGCTGACCAGCACGCTCAAGGAGTATCATCCCCTTCGCACGACCATTCCGTCGTTCTCCCTGTACAACCTGAACATCCTGGGGAAACTCGGCTTCGGCGCCCTGGGAGGGTTCGAATACGTCGCCATCCTCGCCGGCGAAACCAGGGCGCCCGCGCGCACGGTCCGTCGCTCGGTCATCATCGCCGCCCCGATCATCGCGCTCATGTTCGTGCTCGGCA
Organism: Gemmatimonadales bacterium; assembly: GCA_038236775.1. Classification (GTDB taxonomy): domain Bacteria; phylum Gemmatimonadota; class Gemmatimonadetes; order Gemmatimonadales; family Gemmatimonadaceae; genus AG11. The sequence goes on from JBBRZK010000047.1 coordinate 28,025, forward strand.
CGAGTACCGTCGTCGCGTACATCCCCACGAACGACATCGATCTCGTGGGACCATTGCCGCAAGTCCTGCGCGCCGGCTTCGGACCGTTCGGCATCGCGGGGCCCCTGGTGACCATCGCCATCCTGATGACACTCGGGACGCGCATCGCACAGGCCACCTTCAGCTTCACCGCCGTCACGAGACTCCCGATGGTGGCCGGATGGGACAGGATGCTGCCCGCATGGTTCAGCCGCCTGCACGGCAAGTACCAGACGCCCGTCAACTCGATCATCCTCGTGGGCGCGTGCTCGTTCGGGCTCTCGGTGCTCGGCAACCTCGGCGTCGGGCAGGCGGAGGCGTACCAGCTGCTCAACAACGCGAGCGGGATGTTCTACGCAATCACCTACGTGGTGATGTTCGCCATTCCGCTCTTCGGCTTGCGCGGCGTTGCGCCGCGGCCTCCGCTCTGGCTGAAGGTCGCGTGCACGTCCGGTCTCCTGATGACACTGCTCTACATCACCCTGTCCATCTTCCCCATCATCAAGGTGGAGAGCGTCGCCACGTTCGCGTTCAAGGTCTCGGCGGTCATCATCGTGATGAACCTCGTGGGAATCGGGATCCTCGTCAGTGCGCGGCGCCGCGCGGCGATCTGAACTCTTCGGAGTCTGACGAGGTCCGCCTACCGCGAACTCGTGTCCAGGCTACGGAGGTACTGTGCGAGGTCGGATCGCCGCTGCGCGTCCGCCAGGTAGAACGGATGTGGTGCCATTGCTCCACGCCGCGGATCGAGCAACTCCTCGAGGCTCGAGACCGAATTGTCGTGCAGGAACACGGGCTTGCGTGCCAGGTCCAGGAGGAGCGGCATCGCGAGGCCCCGCTTCTCACCACGCATGCTCGCATTGACGACCGCCCACTTGTCGTCAAAGATCGAGCCTTCCGTATTGAGGATGGGATTGAGGGGCGGCTCACGCATGCCGAGCGTGACCGGGTTGTCACCCGGGAAAATCTCGGCCATCGGGTGCATGGTCGTGGGAACGGGACGCCCCTGGTTCACGTTGTGGCAGCTCGTGCATCCGGCGGTGCGGAAGGTCTCACGTCCGCGCATGGCGACCTCGCGGCCGATCGATGCACCCTTGGGTGCCTGCAGGCTGGCGAGATAGGCATTCATCGCGATCAGCTTTGCGTTGTCGACGCGAAAGCCGATGGGGTTGTTCTCTTCGCCCGGCATGCCCTGGCGGGCGGCGGTGACATACGGATAGCCGCGCACGCCGGTGGCCGCGAGCACCTTCACGTAGCTGTCGATCATCGCGTCGCCGGCGCCGGGCGCCAGCTTGTGGATGAATGCCCGCCCGGTGGGCGTGGTGAGCATCGTCTGGTCGAACAGCGTGGTGTAGATGAGGTTGCCGAAGTTGTCGAGCCGCGCGATGCTGCCTTCCGTACCGTACGGCGCGGCGAGATCCTGGCGGAACAGCGCCGAGTTGTGCATCGGGTCGCCGTTCCCGTCGAACGAGTCGTCGAACATGCCGACGGGATAGTACGCCGGGTTGCTGAAGTAGGCGTCGAACTCCGCCTCCGTCGAATTCTCCGTGAGCCCGGTGGGAGCTCGGCCCAGTGTCTTGCCCTTGTACGAGAGTTGCGCCACGGTGAAGAGGGCGCGCGTGTTCGCCGCGGTGGCGAAGATGGCACCCATGTTCAGGCTGTGGTTGGCCAGGCCATCGACGCGGTGGCCGATGGACCCGCCGCCCGGCGCGGTGAACACGGACGCATCCGACATCGTGTGGCAGAGGGCGCATGCGGCACCCACCCTTGCGCCCTTCGGCGCCATGCCGACAATCGCGCCGGCCTTCACGAGCGCCAGGGTCACCGCCGGGTCGTTCAGCAGGGCAGACGTTCGCCCTGACGGATCGGCGCGCAGTTGCGCACCGAGCGCGCGCTGCGTTGCGCCGTCGATGGCGTCCACGTCAACCTGAAGTCCAAGCGCAAGCGCCTGCATCGGCGTAACGCGTGCCGCCTCGATGCCTGCCGGCAATCGCACGGCATCCGTCCAGAACCCCTCGTTCCCGAACGTCTCATTCCGGAACACGTCGCGACCCAGTGCGAGGTCGCCGTCCTGGCGCGCAGGCAGCACCGGCCCTTGATCGGACGGGCCGTCGGAGGCGGAGGCACCTCCCGGCACCGACATGCCACTGGAGTTCATGCAGGCCGACATCAATGTGACGATGGCGACCGCGCCGCACGATACAATCGCGCGACGGGAGATCGGTGGGAACAGCATGGCGAACCGGTCCTGGAATGGAAGTGGGACGGCGGAGTGCGCATGCGTCCGGGCATACCGTGCGCCACCTTCCATCCCGCACCGAAGGGCAACGCAGGAACTGAGCAAGCCCATGCGTTGCGCCTTCGCCGATCCCGGTCAGTGAATGGAGTCGTTCATCGTGTCAGCCTTACAGTGGAACGATTGAGATCGGCGGCCCTGAGGAGGTCGCGCACGTCCTTCACGTTCGCGTCGCGCGCGTCCCACGACGTGACGTGGCCTGCGCCCTTGTAGAGGATGAACCGCGCGCCCGGGATCATCCGCGCGTGAGCCTCGACCGTCCTGGGCCCCACCTCGTCGAACTCGCCGGTGGTCGAGAGAACGGGCACCTTGATTTTGGGCAGGTCGGCGCGCGCGTCGTAGTTCGTGAGCGTGCCCGTGACGACATACTCGTACGCGCCCTGCATGTAGTTGTACTGCTCGCCGCCGAAAGTGGCGCCGCCGGAGTCCTGATCGGCCTTCACCGGATGGCGCCACACGAACTTCGAGTAGAACTCGTCGTTGGCGGCCTTGAAGGCGGGCGCGTCGGGGCTCCCGCCGTTCTTCCACGCCGCGATGGCGCGCTGCGACGAATCCGACAGCTGCTTCACCCACGTGTTGGCCTCGCGGGCGTAAGCGTGCCAGTCGAACACCGAGCCGCCGAACACGATTCCCGCGACGTGCTCCGGGTGCGCCTTGTAATACTCGAGGGCGAGCACCGTGCCCCAGGAGTGGCCATTCACGAACCACTTCTCGATGCCGAGCGCGCGACGCAGCGAGTCGAGCTCCTCGACGAAGCGGGGGATGTTCATGAGCGTGGTGTCGGTGAGCCGGTCCGACTTGCCGGCGCCGAGCTGGTCGTAGCGGATGATGGGCCGGTCGTCGCCGATGGCTTCGAAGGGCTTGAGGTAGAAGCTGCCTGCGCCCGGGCCACCGTGCAGCAGCACCATCGGCGTGCCGGTGCCGGTGCCCGAGCGCTTGTACCAGATGCGGCCGCCGCGCACGGGCAGCATGGCCTCGCCCGGTCCGAGCGCGACGGCGGGCGCGGCGGCGGCGGCGGTGGCGGGGCTCGCGGGTGGAGGCGTGGCGGCGACGGGCTTGTCGCCCGGTCCGGCGCATGCCGCGAGGAGCATCGTCGCGGCGGTGACGACGCCGCACACCGTCGCGCGGCGAATCGCCACGCACGTGGCGTAGAACGAGAGTGGCGAACGCAGGAGGATCATGAGGTCACTGGTCGGTTGGAGACGGTTCTACTTGAGCGCCGGCAGAACGTAGTGCCGCGCAGCGCTCGGCGACATGCTCGCAGCGTAACCGCGTAACCTCCCCGCGTCGCGGTACATCGTGCTAGAATTGCGGCGAGGAGGTGGGTTCATGGAGACGCGTCTAAGGCAATTGCTCACTAGTCGGATCTCGTTGTCGGGGCTCGCGTTCGGCAGCGCGTATGGCTTCCTGGCGCGCTTCCTCATGGACAACGAGCGCTTTGGGGATGCGTTCGGCGTCATGACCCTCGCGTTCCTCGTCGTGGTGCCTGTGGCGATGGGGGTGATGACGGTGAGTCCGGTGGACGAGCCGAGCTGGCCCTACAGGCTCTTCGCGCCCTGGGTGCCGACGCTGCTCGCCGTGCTCGGCGCGATGATCGTGGGGTGGGAGGGTTCCATCTGCGTCTACCTCGGCGTGCCCGTGCTGCTGCTCAGCGCGTCCCTTGGCGGCATCGTGGGCGCAAGCAGGAGCGCACAGCGACGCGCTGTGCAGCCCATGCTCGCGATCCTGCCGTTCCTCATGGCGCCGCTGGAGCAGCGCATCGCCACGCCGGAGAAGTTCGAGGAGACCGTGACCACCATCGAGATCGCCGCGCCTCCGGCCGTGGTGTGGCGCTTCGTGTCGAGCGTGGACTCCATTCGGCCGAGTGAGCGCCGCTCGGCACTGTTCACCACGATGGGCTTTCCGCGGCCGGTCAGTGCGACGTTGTCGAGGCCGGGCGTGGGTGGGGTGCGTCGGGCGGAGTTCGAGGGTGGGCTGGTGTTCACGGAGACCGTGACTGACTGGGTCTCGGAGGAGCGTTTGCGGTTCACGATCCGTCCTAACACCGCGTCCATTCCGGCGACGACGCTGGATCCGCATGTCACCATCGGCGGACCGTACTTCGACGTGCTGACGGGGACGTATGAGCTCTCGGCGACAGACGGCGGTAAAGGGACGCATCTCGTGCTGAGAAGCGAGCACCGCGTGTCGACGCGGTTCAATTTTTACGCGGGGTGGTGGGCGGGGCGGATCATGGCGAGCATTCAGGAGAACATTCTTGTGGTCGAGAAGGGAAGGGCGGAGGGGGTAGTGCGTGTTTCGCACGCGGTGCCGTAAGGCAGTCCAAACCACTCTCGCCCAATGAGGGCGCGTACTGCAAAGGGCGAGGGATTCGGACCGTCCTGCGTCCGGGGAAGGAGACGAAAGCGCGGGAAGGTCTTATGGTCGTTAGCGGCGAGATCCAGGCGGTGGTGGTGACTCCGAGCGAGACTACATGCAACGCCGCGGCCTCCGTGCGACCCTTACCGCTCGTAGCTCGGTGGCACTTTGCACTCGTGCAACGGACTAACCGCAGTGATCGCTGCTCGGAAAGTCCTCGGCGACTTGCTAAAGCGCGAATCTGACAGTAGTTACGCACGCGGTGCCCGCGCCGCCGAACCGTTATGTTGCAAGCCGTCGCAGCGTTTGTCGCGGACTCGCTGGCATTGCGGCGGCGCAATTGTAGCAAAGCTTCGCAGCGATTCCGACCAGGCTGCAACAGAATACCAAGTTA
>JBBRZK010000048.1:0-32563 GCA_038236775.1 Gemmatimonadales bacterium
GTCTGGTCTGCACCGCGTCGAGCCCCCTGATCAATTGGCGACAGAGGCCGCCGTCCCATGACCGACCTCCGAAGAAAGAGCAGATCCTTCCCTTCCACGCTTTCGCTCCTCGAGGGCAGGCTGCTTCGCTCAGGATGACAATGGGTCAGGATGACAGCGGGGGCTGTCTGTCGGTTCGGGGAGGCCGACTGCTAGATTGTCCGGGCGGCGAAGTACACCGCAGGGCACGAATCCCAGACAGGGACCCCATGCAGTCCAAATCGGAACCCGCGCTCCGGCTCGCCAGGACCGACGCGTCCGTCTCGCCCGCCGAGACCCCCCTCCCGCGCCTCACTGACACGCACGTCGAGCGGAACCCCGGCACCGCGCTGGACCTGGACATCGTGCGCGCGCTCCGGGTGAACCGCTCCGCTGTGGAGCGCCGCGCGGCCACCATCCCCACACGGCGCACGGTCAAGAAGGAATGGCAGGCGGGCTGGCTGCTGCGCGCCGTCACCATGATCGACCTCACGACGCTCGCCGGCGACGATACCCCCGGCAACGTCCGTCGGCTCTGCGCCAAGGCCGCGCATCCGGTGCGCACCGACCTCACCGATTCACTCGGCGTGTCCGACCTGCACCTCACCGTGGGTGCGGTGTGCGTCTACCACGCCATGGTGCCCACCGCCGTGGACGCGCTGTCTGGCACGGGCATTCCCGTGGCGGCCGTGAGTACGGGCTTTCCCGCCGGACTGAGCCCACTCGAGGAGCGCGTGCGCGAGATCCGCGCGTCCGTCGCCGCCGGTGCGAAGGAGATCGACATCGTCATCACGCGCGGCCACGTGCTCACCGGCAACTGGCAGGCGCTGTACGACGAGGTGAAGCTGTTCCGCGAGACCTGCGGCGACGCCCACATGAAGAGCATCCTCGCCACCGGCGAGCTCGCGACGCTCGGCAACGTGGCGCGCGCGAGCATGGTTGCCATGATGGCGGGCTCCGACTTCATCAAGACGAGCACCGGCAAGGAAGGCGTGAATGCAACACTGCCCTTCTCGCTCGTGATGGTGCGCATGATCCGCGAGTATTACGAGGCCACCGGCTACGCGGTGGGTTACAAGCCGGCCGGCGGCATCCGCACGGCCAAGCAGTCGCTCGAATACCTCTACCTCATGAAGGAGGAGCTGGGCGACCGCTGGCTGAGGCCGGACCTGTTCCGCTTCGGCGCCAGCTCGCTGCTCACCGACATCGAGCGGCAGCTCGAGCACTTCGTCACGGGGCGCTATTCCGCGGCGCACCGTCACCCCATGGTGTGACCACGATGACAACCGTGAGAGAAGCGTTCGAGACGATGGAGTACGGCCCCGCGCCCGAGTCGGACAAGGTGGCGCTCGAGTGGCTGTCCACGCACGACGCGAAGTTCGGACACTTCATCGGCGGCGCGTGGACGAAGAGCGCGAACCCGTTCGACGTGTCGAACCCGGCGACGAACAGGAAGATCGCGACGGTGTCGCAGGGCTCGAAGAAGGACGTGGACGCCGCGGTGAAGGCCGCACGAAAGGCGCTGCCCGCCTGGCAGGCGCTCGGCGGGCACGGGCGCGCGCGCTACCTGTATGCGCTCGCGCGCGCCGTGCAGCGCAACGCCCGCCTGCTCGCCGTGCTGGAGACGATGGACAACGGCAAGTCGATCCGCGAAACGCGCGACATCGACGTGCCGCTCGTCGCACGGCACCTGTACCACCACGCGGGCTGGGCGCAGCTCATGGAGTCGGAGTTCGCGGGCTACCAGGCGGCCGGCGTCGTGGGACAGATCATCCCGTGGAATTTCCCGCTGCTCATGATGGCGTGGAAGATCGCGCCGGCGCTCGCCGCCGGCTGCACGATCGTGATCAAGCCGGCGGAGTTCACGCCGCTCACGGCGCTCGCGTTCGCGGAGCTGGCGGCGGCGGTGGGGCTGCCGGCGGGCGTGCTGAACGTCGTCACCGGCGACGGCGATACCGGTGCAGCGATCGTGGCACACGAGGGCGTGGACAAGATCGCGTTCACGGGCTCGACGGAAGTCGGGCGCATCATCCGCAAGGCTACCGCTGGCTCGGGCAAGAAGCTCTCGCTGGAGCTGGGTGGGAAGTCGCCGTTCATCGTGTTCGAGGACGCGGACCTCGATTCCGTGGTCGAAGGCGTGGTGGACGCGATCTGGTTCAACCAGGGCCAGGTGTGCTGCGCGGGCTCCCGGCTGCTCGTGCAGGAAGGCGTGGCCGAGCGGCTGTACACCAAGCTGCGTGCGCGGATGGAGACGCTGCGACTCGGCTCGCCGCTCGACAAGGCGGTGGACATGGGCGCCATCGTTGCGCCCGTGCAGCTCGAGCGCATCCGCTCGCTTGTGGATGCGGGGAAGCTCGAGGGCGCGGACTTCTGGCAACCGTCGTGGGCGTGTCCCACGGAGGGCTGCTTCTATCCGCCGACGCTGTTCACCAACGTGCAGCCGTCGTCGAGCATCGCGCAGGTGGAGATTTTCGGGCCGGTTCTCGTCGCCATGACGTTCCGTACGCCGAGCGAGGCGGTGGCGCTCGCGAACAACACGCAGTACGGGCTCGCGGCGAGCGTATGGAGCGAGAGCATCAACCTCGCGCTCGACATCGCGCCGAAGATCAAGGCGGGCGTGGTGTGGATCAACTCGACGAACCTGTTCGACGCCGCCGCGGGATTCGGGGGCTATCGCGAGAGCGGGTTCGGGCGCGAAGGCGGCAAGGAAGGGATGTACGAGTACCTCAAGGCCGAGCTGGTGACGCCGGAGACGGACGACCTCGCGGCGGGCCGCGCGGCGAAGTCGGCGACGCGTGTCGCGGCGAGGGCGGCAGCCGCCGCTGCGGCGAAGCCCATCCGGCGCGCGGCCGAGCTGGACGACGCGGACCGCGGCGGCCCGCTGGTGGACCGCACGTCGAAGCTGTACATCGGCGGCAAGCAGGCGCGTCCGGACTCGGGCTACTCCATCCGGATCACGGGCGCCAACGGGCGCGTGCTGGGCGAGGTGGGCGACGGCAATCGCAAGGACCTGCGCAACGCCGTCGAGGCAGCGCACGCGGCGCTCGGCGGCTGGTCGAAGGCGACGGGCCACGCCCGCGCCCAGATCCTGTACTACATCGCGGAGAACCTCGCGGCGCGGTCGGATGAATTCGCGCGGCGCGTGTCGTCGCTCACCGGCGGCGACGGTGCGGCGGAAGTGGAGGCGAGCGTGCGGCGCCTGTTCACGTACGCGGCGTGGGCGGACAAGTACGACGGCCTGGTGCACCAGGTGCCGCTGCGCGGCGTGGCGCTGGCGATGAACGAGCCGATCGGCGTGATGGGGCTCGTGTGTCCGGACGAAGCACCGCTGCTCGGCCTCGTGTCACTGATCGGGCCGGCCATCTGCACGGGCAACACGGTGGTGGCGGTGCCGAGCGAGAAGGCGCCACTCGCGGCCACGGATTTCTACCAGGTGCTCGAGACGTCGGACGTGCCCGCGGGCGTGATCAACATCGTCACAGGGGCGAAGGATGCGCTCGCAAAGACCCTGGCCGAGCACGACGACGTGGATGCGGTGTGGTATTTCGGTTCGCGGAGCGGCGTGCGGAGCGTGGAGCTGGCGAGCGCGGGCAACATGAAGCGGACGTGGGCGGAGTTCGACCCGCGCTCATGGAGTGCGGTCGGCGAGGGACGCGAGTTCCTTCGCGAGGCGACGCAGGTGAAGAACATCTGGATCCCGTACGGCGAATGACGTCGGCCGTGCGGGGTGTCCGGACGGACACCCGCCGTCCCGCTGGCTCGCTCGTGTAGGGAGGGCGCAACAAGGCGTTGCGCACCGGCGGCAGCGTCGCGCCCACGGGCCACGGTTGCGCGCGCCGGAAAGGTCCGAACGAGTTGGGCCCCCCCGGCGCGGCGGACGCGGCTGGAGAGGGAGCCGCGCCGGAACGATGCCAATCGTCGCAAAATGCGTGTGGTTGCCAGACCGGGCGGCGTGATAATACCCTTTATGTGACCTGGATCACAGGCGGCCCGCCCCTTGCCTCATGCACCTGGTAGGGAATCGCGCAATTGCCGCCGCCGAGCCGGGCCCATCACAGCCGGCGTGCCGTGAAAGCGACCGACAGATCGCTTCGCCGTCCCGGACGCTTAACAGACGCGCCAAACATCTCTGTCTCACGCACCGGATTCATCACCTCACGGCGAAGGGAGCAACGGTGTGACGCAGCAGCGCCAGGACTATTCGCACACGTACGCAGCGCCGGCCATGGTCGGGGACCGCGACGCGTGGGAACTGGCTGCGTCCGTCGCGAATGACGGGCTGTGGTACTTCGATGCCGCGGAGTGCCGGTTGCACCTGGCGCCGCGCACCATGGAACTGCTCGGCTACCAGGCGTCCGACGCGCAGCCGAACCACGAGCAGATCGAGCAGCACCTGCATGCGGCCGATCGGCCGGTGATGCGGCGCGCCATGGCGGAATTGCTGCGCGGCGACCGGGCTCGCGCCGAGCTCGAGGTGCGGCTGATCGCCGTGAGTGGGGAAACGCGGTGGACGCGGGTGCGGATCCGCTCGCGGCGCGATGCGAGCGGGCGCGTGCTGCTCATCGCCGGATCGCTGGCGGACATCGACCACAGCAAGCGGGGCGAGCTGGCGCTGCGCGAGGAGTCGCGCCGCGACGTCCTCACCGGCCTGCCCAACCGGCTCGCGCTCGCGCAGCGGCTCACGGCGCGTATCGCGCGCGCGGACGGCGCGCGGGACCCGGGGTTCGCCGTGCTGTACCTCGACCTCGACCGCTTCAAGATCATCAATGACAGCCTCGGCCACGCGACGGGCGACGCGATGCTCATCGAGGCGGCGGCGCGTATCGCCTCGGTGCTCGGCCCGCAGGACCTGCTGGCGCGCGTGGGCGGCGACGAGTTCGTCGTCGTCCTCGACGAGGTGACGGACGAACATGAGGTGCATCGTATTGCGGGCGCCATCCACGCCGTCACGCGCCCCGCCATGCCTCTCGGCGACCGCGAGGTGCTGACCACGCTCAGCATCGGCATCCGTGTGAGCGACGCGACGGAGTCGAAGCCCGCGGACCTGCTGCGCGATGCCGACCTCGCGATGTACCAGGCGAAGCGGCATGGCGGCGCGCGCACCGTGAGCTTCGACGACCAGATGTACCAGGAGATGGTGGCGCGGCACCAGACGCAGTCGGAGCTCCAGCACGCGCTCGCGCGCAACGAGTTGCGCGTGGCGTATCAGCCCGTGTTCGACCTCCGCGACCGGCGACTGTGCGGCTTCGAGGCGCTCGTACGCTGGCAGCATCCCACGCGTGGCTGCCTGAACGCGACGTCGTTCGTGAGCGAGGCGATGGAGAACGGCTTCATCGTGCAGATCGGGCGGTGGATGCTCAACGAGATCTGCTCGCAGCTCGCGGACTGGCGCGTGACGTACCCCAACGCGATGCCGTTCACGGTGACGCTCAACCTGTCGGACCGCGAGGTGATGGATCCGGAATTCGCGGCGGCGGTGGAGGACGCGCTGCGGAAGCACGGCGTGCCGGCGAACTATCTCACGCTGGAGATGACCGAGGGCGCGATGACGGCCAGCGGCGAGCACACCATCACCGTGCTGCGGCGGCTGCGAAGCCAGGGCGTGAACATCCAGATGGACGGGTTCGGCCGCGACTCGTCGTCGCTCGCCGCATTGCGCCGCATGCCGGTGAGCGCCATCAAGATCGACCGCTCGTTCGTGGCGGGCATCGCGACGGACGACGCCTGCCGCGCGATCGTCGCCACGATCAACGGCTTCGCGTGCGCGCTTGGCCTCGATGTCATTGCGGAAGGCGTGGAGACGCGCGCGCAGGCCGACGCCCTCGCCGAGATCGGGAATTTCCGCTATGCGCAAGGCCACCACTTCGGCCCGCCCGCAGGCGAGCTCGAGGTCGAGGAGCTGCTGCTCGCCCGATAGGTGCGAGAGCTGGTGGTGGCGAATTACCGGTGCGTCGCCGTTGTCCCGATGCCGAGCGCGGCGACGACGAAGACGAGCACGAGCATGACGAAGATGAGGCGGCGCCGCTGCCGGCGCGTCGCTTCCCACACTTCGATGTCCACGTAGTAGGCGCCAGGTGCTGCCTCGCGGACGACCGCGCGGTCACGCAGCCGGCGCCACGCGAAGCCCTCGGCATCGATTCCGACGGCGCCGAGGTCGTCGAGGGTACGGGCCGCGGCCGGGGAGGTGGCGCCGGCGCGCTCGAGCGCCTCGACCATGTGGCGTTCCTTGATCAGGATGACCGCGGCTGCTCCGCCCATGTCCCGCTCCTCGCAAAGGGATGCCCACACGCCGGCGCGGCGACGGGCGGGAGGAATGAAAAGCCTTTCGCACCTGCTGTGCAACGGTTTTGCAGCCCACCGCCGCGCTGATGCGTGCACTGCATTGCCGATCACTACATCACTGCCATTTACCACAGAGGATGCAGAGGAACATAGAGGAAGGCCACGAGCAGCGACGTGGACGTTCTGCAGTCCTCTGCGCCCCCCTGTGTCCTCTGTGGTGACAAGCTTTTCACGCTTGTGGCATGCAATAGCGGCCACGACCGCGCCACTCCGTGTGGTTCACTGCCGATTACAGCGTCACTGCCATTTACCACGGAGGACGCAAGGAGGAACACAGAGGAAGGCCACAAGCAGCGACGTGGACGTTCTGCAGTCCTCTGCTTCCCCCTGTGTCCTCTGTGGTGACAAGCCTTTCACGCTTGGCAAGCAATAGCGGCCACGACCGCGCCACTCCGTGTGGTTCACTGCCGATTACAGTGTCACGGCCATTTACCACAGAGGACGCAGAGGAACACAGAGGAAGGCCACGAGCAGCGACGTGGACGTTCTGCAGTCCTCTGCGTCCCTCTGTGTCCTCTGTGGTGACAAGCGTTTCACGCTGGTCCTGCATCATGCCGAGCCCTCTGCGGTGAACAACCGCGCTCCAGTTGGTCCATCAGACGACCGCCGTGATCGACGCCGCATCCACCGGCTTGCCGTTCACGCTCACATGGTCGAGCACGAGGCCGCGCACGTTCTCGATGATGCTGCGCTTCGCCACCTCGTGGAGCTGGCAATTCGCGATGCGCACGTTCGCCGGTTGCGCTTCCGCCGCTTGCTGCGCAGCGTCACTGCGATTCGCTGGCCAGGGTCACCGGCTCCATGCGAGGCACGAGCAGGTGGATCACGAGCAGGGCGAGCACATAGGCCAGGCCGCAGAAGACGAAGATCTCGCCGTAGGCCGTGGGATCCCTCTGCAGGATGCGGCCGGTGAGCCGCTGGAATCCCACGCCGCCCATCGCGCCGGCGAACCCGCCGAAGCCCACGACCGTGGCCACCGCACGCCGCGGAAACATGTCGCTCGGCAGCGTGAAGAGGTTGCACGACCACCACTGGTGCGCGGCCGCCGCAACGCTGACGATCGCAACGGCGATCCACAGGCTCGGCGCACGCGGCGCGAGCATCGTGGGCACGATGCAGAACGCGGCGACAGCCAGCGCCGTCTTGCGTCCACGATTCACCGTGGCGCCCCGCTTGATCAGGAAGCTCGAGAGCCAGCCACCGCCGACGGACCCGAGGTCGGCCACCACGTAGATGACGACGAGTGGCGCGGCGACGCTGCCCAGCTTCACGCCGAACCGCGTGTCGAGGAATTTCGGCAGCCAGAACAGGTAGAACCACCACACCGGGTCTGTCAGCAGCTTGCCGAGCACGAAGGCCCACGTCTGGCGGTGGCGCAGCACTTCCGTGTACCCCACCGGCGTCACGCGCTCCACCGGATCACTCCGGATGTACGCCAGCTCGGCGTTGCTCAGCTTCGGGTGCTCTTCCGGTGTGCGGTAGGTGATGAGCCACGCGATCAGCCAGAGAAATCCCAGCCCGCCCGTGCAGATGAACGCCCACCGCCAGCCCCACGTGAGCGTGATCCACGGCACCACGATCGCCACGCCGATCGTGGTGCCGGCATTGAAGATCCCCGTCGCCAGCGCGCGCTCCTTCCTCGGGAACCACTCGGCCGTCACCTTGATGGCGGCGGGAAAGTTGCCCGACTCACCGAAGCCGAGCGCGGCGCGCACCACCGAGAAGCCGGTCACCGTGGTGACGAGGGCATGTGCCATCGCCGCCAGGCTCCACGCGACGAGCGCCGCCGCGAACCCCTTCTTCGTACCGATGCGGTCGAGCAACCGACCCGCGCCGAGGAACCCGATGGCGAACGCGAAGCTGAACCACGACGTGATGGCGCCGTAGTCCGCTTCCGACCACCCGAGATCGTGCTGCAGCGTCGGCGCCAGAATGCCGAGCACCTGCCGATCGATGTAGTTGATCGTCGTGGCGGCGAACAGCAGCGCGCATATCGTCCAGCGGTACCCGAAGCCGGGCGGTGCGATGCTCTCCAGCGACTCGACCGCGGCGTGCGAGGGCGTCGTCATGCGACCACCGAGGCGAGATGATGGTCGAGCGCCTCGCCGACGCCCTGGGCGCGCATGCGCGCGAGGTGGTCCGTCACCGCCTCGCAGAATCCGGGAATGCCCGTGAGGTCGGCGCCCCACAGCGTCGTGTCGCGGCAGATTGACGACACCATCTCACCCACCGGGGCATTCGCGTCGTCGGGCATGCCAGCCCAGTAGTCGTGGAGCTTCGCGCCATGGTTGTCCGCGGGAACGGGCAGCCCCTGCTCGCGGCGCAACGCCTGGAAGCGGCCCTGCATGAAGAGCAGGAACGCCGCGAAGCCGAACGCCAGCGACTGTGGCACACGGCCGTTGCGCTGCGCGTAGCGCTGGATGGAGGGCACCACGCGCACGCGCATCTTCATCGTCGCCTGGAGCGTGATGTCCACGAGCATGTGCCGGATGTGCGGATTACGGAACCGGTCCAGCACCGCCTCGGCAAACTCGGCGGCGCCTTCCACGTCGAGCGTCGGCGCGATCTCCTCGAGCATCAACCGATGCACGTAGCGCGCGAGGGCCGGCTGGGTGATCGCCTCGCGCACGGTCTCGCACCCCATCGGCAGCGCGGCCGACACGAGCAGCGTGTGCGCGCCGTTGAGCAGGTACACCTTGCGCTTGCGATACGGGGCGATGTCCGGCGCGATGATGATGCCGGGGTCCACCGCCCACGCCAGCTTCGCACGCAGGCGCTCGTCGCCCTCGATGGCGAAGAGGCGGTACGGCTCGCAGGTGGTGAGCATCGCGTCGTCGTAGCCGAGCAGCGTCCGCAGCCGCTCGATGTCGTCGCCCCTGGGTGCGCCCGGCACGATGCGGTCCACGAGCGTGTTGCAGAACTGCACCGCGGACTCGAGCCATTCGATGAACGTGGTGCCCAGCTCCCACCGGCGCGCGATGGCGGTGACGATCTCGCGCAGCCGGGTGCCGTTGTCCTCGATCAGCTCGCACGGGATCACCACGAGCCCGCGCGCCTCGTCGTAGTCGAAGGCCTGCGCCCGCTCGTACAGGAAGCGCGTGAGCTTGGCCGGAAAGGAGCGCGGCGGCGCATCGTCCGCGCGGCTGTCCTCGTCGGCCACGATGCCTACTTCTGTGGTGTTCGAGAACACGAACTCCAGCGCGGGCGCACGCGCGAGCGTGAGCACCTCGTTCCATTCGTCAGGGGCGGACAGCGCGCGGCTCAGCGAGCTGATGATGCGGCACTCGCGCATCGCCTGTCCGCGTTCGATGCCCTCGACGACGAGCGTGCAGAGACCGTCCTGGTCGCGGAGTGCGCGATCGCGTGCGCTGCCCGTGGACGCCACGGCGACGATGCGGCCGGCGTACGCGCCCTGCACGTTGGCCCGGTGCACGAAGTCGTCGATGAAGCCGCGAAGCAGTGCGCCGGTACCGAACTGCACGCAGCGCTCGGGCAGCTCGAGCAGCGCCGCGGCCGGCACGTCCACGACGTCGCCGCGCTGCCGCCGCACGGTGGCGAGGAGCACGCGATCCAGACGCGGGCTCACAGCGTCACTCCGTCCTTCCAGATCGCGATCTCTCGATGGATCGCCACGGCACGATGTCGTCGGCGTCGGGACGCTGTGTCATGTCGTCACGCCACGCTCGGAAAGTGGTATGTCTCGCGCGCCAGCTCCACCGCGAGCGACCGCGCCATGTCGCGCGCGTCGTCCATCTCGATCACGTGCCGCGCCACGAGCCCAGCCAGCCAGTTCGCGTCCATGCGCCGCGCGAGGTCGTGGCGCGCCGGAATCGAGCAGAACGCGCGCGTGTCGTCGTTGAAGCCCGCCGTGTTGTAGATGCCCGCCGTCTCCGACACCTGCTCGCGATAGCGGCGAATGCCCTCGATGGAATCATGGAACCACCACGGCGGTCCGAGCCGCAGCGCGGGATAGTGGCCGGCCAGCGGCGCGAGCTCGCGCGAGTACGTGCTCTCGTCCAGCGTGAACAGCACCATCGAGAAACGCGGATCGCCACCGAATCGGTCGAGCAGCGGACGCAGGTTGCGCGTGTATTCCGTGGCCACGGGAATGTCCGCGCCCTTGTCCGCGCCGAAGCGCTTGAACACCGCGGTGTGATGGTCGCGCAGCGCGCCCGGATGCAGCTGCATCACCAGCCCGTCCTCGACAGACAGGCGCGCCATCTCCATCAGCATGTGCCCCTCGAACTCACGCTGGTCGGCCGTCGTCGCCTCACGCTGCCGCGCGCGCTGGAACAGCCGCTCGGCCTCCTCGGGCGCGAGGTTCACCGTGTACGGCTCGAGCACGCCGTGATCCGTGGCCGTGGCGCCCAGGGTCTGGAAGTAGCGCCGGCGGTCGGCGAGGGCGGCGACGAACGCCTCGCAGCTGCCGATGGTGTGTCCGCTCGCGGCCTCGAGGGCGCGCACGTCGTTCGTCCACGTCGCTCCCTGCGAAATGCGGAAGAGCGCATCCGGGCGGAAGGTCGGCACCACGCGCTGGCTGCCGTAGCTCCAGCCCGACGAGCGGATGGCCTGGTGGTGACGGAGCGGATCCACCGCCGCGTCGGTCGTCGCCAGCATCTCGATACGGAACTGCTCGAACAACGCGCGCGGCAGGAACTCGGGGCTGCGGAGCTTCTCGGCGATCTCGTCGTAGATGCGCCCGGCGCTGTCACCATCGAGGCGAACGCGGACGCCGAACACGTCGTGCAGCTCGTGCGCGAGCCACGCGCCGGAGGGCGTGCCGCGGAAGAGATACCAGTGGTCCGCCACGCGCTGCCAGATCACGCGCGGGTCCTGCTCCACCGCGCTGCCGTCATGCGTGGGCACGCCGAGCTGCTCCATCGGCACGCCGCGGCTGCAAAGCATCCGGAAGATGTAGTGATTCGGGATGATCAGCAGCGCGGTGGGTTCGGGGAACGGCGCGTTCTCGGCAAGTAATGCCGGGTCCACGTGTCCGTGCGGACACACGAGGGGCAGCTCGCGCGTCGCGTCGTACAGCTCGCGCGCCACTCGGCGGATGGCCGGGTCCGGATCGAAGAAGCGATCCGCGTGCAGGTTGAGGGGCCGCACGGCGACGCTGGAGCTCGATCCGTCCTGGTTGACCGCACTTGCCATCGCGCGTGGGGAAAGGGACGACGGCGGCGCGTGCACGCGCGAGCCGAGTGGAGGAACAACGGACGGATTGGCTATTGCGCTGGGCCCGATGACGCTCGAATTTGCGCGAGCCTCAAACCAATCCGGTTGCGCACCAATCTACGCAGATTTCCCCGCCTCGCATGATCGAGGACGCCGTTCGCGAGGGCATCCTCGAGCGCACGCTCACGCGCCCGGAAGACCTGCCCCTTCATGAAGACGTACGCCGCCTCGCCGCGGCGCTCGGTCGGGTGATCCGGCGCCTCGAGGGCGACGAGGCATTCCAGACCGTGGAGACGCTGCGCCGCGCCGCCCGCGCGCGACGGCATGGCGACGCAGGCGCAGCCTCGCTCGCCCAGCTGCTCGCCAGGGTCGAGGCGCTCCCGCTGTCGCTCAGCGCCACCGCGGCGCGCGCATTCACCTTGTTCTTCCTCCTCATCAACACGGCGGAGCAGGTGCATCGCGTGCGGCGCACGCGCATGTACGCGCGTGATGCGGACGCCGCGCCGCAGCCGGCATCGGCACGCTGGACCATGCGCCAGCTACGCGAAGGGGGGCACTCCGCCGATGAGGTGATGGACGCGATCTCGCGGCTGGACGTGCGCCCGGTGCTCACCGCCCACCCCACGGAGTCCACTCGACGCACGCTGCTCGCACTGCAGGCGCGGGTCGCGGACCTCCTCCTCGGCTGGGAATCGACGGCGCACGCGGAGCGGCGCGCGATGGAGGACCGGCTCGACGGCGAGATCGAGTTGCTGTGGCTCACCGCGGAAGTGCGTAGCGACCGGCCCACCGTGCTCGACGAGGTGAGCACGGGTCTCTGGTATCTCGAGACGCGACTCATCGATGCCAGCGCCGCGGCGCGCGATGCGCTCATCCGCGCGTTCGAGGATGAATTCGGCGCCACGGGCGATGCACTGCGCATCCCCGTTCCCATCCGCCTCGGCAACTGGGTGGGCGGCGATCGCGACGGCAATCCCAACGTCACCCCTGCCACCACTATCGCCGCCGCGCGACGCGCGAGCCACGTGATCCTCGGCCGCTTCGGGCGCGCCCTCGCCGACCTCACCGAGCGGCTTTCCCTGTCGGCACAGCTCGCGCCGCCGCCAGAGGCGCTCGTCGCATCGCTCGAGAAAAACCGCCTCCTCCTGCCAGACGTGTGGGCCGCCAATCGTCGCCGCAACGAGTCGGAGCCGGTGCGGCTCGCGCTCAGCTTCATGGCGGCGCGCATCGCGGCCACGCGACGCCTGGTCGCCGCGCACGACGCCGGCGTCATCCAGGCGGAGCGCGCCGCGTACCCCGATGCGGCTGCATTCCAGGCGGACCTCCTGCTCGTGCGCGACAGCCTGCTCACCGCCGGCGCGGTGGAGGCATGCCGCACGGTGCTCGATCCCACGATCGCCGTGGTCCGCGCGCTCGGCTTCCACGGGTTCATGATGGACGTGCGCGACCACGCCGACATCCATCGCGCCGCCCTCGACGAGGTCACGGGCCTGCTCGGCCTCCCCGCGCTCGACGCCACCGCCATGCGTGCGGAGCTCGGCGGACGCCGCCCGCTCATCGGCGCGCACCTGCCCGTGTCCGACGCCACGCGCCGCGTGCTCGACACCTTCCGAGCCATTCGCACCATCCAGGACGAGTCGGGCGCCCCGGCCGCATCCACCTACATCGTGTCGATGGCGCGCGAGCCGGAAGACCTGCTGCGCGTGCTCCTGTTCGCGCGCGAGACCGGCCTCGTCGACCTCGCCGCGGATACGCCGGTGTCTCGCCTCGACGTGGTGCCGCTGTTCGAGACGCTGGAGGATCTCGACCGCGCGCCAGTGGTGATGCGCGAGTTGCTCGCCGATCCCACGTACCGCCGCCAGCTCGCTGCGCGCGGCAACCGGCAGGAAGTGATGCTCGGCTACTCCGACTCCGCGAAGGATGCGGGCTTGCTGACGGCGTCATGGGCGCTTTACCGCGCGCAGGAGTCGCTGGCCGAGGTGTTCCGGCAGGAGAACGTGGAACTGGTGCTGTTCCACGGCCGCGGCGGAGGCGTGGGTCGCGGGGGCGGCTCGCCGGTGTACCGTGCGCTCTCCGCACTGCCGCCTGCCACCATCGACGGCCGCATCAAGATCACCGAGCAGGGCGAGATCATCTCGCAGCAGTTCGGCCTGCTCTCCATTGCCGAGCGGACGTTCGAGGTGACGGTGTCGGGGGTGTTGCTGCATGGCTTCACCGACTGGCGCCGGTCGCAGGATGCGGTGGACGTCGCGCGCTTCCGCGAGATCGTGGGCTCGCTCGCCGAGCAGTCGTATGCCTTCTATCACCGCCTCGTGCACGAGCGGCCGGAGCTGTTCACGCTCTTTCGCACGGCGACCCCCATCGCGGAGCTGGCCGACGCACGCTTCGGTTCGCGTCCCGCTTATCGGCCCGGCGCCGACGCCGGCATGGCGGGCATCCGCGCCATTCCGTGGGCGTTCGGCTGGACGCAGATCCGGCTCATGCTCACCGGCTGGCTCGGCGTGGGCACGGCGCTGGAGGCGGTGTGCAACACGGAGCGCGGGCTGCGCGAGCTCCGGCACATGGCGCACGCATGGCCCTTCTTCGACGACTTCCTGGCCAAGGTCGAGATGGTCTGCGCCAAGACCGACCTCGAGATCGCACGCACCTACGTCGAGCAGCTGGGCGGCGACGTGGAGCTGCTCGCCGTGCTCGAGGCGGAGTACCGGCGCACCGTGTCGTGCGTGCTGCGCATCCGCGAGGCGACGGAGCTCGTGGCCGACGTGCCCGTGCTGCGCGCGGCGATTGCGCTGCGCAATCCGTACGTAGACCCGCTCTCGCTGCTCCAGATCGCGCTGCTTCGCCGGAAGCGCGCGCTGCCCGCCGACTCCGACGAGCGCGCGCTCGTCGAGGAGATCCTGTCGACGACGCTCAGCGGTATCGCGCAGGGGCTGCGCAATACCGGCTGATCAGGCCATTGCTCCGCTGAGCGTGGGCTGCACCGCGAGGTCCGCGAGGAACGGATACTCGGTGCGGATGGTGTTCACCCGGAGTGACGAAACGTCGGCCACGGCCGGCGAGGCCACCGCGGTGCGCTGCACCACCGGAAGCCCCCACGGATCATAGGCCGCGGAGCCGCCGTCGTACTGGATGCCGCCGGCGATGCCGGTGCGATTCACGCCGATGACGTACGCCTGGTTCTCGATCGCGCGCGCCGGCAGCAGCGCATCCCAGTGCGGGCGGCGCGCCGCCGGCCAGTTCGCGATCACGACCATCGCGTCGCAGAAGGGCGCCGCGGCGCGGAACAGCTCGGGGAAGCGGAGGTCGTAGCAGACGAAGGGACTCACGCGCACGCCGTCGATGTCCACCACGGCGGGCACGGCGCCCGCGCGATAGTGGTCGTCCTCGTGCGCGAAGCCGAACAGCCGCTGCTTCGCGTACGTCGCCGCCACCGCACCGTTCGGATTGAACACCGCGGCGGCGTTGACGTACCCGGTCTCGGTGCGCAGCGCGACGCCGGCCATCAGCCACACGTCATGGATCGCGGCCAGCGTGCCGAGCCGCGCGATGGACGTTCCGTCGAGCCCTTCCGCCCACAGCTCCGGCTCCATGGTGAAGCCGGTGGTGCACATCTCGGGCAGCACCACGAGCCGCGCGCCGGTGGACGCGGCCCGCGCGACGCACACGCCCGCGCGGTCCAGCGAACCTTCCGGCTGCTGCCACCCGGTGTCGTACTCGCCGAGTGCGACACGGAGCGTCGCGTCGCCGCGGTGGATGCCGGGCGCCGGCGCGATCACAACAGCGCCTCGCGCAGCTTGATGCTGCCCTCGCGCACCATGGCGGTGTCGCAGCTGAACGAGAAGCGCAGCGCATCGGGGTAGCTCGGCCCGAAGGCGTCGCCGGGCGCGCTGCCGATGCCGTCGTCCGCGAGGGAGGCGCACAGCGCATCGGCGTCAGCTACCTCCAAGCGGTCGTACACGGAGGGGTCGATGTTCGCCCAGATGAAGAAGGTGCCGCGCGGCACGAACGGCGAGACGCCCGGGATGTCGCGGAGCGCGTTGAGCATGATGTCGCGGCGCACCTTGTACTCGTCGCGCATGGCGAGCGTGCTCGCGCTGCTGCCGCGCACCGCCGCGAGCGCAGCCCACTGGGTGATGCTGTTCACGCCGTTGATGGTGCAGCGCAGCAGCTTCGGGAGGCGGTCCTGCAGCAGCGGCGCGCGCGTGATTACGTAGCCGGTGCGGAGCCCGCTCATCGCGTGGCTCTTCGAGAAGGAGAAGATGCTGATGACGCGGTCGTCGTCCTCGTCGGCCAGGCTGCCGATGGACACGTGCTCGTGCGGCTCGAACACGAGGTCCTCGTACGCCTCGTCGGACACGATCCACAGGTTGTGCCGGCGCGCCACGTCGTAGATCGCGCGGAGCTCGTCACGCGAGAGCACTGCCCCGGTGGGGTTGTGCGGCGTGTTGAGGAAGATCGCGGTGGTGCGCGGCGTGATGGCGGCCTCGATGTCCGCGGCGCGGTACGCGAAGTCCTCCTCGGCCGACAGCCGCACGCCCACCGCCACGCCTCCGGCAAGGCGGATGTTCTCCGCCACCTCGGTCCACATCGGGTCGGGGATGATGACCTCGTCCCCCTGGTTGAGCAGCGCGCCGAAGACGACGTACAGCGCGTGCATGGCGCCGTTGGTCACGAACACGTCGTTGCTCGTCACGCCCGCGAGGCCATTGCGCTCCCGAGCCTTCTCGGCAAGTGCGGCGCGCAGCTCGGGGATGCCGTTGTTCGGCACGTAGTGCGTCTTGCCGGCGTACGTCGCCGCGACCACGGCCTCGGAGACGTGCGCCGCCGGTGCGAAGCTCGGATCCCCCGACTCGAATCGGTACACGAGCTTGCCCGCAGCCTGCGCGGCGAGCAGCCGCTCGCGGATCTGCACGATCTTGCCAAGCGAGACGAAATCGAGCGGGTGCGTGGCGGCGACAGGCGAGTGCTCGGCAGACCGGGTCATCGGGCTCGGGGTTCGGGTTGTGGCCTATTGTAACGCCGATCGTGCGCCGAGTGCAACGATTTCGCCGCATTTTGTCCACGGAGCGGGCAAAATCAATTCGACTGTTGTGGTTTTTGTGCGATTTTGACAATATTCTCGCGTCAATTGCCCGATGGCAGCCGAAATGGATGCGGCCTGTGCCGTTCGTCGTGCTCGAATCGCTTTCTCCGGTATCCCCATGAAGCTCATCACGTGCGTCGTCCGGCCCGAGCGGCTCCAGGCCGTGAAAGGCGCCCTCTTCGAAGTCGGCGTGACGGGAATGACCCTGTCGCGCGTGAGCGGGCACGGAGGCGAGCAGGAAGTCGTGGAGCATTATCGCGGCTCGACGCTCGTCCTCGAGTTCCGCGACAAGGTGCGCATCGAGATAGCGGTGTCCGAGCCGTTCGTCGAGGCCACCATCCAGGCCATCCTGCGCTCCGCGCGCACCGGCGAGGTAGGCGACGGCAAGATCTTCGTGCAGCAGCTCGATCGCGTGGTGCGCATCCGCACCGGCGAGCGGGATACTGATGCCCTCACCCCCGTGACCGCGGACGAAGTGCAGGCGCGCCAGACCGACTTCGAGCCGTGGAGGGCCGAATGACCGCCGCCGTTCCCATCTCTGCGGGCGATACCGCCTGGGTGCTCGTGTCCACGGCGCTCGCGATGCTCATGGTGCCGGGGCTCGCGCTGTTCTACGGCGGGCTCGTTCGCGGCAAGAACGCGCTCAACAGCATGATGATGACGCTCGCGCCGCTCGGCATCGTCACCGTGCAGTGGGTGGTCATCGGCTACTCGCTTTCGTTCGCGCCGGGCAATGGATTGATCGGCGGACTCTCCTTCTGGGGCTTCGCCGGCGTGACCGGGGCCGCGAACGCGACGTACGCGGCGACCATCCCGCACGTGGCCTTCGCGCTGTTCCAGGCGATGTTCGCCGTCATCACCGTATCGCTCATCTCGGGCGCCGTCGTCGAGCGGATGCGATTCCCTGCGTACCTGCTCTTTGCGCTCGCGTGGACCACGCTCGTCTACGATCCGCTCGCGCACTGGGTGTGGGGCGACGGCGGCTGGCTGCGCGGCCTGGGCGCCCTCGACTTTGCGGGCGGCACGGTGGTGCACGTGAGCGCGGGCACCGCCGCGCTGGTCGCCGCACTGGTCCTCGGCCGCCGCCACATGCTGGGGCGTGCGCCGCTCGTGCCGCACAGCGTGCCCTTCACGCTGTTCGGCGCGGGCCTGCTCTGGTTCGGCTGGTTCGGCTTCAACGCCGGGTCGGCGCTGTCCGCGTCGGACGTGGCGGCGATGGCGTTCTCCTCCACGCACGCCGCGGCCGCGGCCGGCCTCACGGCGTGGATGCTCATCGACATCGCGCGCACCGGACGCGCCACCGCCGTCGGCGCTGCCACCGGCGCGGTGATCGGGCTGGTGGCCATCACGCCGGCGGCCGGCTTCGTGAGCACGCGCTCGGGACTGGCCATCGGCGTCATCGCGGCCGCGGCGAGCTATGCCGCCATGCAGCTGCGCGCGCGCACCTCCCTCGACGACACGCTCGACGTGTTCGCCTGCCATGGCGTCGCCGGCATCGTGGGCGCGCTGCTCACCGGCGTCTTCGCGAGCAAGCTGGTGAACCCCGCCGGCGCCGATGGCCTGGCCAACGGCGGCGGCTTCCACCAGCTGGGCATACAGGCACTCGCCGTGCTCGTCACGATGGTGCTCTCGGGCTCCCTCACGGCGGGCATCCTGGTCGCGGTGCAGGCCGTTACGAAGGTGCGTACGTCCATCGCGTCCGAGGTCATCGGCCTCGACATGAGCGAGCATGGCGAGGAAGCGTACCACGCGGGCGACCTGGGCGAGATGGGCGGCAGCGCCGGCGCACTGGGGCACGGCGTGGTGCTCATCCGGCCTCGCGCGACGCAGGAGAAGCGCGGCGCGGCCTGACCGCTGTGCCAGCCAACGTCAGCCCGTGGGCTCGCTGCTGAAGTAGGAGTCGATGCAGCCGGTGATGAACCGCTCGAAGGCGTGTCGCCGGCGATCGGGCGGCACGGCTTCACGCAGCGGGATGCGCTCGAACAACTGCTTGAGCGCGATGAGCATCTTCTCCGGCGGGAGGCCGAGTTGCTTCGCCTCGGTGCACACGCGGTTCGTGACCGATCGCAGCTCCGCCTCCGCGCCGGCGCCCGGCCCTCGCGAGCCGAGGTAGTTGCCGAGCGCCGTGCCGATATCGCTCGCGAGCCCGGGAGAGAACGGCTGCGCGGAAAGTCCGTCGTCCATGGGTGCCTGCTGGACCATCGGGGAGTCTCCTGCGCGATGGGCGTCCGCCGCTCATCGTGCGTGGGTATACAGTACAGCCAAGTCCGGTAGTGTGCCACAGGAACCTGACGACCGATGCGCCGCCGACACAGATTGCTGTATGCCACCAGCCGCATCCCCGGACGGGCCGCCGTTCGAGCTCTCCCCCGATAGCCGCACCGAGGTCGCCCTGGCGATCGCCGCCTATGCATCCTCCCGCGCCGTCGATGGCGCTGCGCGCATGCGCCTGGCGGCGACCCGCGTGTCGGACGAGGCACTGCGCGCGGGAGTGGACCGTGCGCAGATGGTGCAGGCGGTCAAGCGGCTCTTCGAGCGCGCACCTCGCATCTCCGGCGACGTCCAGAAACGGGTGGAGGCGTTCGACACGTTCGTGGCCCAGTGCGTCGACGCATACGTCGCCGGGGGCGGCGTGCGCTGATGAGCGCTGCGGGGAGTGCCCCGCAAAGATTCCACTAAGAACGGCTGCGCGAACTTTCTTTTTGGATCGCGATGCGAAAGGTTGTAGTCACGTCATCCTGCGCTGGTGGGCGACAGGCGACGGTTTTGCGAACCCGTCGGCACCCTGGTGCCGGCGGGTTCGTGGCTTGCGGCTATCCCGCGCCGACTACTGCGCGCGCTGCATATGGGTGCCGGCCGGCGCTGAGAGGGACACGCTTCTCGCCGCTCCGATCGCGGCGGTTGGACCATCGGTCGCTCGCCAGGCGCGCAACTCCCTTGCCGGAATCATCATGGGCACGATGTCGCAATCGCTGGCGTCCGTGGTGATCGCTCCTCTCTCCACGCTCCTTCAGAGTGCCGTCGGATAGGTTTCCGGCACCTCGCCGTGCTGCCAGAGCCCGGTGCGCTCCAGCGGCTCTACCGCGCGTGTTGTGTCGTAGTGAAGGATGACATCGAACTGATCGGGCAGCCGGGCGTGAAAGTAGTGGCTCTGCCGCTCCGTCTCGGGGCGGTAGATCACGCCGATCGCCCGCTCCAGACGCGGCTGGCCGAGCCCGCGCACGCCATCATTCGATGCACGGAGATCGAGGAGAAAATTCCGTATCCCCACGTCGTGGAACAGCGCCTCGTAGCTCTCCGGCAGCGCCGGCCGCACCACGATGCGCTCCGCCGGCTCGTCCCAGTTCGAGGCGGCCGTGACGGTGCCGGTGTAGGTGCTGAAGCCGACGAGCACGCAATCGCGACCGTAGCGTTGGCGCACAAGCTGCCCGACGTTCAACTCGCCGCCGGCGCCCATCTCGGTCGCCCGCGCATCGCCGAGGTGGGAGTTGTGCGCCCACACCACCACCTTCGCGCGCTGCGGTGGGCGCTGTGCGTCGAGAAAGCCGACAAGGGCATCCAGCGTCTCCGCCATGTGCTCGTCGCGCAGGTTCCACGACGCGACCCGACTGCCGAACATCGCGCGGTAGTACCGCTCGGCGTTCCGCACGAGCCGCGCGTTCTGCTCGGCGAAGAACACGTCGTCGGGCGCCAGGTGGTCATCCCGTCGCGCATACTCGGCGGCCGTGCGGCGCAGCTCGACGAGCTGTTCCACCACCTCCCGTTCGCACGACGGCGCGAGCCCATGGCTCGTCGCGTAGCCGTACGCCTGCGGGTCCTCGCCGAAGTGCTCGAAGCAGGCGTAGCGGTTCTGCGCGCGTCGCGCCGCTTCCGGATCGACGACCCGCAGATAGCTCAGCACTGCCTCCATCGAGGCGTGCAGGCTGTAGAGGTCCACGCCGTAGAAGCCGGCCTGCTCCGCCTCCGGGACGGCGTCGTTGCGTGCGCGGAGCCAGCCGACGAAGTCCAGCACATCGGCGTTGCGCCACATCCACTGCGGGAAGCGGCGGAAGCCCGCCAGCGCCTCACCCGCATCGGCGTCGCCGGGCCGGCCGCGGACATAGCGGTTCACCCGGTACGCGTCCGGCCAATCCGCCTCCACGGCCACCGCGGTGAACCCCTTTTCGCGGATGAGGCGCTTGGTGATCTCGGCGCGAATGCGGTAGAACTCGTGCGTGCCGTGCGATGCCTCGCCGATGAGGACGAGCCGCGCGTCGCCGATCAGCGCGAGTAGCGGGTCGAAATCCTCCGGCGCGCCGACCAGCGGGTGCGCGCCCTCTCGCAACGCGCGCGACAAGGTGCGATCAGACACGATCAGTGGCGATCAGCATGCCTCCCTCCTGGCTGCCCTCGAGTTGTCACTCCTGCGTCGCGGCGCCGGCCACGTATCGCTGAGCCGCCGCGTTCAGCAGTGCGCTCACCTCGGCGTCGGTGGTCTGCCCGAAGTCGGCGTACCACTGCCCGACGCCATGGAACGGCTGTGGGGTCTGCATGCAGACGCAGACATCCGCCATTGTGCGTAGCGCCTCACAGGTCTCCGCAGCCGCGACCGGCGCGGCCACCACGATCTTCGCGGGGTTCTGCTGCCGCAGCGCGGCGATGGCCGCGGACATGGAAGCGCCAGTGGCGAGGCCGTCGTCCACAACGATCACGGTCCGGCCCTGGACATCCGGAGCGGGCCGCGCCCCCCGGTACGCTCGCTCCCGGCGCTCCAGCTCGCGCTGCTCGGCCAGCGTGACACGCTCCACGGCCTCCGGCGGGATGCGAAGCTGCCGGATCGTCTCCCGGCTCAGGATGCGAACGCCGCCGGTGGCGATCGCCCCCATCGCCAGCTCCTCGTGCCCTGGCACGCCGAGCTTGCGCACCACGAATACGTCGAGCGGAGCGTCGAGCGCGAGGGCGACCTCGTACGCCACGGGGATGCCCCCGCGCGGCAAGCCGAGCACCAACAGATCGGGCCGCGCGCCGAGGGGACGGAGCGTCTCCGCGAGTCGCCGCCCGGCGTCACGCCGGTCCTTGAACATCATGGCCACGGTGCCTCCTTCCGGACCGGCATGGAGCCGGCCCGGCGATGATCTCTCGAGCTCAGATGGTGACGACGATGGGCTCGTGACTTTCCTCGTGATGATGCTGGCGGCGTGTGCGCCAGAGACAGCAGCGACTCAAATCATCTCATTTCCCATGCGACGGGGTGGTCGGGTCAGCGACCTCGAGTACCTGCACGTTGAGGCTGGCGAGGCCATGCTCCGCGCGCTTCGTGTCGAGCCCGCGCGCGTCAGCGCGTCGGACAGGCGTTCATCGCGCGGGTCCGTTCCGCCGGCATCCAGATGGCGAGGCCGCTTGCCCGCGAGGTCGCGGTGTGCGCTCCGACCGCCTCACCCAGCACGTTGACGCCGGTCTTGTTCTCGCGCACCGGATTGGCGATGAGGCCGTTCGCGCCCACCTCAGCCGCTTTGTCCTGCATCTTGCTGCGCATCTGTCCGTCGGTGGTCCACACCGAGTTCCCCTCGACGTCGATCCAGGCGAGCTCGTAATAGCTGCTGGGGACTTCGCTGCGGCTGTCGAACACGGTGACCGCGTTGGCGCAGCTCGGCACGCGCGAGTAGCCGGGACTCACGTCGGTCGTGGTGCTCTTGACGTGACATGCCGAGCTCGCGAGGAGCAGTGCACCGGTGATGATGGAAAGCGACTTGAACTGCATGGCTTCATCTCCTGATGATGGACTGGTACGGGCCGCTGACTCCGCAATGATGGGGCCCGTCGCACCGGCCTCGGCCGCGCTGGGCGCGACCCTTCGGCGATGGCTGCGCCTGCTGCCCCGCATCGGCGGGTCGCGCTCATCCTGTTCGGCCTGCCGATGGTCGGCGTCGTGCGCTCGACGCACGAACCCGCGATGGATCGCGTGCTGCGTGATCAGGCCAGGTCATCGTTCGACTTGGTCTGGTGCGAGGGAAGCGGCGCGGCACTGCGACATTTCGCAAAGCTCGCAACGGCGGCATCCTGCCTTTGTGCATCGAGGAGCCTCGCGGTCCGCCGGGTGAGCCGGTCGGGCGTCGTTCTGCGCGTTGGGGGATGAGGCCCCGACCACCCGGCGACCGTCGGAGCGGCACGAAGGCCTCCCCCCTTCTTCCGGAGCCGATCATGCCTTCCGCCACCCGCTTCGCAGTTCTCGCGCTCGTCGCACTGTCTCTCCTCGGCGCGCCGGCACGCGCGCAGGCCGTGCTGCAAGGTTCCCCCACCGAGCGCATCGATTCGGGCGCGGTGCTGCGAGTGACGACGCGCGACGGCGCGGTCGTGAGGGGCCCGCTCGTCAACTGGAATGCCGCGGGCGTTACGCTGGCCGGTCGGGAGGGGGACGGGACGAGCCCGTCCGTGTTCCGCCTCGCCGACGTGCAGGCAGTGGAGGTGCGCTCCGTCTCCCGCCGGACGTGGCAGGGTGCGCTGACCGGTCTCGCCACCGGCGTGGTCGTGGGGATCGCGGGGTCGCTCGCGGCGTGCTCGTCTAGCGGTGAGAACTACTGCGCCCTCGGCTTCATGATCGGCACGCCGATCTTCGGCGAGATCGGAGCGGTCGCGGGTGCCGGCATCGGCACGATGATGCGCAGCGAGTCCTGGCAGCCCGTGCAGCTCGCGCCGCAGTGAGCTTCAGCGCGGCCTACCGCTCGACACGGACGATCGATCGCCGGCGCGCGCCGAAGCGGGGCGCGCCGGCTCCACAGCGAGCTCGCCTCGCGGGCGGAAGCCGAGGGCATGAGCTACACCACCTATCTCGATCGAGACGCTCATCGCCGAAGAGATCGCGCACCGCGGCGAGACGCGCCTCACGCCCGCCGTAGGATAACCGAAGAGAATCCCTCTCCGTTGGAGCTCTTCATGGACACGGTCGTTCGGACGTTGACGCAGGTCGCAATCGCTCTTGGCGGCGTCGCGACGGCCTTGAGAATCAAGCTACCCTGCGGAATGGTGTCGGTAGGTCAGCGTCGCGGTATCGAGACGATGCACGTGCGCTTCACCGTCAGGATGGATGCGCCAACCGGCGGAAGTGGCACTCGCTCTGCGGCGATTGCCGCCGACGCACTGGTGGCGGCGATCAGGCCGACCTATACGCGGTGACGCGTGCGCCGGCGTTCACTCGTCGCGCGCGTTCCCTGCGTCTCGTCCGCTCCTCGCTGTGTCGCGGTGTGCGGGAGCGGTGGAAGCGGCCACGCGGTGCCTGTCGTCGTGTCCAGCAAGATCGACGACGCGGCGTGGAGCTCGCTCAGGTTGTTTCGACCTCGTGCGCAGAGCTTGCCCGCCGTTGCGCGATCCGGAAACTTGGACCGAATAGTCCACGCCCTCTATTCGCCAACGCAGTCCGGAGAACCGACACCCGTGGCACAACTGGAGCTCATCGCACTCGTGGTCCACGAGTACGATCCCGCGATTCGCTTTTTCGTGGACGTCCTGCAGTTCGAGCTGGTCGAAGACGTGCCTTCACGCACGAACGATGGACGCCCAAAACGCTGGGTCGTCGTGCGCCCGCTCGGCGCCGCCACTGGCATCCTGTTGGCGCGTGCGGACGGCGAGCGTCAATTGGCAGCCGTCGGTGAACAGTTTGCCGGCCGCGTCGGACTCTTTCTCCACGTCGACGATTTCGACGCCACCCGCGCGCGCATGATTGCGGCGAACGTCGTATTCATCACGCCACCACGCGCTGAACCGTATGGCATGGTGGCCGTCTTTCTCGACCTCGAAGGCAATCGCTGGGACCTGTTGGGGAAGCCCGCGGACACCTGACCTGGTGTTGCCGTCGGTTGGAATTGGTCATGACGCCGACGGGCGGGGTGCTATCGAAGCAGTCGCGATCGAGGTCGAACGCATCGGCGAAGGTCTGCGTTTCCTGACTCGTGTGCTTTCACCACAAGGAAAGCGCGAATGCGTCGATCCTGGATCTTGATCGCGCGATTCCAGGATTCTCGACAACGCTCTCTCAGACGTTGTGACTGCGATTCGCGGAACATTGCAAACTCTCCCGCGATCACAATCGTCAATACGCCTTTTGACATCGACTCGTAGAGCGCTGCAATAAGCTGGGGCGGCAGGACTCGAACCTGCAACTTCCTGATTAACAGTCAGGCGGTCTGCCAGTTGACCTACACCCCATCAAACGAAAACGCCCGCCAGGCATCGAGCCGGCGGGCGCATGGAACGTCGTGGTGCGAGACGCGTGCGCTACCCAGCCCTCCCGAGGACGTCGGGATTATTTCCAGGATTGTTCGTGCGCGCATTCGTCATGTGAAGCAGTCTAGTCTCGTTTGCCTTTGCCGTCAATGAAAATCGATTGCACGCCGCGCCGAGCGCGAGCCCGCAGCGACGCGCAACCACACGACTACCGCTGGATGCGCGCCGACCCGCCCTTCGCGAACGCCTCCACCTGCTCGACCGTGGCCATGCTGGTGTCACCCGGGAACGTCGTGAGCAGCGCACCGTGTGCCCAGCCGAGGTTCACCGCCTGCTGTGCATCAGCACCGGTGATCAACCCATAAAAGAACCCCGACGCGAAGCCATCGCCGCCGCCGACACGATCGATGATGTTGAGATCGCACGTGGGCGACACGTACGTCTTCCCGTCAATCCACGCGACCGCGCCCCAGCTGTGATGGCTGGTCGAGTGCACGTCGCGCAGCGTGGTCGCCACCACCTTGATGCGCGGAAATTGCTCCACCACGCGGCCAATCATGCCGAAAAACGCGCTCGGATCGAGATTGTGCGCCGCCGCCACTTCGGGGCCCGGAATCCCCAGTCCGAGCTGCAAGTCCTCCTCGTTGCCCACGAGCACGTCCACATGCTCCACGATGCGGCCGAGCACGGACTGCGCCTTCGCGCCGCCGCCCCAGATGTTCCAGAGCTTCGCGCGATAGTTCAGGTCGAACGACGTCACTGCACCCGCGGCGTGCGCCGCCTGCATCGCCTCGACGATGAGCTCTCCCGTGGTGTCGGACAGCGACGCGAAGATGCCGCCGCTGTGGAACCACTTCACGCCGCGCGCGAAGATGTCCGCCCAGTCGAAGTCGCCGGGCCCGAGCATCGCAGCGGCCTCGTTGGCGCGATTGTAGAACACCACTGGCGCGCGCACGCCGTGACCGCGGTCGCTGTACACCGTGCCCATGTTCGGGCCGTTCACGCCGTTGTGCGTGAAGCGCTTGTAGAACGGCTTCACCCCCATTGCCCGCACCCGCTCGGCAATCAGGTCGCCGATGGGATAGTCCACCATCGCGGTGACGATGCCCGTCTCGAGGCGGAACGCATCGGACAGATTCGCGGCGCAATTGAACTCGCCGCCGCTCACGTGGATCGAGCACTCCGTCGCCTTGCGGAACGGGATGAGGCCCGGATCGAGACGGTGGATGATGGCGCCGAGGGAAAGGAAATCGAGCGCTGCGTCGGTGCGCAGCGTGAGACCGTGCGTCACGAATGTGCCTCGTCCGGGGTGGTGGACCATTCCGTGTGGAACGAGCCCTCGCGATCGGTCCGCCGATACGTGTGGGCGCCGAAGAGGTCGCGCTGCGCCTGCGTGAGGTTCGCCGGCAGTGGCTCGCTGCGGTACCCGTCGAAGTAGGCCAGCGACGCGCTGAGCGCGAGCACGGGAATGCCCATGCCGATCGCGGACTGCACGGTGAAGCGCCACGCATCCTGGTGGCTCTCGACCACGGTGCGGAACGAGTCGTCGAGCAGCAGGTTCTCGAGGTTGAACCCAGGGTGCTCCGCCGCGATGCCCTTCACCTTGCCCGGCGTGACGTCGAACATCGCGACACGGAACCCGTGCCGCTCCATGTTGAGGGCGAGCATGTGGCCCATGACGCCGAGGCCCATGAAGCCGAAGTTTGCCTTGTCCAGTGGTCGATCCTCCGTGAGGTACAGGTCCTTCTCAACAAGCAGATCTCAGGAAGCAGGTCTCAAAAGCAGATCCTTCGCTTCGTCGCTTTCGCTCCTCGAGGGCAGGCTGCTGCGCTCAGGATGACAAGCAGATCCTTCGCTTCGCTCAGGATGACAAGCAGATCCTTCGCTACGCTCAGGATGACAAAGCTTCGCTCAGGATGACAAGGGGTCTTTCAGGATGACAAGACCTTACCGCCTGAGGCGATACAGCGTCTCCCCGGCCTTCGGCACGAGAAGCACGCCCTCGTCCTCACGATCACGCCAGTCGTCCACGTGCACCTCGGCCGGATCGAGATAGCCCACGTTCAGGCGCGCGCAGTCGTCGCGCGAAAGGCCGCTCGCGAGCGTGACGTTCACGTTCGGCCGCTCCACCCCGTTCTCCATCACGCCGGACCCGCGCAGGTGCGTGCTGTGCGCCAACACGCCGAGTGGAACGTGGCGGAACCGGTCCCAGTCCGCGAGGAAGTACGGCAGGATGTGGTAGCCCACCTCGAAGATGTACCGGCCGTGCACACGGCTCACGGTGTCCAGGTGCGGTGCATGGATCACCACTTCGTCACCGAGCGCCATCGCGGGCTCGAGCTTGTACATGGCCTTCGCGCCCGTCCACAGCTCGTCGTACATCGGCGGTGCGCACGACAGCACGCGCTGGAACGGCGTCTCGCACCAGTGCACGTGGCGTTGGGCCGAGAGGTCGGCGGCGGCGCTCCATGCCGCCTCGTGGCCGCCGACGAACAGGCCCGACAGGCCCGCGCCCTCCACCGTGAGGGCGACGAGCGTCACCGGTGTCGCGAGCCGCCGTGCCGCCGCGTGAATCATGGCGCGCACCGGCGTGTCCTTCACGCCGATGGTGTCCACCACGCCCGCCAGCGCGCCGAGCCAGTGCGTGGCGTCGATCATCTCGCCACCGGAGATGCCGGGGAAGAGGTACTTGGCGCCGCCCGAGAAGCCCGCCACCTCGTGCGGAAAGGTGGGGCCGAGGATCACGATGTGGTCGTGGTTCACCGCCGCGCGGTTGATGCGGATGGGCACCTGCCGCGGCAATGACGCGTGCCAGTGCGCGCCGGCGAGTGCGCGGATCTCATCCTCGTCCATCACGCCGAGCGTCGTGAGGGCGGCGGGATCGTCCCACGCGTGGTTGAGCAGCCCGACGCCGGCGAAGCGCGTGGTGCGCTCGTCCTCGGTGATGCCCACGAGGCGGTTGAGGCTCTCGCGCGACAGCGGCGGGTGGGTACCAAGTGCGACCATGAAGTCGAGCTGACGGGTGTCGTGCAGGACGTCGATAAGAGTGCGGAAGAGCTCGGGAAGGGGGAGCGACCGGGTGTGGTCCGGGATGAGGACGAGGACGCGCTTGCCGGTGAGCCGGCCGCCGAGTCCGCGCTCGAGCGTCTCGCGAATGGAGTCGCTGGAGAGGAGGCCGGCCGGTGCGGTTGCCTGCGCGTCGAGTGAAGTCATGGGCTCAGTCCCGGAGTGCGGCCATCACGGTTTCCAGCCTCCCAGGACCTCGTGGACAGCGTAAGCCAGGGCTTCGGCGTCGTTGAGCTGGCGACGCGCCGGGTTCTTCACCGCGCCCACGCCGTGATCGTTGTACTCGAAGAACCGCGCTGTCTCCGGACCGAAGCCGCCCATCTGCGCCCAGCCCTCGGCGGTGATGTGGTCGTCGAGGTTGTTGTCGATGAACACCGCGCTGGGATTCACGTCCGGGTTGGACGAGGGATGCCACGGTCGCCCCAGCGCGACGGTGTTCGGCTTGACCCGCTCCGACTCGCGGCCGATGCGGCTGCCCACCACGAGAAAGCCATAGCGCTGGAGCGGCGGCGTGCTCGGCGCCGTGATGAAGCCCGGCCCGCGCGAGACGATGTCACAGTCGTCGAACACGGCGACGCCGGCGCCGAAGATGAAGTCCGTCTGGCCGAGGATGATGCAGTCGTGGAAGTACGAGCGGCCGGCGTTCGCGTAGAGCGTGTCCTGCCAGCCGGAGATCACGCAGTCCTCGAACGCGGCGCGGTCGCTCCCCCGCTCGAGGTGCAGCGCCACCGCCTGGCTGTTCTTCGCCCGCGTGGGATCGGTGAGCGCCTTCGCGGCATTGGCGCGATAGTCGAAGGCATTCTCGATCGTGAGGTGCTCGGCGCGAAAATCAGGCGCGCTCACCTGGAGCGTGAAGCTGCCGTTCGTGCCGTACGTGCCGCCTTCCGGCTGCGGCGCGTCGGCAAACGCGTCGAAGGTGAGCACCGACGCATCGCGGCCTTCGCCACGCAGCGTGATGTTCGCCTTGTCCACGCGGAGCTTCTCGTGGTACCGGCCCTTCCGGATCAGGATGACGAACGGGCTCGGCGATGCATCGGGTGCGGCCGCCAGCGCGGCGGCCACCGTGTGGAAGGTGGGACTGCCCGCGACGGCGTCGCCGTCGCGTCCGGCGAACCGCACGTCCACCACCGCGCCGTAGCGCGCCGGCACGGGTGGGGCGACGACCGGTGGAGGCGCGGTGCACGACGTTGCGGCGACGAGCGCCGTCGCCATGCCGACCATTCCGCGGTGCATGCTCGCGCGTGTAATCACTTCACCTCCCCTCAGTGTTTCGGGAACCACCCCGCGAGCACGCGTCGGGCGTGTACGTCCGCGCCTCGGCGGCCGGAAGCACCTTGCGCCCTTCCTCCGGGCGGTGTCAACCTTGACGGACGCCGTCGCGATGTATACTAATTTGAGAACAGAACTTGGTGACGGAACTCACCATGGCAGGATCGGGTACCCTTAACTTCCTGATCTGGAACGAGGATATATGTCGCTTCACCGTTCAGTTACCGCAGCCCTGGGCGCCCTCTTCGCGCTCGGCATGGCCGCACCGCTCTCTGCGCAGTCGAGCGGCGACGGCTTCCTCTTCGCGTCACCGTCCGCCCGGATCAGCATCCGGGCCGGATACGACCACGCCAATGCCGGCAGCGACGTCTTCGCCCAGTCGATCGACATGCTGACGATCAACAAGCGGGACTTCAGCAGCCTCACCATCGGCGTGGAGGCGGCCGCGTCCCTGTCGGACCGGTTCGACCTCTCGATCGACGGGTCCGTCTCCCACGCCTCGAAGGGCTCGGAGTTCCGGCACTTCATCGACAACAACAACCAGCCCATCACGCAGACCACCACCTTTGACCGCGTGCCCATCACGGTCAACCTGCGCTACTACCTCACCGCGCCGGGTCGGTCCATCGGCAAGCTGGCGTGGATCCCCAGCAAGGTCGTCCCGTGGATCGGGGTCGGGGGTGGCATGATGCACTACCAGTTCAGCCAGGACGGGGACTTCGTGGATTTCAACACGAACAACGTCTTCACCAGGACCATCGAATCGTCCGACTGGACCGCCACGTGGCAGGGCATGGGCGGCGCGGACCTGTCGCTCTCCCCGCGCTTGGCGCTCCGGGCGGATGCGCGCTATGTATGGGCAAGGGCGGACCTGGGCTCCGCCTTCTCCGGATTCGATCGCATCGACCTGTCGGGCGTGCAGGGCACGCTCGGCCTCACGTACCGGCTCTAGTACCCCAGCGAGGATTTCCCTCATGCGCAACACACTGAAGGTCATGTTTGTCGTCGCGGCGGTCGCCCTGCTCGGCGTCACGCCGGCCGGCGCGCAGTCCGTCGGACCGCGCTGGCAGGCCTGGCTCGGCTGCTGGTCCTCCGCCACCCCGGGCGAATCGTACGGCTCCGCGCAGTTCGCGCCGCCGGTCGTCTGCATCACGCCCACGGCGAACTCCGACGTGGTGGAGGTCGCGACGGTGGTGGACGGCAAGGTCACCAAGCGCGACACCATCGACGCCAGCGGCGTCGCGCACGCCATCGAGTCCAAGGGATGCGAGGGATCGCAGTCCGCACGCTGGTCGGGCGACGAGCGTCGCGTGTACCTTCGTTCTGCCTCCTCGTGCGACGGGATGAAGACCTCGGCATCATCCATCCTCGCCCTCACGGCCGGCGGCGACTGGATCGACGTCCGCGGCATCTCGGCGGGTGAGGGCGAGAATGTCCGCGTGGCGCACTACCACGACATCGGCCTGCCGGCCACAGTGCCGGCCGACATCGCCGACGTCCTTCGCGGCCGCACCATGCGGTCGCAGAACGCGCGCATCTCGGCCGGCGCGAACATCGGGTCCGCCGCGGTCACCGAGGCAGTTCACTCCGCAGACTCGGAGGTGGTGGAGGCGTTCCTCCTGGAGCGCGGCCAGAAGTTCGCGCTCAACGCCAACACACTCGTCACGCTTGCTGACGCGGGCGTTCCATCGGGCGTGACGGACGCGATGGTCGCTGTCTCCAACCCGGGCGCGTTCGAGATGGCGCGCGCGGACGATCACGCGATCCGCAACTCGAATGAGGACGAGGTGTACGGGCGCAGGATTCCGGTCTACCTCGATCCCTACTATTCGCCGTGGGGCTGGGGCTACTCGCCCTATGGCTACAACCGCTATGGCTACGGCTACGGCTCTGCCTACGGGTCGGGCTACGGCTATCCGGGCTATTACGGCGGCGCGCCCATCATCGTGGTCACGGGCACCCAGGCGAGCGGCGGTTCGGGCGGGCAGATGGTGAAGGGCCGCGGCTATACGCAGGGACCGGACGCGGGCTCCTCGAGCGGACGCACCGCGTCCCCGAGCAACAGCGGCGCGGCGTCATCGGGCTCGAGCGCTTCGTCGGCACCGCAGCAGCAGCCGCAACCGCAGGCTCAACCGGCACCGCAGCGGACAGCCAAGCCGCGTCCGTAGCGCCTTGTCGTTTTGGAAAAGGGCGGCGCGATCTGCGTCGCCCTTTTTTCGTACGCGTTCGTGAACCCCGACGAGAGCGTCGCTGGAGCCGCGAGCCGTTAGCTTAGCTAAGCTGAAGATCGCACTGGCTTTTCCGGCACATCTACTTGACTCGGTTGGGGCGGTGCTCGCATCGGGATGGTCGCGCGACAGGTCGTGCGGCCATCCCGACTATCGGCCTACTACGGAGTTGCTGCAGAATTCCCGAGCCCAACGACCAGGGTACGATGCAGCCCGTATGCGCCCTTCGACTTGGGTGCGCTCCTTAGCAGATCAAGAGCCTTGCGAAACACCTTTAACTCACCCGATGAAGGCGGTGCAGCCTCTCCACTCACTGGTACGTAGAATGTCGGAGACTCGGCCACGGCGATGGCGCTGATCGCCCGCACCTTCTCGAGAGCGAGCTTCATGTCGGAGAGCTTGAGCTTGGTGTCGTCGATAAGCACATAGTCGCAGCCGTCCGCGCGCGAACCCTTGACGACTGCAAATCCACGCGTGCCTGGCGCGGCGTCTACGAGCATTAGCGCGAGAGGACGGGGTGGTGCCGCCGACGAGGTATCGACCTGCGGTTGCAATGCATATGAGGCTCTTGACGCATTCACATCCAGTGTGGCGGTGGACGTGGGCAAGCCTCGATAGTAAAACGCACCACAATGGACCACCGATATCGTGCCCCCAACGATATCATATCCCCCGGTTGATGGATTCCACGTCGTGGTCGTGGTAGGTACGTACTCAGTCCAGCACGACGAACCTCCCTCGGTAGGTCCTGTGCCGGTGCCGCCGACGGGCTTGGTCCGCTGCCACCACCAGTGGGCAGAGATCCTCCCCC
Source organism: Gemmatimonadales bacterium (assembly GCA_038236775.1). GTDB lineage: Bacteria > Gemmatimonadota > Gemmatimonadetes > Gemmatimonadales > Gemmatimonadaceae > AG11. Next base: position 32,192 of record JBBRZK010000048.1, read on the forward strand.
AGTCTTGGTTGCGGGATCGGCAGGGTCGTGGGCGCAGGCCCTATTGGAGGCAGTATTTGCGGGAATCACGATCGAATTGTTGCCCCACGCACCCAGGGAAAAGCCTACGCCCTTGAACTTGATAGGAATCGTCATGCCATATGGCATCGTCTTCCTGGCGTATCCCGTACCGCCGGCTGTAACCGATGTCCCGCATCCGCTTCCAAGAAGCAGTCCCAAGTCATTTTGCATGGGGTGTGTCCGAGATCTAGTTGAAAAAACAGGTGGTGCCTCGATATTCGAGCGTTGATCCGGCCAAGGATTTCCGCTCTCACTCCGAGGACACCACCCATGCCAAGAGTACGACAGATGACGCCCGCGAGCCAGTCCGCA
>JBBRZK010000049.1:0-32529 GCA_038236775.1 Gemmatimonadales bacterium
CATGCTTTCCAGGCGCGCCCGATCCGCAGCGCGCAACCGAAACGGCAGAGGTGGACGTCCCATACCCCTTGGACGCTCCGCCCCGCTGCTGCGTCACTTACTTCATATACTCTTCACGCGGTCTGAGACCTAGTGCGCCAAGCTCTCGTTCAGCCAGCGCGCATACGTTTTGAGCGCTTCCCGCCGCTCGGTGCACGGATGGTTGCGGCCGGTGCGCTCGCGCTCGCGGTCGCCGCGTGCTCCCGCAGCAGCGCGACCGTTGTTCCTGAACCAGTGCTGCCCGCGCGCGACGAGCCGCGCGAGCTGGCAGTCGATCAACAGGCCAGGCACGCGTTCGATCGCCTGACCTATGGCGCGCGTCCCGGGGAAGCGGCCGTGGTCCTGCACGAGGGGCTCGATCACTGGCTGCTGCGGCAATTGACGCCGGAAAACTGGCCCGATCATGGAGGTAACAGCGCGCTCGCCAGCTTTCCCGTGCTCGCGATGCCGATCAGGGCGCTCGTGGATTCGAGTCCGCAGCAGGACATCTTCGTCCGCCGCCGCCGCATCGAGCTCGGACTCGCCGCCAACGCGACGTATGTGATGACCGGCGAGGACAGTGCGCGCTTCAAGGCGATGACTGACCTCGGCAACCGCCGCGTGCAGGAGATGCTGGGCGCCAAGCTGGTGCGGGCCGTGACGACCGACCATCAGCTCCTCGAGGTCATGACGGACGTCTGGGAGAATCATTTTTCCGTCTTCCGGGGCAAGATGCCCACGCAGTTCACGCTGCTCGAGTACGACCGCGACGTGATTCGTCCGCACGCCCTCGGCAAGTTTCGCGACCTGCTCGGCGCCGTGGCGCACAGCGCGGCCATGCTCTACTACCTCGACAATTACCAGAGTTCGGCTGACGCCGCGCACCTCACGCTCACCGCATGGCACAACCTGGCCCGCGCACGGACCTCGACGGACACTTTTCGCATTCGCGCCAACGCCCTCAGGCGGCGCGGTGGCCTGAACGAGAACTACGGTCGCGAGCTCATGGAGCTCCACACGCTGGGCGTCGACGGCGGCTATACGCAAATGGACGTGATCAACGTCGCACGTGCACTCACCGGATGGACGCTGCAGGCGCCGCGCGAGGGCGGTGGCTTCCGCTTCGATTCGTCCACACACGATGCCGGCCCAAAGCTCGTGCTGGGGCACGCGCTGCCTGCCGGGCGCGGAACGGAAGACGGGGAAAAGGTGCTCGACATCGTGGCGCGTCATCCCGCGACTGCACGCTTCATCGCCACAAAGCTCATCAGGCATTTCGTCTCGGATACCCCGCCGCCCGCACTTGTCCAGCGCGCTGCCGCCGAGTTCCTGAGGACGGACGGCGATGTTCGCCAGGTCCTCGCGCTCATCGTCGCCAGTCCGGAGTTCTATACCAGGGCATCCGTGCACTCCAAGGTGAAGACGCCGTATGAGCTGGTGGCCAGTACCTATCGCGTCCTGCAGGGGCGGCCGGATACCGCGGGGCGCTCGGTGCAACTGGCGGCGACGCTTGGCCAACCACTGTATGGACATCTCACGCCGGACGGCTGTCCGGACGAAGCCAAAGCGTGGATGAATACTGGTGCCGTATTGTCGCGGATCAACTTCGGCAGCAATGTCGCCGCAGGACGTGTGCTCGGGATCGCCACCGGAAAGTGGGCGCCTCCTTCCCTGCCGCCTGGCGCGTCACTCGAACAACAAGTCGACGCGATCAGTGCTGCAATTCTTCAGGGTGACATGTCCGCCGACACCCATCGCGTGTTGATGTCGGGGTCCAACCCGCTCGCCGCGCGGGCGGGCATGGCGGGGTCACCGGCTGGACGAGCGCCCACGCTCACCGAGCTACTCGGCCTTGCGCTCGGCGCCCCGGAGTTTCAGAGGCGGTAATTGCTTCGTGGCATCCCGATCGCCTCGCGCTGGTGCCGCTCGGATTAGCGCTGCACGCTTGACGCGTCCCTCTCTCCAGAGGTGTGCCCATGCGCGGCGTGATGATGGATGCCCCGCTCACCCTCGGCGCCCTGCTCGCGCAGGTCGAGCGGGTACATGGCCGCGGCGAGATTGTCTCGCGCGGCGCCGGCCGGACCCTCCGCACTAGCACCGACGGTCAGGTTATCCGTCGCCGACCCGACACTGTGAGTTCGGTCCCGACAGCAGTAAACGGTGCAGCTCCGGCCTGTTCGCGGAACCTCCATTGACGATCCGAGGAAGCTCGTCCAAGCCAGCCTGGACGGAAGTACGCGGCGTGCGATCGATTTTCACGAAGGGCATCAGATCGACGACGTCGGCCTTCGCGCGAGTCATTCGTGCCGCGGACGGGGCCAGCTCCGCAGTGTGCGCGCAGCGGCCGGCGACCAGGTCGTGAGCGCTGAACGGCTCCGACACCTTGATGGTGACTACCCGCAGGTCCGCACTGTCGCGCCAAAGCACGAGCGCGGCGCAGACATACAGGACCGCCACGCACACCGTGAAGGGGCGCAGCTCGCCGGTACGAACGGGTCCGAGAAAATATCCAGCGCTGGCGTCGATCGCCGCGTGGGCGATGATCACGGGAAGAATGCGACGGCCGGTGCGGTGATGCACCCACGCGAGCAGCACGGAGAGCGGAACGACGCCGGCGAGAAACAGTGCGATGAGGATGGGTGTCGCTGTCTCTTCGCTCTCGAGTCGAAGGTACGTCGGGATGTGCCACGGTCCCCACGATGCGGCAACGAGCAAAGCGGCGAGGAGTGGAGAGTGCCGCCGCTCCAATGTGTCTTGCAGGAACCCCCGCCAGCCCACCTCTTCCATGAACCCAGTAAGCGGAACGAGCAGGAGGGTCATGAGCAGCGGTCACTGGCCGCCCGCTCCGGTCATTCGCGAGGCGGCCTAGACTAGTGGCCCGCTGTGCGGCTGGCGAAACGGTGACGGTCGTCAGCGCTATCGCGGCAATGGGAGCGCAAGCGTAAACCTGCTACCCTGCCCCAGCGTGCACTACCGTGCTGCTCGGCGACTGCGCGAAGGCGCCCTGCAGCTGCCGCGCGAGGGCGTTGCGTTCCTGCTCCAGCCGCGCCGCCTGTGCGCGCCCGCTGCCGTCGCGCAGGGTGAGGACGGCGCCGATGCGGACGTCGTGCATGCGCGCCGCCACGTGGTTGACGAACACGATGGTTCCGCGCGCGCCCACCACGATGACGCCCTCGTCCATCTGGGCAAGGGCGGCGAGGAGTGCGCGGTCGGGTGCGGCGGGAGGGTGCGGGGGGTGCATCAGCTGGTGTCGGGATGAGGCTTCGCGGGGTTGTCCATTCTATCGCGAGGTGTGGCCGGCGGCGAGCCTGCCGTGGCCCGACGCCACAGCGCGCGGAGCGCCGCATGTGAAGCTCATCGGAATCTGTAGCTCTTTCAAGCGCCTGAAGTCCGCTGTCGACGCGGCAGACGCGGGTATGAGCCTCGGGCTCGGGCTCCAAAGTGTGGAGCGTATCATTGCCGCGCAGAGAGCAAAGATCGAGGTAACATTTTCCGATGACTTAAGGAGCAGTGGGCTAGACTGAATCGCGCACCACCACACACCGGGCTTTCGCCCCGGGCCTTGCTCCGCGCCACCCACACTCCGCACCCGCACCACCTCGACTAAATGCGGTGAGGCGTCGGCCAGCGCGGCTTTGACGAGGGTGAAGGTGCTGCCCCAGACCATGACTGTCGCGATGAGGAGGATGTGCGCGGCGAGGATCGGGGAGCGGTTGCACCTCAAGGTCACGCCTCACGTCGCGCCCAACGTGCGCGCCCGCCGTACAAAGCGCACGGTGGATAAGCGCACCACGCGCCATGCAGGATACGCCATGAGTCAACAAGTGGTCCCGGTTGAGGGCGGGCATAACGTTGTACTGCGCAGGGTGCACCTTCTCCTCGGCGACCGGCCTCGCGGTACCATCGCAGAACGCACGATCAGTAACGCGCTCCACGCCGTCGCGAATGTCCCCGGCGATGTCCGGTCCAAGCCCCTCGAACGGGCCCCATTCAAGACTCTCCGGACGGTGGGTCGCGACATATTTCGTTGCCGCATTCAGGCCGTCCGCCATCGGACCGCTCGGCGCCCTTGGCCAGAAGCCCGACCAGATATCGTAGCTGCGACGGCCAAGCAGCGGATCGAAGCTCGTGCCATACGCGGCGAGGATTGCATCTCTGCCCGCGGGGGTCCGATAGGGCGCGGTCCAGTCGCTGTACGAGTAGTCGTGCGCCCTGCCCATCACACGTTGTTGGTGCCGCACGTCACATTCCGCGCCGCGCTCCAGCACTGCCTCAGGTTCGCACACGCACCGCATTGAAAGTCCCCGTTTACCCGGATGCGCTCGAATCGTCTCCCGTAGAGTGATCGCCGAGACGGGTGATCCGCACTCTTGCATGGGCCGGCAGCAGTGGTGCCAGCTCGTAGACCGAGTCGACGGTGCGTCACATGGCAGACATTCGGGAGCTGTACCCACGGCGCGTCGAAGCCGCCTCCATTGCCTTCGCGCGAGGCGATCGCGCCGAGGCAGAACGTCTCTACTCCGAAGCACTCGCGATGGGCGAAGAGCGCTTCGGCGCAGACGACCCTGCGCTGGCCGGTCCGCTGAACGAGTTGAGCCGGCTGTATGTGCGTCGATCGGAGCATGCGCGCGCCGAGCCCCTGCTCCACCGCCTGCTCGGGATCAGGCGCGCCAGTGGCGAGCATCATCCCGACGTGGCCCCCGTGCTCGCCGGCCTCGCGGCGGTACGGCGTGGACTCGGCGATGATGCCGCGGCGGAAGGCCTGTATCGTCAGGCGCTCGCGATCCGCGAGATGGTCCATGCGCCGGACCACATGGTGGTCGTCGTCACGCTGGAGCAACTTGCGGACACATGTGCCGCGCTTCGCAAGTTCGGCGAGGCGCGTGCGCTGCTCGAGCGCGCGCTGGCGGTTCGCGAGAGAACGCTGGGCGCGGACCATCCGACCGTGCGGACGCTGCGCGAGCGCCTGACCGACCTGGCGGTAAAGGCCGCGCCAACCCGACCTGACTCACCGCTTCCTCTCCCCGCGCCAGCGGCGGCGCCGCCACCAGAGGACCTGGGCGTCACGAACCAGCTCGTGTTCATCTACGAGCCGGAGAAGCCGGTGCGCCGCACATCGGTGCGGCGGGACCGTGTCATGACGCCGCCATTCTCGGCGGCTGTCGCTGCGGCCTCGCTCATCGCCGCTCCTGCGCACGCGGCGGCTCCAGCGCGCGTGCCCGCGCCAACGCGGGTGGCAGCGCCGTCCCTCGCGATCGCTGAGTCGCGCGAGTTCGACGCGGCGATCATGCCGCACCCCGACGAACGTGTGGCGCGCGAAACTGTCTCGCGCCGCCGCGAGAGCATCGAGTCCGCTGCACGTGCCGAGACAGTTGCCGATCTGCCGAAGAAGAAGCCGAAGCGCTACGGGCTCGCAGCCGGAGGATTGGCGGTGCTCGCGAGCGCGTTGTTCCTCGCGAGCGCGCGCCTCCCGGGCCGCTCGAAGTCCGAACCCTCGCCGCTCGCTCGGCCGAGTGAAGCTCTCGCGTCAGCCACTCCAATATCCGCCGCGCCGCGGGCGCTGGCCGTAACCGCACCCGCGCGGCTCGCGGCCACGCGTCGGGACTCCCTGCGCATCGCGAGCACGAGAGCGGTACCGGCTGCACCGGTGCCGAAGTCGCCGCAACCCGACCCGCAGGCGGAGCAGCGCTCCACCGTGCCAGGCATGGCCCTGCTACCGAATATCGGCAGCGTGGTGATCCCCGAGACGAATGGGCCCACCATCGACTCCGTCCTGCGCGCCACCACGCCTCGGCGCGTCGCGGACACTGACCAGATCGGATCGGCGGGACGCCTTCGCACTCCGGTCCTCGGTGAGGAGCGCGCGGAGACGCCGCCCGTGCTCATCGGGGTCATTCCACAGCCGCGCTTCCCGGACGCACTCCGCGCGCAGCGGATCGAGGGTGCCGTCGTCGTGCAGTTTCTCGTTGGCGCGGACGGGAGCGTGGACGCGTCGAGCATGAAGGTGGTGAAGACACCTCATGAGTTGTTCACCGAGGCCGTGCGGAACGTGCTGCCGAAACTCCACTTCCAACCGGCCCGCTCGGCCGATGCGAAGCCGCACGCGGAGTGGGTGCAGTACACCATTCAGTTCAGCGCGACGAAGTAGCGGTCTCTGACGCCTTCTATTTCACGGCCGATTTGCCAGTCAATTCGTTGAACCAGTTGAAGACCACGCGCAGCTGTCTTCCCAACGTCGGATCAGCCCTGACCATGATGAAGCTGCCGTCCGGGCTCAGCGTCCAGTTGCGATCCTGTGAGAAGTCGAAGGCGCCGCTGAACAGCGCCCGAGGGACATCGAAGGCGCCGGAGGTCGAGAGCGGATGGTGAGCGGCCGACATGATGCGTGATCCGGAGCGATAGAAGAGCTCTGTGCCGTCGCGAGACCAGATGGGGTCCGTGCCACCGCGCGATGACACCTGGACGCTGGGGCCGTCCTGCGGATACGGGCGAACGTACACCTCGTTCGCCCCCGAAATAGTCGATGTGTACGCCAGCCACTTCTCATCCGGCGACAATGCGGGCGCTCGATCGTCCGCCGGTGACGACACGAGAGGCGTCACGGTGCTGTCGCCCATTCGGAACTGCACGACGTCCCCCCGCGACTGCCCGGGCTTCGCGCCGACCTGGGAACCAAAAAAGCCTGCGGTGCCCGTCCACTGGTAGATCCCGATGTCGCCCAGCCGATTCTCAGAGCCCGGGGCGAAGACGCGGTGCAATTCGGCGCCTGGCCGCGCCGACATCCATACAATCTCGGGCAACGATGGGTGAGTGTAGGCAGCGTAGTGATTGAAGGCGATGCGCGTGCCATCCGGCGACCAGATTGGCACGATGGAATGCAGCTTGTCCGTCGTGATCGGAGCCGCCTGCCCCGTCGTTGCGTCGACGATCCAGATCGAGGACGGCCGCGGATCGACGGTGACCGCCACGGACTTGCCATCTGGAGAGACGTTGGGAAATCGGTAGCCGCGCGGCTCGGCGTTGATCGGCGTGTCCTGTCCGTAGCGATTGACACGAACGAGCGTCCGTTGAAAGCCGCCGGGCATGTACACCAGCGTGCCATTGTCGGACACGGTGACGTAGGAGGGGCCACCACCCGGGCCGCGGAACGCCTCGAACACCGGGACGGATGCGCCCTTCACCACGCCACGCGTGACGTCGAACCCGACGACGCGAATGCGTCCTTCGTTGTCGTCGAACATCAGCTGCCCCGTCGGCAGGTATCGCGCCTGTCGCCCGCGGGTCACGATGCGTACCTCGCCGGAAGTGAGGTCCATGACACCGATGCCGGAATCGGTGCTGACGAGTGCGCGCGCGTTGTCCGGCAGCAGCGCAGGCCATTTGAGCGCGCCCAGCGCATGACGTCGCGCCGTCGATTTCGGCTCCGCCACAATGATCGAAGCCGCAGTGCCGTCACTCCGCACGCGATGCAGTGCGCTGTCGCCAAGTGAATAGAGCAGGTAGCCATCCGTGCCCCAGGTCGCTCCCATTTCGGAAACCGGCGTACTGGCGACATCGATCGGCGCACCGCCACTTTGTGGGACCTTTTTGAGCCGGTCGTCGGCAAAGAAAGCGATCCAGGCGCCGTCAGGCGAGATGAACGGCGTGCTGGCGCCGTCAGTTCCGGGAAGCGCCTGGGTGATCGTGTCGGCCAGCGGCCGCACGAACAGTTGCGACTTGCCGCTGTCGTCGCCCACGTAGACCAGGAACTTCCCGTCCCGCGAGATGTCGAGCGGATAGCCCCCGATGAACAGCAGTTGATCACGAGCCAGCGGGATCACTGCGCGCGCCACATTGGCATTCATCGCGCGAGCCGGCATCCAGGTCCGCCCTACTACTACTCCGCTCACCGCGCCAATCGCGAGTGCAAGCGCGCCACCTGCCGTGAGCCACACAGCGCGTCCTGGATTGCGCGTGTGTCCCGGCGCGACACCACCGTCGCGATGTTCGAGCGCCACGGCACATTCCGCGGCGGTCCCGAAGCGATCCGCAGCGACCTTCTGCAACGCGCCGTCGATTGCGGCAGCAACATGTGTGGGCACGGCAGGCCGGAGATCGCGGATCGACACCGGCGACGTCGTCATCATCTTCGCGACGATGGTTTGCGCCGTTTCGCCGGTGAAGGGCGGTTCACCGGCCAGCATCTCATAGAGCATCGAGCCCAATGCGAAGATATCGGTCCGTCCGGTCACGTGCTTCTCGCCGAGCGCCTGCTCGGGACTCATGTACTGCGGTGTGCCGATGCTCATGCCGCTCTGCGTCAGGCGCAGGTCGCCGCCGCTGCCCTCGAGCACGAGCGCAATCCCGAAGTCGGCCACCAGTGCCCGGTTCTCGTGCAGCAGGACGTTCGCCGGCTTCACGTCACGGTGCACGAAGCCGTGCCGGTGCGCGTAGTCGAGTGCACTCGCGATATCGCACGCAATGCGCACCGCATCGTCGACGGGAAGCTGCCCGTCGCGATCGAGTCGATCGCGCAACGACTCGCCCTCGATGAACGGCATGACGTAGTACACCATGCCATCCACTTCACCCGAATCGTGCAGGGGAACGATGTGCGGATGATTCAGCGTCGCCGTCGTGCGGATTTCACGGAGGAACCGCTCGGCGCCCATCTGCTGCGCGATGTCCTCGCGCAGCACCTTGATCGCCACCGGCCGATCGTGCCGGATGTCGCGCGCGAAGAAGACGGTCGCCATTCCGCCCTCACCGACCTGACGCTCGATCGCATAGCGCTCTGCCAGTGACCAGGCCAACCGTTCGCCGAGTGTGGGCATCGGGTAGTATGGCACGGAATGTTGCCCTGCACCATCATCACCAGCGTGATGCAGGGACCATTTGAGACAGCCGGGTCACCTCCATTTCACGCGAGCACGTCTCGCGTGAGTTCCGACACCGCGCTCCGACCGGCCAATGCCATCGTCAGGTCCAGCTCGGCGAGTACGTTGCCCACCACCTCGCGCACTCCCGCCTCGCCCGCGAGCGCGAGGCCGAACACATATGGGCGTCCCAGTCCAGCCGCGCGCGCGCCGAGCGACACCGCGCGCACCACGTCCGCGCCGCCGCGCACGCCACTGTCGAACAGCACCGGCACGCGGCCGCCGACTGCATCGACGACAAGGGGGAGCGCATCCGCCGCGGCGATTGCTCCGTCCACCTGACGTCCCCCGTGATTGGAGACCATCACGCCGTCCATCCCCGCGTCGAGCGCGCGGCGCGCATCGTCCGCATGCAGCACGCCTTTCAGCACGATGGGCAAGCGTGTGCGTTGGCGCAGCCACGCGAGGTCGTCCCAGGTGAGCGATGGACGAGAGTACGTGGCGATGAAGCGCCGCACCGCCGACAGCGCAGTGCCGCGCCGCAGGTTGTGGAACGTGTCACCCGGGACCGCGCGCGCCATGGCCACGGCGGCACGCAGCGTGGAGAGCGTCGGACGCGCCCGTGTCGGTGACGGCGCGTCCAGCGGCTCGCCCAGTTTCCGCATGAACACCGGATCGCTCGTGTATTGGGCGATCCCCTTGCCGTAGAGGAATGGCAGGTGGCCCAACTCGAGGTCGCGCGCGCGCCAGCCGAGAAACGTCGTATCCAGCGTCACGAGCAGCACCGAACAGCCACACTGCTCGGCGCGCGACACGAAGCTCGCCACCAGCTCGTCGTCCTTGCTCCAATAGAGCTGAAACCAGCGCGGTGCCGCGCCCATCGCGGCGGCGCATTGCTCCATGGGGACGGACGCCTGGCTCGAGAAGACCATAGGGATCCCCAACGATGCCGCTGCGCGCGCGACCGCGAGATCTGCGTCGCGGTGCGCGAGCTCCAGCACGCCGATGGGACTCAGGAAGAGTGGGGCGGGAAGCCGCTGGCCGAACAGGTCGATCGCGGTGTCGCGACGGCTGACGTCACGCAGCACGCGCGGGACGATGCGCCAGCGTTCCAGCGCGGCGCGGTTCGCGGCCACGGTCTCCTCCGCTCCGGCGTCCCCCGCCACGTAGGCGTAGGCACGCGTGGACATCACCCGCTGCGCCGCCCGCTCGAGTGCACCTGGATCAACGGGCACGCGCGGACGCCGGCCGGCAAGGCCGGCGAGGTAGATCGCCGTCTGGCGAGTGGGCGGCGTGTCGTCAGAGCTGACGGATGGCAAGGTCCGATGCGTCATCGGCGCGGCGCGCAATCCTCTTGGGCAACGTTACCCTCACTGCGCGGTGGCTGCGTGGTGTCAGGCCCAATCCGAATGGGCGGATAGAGATCGGCAATTCGTTGCGCGATGTCCCCCGGCTTGCCACCGGAGCGGTTGGTGAGCACCACCACCGTGAGCCGACGCTCCGGATAGTTGAGAATGGCGTTCGTGAAGCCGCAGCTTTCTCCCGTATGCCGGAGACGCATCATGCCGCGATCGCGCTCGACGAACCATCCGAACCCGTAGGCGGTTTCGTGGCCGTCTGCGAGCACGCCGGGAGTCCACGCCATGCGTTGTGCCGCCGCGCTGACGAGTGTGTGCCGCTCCATGGCGCCATTCCACTTCGCCAGGTCGACGACGGAGGAGTAGATGCCGCCATCACCCAACGTCGCGCTCGTGTTGCTTTGATCGGTGCGACGCACTCCGTTGGCGTCCACGGTATAGCCATACGCGCGGTGCGATACACGCGACCGGCCCTCCTCGAGCGCGACCGTACCCGTCATGCGCAGCGGCGCGAAGATGCGGGCATGCAGGAAGTCGGCAAAGCGCTGGCCACTCGCCTGCTCGACGACGAGCGCGAGCAGCACGTAGCCCGTGTTGCTGTATTCGAAGCGTGTGCCAGGCAGGAACCTGGCGGCCGACGCATGCCCGATGAGCGCGGGCACATCGCGATCGTGAACCTGGGCCGTCTGCGTATCCGGGACGAAGTCCTCGTAGTCGGGCAGGCCGCCGGTGTGGTTGAGCAGCTGTCGGATCGTGACGTGGCGCGCGAACTCCGGCAGCGTTGGCAGCATCGCGCCGATCTCCTCGTCGTACCGGAGCTTGCCGTCGGCCGCGAGCTGCATCACGGCGGTGGCCGTGAAGTGCTTGGTGAGTGATGCGAGCCGGAAGTTCGTCTCCGGGCGCACCGGTATTGCGCGCTCGACATCAGCTCGGCCATAGCTCCTGATGAGGTCGACTCGGCCATTGTGAATCACGAGCACACTGGCGCCCGGCGCGTTCGGCCGCGCGTAGTCCGCCATCAGGGAATCGACGGCTGTGGCGCGGCGGTGCGCCTGCGCGGTGGCGGCGTGCGCCAGGGTCAGGCCGAAGATGACCGCTGCTTTCGTCAGATGAGGCAATGGTTCACCGAGACAATGACATCGGTCGTTCCTGTTCACGGCCCCCGCTCCCGCCGTGCGCATGGCGACGTGCTAGCTCCCAATACCTCATACATCACAGGGTCGAGTGTGCATTCGTCTCGCTGCTGTCTTGATCCTCCCAACGAGATCCCGCCGCGCTGAACGTGGCGCAATAGTGATCCATTCTCAAGCCCTGTCGGCGGCTGACGGCGCATTGCATTGTGGCGCGCCGAATTTCTCTGGCTTAGCTCAATTTCAGGCTTCGACGCCTCCGTGTGGGATCTGCGGCATCTGCAGCTTGACGTCAGGCCGAGGCTCCTCGAACGCGTTGGTCGCCCGCAGCGTCGCCAAGGCGCGATCATAATCCGCAAAGTCGATCGCCGCCGTGTACTTCTGCGCGAAATCGAGTACCTGAATCAGGGGAATCGGATGGCCCTGGCGTGTGAGAACGCGCAATCCCGTCAGGTAATCGGTTCGATAGACGACAGGAATGAGAATTCGCCGTTGCTGTGCACTGATCAGTTCCGCATTCATGAAGGCGCGAGCAATGCGGCCATTGCCGTCATCGAACGGATGGACGTCCGAGAGGATGAACATCATCGCGACGGACCGATGAAACGGTTCCTCGAAGCTGCGGGCGATGTCGAAGCCCTGTCGAAGTGTTCCACGCACGAGGTCGGGTTCGACGAAGGTCGTGTCTCCCGCGACGTTCCCCACCCTCTTGAACTGTCCCGGACGCCTGTCTGGTCGCGCTGAAAGGAGCTCGGCGTGAGCCTCTCTCAATGCGTCAATGAACGCATCGCAATCCGGGAAGCGACTTACGCTTCGTCCCATCAGCGCGCGGCTACCGACGAGGCGGTAGGTGCCAAGGACGTCGTGGGCATCTTCGGGCCTCGACTCAGGGATCTTTCCGTCGAAGACAATCTCGTGCGCCTCGCCGACCTGGAATCGCGTTCCCTCGATGAAGTTCGAGAAATACGCATCGAAGAACGCCAGGTTCGAGAACTCCCCGTCTGACGAGCGCGCGTTGGGTCGTGGTACCACTGAGTGCGCGCGCAGTGCGGCCAGCAGCGTCTGGAATCGCTCGAGACGCAGTGGGTCGTACGGTTCGCCGGCAGCGCGAGCGATGGCGACCGGGGCGGCGAGCGCTGTCTTGCGCGTATCGAGCAGCGATCCAATGATCCCGTCCAGTGTCTCGAACGGTTCGTCTGCTTCGAGCACGGAGGCCAGCGTGCGCGCGCGGTCGCGAATCGTGTTGAGGCTGGCCTCGCCCCCGGCGACCAGATCGCGCTCCAGCAGTTCCTCGACCTGCGCGCGGCGTAGGCCGCGCGCGACGCCTTCGCGAGCGCGCGACGGCTTGAGCACCTCGAGCAGCGCACGTGCACGCGATGCGAGGTGGAGATCAAAGAGCTGCGTGTCTCCCTCGACGGCTCCCGGCCCCTGCACCAGCCGCAGTTGGAGTCCCGGCAGCTCGACCCGTCTGTCGTAGCCCGCCGTCAAGAAGACGGAACCGTCTTCCGCCGGTCTCATCTCGATCGCGGTTCGGTGCGAGACGACGGTGCCAGGCACCACGAGGGAGACGACGCGCCAGAGGTTTCGGCGGACTATCGCGTCCGGGTCGTCCACCATGTTCGATGTATAGAGACGCGGGGCGAGCTTGCGTGCCTTTCCGGCCGCCACGGCGGCCGAGACGACCCGCGACGTCTCGCGCGTGCTGACGAATACTTCGGGGAGAGGAAGGCCATCGGAGGTGCGACGTTTTCCCATTACTCCACCAGCGGACCCGGTTTCGGGATTTTTTCAAGATAACGCGCTACTTGTGTTGACAGTTTCAGTTTAACGTTGAAGTTGGGCCCTGGCAAGCGCGACTTGGAGCCCGGATTTATCGCGCTGGAATGGAGACAAGCGAGCACCTACGCCTACCAATGGCCGAAGTAGATACACGTGACTACATTATTGGGCATGCGAGCAATCGGCGTGCGGGAGTTGAAGGCTCATCTGAGCCAGGTCCTCAAGGACGTCCAAGCGGGTGAAGACGTTCTCGTCACGGACCGTGGACGCGTCATTGCCGAGCTGCGCCGCCCGGGCGCACTTGCGCTCGCGAGCACGCCTGTCGACCGCGCGCTTGCCCGAATGGCCACCGAGGGCACCATGCGCATCGGCGAATCGCACGCGAATCCGTATCCCGAGTCTCCGCTGAAGTCGCCTGCCGGCACGGCCCGACGGATCCTCGACGAGCTGCGCGAAGACCGGCGGTGATTGTCTACGCGGAATCAAGTGCGGTGGCCGCATGGCTTCTGGGAGAACCCAATCAGGCTATCGCGCATCGCACACTTGCCGCCGCCGAGCTCGTGGTGTCGTCGTCCCTCACCGGCTTCGAGTGCGCGCGCGCGCTCGCACGCCGGCGCCAGGAAGGTCGCTGCGACGTGACGCAGGAGTACGCCGCGCTGCGATTGCTCGACGTCGCGGAGCGCACCTGGCATGTGCACGCCCTCTCCGACGGCGTACTCGCCCGGGCGCGAGGTCCCTTTCCGGTCGAGCCCGTGCGAGCGCTGGACGCGCTGCACCTCGCCACCGCCGTCATCCTTCGCGAAGCGCTCGGCCCCATCACGATGTTGTCGTTCGATCAGCGCATTCGCGACAACGCGCCGTTGCTTGGCCTGGAATTGTTGCCGGCACAATTGAGCTGAGGCCCATCGGCCAATCCGGTCTGGAGGGGCGTCTGATTCTGGCACTTCCGGGGCGAAAGCAAGTGCCGGAGACAATCGTGGGCTATCTCGTTGGCGCCAGGCTGGGTTTCCCTCACGCATGCGGAGTACGATCGCCTGATGGGCCCTATGAGTCGTGAAACGCTGTGGGAAGGTCGCGGCTACCGTGAAGAATGCGTGCAATACCGAACGGGTCATCATCGCGATAGTAAAAGATGATGTAGGACCCGATTGGAAAGCTCATCACACCTTCGTCGACCTCATCGCGCGGGCGTCCAACGCCCGGATACTCCGCTACCAACTGACATGCGGATTCGATGGCGCCGAAAACGCCCTCGACAGCACTCGGGCGTTGATCGGCAACGTGCGCCTCGATCTCCTGGAGATCCTGTATTGCCGCTGGTGAAAGCTGGTATGACGTCACTCCGCGCGACGTCTCTGCCCCTTCTTGCGCAGCCGCTTGAACACGTCGCCTGCGGGAGTGCCTTCACCGCGTTTGAGTTGGGCACGACCCAATCGCACATCCTGCCGGAGCGCCTCAAGGCGCGCGGTATGTTCCGCGTCGCGCTCCTGGAGGAGTCGCAATCCGGCTCTGACGACCTCACTGGCAGAGCTGAACGTTCCGCTCTTGAGCTTGCCGTCGACAAATGACTCGAACTCTGGAGTCAGAGACACATTCATTTCGGACACTCCGATGAGGGTGTAGAAGGATGCGAGCAATAACAGCAAATGTCAATATTGGTTATTGCCCGGATGGGCGTTTCTGGAGGCAGTTGGGTCCGGAGGCGGCTTTCCCGCTACCAGTTGCGTGCTGTTAGTAGTTCTACTAACTGTAGCATTGACTTCATCCAGTGCCAAAGCGACCGAGCCTGCCAGAGTGGGCGTCCGGGGTCGCCTACGTGCTCGACGCATTTCAAAAGAAGGCCAAGCAGGGGAAGAAGACGCCACAGGCAGACAAGGACCGCGTCCTTCAGCGCTACAAGTTCGCCCGCCAGCACTACGAAGCGCACTACGCCGCGCGCATCCAGGCTGCGCGCACGCGCGGACAGCAACCCTGAACCGATCGCCCCATGCCGCAGACAAAGACTCCCGCCCGTCCCCGCAAGCGCGCCACCGCGAAGAAGTCGAGCGCTGGCTCTGCCCGCAAGGCTGTGGCGAGGACGGCAACCAGCGCTCCCGTTATGGCGTTCGTACGAGGCAGCGGCAACGTGTTCGCCGACATGGGGGTACCGGACGCGGACGAGCGCCTGGCCAAGACGGAGCTCGCGCGCATCGTGCGCGGCGTGATCCGGGGCCGGATCGAGCAGGAACACTGGACGCAAGCGCGGGCCGCCAAGGCGCTCGGCATCGCCGCTGGCGACATGTCGAACCTCATGCGTGGCAAGCTGACGGGGTTCAGCCAGGAGCGGCTCGAGCATTTCCTCCTCCGCCTCGACATGGAGGTGCGCATCCAGGTCGCCCCCCGCCCTGCGGCAAAGCGGCACGCCGAGATCACTGTCGAGCAGGTCGCTGCGTTCTCCTGACACTGCTTGCGCGACCGACCGGCGAGCCTCGCGCTCTCCGCGCCTCTGGTTGGTGACGGCGTGGCCGGTCGTCAACAGCGCGATACAGGATCTGTTCGGGAGCAGAGAATCATCATTGCAGGGAAAACCTCACCTCGAATTCTCGCACCACCTCGCTCATGTCCGCTGGCAAGCGGCTCATCACCTCCGTCCGAATGTCCGAAGACACGCCGCGGGCGAACGCCTCCGCAGCGGCGCCGGCGATCGCAGCCTGCGTGTCGGCATCGCCGCCGAGTGACACGGCGGCTCGCACCGCGGTTTCCAGGTCATCCGTGTCGAGGAATGCGATGAGCGCCTCCGGCACCGATCCCTGACAGGAAACGTCGAACCGATACGCCTGGCGAATGTCGTCGATGCTTCGGGACACATCGTAGCCGAAGCGTGCACCATTCCGCCGTACAGCGACACCGGCCGATCGTGATAGGCGACGCTCCGCAAGCGCTTGAGCTCCTCGATGGTGCCGAGCATGTCATCCGTGACCAGGCGGCGTATGTCCCAGAGCTTGAACCAGAAGTCGCACTCGAGATGGTCGGCCGCGTAGTACGACGGCACATGCGCGGCCTCCGTGTCCGCTAGCTCGTCTCCATCCTGAAACGGCGTAGTCCGAAGAAGGAGAAGACGTTTCTGCCCTCGAAAGTGGTTGAGGGGCGCGCCGGTGGCGAGGGGCACTCGTGGATCGCCGACGTGATGTCTCACGGGACGTAGTCGCGACGATCACGCGGGCGACGAGGGTCGCGCGGACCGCGCGCGCAGGTCGTGCGGTGACGCGGCGTGTTAAGGGAGGCGGGCGCGCGCGAGCGTGAGGAGGTTGGCCGCGAGCACCGCCGTGCGGACGTAGGCGTGAAAGCCCGCCACGCCCTTCCACACGCACCGGGCGAGCCCGAACACGCGTTTCAGGAGCGAAATCCCGGCCTCAATGCCTGCGCGGAAGCGGCGGAGTTTGTCGTAGACCCACTGACTCTTCACCATGGCGGGGACGGTGAGTCCGCGCTTCTTTGCGAAGCAGACATCGGCGACGCCGAGCGCTTTCGCGTCGGCGAGATTGGCGGAGGAGGCGAACGCGCCATCAAAGGTGGCTTGCCGCGGCGGGCAGCCAAACAGGTGCTGCTGCCGACGGAGGAGCGGCAGCGTCCAGGTGACGTCGCCGGGATTGCCCTTCGGAATGGCGCAGTCCAGGATCAGCCCCGAGCCGCCCGTCGTGAGAAAGATCTTGTGGCCGTAATACGTCGTGCGTCGATCCTTCACGAGCACATCGGCATGTGCCTCAAAGAGCGAGACCAGCTTCTCGTCGGCCGGCACGGCCTCGCCGTGGAGGACGCGCCGCGTCGTCTGGTCCATCACCTGCGCGATGCGCGGGAGCAGCCGGGTGAGTTGCGCGCGCAGCGCGTCGCGCGCCGCCGTCGCGGGTAAGCACTCGAGATGCGCGAGCGCGCACGTGGCGTAACTCGCCGTCGCGTCCGTGTACTGCGGGAGCTCGCGATAGCAGGCGCATCGCCGCGCGGTCGCCTGCGGGGCAAGATGCGGGATGGCCATGGCCCGGCGCTTGGCGCGTTTCAGGTGGCGATGATAGGCGGTGAAGCCCGCCTCGGTCTCCGCGCGGCGCAACAGCCGATCCAGCACGCGCACCGCGTCGAGGAGCAGGCTGGAATCCGTCGGCGGATGGATCGCCACCGGGACCACGGTCGCATCCATCCGCACCGTCTGTGCGCGCTCCACGCGCCGCGCCGCGGGACTCGTCACCAGCTGATCGTTCAGGCGCGCGAGCGTCGCCGGCCGGACGCGGCGCAGGGTCGCGGCAAGGGCGGACGTCGAGGGCGTGCGCACCAAGGCTCCCACGCGACAGAAGGCGCGATACGTCATGGAGTCGGCGAGATGAAACGACAGTTCCGCGTACGTCCAGCCCGTCAGTTGGCGCAGGAGCAACAGCCGCAGCGTCTGCTCGCCCGAGAGGCCGGGCCGGCCCGTCCGCGCATTCTTCGGGCACCCGCCTTCCAGGTCTTGCTGAACCAGCGCGCCCAGCGCAGGTTGCTCGTCAAGCACGGCACTCATCGCGGCGAGATCGGCCGCATGCGCGTGGGCGATCCACGGCGCGACGAGGGGCAGCTGTGGCGATTGGTGACGCATCCGGCGGTGCCTCCGCACGATGAGGTTGGACGTCTCGACAACGCCAACGTACATCCGTGCTGCGAGAACACCATCACCGGATGCGTCACTCGTTTTACACCCTTACAATCGCTCCATCAGAGTTTCAGGATGGACACTAGCTCACCGAAATGAATCTCGGCCAGGTCGGCGACGTAGAGCGACTGGTAGTCCGTGAGGTACAGGTGCGTCTCCGGCGCATCGTCGTCGTCGAGTGTCGCATCGATGGCGCGGATGTCCTCGAGATGCGGAAGTTGGGTGCGCCGATTGCGCGAGTGCACGCGGCCCCACCAGACATACACGTCTTCCTCCCGGAGTCCCCGCTCACGCAAGCCCGCGGCGTGGCGCAGAAGGACGGCGAGGTGCTCGTCCATGGCGTTCCGGCAGTACGACGGATTCGTAATGCAGAGCGGGCCATCGTCCTCGTGGCGGCCTATGCCGCCACACCGGAGCGCTTTGTCCGTCGTCCACCCACGCCGGCACCGCTTCCCACCGCGGCGTGGATCAATCCACCCAAACGCCTCAGCTCAGAGGCCGCCGCTGCTCAGTAAACTCAGCCCACTCGGTGTCTCACACCCGTTGACAGGTTTGGTCGCCCGCGGCCGCCTCCCTAGGCGGACGTGGTACCGCTCCGATCCATCGTCATCGCCTCCAATGCTACAACTCCCACACCAACGAGAGCACCGATCGCAGCGGATCTAATGGCGCCCCGCAGCATCTTCTCTACAAGCCACTTCCCGTCCCACACCCCCCGAAGCAATTCCCCGATGAGATATCCGGCGCACCACAGGACTGCGACCACGAGGCCCATCCGTATCGCCGTCCGGATCACCGTCGACGGCCAATGATGCAAGGGGGATCTGGAAGTACATCGCAGGTAGTCGCGCATGACTTCAAGGCACACGACGAATGCCATCGCAGATAGAATGGTGCCCACCGCGCCTGCGAAGGATCGATAGGCACGCTGCCCAATCATCGCGGCGGACTTGCCATCCGTGACGCCCGAGATAACGGCGACGCCAACGAAAAAGAACATTCCTACTCCGGCATATGGGAGGAGGCTGCGCATTCCCTTGGAAAGGACACGAAACTGCCGGAGTCCATTAGGCATGACTTTGCCTTGAGTATCGGGTGTGGGGTGGGACAACGCCCGGTTCCCTCAGTTTAAGAGTTCACTGAGCCGGCGCAGGCCCGCTCGCTTCTTCGCTGCGGTGAGCATGCGATCGAGGACATGAGCGTTGACGGTATTGATGTAGGAGAAGCTGACGTTGAGCTTGGGCTCGTCCGTGACTTCCAGCTTCAACAGACCAGATTCATCCCAGTGGCGGATCTTGCTCCACGGCACTGTTACGGGCTCGCGTCTCCACGCCAGGCTCCTATAGAGGGTGATGCTGTCATCTCGAATCCGGGTTTCACCGATCCACCATTCCTTACCTGCCTTCAAGTCACGCAAAGTGTCGAGCAGTAGTCGGACACCGACAGCCTTCCATAGACGTTCGACAAATGCCTCGTACACTTCCGCCTTTCTACACTCTACCGCGGCCCCCGATTTCGCATCCCCGAAACCGATCGTATACGTCGTGCCCGTAGGAATTCCATTTACGGAGTGACGTGTTGCTCCCCAGCGCACTCGCGTGATTGCCCCGAGAGGATATGACCGGCCCTGCCAGGATACCCCCTCAGGCGCGATACTCAACACGTCCTTGAGCACCATACCAATGTCGGCACGGTATGTGATTTCTCGCGCCCATTCACTGCGCTTATCCTTCGACGCCGCGTGCGCCGCACCAAGCTCATCGAGTGCCTTCGCGTCTTCCTCAAGGCGCTCTGCGAACTCCGGGAGCTCTGAGAACACATCGCGAAGGAGTTCGGTAAGGCGTCGTGCCGTAGGGAGCATCTGGTATTCATTGTACAAATCGACCGCCAGCGATCGGATTGCTCCGCCTATTCTCCGACTCAACTGGTGTTCCGTACCTCGCGCTCGTAGCCCCACCTGCACCGGCTGTGCGACAGTATCCCAGTTGCGTGCCACAGCGGCTAGCTTGGCAATCAATGGCGCCACGCCGACGTCACCGTGAGGCGCCGCCACTCTGATTGCCGCAATGAGTTTGGAAACGTTCTCGGCCTCGGCGGTAAGGAATGCCTGTGCCTCCAGCTCGTAGATGTCCACCAGCCCATCTATCAGTGGCGGTGCGGCAGCCTCACCCCCATCTGTCGCAGTGGTAATCGCGTGAGTTGCAGTAGCGACAAGCGCCTCCGCGGGGAGATAGTCCAAAGCGTTGCGGAGTACAGTGCGGTAGTAGCGCTCGCGTTCTGCTAGTTCCTGGACGACCTGTTCGCCGCTCTGCACCAGAGGCAGTCGCGCGATAGCTCGATCTTCATTGATGTCGCGTAGCACCTCTTCTGCATCAATTGTGGCGCTTTCCCGCGCTAGCTCCACGAGTCGCGCCGCGAGAACCGGCGGAGTGTCCCCATCACTCGAGGCCTCGAGGGCGGCCGCGAGAATATTCGCTCGAGCGAGAGTCGGCAGCCCCTCAACACGCTCGGCGCCACGCGGGTCCGCCGTCACTCGCTCAAGCAATTGCGCAGCCCTGCGCGGCGACACGCCCGGTAACCAGGACATCTCTACGGCGAGCCGATTTCGCGGGTTCAGCAGATCCGAGCGCGCCTTTTGACAGATCTCGTGATCAAGCTCCAGGGACCGCGCTTCTGCGAGGGTCGCGATGCGCTGGCGTTCGTCCCGAACAGTTGCCCCGAGCAAGTTGAACGCATTTTGGTGAAGGGCGGTGAGACGGCCGCTCATTTCGTCAACCTATCATGCAGACATCGCGCGAAAGCGAGTGCGCTCAGGCAAGGACTCATTGGCTCCGACGCTCCGCGGCTGCGACGCGCTTGGCCTCTTGCCGCGTGAGAAGGTCGTGCCGACAGAGTGAGGGGTACTCTCCAGCCATACAGGTGCTGAGGTTCCCTCGCCGCTCTGCGGCCTTTACGTCGCTCAGTTCAGCGGCGGTGAGCACGTCATGTCGGCAGAGCGACGGATACTGTCCCGTCTCGCACGTCCTTAGGTTCACTCGTCGCTCAGCGTCGTACACTACGCTTACCTCAGTCGGCACCAATAAGGAGTGGTTGCAGAGCGACGGATATTCACCCGCCACGCACGTGTGATAGTTGGCATCACGCTCCGCTTTGCGGACACGCGCGGCATCTGACTTGGACAAAAGAGCATGTTTGCACAGCCGCGGATACTCGCCGCTGAGGCATGTCTCCAGATTCGCAGTATTATGGCTCTGCATGGGTGCTTCTGACCTCTCGCGCACAGACTCGTCCCCGCTGCGCTGTTGACGCGGCGCACGAGTTCGCTGAACTGGCGCACTGAGTTGGGCGCTCTCTGCAGTTTCGCTGGCCAGTGGCAAGACAGTGGGCTCAGTGGTGCTCGCAGTCGTACCCGGTGGTTCGTCGCTAGGAACGTCACCACGGCGACTCGCGTGGCCCCGAAAGCGAGCCCGCCCCTCAGCCGTAAGCCTCTCCCGATACGGTTCCACCGCCGCTCTCGCCTGCTCTACCGCACCGCTGCGATACCGGTATCGACCGCACTGACCATTGTATGCTTCGACTAGCTCGTTGAAGCGGTTGATTTCAGAATCGCTATACCTGTTGACTGCCTTTCCCGCGCTTACGATGCGGATCTCCTCGGCCATACAGTATTGAATCTCGTTTACATCCAAGATGCGGCTGCTGTCGCCAAGGGCAGGCGGTACCTGATAGAGACTGTCCGGAGCGGGCGCGAGGCTCAATACGGGACCGCTCGGCGCGATTTCCGTGACGACGGTTGGTCCGCTCGTCGCCGGCGACTCGGCTGAGGGCGACTGCGTGCTCGACGGCGTGCTCGACTGCATGCCGTACCCAACAATTGCCGCAACTACGGCGATGATTGCGACGAGTTTGCCCCAACGGAACGTCGCTTGGAGCTCGGGCCTGCGAGCACTCGCGGGACTGTTCGGCACGTGGTCGGACCCTGGTGTACCGGATAGCGTACCACTTACACGTGCCTTGGAGGCCTGAGCCTCTGTCACCCTGCGTTCCGCCTCCCGGATCGCGGGCTCTACATTCGAGATGAGGGTCTGGAGACCCGCGAAACCGGTGTCGGGGCGACCTGTCACGACGGCAGCCTCAAATGAAGCCGATGCGTCCAGCGGCATCTCCATCCACTCCACGAGCAGGCGTAGCTCGAAGCGCCTCGTCCAGGCTTCGCTGGTCGAGTCGTGACTTCCCCGCTCGAGCTGCGAGGCGTGCGCCTTCTCGAATCACAAACGTCACGTCTGAGAGCGGACGATTCGCTAGCCCGGCCGCAAGGCCATCGACATCCAATGGTCCCTCCGTCGGAAGGTCGCCCAACAGCTTGTCGAGGAGGGAGTGCACCTCCTCACGGCTCGCGTACCCGACCGAAATGATATGGTCGAAACGCCCACGCCGTAAAATCGCCGAGTCGATCATGTCGATCCGGTTCGTCATCGCGACGATGAGCACATCGTTCTTTGTGGCCTCTGGAATTCGCCGGAGGAACTCAGCGACTTCCTCCACTCGATGGTGTCCTCCTGCCCCTCCGCTCTCCCGATCTGCGAGAAATGCTTCCATCTCATCGACCACCAACACGGACGGGGCGTTCTGCTGCGCAGTCTCGAACAACTCTGCGACCTTCCGGCTCGTTTCGTGGATAAAGGGACTTGCCACGCTCGATGCGTCGATCTGGTAACTCGGCCATCCGAGGTACTCAACGAGCCGTTCGACCGCGTATGTTTTGCCGGAGCCCGGGGGGCCATGAAGGACAATGGCCGAAGGGAATCCAATCCCGAGCGCCTTGTACCTCTCACGATGCCGTAGAACATCAACGATGTGTTCGTTGAAAAACTGTTCTAGTTCAGGACGGCCAGGAAGGTGGAAGGGTTCAATGCGCGTATCTCCCGATCCGGCTTGGACATTTCGGTCGCGGTCAACTGTTGTTGTATCGCTCCTCGCCTGGCTATCAGCCAGTACCTCAGTGACCTGAAACCCCGCAGCTTCGACGACCTCTTTGAGGTGACCAACCGCGAGCCAGCTTACTGCTTGATGCAAGCGGCGAAACGCCTGCACCGATACGGGTGCCCCGCCAGATAACCAGTATCCGAATACCACGTCATCTGGTGTTTTTGTACTGATCGAGTAGGAAGGCAGTAGGCGTGAGAGCTTCTCGACGTAGAGCGCATCCTGCAGTGGCGATTCTGGGTCGGCCACGCGAGTGTGCTTCAAGGCCGCGGCGAACGCCAGCGCATCATTCTTGTTGTTCGGGCGGCTGGCCTCGGCGATGGCCGTGAGCGTGTGATGCGCCGCGCTCACGAGGTACGCGATTGCCCGATCACCGAACTCCATTGCGGTTAGTGCCCCCTCGGCTACCAGCCGTCCACACACCCAGCGTTCTGCGAGCTCAGTAGCCGCAAGCAGAACCCGACTCCCACGCTCGGCTTCGACAATTTGCCACTGCTCCCCCGTTAGCACGGTCCGCCGTAGGCGTGTGCCGTCGGGAAGCACGAATCCAATAGGCAGCCACGGATCCTTTTCCATCATCCTAGACCCTGACGATGTTGGCCGTCGAGCCAACGTCATCATCGGTCGCGGCTCCCATCCGGGTCGAGTCGAGATGCGACACGATCTGCCTGAGTTTCTCCATGTCCCCAGTGCGAAGTGCATCGTTCCCCTGCGATACGAGCTGCAGGTACTCGATGGCATTCGGGAAGAGGTATTGCTGCGTCGACAGCCGCTTGAACCGGTCGGTGACAAACCAGTCCTGCCGCCACAGGATCATGAACATCTTGCCACGCATTTCTTCCAGATGCGTCTCGAAGTCGGGCCGATTATCGGCTATGGAACGCTGCGCGGTACGGGCCAGATTGTCGAAGGCTCCCTCCTCGCTCTGCCGCGCATACTGGCGCACCGACTCGTCGAAGAATGCCCGGCTGCGGTCCAGCTCGAGCTGGCGCATCGGCTTCAGATGCGCCTTTCGCGTCGCCGCCAGAAGCTCACGGGCATGCTGAACGTGCTCCATTGCCTGCTTGGCAACCTCCGGATCGGTCTCCCCGGTTGCCATGCTTGCGGACGACTCGAGCTTCGCCCGCGCCTCATCGAGTCGCGGGTCGTCAACCTGGCTCTCCAACTCCGCCAGACGCCGCTGGGCGTGCTCGGCTTGCTCTGCCACGAGAAGCGCCGCCTGCGTGAAATCGATCTGGCCATCCTGACGCGAGTAGAAATTCCGGCTGCTCCGAAAAGAACCACGGATAGACGGCACTGAGACTTCCATCACCACATTCCCTGAGTCCAGCACCTCATATTCGCACACGAGCTCGGCACCAGCGGTGATGATGCCTGACTCGAAATCGGATCCCTTGATCTCGAACACACCAATAAAGCGGTTATCGGAGATGCGGTCCGCGATGTTGCCCTCCCGGAGCTTGAAACGCAGCGCGCCGGGACTACCCGCCTTCAACGACTCCTCGGCCCTGAACTTCAGCACTCCCTTCTTCGGAAGTTGCTCGCCTTCCTTTACCAAGTGTTCAAGTACGACAGGCCCGCCAATCCGGTCTCGCGCTTCCACGCTGATGGTATGGGAGGCCGGAATGGCATCCACGCTGGCGGCGGTGTGAACTATGGTGATGCGGTCGTTCTCAAGTGCGATCGGTGAACCGGTCGCGTCGAATACGAATACCTTGAATGCGTTGTCGCCGGCCTTCTCCAGCGGAAGGTCGACCGACGTTCCGTCCACGAGTCTGAGCCGCCCCGACGACCAGCCGGTGTCACGGCTGTCGACCTGGAACTCGGACCCTGCAGCGACCGTACCGACTACCTTCGCGACGATCCGAGCCTTCCTTTCGGGAGTTCGCGCGATGTAGTTGAATCCGACGTCGATCCGTCCCCCCGTACTGAGTCCGCCACGGGTCGTCTTACGTCCTCTCGCACTCGAGCTCCAGTCGATCGACTCGGCGAATACCGCCGCGCCCTCAGCAACGGCGGTCATCGGGTTCACGTCGGTCGACGCGGCGATGCCCAGCTCGAACGCCACTCGGTCCCGCAGCGGGCCGTACTGGGTAGGACCACCCACGAAAACGACTCGCTCCACGTCCTGGGAGGAAAGCCCAGCCTTCTCAATTGTTTCCCGCGTAACGCGGACCGCTTCGTCGATACGCGGCCCTATGAGAGCGTCATAGGTCGCACGAGTGACGGTGACGTCGAGGTAGATCTCCTCTCCGGCAAGGTCACGCACGCCCAGTTCCGTCTCCGGTAGGCCTACGACTACGGATTCCCGCTGCGAAAGCTCTATCTTGGCCTTCTCAGCCGCCCACGTAGCAGTGCGAAGCAACGGTTTAAACTGAGGCTCACTGATCCAGTTCTCGGGCAATTTGAAGCGGTCGGAGATCCACGGTCTCACGACGTTATCGAAAAGAGCACGATCGAAATCGCGCCCTCCGCACATCGCGATTCCGCCATGGGCCAGCAAGCTAACGCGGCCAGCGATGCTTTCAGCGACCGCAACGTCGAGCGTACCGCCGCCGAGGTCGAACACAACGAAGATGCCATCCCCGTGGCGGCGTCGCATGACGCTCATGACGGCGGCCACGGGCTCCTGCATAAGGGCGACGCGTCCGATTCCGGCCATTTGTGCCGCGGCCATCGTCGCCTCCTTCTGCATTTGGCTGAAGGCCGCAGGCACGGTGATTACAGTGCCGGTTTCCTTGTTATTCCGAATCGTCTCCGGCAGATAGCTGTAAAGTGCCTTGAGAATTTCGGCCGAACATTCCTCCGGAGTCATCGTCCGGTCCACGGCCGCGAGCTTGATGGGAGTACTCGTGCCCATGAGGCGCTTAAAAAGCGTGGCGCCATTATCCGGGCTCCGGGCAGCGCTATCGTACGCCCTTGCACCGATGTACTTATTGCCGCGCCGATCAATGAAGATCGCAGAAGGCGTCACATCGTGCTGCTCGGGGCTCTTGTAGAGCTGTACGTTCTCTCCGTCGTAGGAGCAGATGGCGCTATTCGTCGTCCCTAGATCAATGCCAACGTAGGTCATCTGGGCGCCTGTCGCAGCGTAACGGTTCCCGTTCTCCGGATTCCTTCGGTTCCCATGATGATCGGCTCGACCATCTGATCTACCACCAGCTCCTCCTGGGGACCGAAGTCCGCAATATTCAAAGCAGTAGCGGCCATACCTGCGTCAAAGACCTGACCCTCGACATTGACGAGAGTCATGCCGGCCGCCGTCAGATTATCCTCCAAGCGTCGCAGGAAGAAGCGGAGCTGATTCTCGTATCGTGCGCCTTCGCCAGCGTCGAGCTTGGCAGCGGCTCGGAGGAAAAGACGCGAGAAACGCCAGCACTCGATCGCGGTGTCGATCAAGAGTGCTTCGAGATCTGGCTGTTTCGTCGTCGGGGCTGTCACTAGCGGCGTTTCGGCTGGGACTTTCTTAGCTGCATCATTCTACTGCAGACGACTGACAACCCACCTTTGGCACCAGCGAGTGCTAGGGCGCCGGCTGGGCTTCTGCGTCGTTGCGGGACTTGGCGCTCGGGCCATAAGGATCTTCTTTCAGGGCGAGGCTGCGGTGTCACCACTGAAGCGCCCCGCACCAAGGTCGCAGAACGAGTCGCCGATCTCGCTCGGCGTTTACGCATTCGAGTGTCGGCACCTTCGTCGCTAAGCTTGAGCACCTCGTGGCCTACGCACTGCCTGCGAGCGACGTGTACACCCTGCCGGTCGTTGAGTGCTGCTCTCGCTCAGCTTCGGAGTGCTCAATGCGCATAAGTTTGCGCGCCGCTTCGATGTCGCACTCACCGACAGCTTCGGCGCAGCGCTCGAAGTGGGAGAACGGCACGGCTGACTTCGCTGTGACGACTCTACAGTCCGCATCGTTGATGGAGCATTCAGGTGATGCCCCTTATACGCGCGCTTGTCTATGCGACGAAGCGCTCGCATGGCTTCAGCATCACGCGTTTCGGGAGCGGTCGGCTCGAGTGGAAGATCGAAGGTGAGCTTCTGGTTGGTGACGGCGTGGCCGGTCGTCAACAGCGCGATATAGGATCAGTTCGGGAGCAGAGAATCGTCATTGCAGGGAATACCGAACCTCGAATTCTCGCACCACTTCGCTCATGTCCGCTGGCAAGCGGCTCATCACCTCGTTCCGAACGTCCGAAGACACGCCGCGGGCGAACGCCTCCGCCGCGGCGCCGGCGATCGCGGCCTGCGTGTCGGCATCGCCGCCGAGCGACACGGCGGTTCGCACTGCGGTTTCCAGGTCCTCCGTGTCGAGGAATGCGATGAGCGCCTCCGGCACTGATCCCTGACAGGACACGTCGAACCGATACGTCGGGCGAATGTCGCCGATGCTTCGGGACAAATCGTAGCCGAAGCGTGTTTCGATCTCGCGCCGAATCTCGGCCTTCGCGACGCCGGTGCGCGCCAGATACACCGTGAGCGCCGCGGCCTGGGCCCCCTTGATCCCCTCGGGATGATCGTGCGTGGCGGCGGCGCTCCGCTCCGCCTCGTCGATGACGGCTTCGATGGAGTCGCGTGCGTAAGCCACAGGGCTGACCCGCATCGCGGAGCCGTTCCCCCAACTGTTGTAGGGCGGCGCATCGGTGGCGCGCAGCCAGCCACGAAACGCGCCTCCGTAGCCCGCGTGGGGATAACGACGTCCCCAGGTGCGATACGCGCAATCGTACGGCTCGCCGGTGAGGAGTGCGTGGGCGGTCGCGACGGTCATCACCGTATCGTCGGTGAAGCGGCTCCCGGGGACGAAGAGCGGGAACTCCGTAGCCTTCGTCCGGCGGTGCTCGTGAACCGAGCCGACGATGTCTCCAAATATTGCGCCAATCATCTGTCTCCCGGGTGAACGAAGCGAATGGAGCAGTCCGGGGCGTTGTCGTATAAGGGGCGCACCTCAGTTGCGACTGGGGACGCACACTTGCCGGGCGGTCAATTGTGACAGTATCGGCGAAAGCGCCCGGGGTCGCGCTCCCGGGGCCTCGATTTCGCAAGTTGTCCTTGCCAAGGGGATAAATAGTGCGCTATCTTTCCCTTTCACAAGGACAAAATGAACATCATTTGTCCTTATTGGAAGGATACGTCAGCCACCAACGTGCCATGGCCGACCCTGTTTCCCGCGACGTTCTACGGACGAAGCTGGCCGAGTCCATTACTCGTCCACCGGCGTCCCTGACCCATCGCGACGTCCGACTGCCCGGTATTCCCGGAAAGCCGCTGGCCATCATCGGGGTCCGCCGCGGCGGGAAGACGTCTTTCCTCCAGCAGCAGCGAGCCGATCGCATCGCAGCTGGGCGCCCGCTGGCGTCGCAGCTTCTGCTCGGCCTGGAAGATGAGCGCCTTATCGGGATCACCGCTGCTGACCTCGGTTGGATGATTGCTGAGCACGAGCGCGCATTCCCGGCCCTCCGCCAGAACGGACTTCTCACCGTGTATCTCGACGAGGTGCAGCTCGTCGAGGGATGGGAGTCGCTCGTGCATCGCCTGGCCGACTCGCGAGATGTTGAATTGTTCGTCTCGGGGTCCTCCGCGAAGCTGCTCAGTCGGGAAGTGGCCACCGCCTCGCGGGGTCGGTTGCTGGAAGTGCTGGTGCATCCTTTCGGGTTCCGCGAGGCGCTCCGCCACGCCGGAGGCGAACCCACCGTCCCTTGGCCGCAGATCGCCCCAGTAGACCGCGCCAGGCTTGACGCCGGCCTCCATCAGTACCTCCAGGTCGGGGGCTTCCCCGAAGCGCAAGGAACAGACGTACGGGATCGCGTCAAGCTTCTGACGGGGTATGTCGACGCGATGGTGCTTCGAGACGTCATTGAGCGACACAAAGTCTCGAACGTGACAGCCCTGCGGGCGCTGCAGCGCCACCTGCTCGCCACGCCCGGCGGCAGCTTCACCGTGAACAAGTTCTACGAGGCGCTGCGTTCGCAGGGCGTCCCCGTTGCAAAGGGCACGCTGCACGCGTATCTCGATCACCTGCAGGATGCCTTCCTCGTCCGCGTACTCGACATGCACAGCACCTCGGAGCGGCAGCGCATGGTGAACCCGCGCAAGGTGTATCCTGTCGATCCTGGGTTGATCTCACTCTTCGAGCGATCAGGGCGGGAGCACCGGGGGCGTGCCCTGGAGACCGCCGTTCTGCTCGAGCTGGAGCGACGAGAATACAGTGTCACCTGGCTACGCGTCGGCGACGAGTGGGAGGTCGACTTCTTCGCGCTCCGCCCCGGCGATCCGCCCCTGCTGGTGCAGGTATGCATGGACACCACGGCGGACAAGACCTGGGATCGGGAAGTGCGAGCGCTCGAGGCGGCGGCCCGTGCCCACCCGAACGCAGAAGCGGTGCTCATTACGCAGGATGCATCTCCGCCACTCCGGGCGCTGCCGTCCCCGCTCCAATGGATGTCCGCCACACAATGGCTGCTCGGGTAACTCGAAAGTGGGCCCGACCGGCGTTCCACCTTTCAACGAGCGACGCGAAGAACGCGCCGACGATTGAGCGGACGTATAGCGCCACACTCGCCATGATGAATCGATACACCAAGGTCACTGCCGTCTCGCCTCGGCTGAAGGCGCGGCGATGAGGTGCTCGGCTTCCTCGCGCGACCCCGGTGTAACACTGGTGGCCGGTGGATCGCCACACGAGAGCTGAAACAGGAGCTCCGCGTAACGATCCAGCAGTGGCTTCAGTGCCAATCGGGAAGTCCACTGTTCCGGGATTCCTGATTCGCCGTAGAAGGCGCCAGCGATCTGCCCATAGATCGCAGCCGTCGTATCCGCATCGTCGCCAAGGTTTACGGCGAGCAGACATCCCTCGCGAAACTCTCCGCTGGAATGGAAGGCCCATAAGGCAGCTTCGAGCGCGTCCGCAGCGTACCCAGTTCCCTTGATGTGCCGCGACTCCTTCTGTCGGAAGGATCCATTCGCGATCGCGTTGATGACGGGATGCAGCGGCTGTTCTTCCCAGTATCCGTTCGCCGGCGAGAAGCGGGACGACAGCAGCTCCTCCTTGCTTGCGCCGCGAAACGCGCCGCCGATCAGGGCGGAGAGGTAGCGGCAGGCGTCCACGGCGACTGCGGCGCCATGCGTGGTGCGCGAGCTCTCACCCGCCAGGGCCACAGGATCTGCGTTCCGCCCGTGGAAGAACATCGGGATCGGCGCCAGCCGCATCAACGAGCCGTTCCCCGCGGTCATTTCGCCGGTCGGACCGGCGAATGGTTCGCCGGTGGACTCGAAGGTGCGGAGGGCGCCGCGCACGGTGTTGCCGATGTCGAAGCACTTGCCCGTGCTCGATAGATACCCTTCCCTTTGCCAGCGAACGTACCGCTCCATCTGGTCGCGCGCGTCGAATGTGCGCGTCGTGATCAGGCTGTCGGCAAGACAGAGCGCCATCGAGGTGTCGTCGGTTCATTCGCCGGCGGACAGGTGAAAGGGGCCGCCTCCGACCATGTCCGTGACGACCGGAAAGGTGCCCGTCGAACGAAACTCGACCGTGGTTCCCACGGCATCGCCGACGGCGAGCCCGATGAGCGCACCGCGCATCCGATTGCGCAGCTCCGGAGACGCCGCATCGGTGGGCAATGCCGTCGCGTTGTCGATCGGCCGTTTCGCATGCAGATCAGGCGACTTCCCGCGCTCCATGCTCACACAGCCTCCGCAGCCGCGATGGCATCCACGACGGACATCTTGCCGTAGATGACCTGGTTCATGGATGGCAGGTACTTGTCGAACATCGCGGCACCCGCTCCGGCGAGATTGCAGACCATCGGGCCGCTGAGTGAGCCGTCTTCGACATCGCACGCGGTGCGGAAGAAGAGCCGCCCGTCGTCGAGCGAGAGCTCGAAGGCGCCGAACAGCAGCCCGAAGTTGGCGCGGGTGATGAACTCCATCACCTTCCGCCGTTCCCGTTTCGGGACGAGGAGCGGCGACCGCGTGCAGCAGACAAGTGTCTGCTGCGCGTGCGCCATGAAGTACCGACAGCTGTACAGAGCCGCGGTGCCGAGCAGCTCGAGCTCGACGGCGTTGTCAGCCTCGTGGAACCTCGTCCAGCCGACGCTTGCAAATGCGGCGCGGATCGCCTCGATCATTGGGACGGAAGACATTTGTGCCGGGGGAACGTAGTCGCCGGAAAGGCTCTGGATCTGCTCGCCGGTGGTGAGGTCCAGGTACGTGTCGATGCCCTCTTCGCTCGCCAGTCGGTAGAGACGGCCCTCTTCGTCACCGGTGTCGGAGGCCACCATGCCGCGAGACTTCTGCGGCGTCCAGTCATCGGGCGCCGCCATCTCCCCCGGCTCGGTGCCGGCGACCCAGGCGTAGCTGTAGCCATCGTCATGACGCCTCCACTCGATCCATTCGCATGGCATGCTTGGGCCGGTATGCTGGTCGAGGTACACGAAGTCAACGGCCTTTCGGTCCTCCACCTCGATCAAGCCATGCTCGCGCAACAGAGCGGTCGCGGGTTCGACGTGCTTGGGGTCGTAGAAGCTGAGATTGACGAGGTGGGGATCGCCGTTACAGATGAAACGCGGAGGGGCGTCCAGTGAAAGCGCGGCCTGGAGAAATGCGTCGGTACCGCCTGGATAGGCGATTTCCAGAGGGAGGCGCTGCACAACGAGGGTGAGGGCTTCGACGAGAACACTCAAGGTGTGTGTCTCCAGTTCAGGATCGAGAAACGGACTCCAGTGCGTTTCTCCAATGAATCCATGATACTGGGAGGGTCTGACAGTGGACCGGTCATGTCTTACATGAAGCGATTGCTCGGCGAAGAGTAGGCGCGTCGCATGACGGTTGCATGGCCGCGTGCTGCGCGCCACTCGTAGCGGTTACGCGGGCGGGGGTGCCGACTTGACAGTCAAACCTGACCCACGAGACCGACGAGCCACTCGCGGCACTCATCAAGCCGGTGCTTCGCATTGGCCCGCGACAGGTGTGGGATCTGGGCGACGATCCCCGGTGCGCCGGCGATGGCGGCCCGGAAGGCTCGCCACTGGTACGTTCCTTTCTGATCCCCACCGCCTGGCAGGCGGGCATCGAACCGAATGGACTCGCCGGCGATTTCCCGCAGCAGTCCCTCGCCAGACACCCCGGCTACGATGATGAGCCGCGGCAGGCAGTCTCCGAGCATCTGCCGCAGGATCGCCCGCGAGTGGGACACGAGGAGCGCCCGATCTGCCTTGCTGAGGTTAAAATCCGGGGTACGGAAGGGGGAGCAGAAGCTGTACGTTGCTGTCTCCATCGCCTGTCTCAGGGGCTCGCGCCCGAACAGATACTTCGCGTTTCTCCAGTACGGGAACTTCACGAGGGGTTCGCCTTCCAAAAGACAATTTGTCGCCGAAAGCCCCGCGCCGAAGTCTTTATTAGTGCGCCCCCCCGGATTAATGCCGAGCATCAACATCCCACGTTGCGGCTCCGCATAGTATTCCCCGAGAAAGAGTGCGCCGCCGAGGTGCGTATATGGAAATCCTGCCGCCTCGAGCGATTCGAATTGAGAGTGGGCAAGTGCGGCAATCTCGGCAGTATGCTCAGTCACGCTAGCCCCTGGTTTGACGGTTGCTCTTCGGTTGACCCGTCGGCCAGCGCCGAGGCCCGAAATGTCTAATCATGACAAGTCCGCTCAGCGGAGCTTCACCTTAGCGAGCTCCACAAAATGCCCCGCACAGCCGACACCCAGAAGCTGGTTTCGCCAATAGGTTGCCGTCTTGCGATCGATCCGACTC
>JBBRZK010000050.1:0-31418 GCA_038236775.1 Gemmatimonadales bacterium
CGCCGCAGCGGTCGCATCGAGCTTGTAGCTCACGCCCATCGAACCCTGGTTCAGCTTGGTGAGGCCGGTGACGACGTCCACCGCCGTGGTGCCGAGCGCCAGGAAACCCGCGCTCACGCTGCCGCCCGTCGGGGCGACCAGACTGGCGCTCAGCGTCAGGCCGGTCGGCATCACGGTCGGGATGCTGGCGGTGATCTTCGCGCCGGTCTGGTTGGTCGTGACGGCCCAGGAGGACGTCGCATCCGTCACGCTCGTCGGCGCGCTGCCGGCCACCGCGGTCGTGATGGTCAGGGAGGGGGCGCCCGTGAAGGCGATCTGGTTGATGGCGTTGACGGCGAACGTCACCGTCTGCGTCTGGGCCTGGACTGCCGGGGCGGCAACCACAACCAGGGCGAGGGCGGCAACGAGGAAGCGAGCGGACTTGGTAAACATTGTCTGAGTCTCCGTGGGGTGTTGTGAAAGGCTACACGGGGATTATAGGCCGGTCATTATTACAGGATCGCCTCAGTTGTATGACAAAACTGTTATTCATGCGTCCTTCAGGCGAATCCTTCCAATTCCGCTCCCCGCCTCCGCCCTGTCCGCCATGCGAGCACTCCTCGTCGAAGACGACTCCTCAAGCGCGCTCCTCAGCAGCAAGGTGCTCGAGGCAGACGGTTTTGCGGTCGACATGGCAACCACGGCTGCAGAAGGACTCACCTGCGCCATGGTCACCGACTACGACGTGATCGTGCTGGACCTCGGCCTTCCCGATGGCAACGGCCTCTCGGTGGTGCAGGCCCTGCGGCGCGACGGGCGCGTGGCGCCGATCATGATCCTCACGGGCGCGACGGAGAAGGCAACGACGATCCTGGCGCTCGACGCCGGTGCCGACGACTACCTGACGAAGCCGATCATGATCGAGGAGTTCAGGGCGCGCGTCCGCGCGCTCATCCGTCGCGGCGGAGCGCAGCGGACGGAACAACTCGTCTGCGGCAACGTGGTCCTCAACCGCCTGACTCGCCAGCTGTTCATCAACGGGACCGAGGTCAGCCTCACGGCGAAGGAGCTCCCGCTGCTGGAGCACCTGCTGCTGCACCGCAATGAAGTGATCACCCGGTCCGAGTTGCTCGAACGGGTCTGGGACATGCACTTCGACCCGGGCTCGAACGTCGTGGACGTCAACGTCGCGCGCATCCGCAAGAAGCTCGTGGAGGCCGGCGCCGACATCCGCATCGGCGCCCGGCGCGGCATGGGGTTCGTGCTGACCCCCATCGATTCGTCGGCCGTCTGATTCCACTCTCCCGCACGCCCCGTCACACATGTCCGACGACAACGGCAACGTCCTGAGCGACATCGCGCCAGGCTCCATCCGGCGCATTCACCTCGTGGGCGTGGCCGGCACGGGAATGGGTTCCTTCGCCGGCATGCTCAAGGCCGCGGGCTACGACGTCACCGGCAGTGACGAGAGCGTCTACCCGCCGATGAGCGACATGCTCGCCGCATGGGGCGTGCAGGTGATGACGCCATACTCCGCCGCGAACATCGACGCCGCGCGCCCCGACCTCGTGATCATCGGCAACGTGATCCGGCGGGTGAACGTGGAAGCCACCGCCGTGCGCGAGCGCGGCATTCCGCAGATGAGCTTTCCATCGGCATTCGGCTCCCTCGTGCTCGCCGGCAAGCAGAGTGTCGTGGTGGCCGGCACGCACGGCAAGACGACGACGTCCGCCCTCATGGCGCACGTGCTCGTGGACGCGGGCACGGACCCGACGTTCCTCGTGGGCGGCGTGACGGTGAACTACAACGGCAACTTCCGCAACGGCAACGGGCCGTTCGTGGTAGTCGAGGGCGACGAGTACGACACCGCCTACTTCGACAAGGGGCCGAAGTTCATGCACTACCGCGCGCGCACGGCCCTGCTGACGAGCGTCGAGTTCGACCACGCGGACATCTACCGCGACATGGCGCACTACGAGTCGGCATACGACAAGTTCGCCGCAACGATTCCCGAAGACGGCTTCCTCGCCGTCTCGGCCTCGTACCCGAACGCGGTGACCATCGCGCGTCGCTCCTGCCGCGCCTACGTCGCGACGTACTCGGCGCATGGCGACGCGGACTACGCGGCCGAGCATCTTCGCTTCGGCCCCGAGGGTGCGCGCTTCTCCATTCGCGAGCCGCGCGGCGCGGCCGGCGAGTTCCTGCTCCCGATGTCGGGCCATCACAACGTGGAAAACGCCGTGGGCGTGTACGCGGCTGTGCGCGCGCTCGGCCTCTCCGCCGATCAGGTGCGCGCCGCCTTCGCGTCGTTCGCCGGCGTGAAGCGGCGCCAGGAGATCCGCGCCGAGATCGGCGACGTGCTCGTGATCGACGACTTTGCGCACCATCCCACGGCAGTGCGCGAAACCATCGCCGGCATCCGGCAGCGCTATCCGCAGCGACGGCTGTGGGCCGTGTTCGAGCCGCGGTCCAACACCAGCCGCCGCAACATCCACCAGATCGAGTACACCTCGGCGTTCGATGGCGCCGAGCGCGCGTCGATCCGCGTGCCGGAGCCGCACGACAAGGTCCCTGTCGATGAGCAGCTCGACATCGGCAAGGTGGTCGCCGCACTGCGTGCAAAGGGGATCGACGCGGACGCATCGCCGGATACGGACGTCATCGTGCGGAAGGTGATTGCCGAGGCGAAGCCGGGCGATGTGGTGCTGGTGATGAGCAACGGCGCCTTCGGCGGATTCATCCCGACACTGATCGAGGGATTGCGGGCGCGGGGCTAGCTAGGAGCATCGCCGCGAACGCGCGTCAAGGCGGTGTCGATTGTCATCCTGGACGACAGCCTGTCATCCTGAGCGTAGCAGCCTGCCCTCGAGGAGCGAAAGCGACGAAGGGAAGGATCTGCTTGCGGCTCCTCAATGATGCCGCGACAAGCAGGAATCTTGCGGGACACCGCCGGCGTTCGAGCGACCGCCTTCCGACACCTCACGGAGCTTCCGCATGTTCAACCGTACTTCCCGCGTGCTCGCCGGCCTTGCCGTCGCGGCCGTAGTCGCCTCTCCTGCAGCACTCGCGGCCCAGGTCCGCCACGGTCCGCAAGCCCCGATTCGCGTGCAGTGGCTCGGCCACGCCGCTTTCGAGATCACGTCATCCGGCGGTACGCGGATCCTGATCGATCCGTTCCTCAGCGGCAATCCGTCCACGCCGGACTCGCTCAAGCGGCTGGCGCGTTATCGGCCGGCGGCGATTCTCGTCACGCATTCGCATTCTGATCATGCGCTGGACGCCAAGGCCATCGCCACGGCGAGCGGCGCCATGGTGATCTCCGCGTATGAATGGGTGAACACGCTCGGGCTGCCCGAGAAGCAGGCCATGGGCGGCAATGTCGGCGGAACGTTCAAGGTAGGGGACGTCACGGTGCATCTCGTCCCCGCCATGCACTCGAGCGACCCGGGTGGACGGCCCATGGGCTTCGTCCTCGAGTTCGCGGACGGACGCACGCTCTACCACACGGGCGACACCTGGCTGTTCGGCGACATGGCGCTCATCCAGGAGTTCTATCACCCGACCATCATGCTGGTCGCGGCTGGTGGCGGGCCATACACCCAGGGCCCAGTGGATGCGCGCCGCGAGATCGCGAAGTACTTCTCGCCGCAGACGATCGTGCCGATGCACTACGCCACCTTCCCGGGCCTGGCAACGGAAGCACAGGTGCGCGCCGGCTTCGCGGGGGACAGGCGTGTCCAGATCATGAAGCCTGGGGAGACGCGCACGTTCTGACCGGTGCTCCCCGGTCAGCGCGTCACGGCCTGCAGGAGCGAGAGCAGTTCGCGAAATAGCGGCGCGCCCTCACCGCCGGCGTATTCCACATGCTTGCTCCCGCACGCCGAGTGCAGTTCGATGAAGTCCCGCGCCGCGTCCGGATTCCGCGTGGGCTTCGTGGGGGCCGTGGGAAGGCGCGAGAAGCCGCCGGTCCAGGCCAGACGCGCGAGCCCCGCCACGGTATCACGCGACAGCGTCCTGCCGGTCAGTGTCCAGGGGCCGCCCTCCGCGCGCTGCGACAGCGAGCCGTCGGCATTCAGGCGCTGGGCCGCCGGCTTCAGGTTGCCACCCGTTCGGCCGAACGCGATGGCGGTGGTGGTGACGCGATCGCAGCGGGGCGCGTGCTGTGCGGCCATCGGCGTTGCTGACGACAGGACGAGCGCAACGAGACTGGCGAGCGTCGTTCGAGTGGCGTGACGAAGGGGATGCATGGGATCCGCGTGACGAGGGCTGGCAAGGGAACGATCGATGTGGTTACTGCAATCCGCATACACGCACACGGGGCCCCGACGTTCCGTCGGAGCCCCGTGTCTTTCCGCATCTGGCGTCACAAGCGGCGCACGAGCACCGCCGGCGACGATTCGCTCAGTAGCTCAGGACGCAGCCGCCACTGCCGGCGTTGACCCAGTTCTGCTGCACCAGGAAGTCCTTGCCGCCGATGTTCATGTTGGCCTTGCCGCCCGCGGCCGTCGTGTAGGTCGTGCCCCAGTTCCAGGCGCACTTGTCGGCGTTCTCGTATCCGCGGCTGTCGTACCACGCGGTGCCCATCATGTCCGTCGTGGTCTCCTCGATCTCGTGCGCCAGCGTGTTGACTTCGTAATCCGCGCCCTTGTCGGCCGTCCCGTTAGCCGCCGCGAGACCCGACGTGCACGCGCTCGGGTACGCGTAGTTGTACGGCATCGCGGCGTACAGCACCGTCTTCGCCACGCCGCCGATGGTCACGGTGGCATGGGTGTGGTACGCGCAGTACTGCGTCCCGAACCCGCCGCCGAGGTTGACGGTGCCCGCGGTGAAGATCGCGTAGACCGTGCTCGCGTCGAACGTGAGCGAACCCGAGTTGAACCCTGACTGCAGCATGCTGGTCATCTGCGCATCGGAGACGCTCGCTCCCGCCGCCGGCACGCTCGCGTTGTTGGCCCAGTACTGCGTGTACGCCACCGCATTGACGATCGCGGCGCCCGAACCGTTGGTGTACGAGTGGTTGATGTTGAAGTACGGCGAGCCGCCGAGACCGCGCAGGAAGGTCCCGATCAGCGAGCCATCGCCGGAGCCGGCACCCTTCGAGCCAGCCGTCGGTCCGTTCACGAAGATCGGGGCGGAGGCCCAGTAGATCGCCGCGACGTTGGTGCCCGCCTGAAGCACCGGACCGCCGTGGTAGGAGATGCCGGTGCCGCCGCCACCGTGCGTCCTGGCGGCTTTGAGGCGCTCGAGCTGGCCGCGCGTCATCATGACGTGGCCGTGCTCGACGTCAGTGTTCGCACTGAGTGCCGCAACATCCGGGGCGGCCATCGACGAGGTGGGTGCGGCGGGGTTGACGACCGACTCGGAGCACGCGCCGACGGTGAGGAGCGCGACGAGGGAGCCGACGGTGCGCCGGGTGGCGTTGGTGCGACGTGACATTGTGTCCTTGGAGCCAAGGGAACCCGTTCGCGAACAGGCGATCGCGAACGAACTACTGCACGCCACGGCATCGCGGCGGTCAGGGCGTGGGGCTGTCATCGACGTTCCTTCCCGCGAGGCGCGACGGCGCAGCACTCTGCGGGCCTGCCATCTTACAACGCATTGGTCCTGCGCACCAGTCGCATCTCGGTTTCCTGGCGGCTTGCAGGTGCGCTCGTCAGCTCACGACCTGCACCTCGTGCGCCTCACCCCAGTCGCTGGTACCGGGCGCCCGCGCCTCGAAACGGATGCGCGCCCCCACCGGCAGGCGCTCCGTGTCGAGGTGCGCGAGCCACACCCCGACGGAGCTGTCGCGGGAACCCACCTCCGCCGGCTCACCCGTGTCGACGCGCCAGCGGATGGTCACGTCACTGGGCGAATAGATGCGCAGGTGGTTCCCGACCGGCATTCGTTGCGTGCGGCAGTGCGGAGCCCACAACGTGATGTCGCATCCGGCACGCTGGCGCACATAACGCTCGTATGCCTGCTGCGGCATGTCGAACACCCGGCCGTCATGCAGCGAGCGCACGAGCTTCGCATACTCCGCGTGCGCCCACACCAGGGGCATGGCCCCGCCGGTGGCGCGTCCATTCTTCAGCTCGTACGCGGGTACGTCCGCCTGGTCCCACACCTGCTCCGGCAGCATGCCGCCATCGCTCGCCTGCGCGCGCATGACGCCGAGCAGCTGCACGGCCACTTCAGGCCGGCCTGCGGCGAGCTCGTAATGCGCGCGTTCGCCAGCGAGGAGCGGCCACGGACGCCCGATCCCCGATCCATCGAACGGCGATCCATCAGCCTTCTCGCCGTAGCCGTCCCGATTGTACCGGTACCAGGCAGGTCCGGTGGCCGTGCGAACCCGCAGCATCGCGTCGATGACGCGGACGGTGTTCACGATCCGCGGATCATTGGCGTCGCGCAGGCCGAAACGCACGAGCGCCAGCGCATCGACGCTCACGATCTCCTGATAGTGCGCCGAGCCATCGTTGCCGAAGCGGTTCTTCACGGGAATGAAGCCGCCGCTCGCCGGCGAGGCGTCGGTGACGTCGTCCGGCGCAACGCGCACGTAGTAGCCATCCACGCCGACCTCGCGCGCAATGGCGGTGTCGGTGACGTACGTCCAGTCCTCGATGCGATCATTCCAAGAATCCGCGGTATCGCGCAGCAGCTTCGCCAGGTCCTGCTCGCCATTCCGCTCGGCGAAATCCGCCGCGACGAGCAGCGCCGATATCTGCACCGCGAGCGTGAACACGGAGTAGCCGCCGTTCTCCTCCCATCGATCCTGGCCCGTGATCGGCCCATGGCGCACCAGAAAGCCCGCGGCACGGCGGATCATCGCGTACGGATCGAGGTCTTCGAGCTTTCCCTCGCGCCGGAGCATCTCCGCGAAGAGGATGGGAAACGCGATCTCGTCCATCTGCACGCCGCTCCAGTAGGGCGTGCCGTCGAGCCAGAGGTTCTGCGCCCAGCGGCCGTCCTCTTCCTGCGTGCTCATGAGATAGCGCAGCGTGCGGCGCGCGAGCACGCTGTGGCCGAGCGCAATGAGCGCGCCCGCGCTGTTCACCAGATCGCGCGGCCAGACCAGGTGGTAGCCGCCCAGCTCGTGGTCGCTCTTTGTGTTACCCCACGGAATGGAGAGGCTCGCGATCATGGCGCCGGACGCGCGCTTGTCCTCGTGAATGGCGAGAATCGCGGCGCTCATGCGATACAGGTCGACGACGCTCTCGGGCAGCGTGACCGGCGTCTGCTTGCGACGCTCACCCTTCGTGCGCCGCGCCTTCGCGGTGTGGGCGTGCGTACTGCCGTGCGCGTGCACCGCCAGGTCGCGCTCGGCGTCCTGGCGCTGATGCTCGGGCGTGGTAGCGCCGTTCTCGTGCGATCGCGGACCGATGGTATGCTCGTGGAAACGCGCCCACTCCCGGATGTACGAGGCCTGCACCCGCTCGAACGACGACGCGAGCGACATGCGGCCGCGTTGCGCGGCCTCGGCGGCGCCGAGCCCGAAGGCCAGCACGAGCACGAATTCCGCCACGTTCTCGTGCGGTCGTGGACACTCCGCGAGGTTCACCTCGCCGGTGAGCGCGATGTTGCCGTCGCGCACCACGCTGCACTCGTCGGTGAGATACCCGCTCGACTTCACCTGCCGCCATCCGTCATTCACGCCAACGTATCCGCAGCTCATGGCATTCCACCCGGCATCGCAGGCGAGCGCCAGCGCCACCTCCTGCCGCTGCGCGAAGAGCATCGGCACGCCCTTGTACCGCTCGGCCCAGCCGTCGTTGCCGTAGCCCTGGTTGCAGACGTGCGGCGCCAGCAGCGCGAAGACACGGTAGTCCTCGACCCGACCCTGAAGTGCGCGGAAGCGGACGCGCTGCATCAGCACGTCCCGCTCGGGATCGGTGATGATGGTCTTCTCGATCTCGTAGCGGCCGTACACGCACGTGTTCACGAGCCGGTAGCCGGGCACTCCGGGTGCGATGAGGTGCACGACACTGGTGGTGTCGCGCTTCTCTTCGGAGAAGAAGTCGTCGGCGGTGACGAGCAGGCCCATGTCGCGCGTGTTCGCCTGGTCCACGCGCGGGTAGTAGACCTCGTCGATGATGCCGTGCGAGATGGTGAACCAGACGTGGCTGCGCCCGTCGAGGGCGGTGCCCACGCCGGTCTTCGCGCTCGAAGTCCAGCGCGGCTCGACTCCAGGACCTGCAGGGTGGCCAGCGGGCAGCGGGGTGGCGTCGTGAGTCACGAGTACGTCGCCTGCTTCTGCCAGAGACGGAAGCCGCCGCGGAACGCGTGCAGGTTGTTACCGCGTCGCGCGTTCGGCGGCAGCTCCTCCAGCAGGCGCACGTTGCCTCCACCGAGCACCACGTAGTCGGAGGTGAGGGCGGCGAGGAACATCGCCGTCACCTCGGTGACGTGCCGGCTCCATCGCTTCACGCCCAGCCGCTTCATGCCCTTCTCCCCGAGGAAGTCCTCGTAGCTGCGATTCTTCTGGTACGGCAGGTGCGCCGTCTCGAGCGGCACCACCACGCCATCCCGCACGAGTGTCATACCGAGCCCGGTGCCGAGGCCCATGAAGAGCATGCGTCCGCCGTCGTAGCTGCCGAGTGCCTGCATTGCGGCGTCGTTCATGATCTTCACCGGACGGCGAAAGGCGGCCTTGTAGTTGAAGCCCACCCATCCTCGCCCGAGGTTCACCGGCTCGGACACGGGCTGGTTCTTCGCGACGGGACCCGGGAAGCCGATCGAGACGGCGTCGTACGTCCAGTGTGCAGTGGCCTCGAGCACCTCACGCACCATGTCGCGGGGTGTGAGCTGTGGCCCGGAAGGCAGCTTCAGCGGTGTTCGCTTGCCGGTGGCGAGCAGCTTCACGTGCGAGCCGCCGATGTCGATGACGAGAATTTTCACGTGCGTGTGAACTGGAGGGGACAGCCGGTTTCGACGCGGACGTCTTCATTTGCATGCGTCGGACCGCGCGCGCAAGCCATTCGGACCGTTGCGCGGACCACACCGATTGCACCGGAGCGGTCGACGGGCGAAGTTGCGCTGCCGACGCGTGCACGTGCGCGCCGGTGCCATTCTCCCCCGTGCCCCCATGTCAGACGCGCCGACGCCAGCCCTTTCCGCCTCGGAATGGGCCGGTGTTCTCGACCAGCAGGATGGACTCGCGCACCTGCGGGAGCAGTTCGGCAAGCTGCCCTTCTCGATGCACGCCATCGCTGCCCTGCTCGTGTATGAACAGCCGTTCGGCTTCACGCAGCAGGACGTGACCGACGAGGACGAAGTGAGCGAGTATTGCGCGGTGATGGCGGCGCAGAACCGCGCGGCGGGGGACGTCGCCACGGCGGCCAAGTTCGAGCTGCTGGGCGGACGCCATCACGACCGGGCCAGGCGCATTGCGGCGCTTCTTCCGCCGGCCGGCTACGCAGCGCGCTAGCGGCTGTGGCGTCTCACCGGGCACGCGGGCGGGAGGCCGACGGGATCAGTTCAGGACCGATACGGGCGGATGAGGGCGATCGCTTGTCGCCTGTCGAGCGACAGGCGACGCGATGCCGCAAGGTGCATCGAGTGGCTCAGCCGTTGGTGCGCGTCGCGTCGACGGACATCTTCAGGTTCTCGTTCAGCATCGCATCGCCACTGATGATCGACGCCCACGACAGCTCGCGTCCGTTGCGCTTGCCCTTCTCCACGACCTTCAGCCCGTCGGGAGCAATCGTCACGGTGTAGGTCTTGTCGCCGTGCACCAGTTCGCGCTTGATCGCCTTGTCGAGTTTCGTCGCCATGCCCGCCTCACCGAGAGTGTGTATTGGCGCGAAGCTAACGCCGTGAGCCGCCGCGATGCTAGTGCCGTGCCGCCTGGCGGCCACGCCAATCACGGTCCCGTTCGCTCGTCTGCGTCACAAGTACATGCCGGTCAATGCCGGCATCGCCTCGGCAGCTGGCGCGTGCATGGTGGCAAAGCGGCCTTCGCCATGCGTCGCGACAATGCGCTCCGTGGCCACCGAGAGGCGGAAGTTGCCGTTGCGCGACTCGCGCCAGAAACGCAGCACTGCGCGAATTGCGTCCATGCCGTCGTCCGCCATGTTCGCGATCCCGTGCAGGTCGATGCGGAGCGTTGTGACACGAGGCGGGATCACGATACACAATGGGATCAACGTCGCCGCGTGTTCCGCGCGCAGCGCGCCGGAGAGGTACAGCGTTGCAGCGTCGTCCGCGATCTCGATCGAATGATTCAGGTTGCCATGCATGATGCCCATCCGGTGTTGGGGATGGCGAACCATCGCGGACGCGTGCAACGGACAGGCGGGCTGCCGTCCACGGATGCGTAACGATCCGCGACCGGCGCGTCACGTGCCGTCGAGGTGCCGCAACCGGGCGTCGAGATGCGATCGGTCGGCCACCGCCGTGGCCAGCGGGCCGTGTCCGCCGAACTGCACGATCGAGACGGAACCCACGGGACATCCGAACCGGTACCGGAACCGTCCCACGTCCACGCCAAGCAGCGCGCAGAGCAGCACGCGGATGGACGCCTTGTGCGACACGACGAGGACGTTGCCGTCCATATGCGCGCCGGTGATCTCCTCGATCACGTTCGTCATGCGCTGTGCAAGGGCGATGGCCGTCTCGCCGCCGGTGGGAGGATTCCACGCGGGGTCCGCGGTCCAGCGCTCGTGCTCGTCGTGCCAGTCGCGCGCGACCACCTCCGCCGTGAGGCCGTCCCACGCACCGTAGTCGATCTCGGCGAGCTCCTCGCGCTGCTGCACCGGGACGTTCACCTCGCGCGACAGCGGCATGGCCGTGGTGAGTGCGCGTATCAGGGGACTGGAGTAGATGGCCGTCCATTGCTCGTCGCGATAGGCAGCGGCGAATGCTTCCGCCATCGTCGCGCCTTCGTCCGTCAGCGCGGGATCGAGCCCACGACCGCAGAACACGTTCGCGCGGCTCATCGCCGTCTGTCCATGGCGAAGCAGGTAGAGACGCAGGGTCATTCGGTCACCGCGGATTGCGTGTGGGGTTCATCCCGCGAAGCTAGGTGCTGCACGGCGTGCTCGCGACTGTGGGCGCGCCGCCGTCGGCGGGCCGTGGCACGAGGCTCGAGGCATATCGTTTGCCCTGTCGTGGCCGCGACGGTCATCGCAGCGATGGCCGCTGCGCCTTCCCACCACGCGGAGCACGACAAATGAAAATGGAATCGCTGCAGGAACTGTACGTCGAAGAACTCAAGGATCTCTGGAGCGCGGAGAACCAGATTCTCAAGGCGCTGCCCCGGATGATCAAGGCCGCCACGCATCCGAAGCTCAAGAAGGCATTCGCGAAGCACGAGAAGCAGACACGCGTGCACGTGACGCGCCTCGAGCGCATCTGCAAGCAGCTTGGCGAGAGCCCGCGCGGCAAGAAGTGTGTCGGCATGGAAGGCCTCATCCAGGAGGGCAAGGACCTCATGGCCGAGAAGCCCGCGCCCGACGTGCTCGACGCCGGGCTCATTTCCGCGGCGCAGCACGTGGAGCACTACGAGATGGCGGGCTACGGCACGTGCCGCACATGGGCGCGCACGCTGGGATTCGACAGCCAGACCCAGCTGCTCCAGGCCACGCTCGACGAAGAGCAGCAGACGGATCTCGACCTGACGGCACTGGCCGAGTCGAACGTCAACATCGACGCCGAATAACGGTTGGGCGACCCTGTCGGTGCTCGCACC
The DNA here is from genome assembly GCA_038236775.1 of Gemmatimonadales bacterium. Lineage (GTDB taxonomy): Bacteria > Gemmatimonadota > Gemmatimonadetes > Gemmatimonadales > Gemmatimonadaceae > AG11. The sequence continues at coordinate 11,648 of JBBRZK010000050.1, forward strand.
GGCAGGGTTTGAGAACACGGCTGCCACCATGGCGCAGCGCCTCGTGTCCGCTGGCATCGCGCAGGCGCAGGGGTTCTCCCACCACCGCGACCGGAAACGCGCTCGTCGACGCCTACCTGTGGATCAAGACGCCGGCGAGTCGGATGGCGTGTGCGGCAAGCAGGCCCCTGCCCGCCCCCTTTCGCTAGATTCGGTCCGGACGCTCGACCGTCCGCTCCGTCCGCGCGCTGCCTGTGTTGAGGGTGCCTGCCGGCTCGAACAGCATCACGGCGCACTCCTCGTCGGCCACGGGACGATGCTCGATGCCGCGCGGCACGATCAGCATATCGCCTTCGCGGAGGTCGATCGTGCGGTCACGCAACTCCATGCGAAACGCGCCGCGGATCACGAGGAACATCTCGTCCTCATGCTCGTGGTGATGCCAGTCGAACGCACCCTGGAACTTCGCGAGCTTGACCTCCTGCCCATTCAACTCGCCGACGATCTTCGGCTGCCAGTGCGCGGTGAACTGCGCGAGCTTGTCGGCGACGACGACCTTCTCGATGCGCGTCATGCGCTACCCTCCGCCTCCCCGCCGGGCGTGGTCAGGCTGCTGTTCCAGGTCCGATCTTCATCCAGCGTGTACAGCGCGGAGCGTACGTCCAGCGCGATCGCCCGGAACCGCGCCGCGCTCGTGGATGGAATGGCGACTCGGGAGAAAAGGATGACGGCGAAGAGCTCACCTGACCGGAGCAGCCCACCGAATCCCACCACCGACTCGACACCATAACGCTCCACGAAGTCCTCCTGCGCGGGGATGTACGGACTGCCTCGCGCCTGCTCCACGTGGAACACATCGTAATTCCGCGCGTCGCCCGGCCGGCTCGCGGGCGCGTCGCCACTCACGACGGACTCGATCTCGAGTCCCAGGTCCTCGATCAACCGCGCGATCATGGGAGCCTGACGCACGATGTCCGCGCTTGGGAGGGGAATCGCCTGGTGGGCCCGTGAGCGCCGGCGGGAGTTCCACTCCGGCTCGTGGCCCGCGGTGCCTAGCAGCGTGAGCACGCGCATGTCGGCCGCCGAAGTCATGACACCGAGCTGCTGTCGGGCCACCAGCTGTACGGTGGGCTCGAGCGCGCCGTAGCGATGGGTCTTGTAGAACCGGACCAGCACCGTGGTACGTTCGCCCGTCGCCGCATCGACGCAGTTGTCGTAGAAGTACCGGACCACGCGGTCCGCTGCCTGCTCCAGCGACCGCGCGTCACGCGCGACCTGTCGGGCGGCGATGCCAGCCCGCAGCATGCCTCCGACGGTGAAGTTGGCGATATCGAGATGACCGACTTTCGAGTTGTCCGTCATATGCTCCACACAGGTCCGTCGCGTTTCGCTGCGCTGAGCGACGAAAGTGTTGATGAAAGCGGCCCGCCCACAAGACGCTGCCCCCCCCGCGAGCGAACTCGGCAAGCAAAGTGCATGGATGACAGCCGATGAGCAAAGACCAGACCTCCCTGAGCACGCCGAACGTGGACGTGGACGTGCCGCCCACCCCAGCCTCCCCCGATTCGGAGACGCCTGACCTCGAGCGCACCGGCGAGGCCATGGAGCGCCACCGCAACCGGTCGATCGAGGCGACGCTGCTCACGGTGCTGGCGGTGCTCTACTCGCTGTACTTTGCCCGCGTTTTCCTCATCCCGATCGTCTTCGCCCTGCTGCTGAACTTCCTCCTCAGCCCCCTCATACGGCTGCTGGGCCGATTCCGGATCAAGCCACCCTTTGGTGCGGCGATCGTGCTGCTGCTCCTGGTCGGTGCCATCGGCGGCGGCGTGTACGAGCTGGCCGGACCGGCGCAGGGGTGGGCGGCGATCGCACCGCAAAGCTTTGCGCGGGCGCAGGTGAAGCTCCGCAAGATCATTCGTCCCATGCAGCAGGTGTCCAAGAACGTCGAGCAGGCGGCGGACGCCGTGGGCGGCCCCGAGGCGAAGACGAAGAGCGTGGTGGTCCAGCAGGCGGGGCCAACCCTCTCGTCGCGCCTGTTCGGTACAACCCAGCGCCTGGCAGCGGGCCTCGTGGAAGTGCTGATCCTGCTCTACTTCCTGCTTGCCGGGGGCGACCTGTTCCTCCAGAAGCTCATCAAGGTGCTGCCGCACTTCAATGACAAGGTGAAGGCGGTGGAGATCGCGCGGGCCACGGAGGCCGCCGTGTCGGCGTACCTCACCACCACGCTCCTCGTGAACGTGATGGAGGGGGCGATCGTCGCGGGCGTGTTCTGGCTGCTCGGTATGCCCAACGTGCTGCTCTGGGGCGCACTCGTCGCCTGCCTGGAGTTCGTGCCCTACCTCGGCGCGCTGACGGCGGTGGTGGTGTTCACCCTCGCGGGGCTGAGCACGTTTCCCGACCTGCCGCACTCGCTCATGATCCCCGGCAGTTTCCTCGCGATCAACCTGCTCCAGGCGAACTTCGCGACACCGCTCCTGCTGGGTCACCGGCTCACGCTCAACCCGGTGGCCATCTTCGTCGGGTTGGCGTTCTTCTTCTGGATCTGGGGGGTGCCGGGCGCGTTCCTCGCCGTGCCGCTGCTGGCCACGTTCAAGATCTTCTGCGACCACATCGAGTCGCTGGCGGCCATCGGCGAATTCCTCGGCCAGCGCGACGAGAACGAACGGCGGGTGACGGCGCGCATCTGACGCGCCACGTCAGGCTGGCGCTAGTACTTCCGGAGCGCCCTGGCCAGCAGTTCCGCTGTCCGCACGGGGTCCGTCTCGTCTTCCGGCACGTCCACATCGAGCGTGACCGGATTCGTGCCGGGCTTCCGCTCCACGTCGATGAGCCACCCGATCGCCGGTCCACCACAGCGGGCGACCGCGCCCGACTTCAGGTGTGCGGTGACGATGCCGGGAAATCCATACTCGACGGTACTGCCCTTGAGCAGGCGCTGGAGCGCCGCGGCCACCGCATGCCCTCGTTCGTGGTACATGCTCGCGTCGTCGCTGATCGCGTGCTCGAACGTCGCGGACATCACGTCGGGAGGCAGCTCGAAGGCCGCCAGCGGGTCGTCGTCGGGAGACTTTGTCATCACAGGTCGATTATCGGCACGTCGGGGCGTGACTCTACCGCGGTGACCGACTCGTCGTGGCGGTCGGCCAGCTCGCGCCGGGCACGGCGGTTCGAGCGGCGCGACAAGAGCCGCGAGAACACGCTCGCCAGCACGAGCAGGTACCCGACCGTGTACACCACGTCGAACACATTGTCCCGCGCGCGGAGATGGGCGCCGATCGCGAGCAGCGACAGGCACCAGGCCAGCAGCGTGCCGGTGACCATCGCGCCCTGCTGCCACCGTCGCTGCATGGACACCGTGTCGAACAGCTCCAGGGCAGTGAGCTGGAGGACCTCTCGCTGCCGGGCGGCATGGCGGTACAGCAGGGCGAAGGCGATGGCGATGCCGAGGAAGCCGGTGGCATAGAGCCCGAGCACCTTCGGAAACTCGTCGAACCGCATGGTGCCCTTCACGGATACCGCGCCGCCACTCATGAGCACGGTGCCGAACAGCGTGAAGAGAAACTTCAGTGGATAGACGAGAAAGAGGACCATCACCAGCAGGGCGCCGGTGAGCCACACCGTGGTCTCGTCCTCCAGGCCGTAGCGCCGGAAGAAGTGGAACTGGGCGCGCCAGATGGAGAACAGCACGAGGAAACTCGCCACGAATGGCACGAACGCGCGCGACAAAGCCAGAAGATCCGAGACGTTCTTCGGTACTTCGAGGGACACGACCAGCAGGGTGATGGCGAAGCCGAATACCGCGTCGCTCAGCCCCTCAACGCGGGACACGCCGTCGCCACGCCATCGAAAGGTGTGATGCGCGGGTGTGCCGGCGGGACGCGATTCGAAGCGGCGACGAAGCATCAGGATCCCTGGAAGGGTGCGCGGCAAACATGGCGCGCCCGGCGCGCTCCGGACAGGCTCGCTACCCTTTCGGCGGCCACACCGGGAAGCATGCGTTGGGCTTGCGTGACGTGTCGCTGACAGCCGACTGGATGTCGTACGCGGCCTGCACGGTGAGCAGCAAGACCAACACTGCGGTCGATGTCGCCCAGCGCGGTCCGCGACCGCTCCGCCGGAGCAGCCACCAGCCCGCCAGCACCCACGTGGACTCGAAAGCGAAGTCCAGCAGGGGCCTGTCATACCACAGCAATCCGACCAATTCGCCGCCCGGCTCGAACAGCTTGCGGCCGGTGAAATAGTCTGCCGGGGTATGGAGCAGCACCACGGCCGCGAAGACGCCGGCCGTGGCGCGCGAGCCCGTCACCAGCAACGCGAGGCCGGAAACGACGGCTGCCTGGAGCAGCAGTACCGGCGTCGTGTGCGAATACAGCCCATTCGGGTTGCAGATGCCGAGCAGCTGGTACGCCCCGTCGAGGATGTCGGGAGCGATGGACGCTGCCGCGAGCGCGAGGAAGGTCACCGTGCCCATGCGCGCGCGCGACACACTGCGGGCCGCTCCGACGACCGCGAGATGCCCCGTGATCACCGCGGAATGAACTTCCGGACTTCCCTCAACAGGTCGTGGGGCGACACGGGCTTCGCCAGGTGCTCGTCGGCGCCGGAGGCAATCGATGCGTCGCGATCCCAGCTTCCGACGAGGCCCGTGACGACGATGATGGGCACACCCATCGTGTCCACGTCCTGCTTGAGCGTACGCACGGCGTTCCAACCGCTCGTTCCCGGCATCGTCACGTCCATGAGCACGAGGCTCGGTCGCTCGCGGCGCACGATAGCGACGGCTTCCTCCCCATCGCGCGCTTCCAGCACGCGATAGCCTGCACTGGTCAGCAATTCGACATACAGCGAGCGTTGCTCGGTGCTGTCTTCAGCGACGAGAATCGTCGGCTCGTCTAGGGCGGCGGGAGGTCTGAACGTCACGGGAGTCGCCGACAATCTACCTGTGCGTCGCCAGCGTCGCCACGGCTCACGCTGGCACCGTCCATGCCTTGAGCCGCGCCATGCTTTTCGCGCCCAAGCACCTGCTTCGCCTCGCGGCGATCGTCGGCCTGTTCACGCAGTACGGCCTGCGGGACGTGGCGCGACAGCAGGGCCTTCTCTCCCTTGGCGCCGGTGACGACGACGAGCTTCCGCCCGACGAAGTCGCCAATCGCGAGGCGCATGCGGAAGGGTTCAAGCGGCGGCTCGTCGAGCTCGGTCCGGCGTACGTGAAGCTCGGGCAACTGCTGTCGACGCGGCCGGACCTGCTGCCGCCTCCCTATATCCGCGAGCTGGAGTGCCTCCAGGATGACGTCGGCCCCATTCCGCTCGCGGATGTGGAAGCGACGATCGAGCACGAGCTGGGGGCGCGCATCAGCAAGCTGTTCGAGTTCTTCGACCCCAAGCCCCTCGGCACTGCGAGCCTGGGACAGGTGCACGGCGCACGGCTGCGCGGTGGTCGCGCGGTGGTCGTGAAGGTCCAGCGTCCGCACATCCGCGCCGCGCTCGCGGATGACCTGCTGTTCTTCAACGAGCTGGCGGGATTCATGGCCGCCCAGGTCGTGAGCGACGAGCGGCGTGAGGAGGTTCTGCCGGCCACGACGCCTCTGTCGAAGCTCGAGGCCGAGGCGCAGGCGGCGGCGTCCCCCGTGCCTGACGGGGTGGACGTGCGGCTCGCACTGATCGATTTCGGCATGACGGCGCGGTTGTCCAGCACCATGCGCGATGCGACGACCCGGTTGCTGATGGCCCTCGGCGACCATCGCGGGGACCAGGTGGCCAGCACGCTCATCGAGATGGGCGAGCCGACCAGCAACTTCGACCGAAGTGGCTACACTCGGGAGATTTCGTCGCTCATTGCGCGCAACGTGGACCTGACGGCCGAGGAAGTGGAGGCCGGTCGCCTGTTGTTCGAGGTGATCGACCTGTCCTTCCGGAAGGGACTGCGGCTTCCGGCGGAGATGACGCTCCTGGCGAAGGCGTTGTTCAACCTGGACGGGGTGACGCGGGCGCTCGATCCCACGTTCACGCCGCTCGAGACGATTCGCGGGTTCGACAACGAGATCGCGATGTCGCGCGCAAAGCGCGACATGTCGCCTCGCCGGTTGTACCAGATCGCCATGGAGAGCAGCGACCTGCTGGCGGCGCTGCACACCGGTTGGACCAGATCACGGCCAGGCTCGCGAACAACGAACTCGCCACGCACGTGGATGTGCCGCAGCTTCCCTCGCTGATCGTGGCGCTCCAGAAGGTGGCCAATCACGTTTTCCCCGGCCTTGTTCTGGCTGGATTGCTCGTTGCTAGCGCGATGCTGATGCAGTACTGGCCTAAGTTTGGACTGGTATGCTTCGTTCTCGCCGCGGCTGTCGGCCTGTACATCGTCTTCACCATCCTCGTCAGCGACGGGAAGCGGGACGGGGTCTAGCGCGTGGGTCGGGGACTCGGCCCAGGTCGTCGCGAGCGACGTCGTCAGCGATTGACGGTCAATGGCGATCGGTCGCGCGGGTGAGGCACGGACACGCGCCGGCGTGTGGCAGGGCATGCTCGACGTCGCGCGAGCCGTGGCCGACATCAAGCTCCCGGTGGACGTGAACGTATCGAACTGGACCTCACCGTCCGAGCCCAGCCGGGCCGTGGACTAGCGGTTCGAGAGAACTCTTTGCGTCCTCACGGCGTATACAGAGTAGTCCCATGCCAAGGAGACACCGATGTCGCTGGAAAGGAGAGTGCCGCGCGTAGCATTCGTCGCGCTGGTCGTCATAGCCACTGCCGCAGGCTCAGTCCGCGCGGTGGCGCAATCGTCCGCCGCTCTGGCCAAGGGGAGCCACAAAGTGACCGACAGCTACAAGAAGCCCAGCGAGGGAGAGCTCAAGCAGCGCCTGTCGCCCACGCAGTTCGAGGTGACGCAGCACGAGAGCACCGAGCGTCCGTTCCAGAACGAGTACTGGAACAACCACGCGGATGGCATCTACGTGGACGTGGTGTCCGGCGAGGCGCTGTTCAGCTCGCGGGACAAGTTCGAGTCCGGCACCGGCTGGCCGAGCTTCACACGCCCGCTCGTTTCAGAGAACGTAAAGACGAAGACGGATCGCCAGTTCGGCATGTCGCGCACCGAGGTTCGCTCGGCCCACGCGGATTCACACCTCGGGCACCTGTTCGACGACGGCCCGAAGCCGACCGGCCAGCGGTACTGCATGAATTCCGCGTCGATGCGGTTCATCCCGGTGAGCAAGCTCGCCGCGGAAGGCTACGGCGAGTACGCGAAGCTGTTCGAGAAGAAGTGAACTGAGGACGAGAGGACGAGAGGACTACGTAGTCCTCTCGCCCTCTCGTCCTCAAGTCACGGCTTTTTCGCTTCCTTCTTCTCCGCGGCGGCTTCCTTCTTCTCCGCCTTCGGACTTTCGTGCACGACGCCACCGACGATGTCGCCGGTGATGGCATCGACCTGCACTTCATCGATGCCGGACTTGCCCTTCGTCGCGATGTCGAACGAGTAGATCAGCTTCCCCTTCTCCCGTTCGAGCTCGGACGATTTCACGCGGCCGCCAGGCACCTTCGCGAGTGCGGTGGCCTTTGCCGCCGACTCGCTGATCTTCGTCTGCGCCTTGAGTTGCGCCATCGTCTCGTGCTTCTCCTGCGCCATCGATTCGTGCTTCTCTGCCGTCGCGGCTTTCGTCGCCTGGGCGAACGCCGGGATGGCGGTGAGGGTCGCTGCCACGACGGTGGCCGTCAGGACGATCCGGCTGGGTTGCTTCATACGGGCCTCGCTGGAGAGGTGAACGACGCGTCCGCATTTGCGGAGCGCGTTGCTGCATCCCGTGTGGTGGCAAGGGAATAGTCTCGTCCCCGAACGGCGACGAGGAAGGTCGGAACCAGATAGAGCGTGATCGGGGTGGAGAGCGCCAGCCCACCGATGACGGCCAGCGCCAGCGGCCGCTGCATCTCGCTGCCCGCGCCGAGCCCAAGGGCCAGTGGCAGCAGGCCGAAGAGCGTGCACAGCGTCGTCATGAGGATGGGGCGGAGACGCACGCGTCCCGCCTCGAGGAGCGCCGGCTCGAGCGCATCGCCCTCGATGAGCATCCGGTGATGCGTGAAGTCGAGAAGGATGATGCCGTTCTTGACGATGAGGCCCACCAGCAGGATGAGTCCCATGAAGGAGGACACGTTCAGCGGCGTACCCGTGACGAGCAGCAGCAGCATGGCACCCACGAACGAGATAGGCGCTGCGGTGAGCACCACGAGGGGCTCCACGAAAGACCGGAACTGCAGCACCATCACGCCGATCACCGCGGCGATCGCGAGCGCGAGCACCGTGAGCAGCGACTTGAACGCCTCGCGCTGACCGGCGCTCTGTCCACCGACCTCCATGCGGATGCCGGGTGGCGGGGGGTTGGCGGCGAGCACCGCGTTCACGCCGCTCATTACCGTGCCGAGCGGCGCGGTGACGTCCGACGTCATGGTGATCATCTGCTGCTGATTCTCGCGCGTGTAGGCCGACCGCGACTGCGTGGGCTCGAACGTCGCAAGTGCGGATAGCGGTGCCGTGGTGCGGCTCGCCGGTATGGCCACGGGGAGTGAGCCGAGCCGCAGCGCATCCTTGCGGACTTCGTCCGGGGCACGGACGCGAACGGCGATCGAACGGTCCTGCAGGCGTACTTCCCCGGCAGGTACGCCAAGCAGCGCGCCATTCACCGCACCGGACACCTGCTCGGAGGTCAGCCCGACCTTGTTGGCCTCGGCGCTGTTGATGTGCATCAGGAGCTCCGGCGCCTGTTCCACGACGCCACTGTAGAAGTCCTCAATGCCGTTCACCTTCGCGAACCCGGGCTCGAGCTTCTTCGCGAAGGCCTCCAGGGCGCCGAGGTCGGAGCCGAACAACCGGATCTCCACGGGGCGGGCGGCGCCGGCGAGGTCGTTGATCACGTCGCTGAGGATCTGCACGAATTCCACGCGCAGCCGGGGCACGGCGGCTGCGATCTTCGTACGCGCCTCGTTGATCACGTCCTGACTCGAGCGGCTGCGGTCGCCGGGCCCCTTCAGCCGCACGACCATGTCGCCGCGATTCTGCTCCGTCGCAAAGAGGCCGAGCTCGGCGCCGGTGCGCCGCGAGATGCCGTCCACCTCGGGAATGGAGAGCAGGATCTTCTCGACGATGTGCAGCTGGCGATCCGTTTCGGCGAGGGCTGTGCCGCCGGGACTCCAGTAGTCCAGCACGAACGCCCCTTCATCGATCTCCGGCAGGAATCCGCTGGGCACGAAGCGGTAGGCGAGGACACCGCCGATGATGAGCAGCACGGCGCCGACGATCATGAGCCGCGTGTGGTGCAGGGCGTGCGCGAGGGAACGCTCGTACTTGTCCGACAGCGCGTCGATGGCGCGGCCGATGGCGGCCATCACGCCCTTCGCCTTCCGCTTGCCGCCAGCATGCACCGGTATGGGTCCACCAGGCGCCGCTTCCAACTGGTTCGAATCCGCCGTGAGGAATGCCTCCGCCAGCAGCGGGATGATCGTCACCGCGAGCACCAGCGAGATGAGCACGGCGATGGTCAGCGTGATGGAAAGCGCGGCGAAGAACTGCCCCACCACGCCCTGCAGCAGCCGGAGCGGCAGGAAGACGACGACCGTGGTGATCGTGGACGTCGTCACCGGGATGATGAGCTCCTGCACGGCCTCGCGAATGGCGCGATCGCGGTCCGGTGTGAAGCCGAGGTGCCGCACGATGTTCTCGCTGATGACGACGGCGTCGTCGATGACGATGCCGATGGCGATCGCCATGGCGCCGAGGGTCATCAGGTTGAACGTCTGGCCGACGAGTGACATCACGAAGACCGTGATGGCCAGCGTCAGCGGAATGGACGCCGCGCTGATGGCGGTGATGCGCCATTTCCGCAGGAAGATGAACAGGATGATGACGGCGAGCACCGCACCGATGAGCATCGCGTCGCGAACGGAGGTCGTCGCGTCGCGCACCAGCGAGGCCTGGTCATAGACGGGCTTGAGTGTCACTCCCTTCGGCAGCGTCTTCCGGATGTTGACGGCCGCCTTCTCCACGCTGTCGGCGATCGCCACCGTGTTGCCGCCGACCTGCCGCGTGATGTTGAGGAGTGCCGCTGGCCTGCCGTCGCCTGCCACGATGCGTACGTGATCTTCCGTGCCCATCTCGACGGTGGCCACGTCGCGCACGTGCAGCCCCTTCCCGACAATGACGTTCGCGATATCCGCCGTGGTGGTGGCTTCCTGCGCGGTGACGACGAGAAACTGCTTGTAGTCCTGCGCCACGCGTCCCACGGCGCTCACCGACGTGGACACCTTGATCGCGTTCGCGATGTCGTCGTACGACAGGCCCTGTTCCGCGAGGCGCACCGGATCGGCGATGACCTCGATCTCGCGTATGTCGGACGCCTGCACGTCCACGCGGCCCACGCCCGGTACGCGCGACAGCACCGGCCGGATCTGGTACCGCGCGATCTCGTACAGCGTGGCCGGCGCACCACCCTCGAGGTTGTACGAGACGATGGGGAACACCGAGGGCGACAGCCGCTCGACCTGCACGTCCAGCCCCGGCGGCAGGTCGTTGCGCACCTGGTTCACGCGCGCCTGCGTCTGTTGCAGCGCGTACGCCATGTCCGTGTTCGGCGAGAACGTCACCGACAGCTCGCTCGCCCCGCGAATGGACCGCGACTGCACGCGCGTCACACCGGGAACCACCCCCACGGCTTCCTCGAGCGGCTGCGTGATGGCGAACACCACCTGGCGCGCACCGAGTGACGAGCCCTCCGCGACGACGGCAATGCGCGGGAACTGCAACTCGGGATAGATGGCCGATGGCAGCTTGAGCGCCGCCCAGACGCCGGCAATGCAGAGCAACACGACGACGAGGTAGACGAACCTTCGCTGGCTCGCCACCGCGCCCGCGAGCGACCAGCCGTCGCTCGCGCGTTCGGACTCGCCCGAGTATTGCTCGTTCGCGCGTTCGGACTCGCTCGAGTATTGTTCGCTCACGGCTTCACGGGTACGGGACGCTGCACCGTCGCGCTGTCGGCCATACCGAAGGCGCCCTGGGTCACGACCTTCTCTCCGCCCTTCAGCCCTTCGACGATCTCGACCTTCGTCGCCGTGCGTCCGCCAATCTTCACGTCACGGCCCATCGCCGTGCCCTTCGCGTCGACGACGAACACCTTGTAGCTGCCGGCCTCGTCGCCAGGCACAAGCGACTCCACCGGGATGACGACGGCCGACGGCCGCGTCTCCACCGCGATCTCGCCATACACGCTCTCACCGAGCCGAAGCGGCCGCTTCGGCGAATTGACGGTGACGCGAATGGCCACGGAGCGCGACGTCGTGTCCACGGCAGCGCCTACCGACGTCACGGTGCCGTCACCCAGCGTCTCGCCGCCCGTTTTCTCGCCGACGCTGAGATGAACACGCGAGCCCGGATGCACCTCCGCCGCTTCCGTGGGACCCAGCGCGAGCACGACGTCGAACGCGGATGGATCCGCAACCTCCACCAGCACCTGCCCGGCATCCGCCGGTGCGCCGAGCACCGCGGTCATCTTCGTGACGACGCCGGAGACTGGAGAGCGGAGAACGGAAAGCTGCTGCGCGCGCCTGGCCGTGACCGCGTCCATCCGTGCCTTCCCGAGGTCGGCGGCCGCCTGCTCGGCGTCCTTGCGCGGCACGATACCCTCGTTGGCCAGCCGCATGGCGCGTTCGTAGTTCCGTTCCGCCGCAGTGAGCGCCACCTCGGCGCCGTTGGCAGCGGCCCTGAATCCCACCTGCTCGAACTCCACGAGCGGAGCGCCCGCAGCGACACGCTGGCCCGCCGAGACGTACACTCTCGAAATTCTCGTCGGTGAGGGAGCGCTGAGCGCGGCATAGCGGCCGGGGCGCGATACGACAGTGCCGATCGCCGCGATCACGTGCGTGAACGGCTCGATGCTCGCCGTGACGGTGTTCGCCGCGACGACCGGAGTGACCGCGGAGTCCGCCTCTCCCGCGTCCTTCTTGCAGCCGGTGGCGAGGGACGCCGCGGCGACCATGAGCAGGGGCCAGCGGACGGTGGTGCGCGTCGTCATGGGGCCGGTACCGTCTGTGTGAGCCCGCGCAGCTCGGTATTCACCGTGAGCAGCGCAGCAAGGTCGTCGATGTATTGCCCGAGCACTTCGCGCGCGCTGCGGCGCGCTTCGAGCACCGCGGGAAGCGCCGAGGCGCCCTCGCGATAGGCAGTGAGCGAGCGATCCACGACGCGTTGCGCGCGGATCACGAGGTCACGGTCGCGCACGATCCTGGCGATGAGCTGGTCGCGCACGCGGACCGCCTCGATGAGGCGCTGGCGCGCCTCGAGCCGCGCGGCGGTGAGCTGCACCTGGGCCCTGTCGCGCTCGGCCCGTGCCTCGGCGATGGGACCCTGGTTGCGGTTGAACAGCGGCAGCGGCAACGAGATTCCGATCAGGGGCAGGTAGCCCGGCTCCCCGCCAGTCGGGTCGCCGAACTCCACACCGACCGTCAGCGCGGGTAGCACGAATGCACTGCGACGTTGCAGTGTGACGCCGAGCTCCGCTGCCTGGAGAGACGCCTCGGCTGCGGCGACGGTGGGCGCCGTGGTCGGCGCGGAGGACGGCAGCATGATCGCCGACGTCGTCACCGCGGGTGGGACGGCAAGGATCGTGGCGCCACCGTCGAGCGATCGCCGCACGGCCATCGTGTCCGGCGACGTGAGCACGAGCGAATCGGCGAGGACGATCGCCACGCTGTCGGCGAGCAATCCCATCAGGGTCTGTACTGTGAGCAGAGCGCTCATGTAGCTGAGCGAGTCACCAGTGGTCACGTTGAGCTGCTGTCCCGCCACGACAGTGGCCAGATCGACATCGAGGTCGCTCGCGTCGCCAGCATCGCGACGGCGAACGGCCATCGTACGCAGGCTGTCGGCGTCCCGAGCGGTTTGTCGCGACAGCCGGAATCGCGCGTCAGCGGCAAGCGCCCGCGTGTAGGTCGTGTCCACCTCCACGAGGGCGGCGATGCGTTCCGACGCGAACAGCAGCCGCGATGCCCGCGCCGCGGCATTCGCCTGTCCCACACGCAGGCCCCGCGTCCACAGTGCGTCGAATACCGGAACGTCGAGCGTGAGGTGCTTCTGCGGCGTCGCCTTGGAGTACGTGGCGCCGAATACGGGATTGGGCAATGCGCGAGCGGAGAGAAGGCGCGCCAGCGCAGCGGCAGTATCCGCCCTCGCCAGGGCGATCCGCGTCCCGCCCGCCAGGGCAGCGCGCTCCGCGTCGGCGCGCGTGACGGCGCGCTGCGCTGCAGCCGGGTACGTGACTGCCGTGAGCAGCGCGACGAGTGCCGCGAGCCGGCGCGGCGACGAGGGATTCATTCCATGCACGGGGTGTAGGCTAGTGACGTCACCTGTCACTACTATGACAGGCGGGCTCGGCCATCCGGGGCGGAATTTGCCCTCGGAAACTCGACGATCGCGCGAGTGCCGGCGCCCCCACTGGACGTGAGGAGCAGCCGCGCGTCGTGCACCGACGCGACCCAGTGTGCAATCGACAGACCGAGTCCCGCTCCGCCCTGTCGTGGGCGAGCCGGATCCCCGCGATAGAACCGCTCGAAGACGTGAGGAAGCTGGTCCTCCGGTATTCCGCAGCCGTTGTCCGTCACGCTCAGCGTCGGTTGCGGCTCGGGCGCCACCGTCACGTGCACCTCGCCACCGGGTGCGGTGAACTTGACGGCGTTGTCGAGGAGTACCACCACGAGCTCGCGAACGAGGTGCGCGTCGCCGACGATGGGCGTTTCCTCGAATTCGTCGACGACGAGGGACACGCCGGCCGCCTGCGCCAGGGTGCGCACCGACATCGCCGCATCGAGCACCACGTCGTCGAGAAAGAACGGCTCGCGATTGACCTGACGCTCCCCCGCATCCGCCCGCGCCAGCATCAGGAGGTCGTCCACCACGCGGCCCAGGCGCTGCGCCTCGTGGCCCATGCCCCGAACCACCGCGGCGTAGCTCTCCACCGAGCGCGGCTCCTGGAGCGCCACTTCCGCCCGCGTGCGGAGGACGGCGATGGGCGTCCGTAACTCGTGCGCCGCGTCGGCCATGAATCGCCGCGTGTAGGCCATCGAGCGTTCCGCTGGTGCGGTGGACTTTCTCGCGAGGAAATAGCCACCGGCGGCAACGAGTACGATTGCGGCGAGCGCGGCACCACCGAACGCGGCGATCAGTTCGGCGTAGCGATCCGTGAGCTCCACCTGGTCCGCCGCCACCACCGCCACCAGCGTCTGCCCCGACTTGAGCCGGAATCGTTCGGCACGCAATGAAAGGGTGTGCTCGTTGTCGGTGTCCACCTCCACGGTCACGGGGCCACCCTGTGCGGCACGTCGCGCCGCCTGTCGGATGACCGGGCTCGCCGAGACGGGCGAGATCGGTGCGCCGGCACTGTCGAGGAGGTAGAGGCTGCGATCCGGGATCCGGAGTTCGTCGACGGCGTCCACGACGGCGCCCTGCGTGCTTGCCGCCTCCATCTCGCGGATGCGGGCGGCGCGCACCAGCTCCTTCGCCGCTTGTTGCAGCGAGTCGTCGAGCTGCTGCGCCAGCTGGGAATGAATGACGCTGTACAAGCCGCCGCCGAGTAGCAGGAGGATGAGACCGAGTGTCGCTGCGTACCAGAAGGTGAGGCGACGACGCAGCTGCTCGAGGGGCTGCCGCGAGACCACGCTCGTCATGTGCCGAGCCGGTAGCCCGCGCCACGCATGGTGTGGATCAGCTTCGGCTCGAAGCCGTCGTCGATCTTCCGGCGCAGACGGCGCACCAGCACCTCGAGCACGTTCGTGAAGGGATCGTGATTGTCGTCCCACACGTGCGCTGTGATCGCTGCGCGGTCGAGCACGACACCCGGATGGAGGACGAAGCATTCGAGCAGGGCGAACTCCTTGGCCGTCAGCTCGATGACACGCTCGCCCCGGCGCGCGCGGCGCGCCGCGAGGTCCACTTCCAGGTCCGCGACGCGCACGACCCGGGGCGTGAGCGGCCGGCGACGGCTCAGGGCCCGCACGCGCGCGATGAGTTCCTGCAGGGCGAAGGGCTTCGTGAGGTAGTCGTCGGCGCCCGCGTCGAGGCCGGTGACGCGGTCGTCCACGGCGTCACGGGCCGTGAGCATGAGGATGGGCGTCTGCACGCCCGCCTCGCGCAGCGACCGGCAGAGCGAGAAGCCCGATTCCCCAGGCAGCATGACATCCAGGATCAGCACGTCGAGCTGCTCGCGCTCGGCGATGCGGCGGCCGTCGCGCGCGGTGGCCGCGTGCTCCACCCGGGCGCCTGCGCCGCGCAGCCCCATGGCGACTTCGTGGGCCAGCTCCGTGTCGTCTTCGACCAGCAGGACGCGCATCGATCCATTCATCCGGTTCAGGGTGATCCACTGGCGGTTCGCCGTGACCCGCGATTCACTGCAGCTTGCGCGAACGTCCGATGCGACGGATAGTGGCGGTGACTCCCACCCACAATATCCGCATGCGCGCTCTTCCGTCTGCGTTCGTCCTCACGGCCCTCGCCCTGCTGCCGCTGCAGGCCCAGCTCCGTACCCTCGATCCACAACAGCGGCAGGCCCGCGAGATCTATCGTGAGCTCGTCGAGATCAACACGGTCGATTCCGTCGGTTCCGTCACCAGGGCCGCGGAGGCGATGGCACGCCGCTTCCGTGCCGCCGGCTTCCCCGCGCGTGACATCCATCTCGTCATCCCGCCCGGCAAGCCCACCAAGGGCAACCTCGTCGTGCGGTACCGCGGCCGCGGCCAGGGCAAGCCGATCCTGCTCCTCGCGCACCTCGACGTGGTGGCGGCCCTCCGCAGCGACTGGACGATCGATCCCTTCATCCTCACGGAGAAGGACGGCTATTTCTACGGGCGCGGTTCCGGCGACGACAAGGCGATGGCGTCGATCTTCGTCGCCAACATGATCCAGGACCGGAAGGAAGGCTGGGTCCCGAAGCGCGACGTCATTCTCGCGCTCACCGCGGACGAGGAGGGCGGCGACGCGAATGGCGTGGAGTGGCTGATCGCGCACAACCGCGACCTGATCGATGCGGCCTACGCGCTCAACGAAGGCGGGGGCGGCTCGCTGCGCAATGGCGCGCCCTTCCTCAACAGCGTGCAGGCGGCGGAGAAAGTGCCGGTGAACTTCACGCTCTCCACGTCGAACCGCGGCGGACACTCGAGCGTACCGCGCCCGGACAACGCGATCTACCAGCTCACCGACGGCCTCGGGAAGCTCCGGCGATACAGCTTTCCCGTGCAGCTGAACGAAGTCTCGCGAACCTTCTTCGAGCGCACCGCGGCACTCGAGTCGCCCGAAGTGGGGGCGGCCATGCGCGCCATCGTCGCGAACGAGTCCGACTCGGCCGCGTCGGCGATCCTGTCGCGCGACCCACGCTACAACTCCATGCTCCGCACCACCTGCGTCGCCACGCGCCTCGCCGGCGGCCACGCCTACAATGCGCTGCCGCAAACGGCGTCCGCCAACGTGAACTGCCGCATCGTGCCCACGCAGACGCCAGACGACGTGCGCGCGATGATCGCGCAAGTTGTCGCCGATACGGGGATTCACATCGCGTCCACGGTCCCCATCCGCGAACGCAGCGGCGCGCCGCCCAGCCCCCTGATGGCCGAGCTCATGGATCCCGTCACGAGCATCACGCACGACATGTTCGGGGCAGCCATTCCCGTCATTCCCGTCATGTCCACCGGCGCCACGGATGGACGCTTCCTCCGCGCCGCGGGCATCCCCACCTATGGCGTGAGTGGGCTGTTCGGCGACCCCACCGATTCCCGCGCCCATGGACGCGACGAGCGCATGCTCGTGAAGTCCTATTTCGACGGCCAGCAGTTCCTGCATCGGCTCGTGCGGGAGCTCGCATCGGCCAAGCCCGTTCCCTGATCGCCGGCGTTCGCCCACGACCCGCGGCTCACGGCGTACCGCCTGCCGTGGGTCGTGGCGCATGCCGCGTGGAGCGGTCCGCGAAGATCGCCTTGGGGATCATGACGTGCACGCCGACGGTGCCGTCCACGAGCTGCGTCACGTTCACGTCGCACGCGACGGACGTGAGCATGTAGGCGTCGTCCTTCGACAGGCCTTTCTCCGTGACGAGGAAGTCGATCGCCTGGCGCACTGCGGTCTTGGTGGCCACCACCAGGCTCGAGTCCGTCCCCATCGCGATCCAGTGCGTGGGCATCTCCGCGCGCGGCCACGCCAGGTGCATGTCCTTCCGGACGATCACCTCGAGCGTGCCGACGAGCGACGTCTCGAGCGCCGTGATGTCCACTTCGCCGTTGCCCTGGCCGGCGTGGCCGTCGCCCACTTCGAGGAGCGCGCCTGCCGTGTGCACCGGGATGAAGAGCGTGGTGCCGGCGACGAGCTCCTTGTTGTCGAGATTGCCGGCGTGGATGCCAGGTGGCGCGCTGTTCAGGCGTCCGAAGCGGCGCGGCGGCGCGACCCCCATGCTGCCGAAGAACGGCGCGAGCGGCACGTCGATGCCGGGCGCGAAGTGCGCCACCCCCGCCTTCGCGTCGAGCGGAATGATGCGCATCTTCGCGTAGCCGTAGTCCTCCGGCAGGAAGCCGCTCTTCCCACCGAAGGCGTTGTACGCGTACGGAATGGCGAGGTCGATCTTCCTGATGCGGACCTCGAGCACGTCGCCGGAATCTGCGCCGTTCACGTAGATCGGCCCGGTGAGGATGTGCCCGCCGGGGCCCTTGTTGGTGACCTTCGCGTAGATGTCACGCAGTGCCTGCTCCACGTCCTGCGGCGCGACGCCCGCTCCCTCGAGACGCGTCGGGCTCGACGTCAGCAGCGTGCCGATCTCCACGACGTCGCCAGAGTTGATGCGGAGGACGGGCGTCGCAGCCGCATCGTAGTAGCCCCAGGCCACGGTTTCCGGCGCGGGCATGAGACGGTGGGTCACAGCGCCCGGTGTCGCCGGCACCACGCGCGACGAGGCCGCGCAGCCGACGGACATTGCGGTCACCAGGAGACCGAACGGGATCGATGTCTTCATTGGCAAGCAGAACCTCACGCGTTCATGTCGATGAGTTCGCGCACGACCCCGGATCGCAGCCGCGCCACCGTGTCCAGCGCCTCTCCGAACGACGCCAGGTCGAGACTGGTGAACACGAATGGAAGCGCCGCGGCAAAGACCCCTGAGCGCACGACGAGAAAGGCGGCAAGGTGACGACGGTCGCCGAGTGGCTGCGCCTGCCGAAGCTCGAGGGCGGCTGCTGGAGTGTTGGTGGAGAGCGCGAGATCGAGCGGCATTCAGGCGAAGTAACTACACGCCGCACCGGCACGACAGGGGACGCGGCGCGCGATCTGCCAATAGGACTCGAGCCCGTCGGCGTGTGGCCGGCGGGCTCTATGCCTGTGTCCTCGCGCTTCGACGACCACGGACGGCGGCGTGCGATGCCCTCGCGCATTTGCCGCGCCATACGTACGAGCTGCGCTCGATTCCCTTTCCGTATCCTTCGACTCGTCATGCGTTTACCCTGTCCCGCACTGCTCGCGGTCGCGTTCGGCGCCGCGTGCTCCTCCGCTCCGCCCGTCGTCGCACCGCGCCCCGTGGTTGTCACGACGCCACCGGCACCCATCGTCGCACCGCCGGCGCGACTGGCGTCGGTGCCAACGCTGGTCGAGGCGGCACCCGTCACCGTTGGCATGGATGCAGGTCTCTCCGCGCGCCTCGACAGCATCGTGCGCGCAGCTATCGCGGAAGGTGCAGCGCCGGGCGCAGCGCTCGCCGTGGGCCGCTTCGGACGGCTCGTGCACCTCAGGGGTTACGGGTCCCTCGACTACGCGCCGGATTCGCCGGCGACGCAGCCGACCACGCTCTACGATCTCGCGTCGCTGACCAAGGTCGTTGCGACGACCACCATCGCGATGATCCTCGAGGAAGAACACAAGCTGGACCTTGGCCGCACGGTGCACTCGTACCTGCCCGAGTTCGACGCGCCGGACAAGGCCGGGATCACGGTGCGCATGCTGCTCACCCACAGCGGCGGCCTCGAGTCCTACGCGCCACTCTACCTGTCCCATCGCGGTCGCGCCGACTTCCTTTCGCAGATCAACGCGCGGCCGCTGCAGTCCATACCCGGCACGGCAACCGTGTACAGCGACTGGGACATGGTCGTGCTTCAGGCGGTCCTCGAGCGCATCACCAGCGCGCCGCTCGACCAGTACGCCGCCGCGCGACTCTTCCATCCGCTGGGCATGATGGACACGCAGTTCCTGCCCGATACGGCGGACGTGGCGCTGCGCCGTCGCATCGCGCCCACCGCGGTGGACTCTTCCCGCGGCGGACTGCTCCAGGGCATCGTGCACGACGGCAATGCGTGGGCGCTCGGCGGCGTATCGGGGCACGCCGGCCTGTTCTCCACGGCACGCGACCTGGCCATCTTCGCGCAGATGCTGCTCGATGGCGGCACCTACGGAGACGTTCGCATCGTGGGGCCATCCACCGTGGCGCGCTGGACCGCAGGCCAGGGCTCGACGTCGAGTCGCGCGCTGGGATGGGACACCCCTGCGCCGCAGTCCAGCGCGGGCCGCTACTTCTCGCCGCGCAGCTTCGGCCACACCGGCTTCACCGGCACGTCCATCTGGATCGACCCGGAGCGTGGGCTCTTCATCGTCCTGCTCACCAACCGCGTGAACTCACGCGGCACCAGCACGCGGCACGTGCAGCTCCGCCGTGACGTGGCCGATGCCGTGCAGTCCGCGATCCTCGACGCGCCCCTGACCGACTGGGACGCGAGACGGTGACGCGCGAACCTAGCG